>JAENYG010000002.1:171333-224141 GCA_016841875.1 Syntrophomonas sp.
CCTGAGGCCCGGGTTCACCCTGAGGCCCGGGTTCACCCTGAGGCCCGGGTTCACCTTGAGGCCCGGCTTCACCCTGAGGTCCGGGCACACCCTGAGGCCCGGCTTCACCCTGAGGCCCGGGCACACCTTGAGGTCCGGGTTCCCCCTGAGGCCCGGGCACACCCTGGAGACCGGGTTCCCCTTGAAGCCCTCGAGGTCCTGGAGGACCAGCATCTCCTTTCAGACCATTGATGCCGGGATTGCCCTGAGGGCCTGGCGGACCGACTTCCCCCTGAGGTCCCTGAGGACCAAGTTCACCGGAAGGTCCAGGAAGAAATGATGCTTGAGCAGGTGCAAATGGTACGGGGTCCTCAAATTTCACGCTGTCTTTATTTCTATCAACATTGTAACTGAGGGAAATTTTCATATAGAAGTCTACCTCCTGATAATAACGATTTACTAGAATAATATTAGATATTAGATCAAGGTATGTTAAATTTACTTACAAAAGGTTGCTGAGGAATTATCAAGGTATAAATCTAGCTTTGAGGTAATAAGATAAATAGCTATTTCCTGCTGGTAGTATCAGTAGTGTATAATTACGGATATAGGAGGTGGTCGGCAGCGCTATGGAATGGGAATTTTTAAAAAGAAATAAGGATGAAATTAAGCACATTAAAGACGAAACCGCAAAAGAGTTTTTCAAACAGTCATCGGATTGGCAAAAAAAGGCGGCAAAATATGTCAATGACCCACGAGAAGCCAGAAGATTATTGAATGAAGCGGTTAATAAAGCAGCCCAGAATAAAAGCGGTCCCCTGAAGGAAATCTGGGATTCACTGCAGACCCTGTTCAGCCTGCTAAAGGATTGGATATCAGGCGATTATAGGGCCTTGCCTTCCAAAGCGCTGTTACTAACCCTGGCAGGCATAGTCTACTTTGTAACTCCGATAGATATCATACCTGAATTCATTGTTGGTTTAGGTTTGTTGGATGATGCAGTGATTCTGGGTTGGATAATAAGCCAGATAGGCAGAGAACTGGAGGAATACCGGTTGTGGAAAAGAAATGGTGGGGTCATAGATGTGGAAGCAATAAAGGTTGAATAGATTGAAATGGCCTGAGCAGTCTTACATCCGGGATGAAATATTGAGCAATAGCCTCTGCAAAGTAATACCCGGGCCATCTGGAGTACTATTCATACGTGTTACCCTATGAGAATGGAGGAGTAATCATGAACAACCAGAGAATAATTACTCTGTTATTGGTAATCATCGTGCTCATTTTAATCCTGCTTACCCTGGGTGTACTCCCTTCTCCGTTATGAAGATTGTGAACGGGGAGAAGTTTCTCCCGTTATTATTAGTAAGTTGTAATTAGCAAAACTCCCCTGCTGTGATCATAAGCGGGGGGGTTTTATAGTTTATTATGAAGATGGTTGACTCTTCCCTTACAGGAGATATTATGATAAAGATACAGGCCTGAACCACTATTTTCGCGGAGGTAGTATAGATGTTTAAAATTGGTGATTTTTCCCGATTAAGCCAGGTTACCGTCAAAGCGCTAAGACATTATGATGATATCGGTTTATTCAAACCTGCCTATATCGATGCCTGGAATGGGTACCGGTATTATTCAGCAGATCAAATGAGCGATTTAAACCGGATCATTGCTCTCAGGAATTTAGGTTTTTCTCTGGAACAGGTGGCATTGATGAAAGAGATGCCAATCAGGCAGATCAGGGAAATGATGATTAAGCGGAAGGTACAGATAAAGAAGCAGCTTGAACGGGAACAGGAGAAGCTGTTGATGATCGAAACCAGATTGGAAATATTGGAAAGGGAGGATGTAATTATGGCCAATTATGATGTGGTGATTAAGCAGATCCAGAGTCAGAAGGTAATAGGGAAACGCTCGGTCATCCCTAATTATAGCAGTATACACGAATTATTCGCAGCAGTATGTGATCCCTTGATGACGTGCAGAGTTAATTATGCTGGCCCACCTATTGCTATTTATTATGATGGTGAGTACAAAGAAAGGGATGTTGATGTTGAAATAGCTGTGCCGGTGCTTACCGAAAATGAACAGGTAGCAGGTTTTATGGTGAAAGAATTGCCTGGGATCGAACAGGCGGCCTGTCTTATACACCATGGGAGTTTTGAAAACCTGCACTATGCTTATTCTGCTTTGATGAAATGGGTAGATGATCATGGATATCAAATAGCCGGACCTGATCGGGAAATCTATCTGGTCAATCCAGATGAGTGCGCATCTCCCGATGACTATGTTACCGAATTACAACTACCGATTGAAAAGCTTAATAAATAATCATAAACGAGGGATAAAGAGCCGGTTAGAAAACCGGTTCTTTTTTACTAACTAAGTTTGTTAGCAAATATGTGAATTGGTATTACGACCTATAGAAAACTATTAGGTGAACTGCTCCGGAAGCTAAAAGAGAAAAACTCCGGCCAGCTATTTTAGGAATGTATTTGCCGCAGAACTATAATATAATGAAAAACAGTGGTATGTGATAGGATAGAAAGACCAAAATATAATTAGACTGAGGAGGGAGTATTATTGAGTCACGAAAAAGTTGTTGTTGATCATAACATTCTGATTAGAGAATTAGAAGAAGGATTAGATGCCTTTGCCCAGGATTTTCCCCTGGCGAATTTTCAAAAGGGAGATTATAAACAGTATCCAGTAATAACCTTGCTGGCCTGCAGTGATTCGCGAGTACCTGGGAATATGGTGGGCAGTTTGTTTAACAGGGTGTTCTCCATCGAGAATATAGGTAACCAGGTGAAAACCGGCGAAGGATCAATACTATACGGTCTGCTGCATTTGGGCACTCCCATTATGATAGTATCGGGACATAGTGACTGTGGGGCAATAAAAGCTGCCAGTTCAGATTTTTCAGGTGAACCGGATGCTTTAAAAAAAGAGCTGGAAACCGTCAAGGAGTCGCTGGCCGAAGGAGTAAAAACATTTACGGGCAGTCTATCCGATGAAGATAAAGTTAAATATACCCAGTTGGCCGAGTTGAATGTAGATGTTCAGATCGATTATCTTTTGGGTAATCCAGAGGTTAAAGAGCTGGTAGGTAAAAAAGAACTATTTATTCTAGGTGCCATGCTTGACCTCCATGATGTTTATGGCGGTGGATATGCCAAAACATATTTAAGCAATATAAATGGCGAAAAAAACCTGGATACTATTAAGGGGTTCTCAGAGCTGGGTTCCCTGGCTGCTAGGGCCAATCGACTTACATAAGTGGCAAACAAGGAGACGGTTCTTCTGTTTGCTAAACAGCGAACAGAAAAACCATCCTCCTTGTTTTTGATTTGGAGGAATATTTTTAGTGGAATTTTCATGGCAAGAAATTTTTTTCGCATTTTTTGGGGGGCTGGGCTTATTTCTCTTCGGTCTGAGATTCATGTCCGATGCCCTGCAGTCAGTCGCCGGCAACCGAATGCGTACCATACTGGAGCAGGGTACCCGAACTCCGCTGCGGGGGGTTTTGACCGGTACTCTGGCCACCGCGTTGATACAAAGCAGTAGTGCAACTACCGTCTTGACCGTGGGTCTGGTAAATGCCCGGTTGCTGACTCTGCGGCAGGCTATCGGGGTAGTGATGGGGGCTAACATTGGTACCACCATGACCGCCTACTTGATTGGATTTAATTTAAAGGACTATGCGCTGCCTATCCTGGGGACAGGTGCTCTAATCTATATGTTTTCCCGGAACAAAAAGGCCAAGCTCATCGGGCAGGCTGTTTTTGGATTCGGGGTTCTGTTCTACGGGCTCACCATAATGGGGCAGGGGATGAAACCTTTAAAAGATCTGCCTTATTTTTTACACCTGATGACCAGTATCGAAACCCACTCGGAATTGGGCGTATTAATCGGCATGGTTTTCACTTTTATCGTTCAGAGCAGTAGTGCTACTATCGGTGTTTTGCAGGAGTTGGCTTATCAAGGGGCGGTTACCTATAAGCAGGCAGTACCGATCTTGTTCGGGGATAATATTGGTACTACCGTTACTGCTCTCCTGGCTTCCCTGGGTGCCAGTGTGGCTGCCCGCCGCACGGCACTTACCCATTTTATTTTTAATGCCCTGGGAACCTTGATTTTCCTGCCCTTGTTCTTGATGGGCATATTTGAAAAGATCGTGATATTATTTACCAATTATATTTTTGTTCTTCTACCCGGCTTTGCCGGAAGTTGGGAAACACTTAATATTAAGCTGCAGATCGCCCAGACCCATGCGGTATTCAACCTCAGCAATACCATCCTCCAACTACCTATGGTAGCAGTTCTGGCCTTTATCGTAACCAAGTTGATCCCAGATTCCGGAGAAGAGGACATGGAGCAGATCAGATATATAGACAAGCGTTTTTTGAACAACCCGGCCTTTGCTCTTTCTCAGGCTACCCGGGAGACTCTGCGCATGGGACAACTGGCCCGGGAAGCCTTCAGCAATGCGATTGAATATTTTAATACCCGTGAGCACTCCCTTTACAAGAGGTCTTTGGTTCTGGAAGAAACCATCGATTCGCTGGAAAGAGAAATTACCGATTATATAGTAATGGCCTCAGAAAGAAGTCTGTCTTCAGAGGATTCCCATCATGCCTATATAATACTGCAGGCATTAAATGATATCGAAAGAATAGGCGATCACTGTGAGAATATTATAGAGCAGGCTGAATATGCTGCGAAAAATAATGTAACCTTTTCTGGAGAGGCTCAGATAGAGCTGCAGAATGTTATTGATGTTGCAGATGAAACCCTGGATATGGCCATAAAATTACTGGACAAGGAAGATAAGGCCATGGCCCACAAGGTAATTGAAAATGAGATCATTATCGATCATCTTCAGGCCGAGTATCGTAAAGCCCATATCAGAAGGTTGAATGAAAGAATTTGTAATGGAAATAATGGAGCAGTGTTCTTGGATATGCTGGCTAACCTGGAGAGAATTGGCGACCACTGTAATAATATCGCCCATTACATACTGGATGACGAAAAATAGAGGCCCGGGGACACAAGGGGACGTTTTTGTTGTGTCATTAAATTATTGGCAAAAATAACACAACAAAAACGTCCCCTTGTGTCCCCCTTTATGCAAAATAAATGGCAAAGACTAGTTCGGTTCGCGATTTTACGCCCAGTTTAGCAAATAATCTTTTGATGTAAGTTTTAACGGTATTTTCGCTTATGTAAAGCTGCCGAGCAATTTCTTGATTGGTTTTGCCCTGGGCAATTAAGCTTACAATATCTCTTTCCCGCCTGGTTAAGGACTTATCAGAGCTTGCTGCTCTTGCCCTGCTTTTCGGTGTGAGATCAGGCAGCAGATCCGATTGGCCTGGATCAATTAAGACCGCTGCTTCCCCATCAGGTAATCTGTATTCTGAATTTGTTGAGGCTAGCCTGATAAAGATACTATTGATATGGCTGTGCAGCATCTGCAGTATATACATTTCCCGGTCGCTGAAGTCCGGTGAACTTGATTTCCGGTGCAGGGATATTTCTCCTACCAGCTGATCATTTTGCAGAATCTGTACACCAGCCATATGGTAGATGTCCTGAGGGAGCAGAAAATCAGATCGATGCTCATTTTTCTGCCATAATTGGTAATCCATATAATCTGAACAGCGATCAAACGGAGGGATTAGATCCTGTGAAAATACTGCTTTTTTATAATCATCCCTTTTTTCATAATACTCCTGGTATTGTTGAAAACGATGCCTATCCAGACCATAGAGGAGCGGTTCTGTAAAAGCTTCCGTGCTTGGGTCTACCAGGAAAAAGGCTGCATTATCGTAAGGTACCAGATGAATAAGGTTATCCAGTACCACCGATCTCACTTTATTCAGATTGGAGCTGTGATAAAGTTTGTGAATGAGGGCGTTATATACCTTAAATTCTTTGATATCCAGCAATTTCTTGTCTCCCATTTCAAAGGATTTTATGAGCAGATTGGCGAAGTATTATCTTCATATATTCAACAAAAGCCGAGCTTTTTCCTTTTATATTATAAATTTTGAAGGGTTTATAATTTTATGTATATTGAGCCACATGGACTGGATGCAGTACCACTTCGGGAAAAAACTTCTACCGGCACTGATCTGTTTATGATCTGGGCGGGTGCAAGTTTTTGTTTTCCGTCTTTCATTATTGGCGCCTTATTGGTTCCTTCCTTCTCATGGAATGAAGCAGTTTTTATCAATCTGGCCGGAAACTTTTTGGTTGGAATACTGATCGTATGGGGAGGCTATTTCGGGATCAAAACCGGTCTTCCTGCCGTTGTTCTGGGGAGACAGGTCTTTGGTTATCCTTCCGGACAGTGGATACCGAGCCTGGGAATCCTTCTGTCTATGCTGGGTTGGAGCGCTGTCATCATAGCTATGACCGGTGTTGCTTTGGATGCCATGGTTAAGGACTTGACCGGCTTTTCTTCTCCTCTGTTATTTATTATTCTGGCCGGTCTTTTAAATGCTTCCACAGCTGTTATTGGTTATGGGAGCATTAGGCGATTCAGCTGGCTTACCGTTCCTATAATGGTAATCGTCTGTTTCCTGATCGGGGTTAAGATTTTAACTATGCCTGGTCTTAATGTTTCCATTGATTATTCGCCCAGCCGGGCGATGTCTTTTGGAGCTGGCTTAAATCTTATTATAGGCGGGTCTATTTCCGGTGCTCTGGTTGCTTCTGATTTTTCCCGCTATACAGGAAAGGTCAGTCAAAGTTGGGGGGGAGTTTTGTCAGGAACCTTCCTGGTATCATTTCTATTGGGAATGCTGGGAATGATGGCTCAGGCTGTAACGGGAAACTGGAATCCACTATTAATGATTCAGGAGACCGGTATGGGCACGGTACTGTTCATTTTCCTGTTGATTGCCAACTGGACCAGCAGTGATAATCTGCTTTATTCTTCCGGGCTGGCCATGAGCAATTTGCTTCCTGGTCTAGGCAGATTTAAGACTACTCTCATCTGTGCAGTTCTGGCATCTGTCATGGCCGCTGCAGGTATAACTTCTTTCCTTCCTGATTGGTTAGAACTGCTCTCCATTCTTCTCTCTCCGCTGTTGGGAGTGGTCCTGAGTGAATTTTTTTTGGTAAAGAGAAAATTTACCAATACGTCACTAAATACAAGGGCCTTAATAGCATTATCTGCAGGCATGGGAGCTGCTGTTATCACTCCCGAGGGCTATATACCTTCTCTTTCAGGCCTGGCAGGAAGCGCTCTGGTTTATTTTGTCTTATTCAAATTTTCTTGGAAAGTCTTATAAGTTCATGAAGTAACCCCTTTGGGTGACTTACGATTTTACATAAAACTGGTATCGTTTAAGTATTAAGAAGCTGGATTTTCGTAGGTGCACTGGGATTAAATACCAGGTTTTTACAGCCGCAGGTTGCTAGTAAATCAATAGTTGGTTATAGAGATTATTATTTAATAAGAGGAGTGATTGTTTTATGAACATGGCAGCAGGAGTGCAGCAGGTTCAACCGCCTCAGCCGCCAGCCTGGAAAGCTGCACTGAGCATGATGATGAATCCAGGGGAAGTGGTCAAAAGGCAAATGGCGGCAGTACCCTGGCCGGTTTCGCTTTCCATCTCGGGTACGGCATTTACCCTTTTCTTCCTGCAGACCGGTATAGATATGATGAGGAGCGGACAGCTGGAGGTCTCAGCGGTAGCGCTGATGGCCTTCCTGGGCATACTCTATGGTACCCTTGGTATCGCAGCTATTGCAGTTTTAACCTGGGTCTTAACTAAAGCGGCTGGTAATACTTACACTTTAGGGTGGACAGTATCTACCTTTGCGCTCGGTTACAGTGCTACCCTGGTGTATGCAGTAATTGGGCTGATTTGCTCCCTGGCCTTCGGTTGGAAGACTGCGGTGGCTTTTGGGGTCACCGGTGTTCTCTGGGCCCTGCGCCCCACCATATTTACCATCCGGCAGATGACTAGCGACAAAGCAGGTCTCAGCGTTGCCATAGCTACCCTGTGCGGTGCTATCTTATTGTTTGGCTGGGCTATGCTGGGTCGTTTTGGTTTTTAGATGGGGGGCTTTATAAATGGCAAAAAGAAAATCTAAACACTATGATTTTACCCCGGCTTATTTTATGTTTGTAGTATTCGGTCTTATGAGTGCGGATACAACTGGAGGAGAAATCGATATTACCCGCACACTCATCGGGGTAGCTATAGCTCTGGTGGTGGCCTACCTGGTTATTAATCTTATGGTAATACTTCTGAATGGTGCCAACAGAGAACTGCGGCAGCAAAAGGGGCCGGCTTTCAGCAAAGTCATGGTAAGCAGGGGCATGTTTTATATGCTGCCTTTTGTGATACTAGCAGCTCTGGCTCAATATGTATTGGGTTGGAATGCAGGCATGTCATTTGCTTCTGCAGCGATAATGACAGCAGGAGCATCTACCGGGATGGAGGCTATAAAAGAGGGCGCTCAGGGGGCTAAAAATGTGCTGATCCCTACTATTGTAGGAACCTTGGCATCTACAGCCTGGATGCTTTCTCTTACTCTGCTGCCTTAGCCCATGATAAATTGGAGGTGAAGAAGTATGTTGCATCTTAGAAATAAGGTATTAAATAGATCCAATTGCAGGGCCAGATGTGCTGCCGGGATTTTTGCAGCAGTATTCTTGTTTTTTACCCTGCTGCAGTTTACGCTGGCTCCAGGGATTGCACTGGCAGGAACGATACGGGATGTGATTGAAGATGTTGCCACGAATCTTTCTGAGGCGGAATTCCAGTTTGGTTCAGAAAGTGTTACCGGAATGAATATGGGCCTGCATGCCTGTGTAGGAGAATATTCTAATGGGGGCGCTTCAATAGCAGTTGTGGGACCGGCTGATTCGAGCCAGATGACCGGGTTACTGGACTATGTAGCCAGTCAGGCAGGCAGCAGTGGAACCAAAACGAGCAATATTAGCGGCTGTGAAGTGCGTGAATATCGGATGTCAGGTGGAGCAGCGGTAGGAGTTTTGCTGCCGGAATATCTGGTGACAGTCGAGATATATGAGAGCGGAAATGGAACTGATTGGGAAGTCAGCCAGGCCAGGCACTTGGCTCAGTTAACCCTGGATGGTTTGGAAAGAGCGGGGGTTTTAAATAATCCGGCTCCGCAGCTGGAAGGTGAGGCTGATACTGGTTCAAACCCGGATATATATATAGATACTGAGGAAGAAAGCCCGGGTCTTATTGGTACTATTAAGGATATTTTGGGATTGGATGAGGAAGATACCGGGGAAGGTGAGTCAACCCCGGAAATATATATCGATACAGAAGAAGAGGCCGGGAACTTCATCGATATGATCAAAAATATTTTTACATCAGAAGATAATGGGGGGAAAGCAGGTCAAGCGATTCCCAAGGCCGAGCCGGTACAGGTTTCCAATACCAATAATATAGCGGGAGTACAAAGCGGACCTACGGTGCCTACTACTTTTACTATAAACCAACCGCATCTAGTTACTTTCATTCAAGATTACCACTGGAACTCGGCTCAGGGTGCAGCACCAGGAACCATAGCCCTGCAGGATCAGAATGGAGTTTTGTATGGGCCCTGGCAGGTTACTACCAGGGATGGTCAGGGGGGAGTCAAGAATGCTTATTGGGAAGTGTGGCCGGATGTAGTTATACCAGCCGGCACCTATACCATAATCGATTCTGACCCGGCTACCTGGTCCCAAAATGCAGAGTCCGGCGGCCGGGGGATGGGTGAAGTTCGGGCCACGCCTTATTTTGAAGTGGTCGGAGGGACTGTTGATAGCGGCAGCGATTCTTCGAACCAGCAGCCTTGGGATTCTTGCAATTGTGAACCTCAGGCCGGGATCGGTTCAGTAGGAAATATACCAGGACCAGAGACAACTACTGAGGCAGTAGTAGGAGTTGTAGCTCCTGGTCTGATCAGTGTTGCCCTGGGCGCCCTGGGGGCACTGGGCGGTGGTGGAGGCCCCATTGGCGGTATGCAGATACCTCCGGGAGGAAGTGGTCCCATGCCGGGAAGCGGGGGATCTTATCCAAGTGGATCCTATCCGGGACAATCTGGGGCAGGAGCTTATGAGCCAGCTGCAGGAATGGGCAAGGGCAGAAAACCTGAAGAATATGGGGACGGAATGTACATTGAGACGGAGCAAGAAGCTTACCGTCCTGGTGGCACTAATGGGGATGGAACATATATTGAGACGGCGCAAGAAGCCTACCGTCCTGGTGGCACCAATGGGGATGGAACATATATTGAGACGGCGCAAGAAGCCTACCGTCCTGGTGGCACCAATGGGGATGGAATATACATTGAGACGGAGCAGGAGGCCTACCACCCAGGCGGTCAGGAAGCCGGGGGTATTTTGATTGATAGTGCTGCTTCAGTACTGCCAGGAGCTTCGGGTCCAGCAGCGGCTGCCGCTGCTGGAGGAATCAGCATAGATACCGATGCAGTAGCAGGAGCGGGTGTCCAGCCTGCTGCGGCTGAGCAGAGCCAGGCAGTTGGCGGCGCGGCCGGGTCATCAGCGGCACAGCCGGGTACTGGCCTGGGAGATACCGGGCCTGGACCGGAGCAGATGAAGACTGATCAGGAGGCATCGGGTCTAACAGACAAAAGTACTGCTGACGCCACTTACGATCCCGAAGGTTATGACCAGCAGGGATATGACCAAAATGGCTATGATAGGGATGGCTACAACATAGATGGTTTTAATAAAGACGGCTTTGATCAAAATGGATTCGATAAAGAGGGTTACAATATCGAGGGCCGGGATAAAGAGGGCTTTGATAGAGAGGGCTATGATGTACCTGGTTATGACCGGGATGGCTTTGATGATAAAGGTTTTGACCGCGAAGGTTATAACTCTGCAGGTTTTGATAAAGACGGTTTTAACAAAGAAGGCTTCGATAAATATGGATATGATTCGGATGGATATGATGCGGAAGGTTTCAACCGTGAGCATTATGACCGGGAAGGATTCGATCAGAGCGGTTATGACAAAGAGGGCTATGATCGAGAAGGTTTGAACCATCAGGGCTATGACCGGGAAGGTTATAATACCGAAGGATTTGATCGACAGGGTTATGACCGGGAAGGGTTCAACCGGGATGGCTACAATTCCCAGGGATATGATCACGACGGTTATAACCGGGAAGGCTATGACCTGGAAGGCTATAACAAAGATGGCTATAATCGCAGCGGTTATGATAGAGAAGGCTATGACCGGGATGGTTATCACCAGGATGGTTATGATGAGGAAGGGTTTGACCGCAACGGTTATGACAAAGAGGGTTTTGATCACGAAGGATACGATAAGAATGGCTTCAACCAGGATGGCTTTGATAAAGAAGGTTTTGATCGGGAGGGCTTTGACAGCCAGGGATATAACCATGAAGGATACGACAAAAATGGATTTAATCAAGAGGGTTTTGATAAAGATGGATTTAACCGGGATGGCTATGACCAGGAAGGGTATAACAAAGACGGTTTTGGCAAAGAGGGCTTAGACCGTGAAGGTTATGATAAGGAAGGGTTCAACCTGGAAGGCTACGACCGGGAAGGCTTTGATCGCAATGGCTTTGATAGCGAAGGCTATTCCCGCAGCGGTTTTGATCAGAATGGTTATGACCGGGAAGGCTACGATGTGAATGGCTATGATGAACACGGGTATAACCGCAGCGGTTACGATGCCAAAGGTTATGACAAGGGCGGCTATGACAAGAATGGCTTTGATAAAGAAGGCTGGGATAGAGATGGTTATGGCCGCAATGGGCTGAATAAGGACGGATTTGACCGGGAGGGCTATGATAAAAACGGTTATGATGCCGAGGGTTATGACCGGGAGGGCTATAACCGCGATGGATTGCAGCGGGAAGGCTATGATGAGTACGGTTATGACAAGAACGGATTTAACAAAGATGGCTTTGACCGGGACGGCTATGATATGGACGGTTTTAACTACGAGGGTTACAGCCGGGCCGGCTATGATCCCTGGGGCTTCGACCGGCACGGTTATGGAAAAGACGGCTATCACTGGAGCGGCTATAATGCGGATGGCTACAACCGCGATGGCTGGCACTGGAGTGACAATCCCTATGAGGGAGATAGCCCATTTAATGTTGATACCCGTAATCCCTTTGAGGAGAATGCTGACATAACTCCGACCCATGAAGTCGAGATGGACGCGGACGGGAATATCATTGGTGGTCGCAGTTTGGCAGAGTCCTGGAAGCCAACCAAACCACCTCTGGGTGAACCGTATCCCCGCACCCTGGAGAAGTACGGGGCCAAGCCCTGGACGGAGGAACCTACGACCCCGGTGCCGGGAGATGATAAATCTGTAAGCATACCAGACACCAAGGATGATTCGGGTTTTGTACCGGGGCCGGAAGATCCTATGGGAACCCTGGAACACCATGATGTTGGTCAAACGCCTGGGGTGAGTGACAGTGCGGAAATGCCGGATGATAGAAGTATACCCCAAAATATCCCGGAGGAAGACTGGCCGGAGAGTGGAGGAGATATACCAGAAGCTGGGGATATTCCTGGACAAGAGCCGGGAATAGCCGATTCTGATACCTTTACGGTTACTGATCCAGCCACCGGCGAGACCACTACTTATGAGTATCCAGAGGGTTATACCGGACCCAGGCATGGAGACAGCAAGATACTAGTTGGCAAAACCGATGGTCAAACCTACGAAATCGGGTATGATGCTACCACTGGGCGCTGGGTCAATAAAGAATCCGGTAACTGGATGGATCCCGATGATTTTGACCGCTGGCAGAATGACCTGGCTGAAGACAAGCGGCGCAGCGAAATTGATTTAGAAAAGATGAGCAAGCGGGAAGACGCCAACAGCAAAGCCATCGATAAAAACCTGAAAACATTTGATGAGCTGAATAAGATGGAAGAAAGCGCAATTAAGCACGGAGTAGGCAACAAGGGCGGCCCGGGAGATGTGGAAAAGGCCATCGAAGACATGAAGCAGGATATGCTGGATGGCAAAGAAGTCGATGCCGATCGGATGGAACAGATAAAAAGGATCATCAAAGGCAAAATCCGCGGTGACTGGACGGAAGATACCGGTGAACGATGGGAAGAAGATCCCTGGTATGAAGATATCGGTTCAGCCCTGAAGGCTAATGCTGATACATTCAAAGAGTTAGTGACCGGTCAGGATTCGGATGGAAATATATCCTGGCTGGGGATGGGAGGCCGTATCGCGATGGCTGCCGCCACCGGTGGAGCTACCGAGTACGGGATGACTGTCGCCGAAGCCATGTTCAGAATTCAAGAGAGTGTGGATAAGGGTGAATCAGACTTCAGAGCCGTGGCTAAAGCCATAGGTATGGTGATAATGGAAGAGAGTGTTTCAAGATATTTTGAAGGAGCAGCTAAACTGGGAACAGATGAGATGGCACGAAGATTCCCGGCTCTCACGAACAAGGTTGCAGATATTATTGAAACCGGTGTACTAAAAGTCCTCAAAGCCGATCAGGCGGTAAGTTCAAAATTAGGCATGATTGGCAGAGAAGGTGCAGAAGAAACAATAGATCAGATCAATAAACGCCTGGCAGACCTGGGCTCAGATGCGGCTGAAGAAGGAACGGAGCAGATGATTAAGGGCACCGGCAAAGGTGCGGCGGGTACAGCAGATGAACTTGGAGAAGCCACCGCCAAGAGTGTGGCGGGAACCGGTGATGAGGCCGGAGAAGCAGCAGCCAAGAGTGTGGCGGGTACCGGTGATGAAGCTGGAGAAGCAGCAGCCAAGAGTGCTGCCGGAACTGGCGACGAAGCAGGAGAGGCTGCCGCCAAGAGTACCGCACAGACGGGAGACGAAGCCGGAGAAGCAGCAGCCAAGAGTGCTGCCGGAACCGGTGATGAAGCAGGAGAAGCCGCTGCCAAGAGCGCAGCCGAATCTGGTGATAAGGCAGCCGATGCGGCTGGAAAAGCCACTCAGGAAGCAGGTGCCCAGGCGGAAGATACCGTAAAACAAAACGTTAAAGATTTTGATAAGCTGCCAGATAAACAGAAAGCAGAGTTAATAGAATCACAGCAGGGTTATGACGAATATGTTGAAGCTGCAACTAACAAAGGCAAGGATCTGGCTAATAAAGTACAGAACGGTGAAGCCATCAGCGAAGCCGACCTGCTTAATATGAAATCAGATCCAGCTGCTATGAGGAAATTCAAGGAACTGTCCGATCTTCCCGAGGCTGAAGCACACAAGGTTCAAACTGCTTTTAACGAAGCTATTGACGAAAAGATATACAAACCCACTTATGGCGAGGTTGAGACCCACATTAAGGGTAATATCGATGAGGCAGCATTGAAAGCAAAATATGGGGAGGATATTCAGATCGAGGTGACTGTGGAGACTATCCGAACCCCTGGCAAGGAATACCATTCCTATGATATTAACACGGATAATGATATTCACTCTGTTCTTACCATTAAGGATAAGCATGGCAATATTCTGGATGTGAAAGAAGTGCCACGTGGCGATTGGGAAGATGTATACTTTAAATCCTATTCTAAGAATACCGGGATGGTAGATGGTGCTGGTAATTTTAATACCAACCTGGCTAAAGAACGGTACCCGGATGTGGAATGGGACAAGATGGCCAATGATGCCGACAAATGCAAGGCCTGGGCAGAATTGCATGAGGAAGCGCCTACGGATGTCTACCATCCTGAAGCAGCCAGGGATTTCAGTACCGAGAAGACTGCCATACTGAACGGCAAGGCTCCCGAGGAAGCTGCTGCTGCAGCAGCCAAGCATGGAAGGGGCACTCTGATGGATGCCCAGCAGCTGGGACAGATGGAAACCTATAAAATTGGCCGATACTGGAATGAAGGCAGCGTTAAATCGCAAACTGAAGCTCTGGAACAGCTGGGCAAACTGGGGAACCAGACTAAAGGGTTGGAACAGGGTTATTTTGATATGGGTTACGATATTAAACCTATGCCGCCCAAAATGGAAGAAGCTCTTAATGTAGTTAAGAATCGCAGTCTGGCCCCGGAGACCAGAGCAGCAAGACTACAGGAACTGGGATTTGATGGGCCTACTGACCTGGCTAACAAATTGGCCAGTCGGATACATTCGCTTCCATTAGCATTACCCAAAAAGTAGCAGCGAGGTAAAGGAGGATAATAAAATGAAAAGTGAGCAGTTAATAAAAGGTAATCCGGAAATATTCAAATTGATGCCCAGAGATATTGACCATATTTATAAAAGGGCTAACCTGAGTGGCAATACCCTTTCGCCTTTCAGGTATTCCTCCACCGAGGCTGAATATCCACAGCCTTCGGAATGGGCTCAGGCACTTTTTGAGGCTCCGGTATTTGCCCGGGCCGCCCGGCTGCTATTAGAGCCTGACCTTAAAATAATGTATCACAGCGGGGGAGGCGGAACTGCAGAAGATGCTTTCCCGGTGTTAATGCGGCAGGATGACTCAGCGGTGCTGATGGCAGCTAAGAACAAGGATGATGATTTCCTGTGCTTAATGTTCCCGAGTATTAGCCAGTTTCTCGATTGGTGGTGCAGCATGTATTCCAATCTGATAAAGGATGAATACCCGTCACCCTTTAATAATGCTATGCCCCTGGAAACGTTACTTTCGGCCCTGCATAGTATTGACATTTACCGGCGGTCGTATATGGAGAGCATGCTAAATTATAAATTGGAACAGGGAATGTCAGTAAGAAGGCCTGATTTTCTAGGTACTCTGACTAAGGCTCTGGCCAGCGGCGATATTCGCTGGCTCCTGCCGTCTATATTCAGGTTAACGCCAGGTCTGACCTCGGTACAATTAAAACTTCTGCCGGAACACCTGGAGGAAGTGGAAAAGATGGGTATCATAAAATCCTGGACCGATGAAAATCAAGAAAATATGTATACTCTATCGGAAAACGGCAAAATTCTGGGGTCGGAATTCAGCTACACCTGGATGAGTTCCATAGGCTGGAAAGCCTCCATACTGAAAGCCGGGCAGGAAATGATCTTATCCCGGGTATATCTGGCTCCGACTGCCTTCACCAATCATTTATTTTCTTTCCAGGCCACTCCGGCAGGGAGTTTTACTTGTAACCATCAGAGTTTGACCGGGGTTAAGCTGCGGGAAAACCTGGATCAGTGGTTTAAGACCATATATGATTATGCGGCTAAAAACTTGCAGCAGCGACCTGCTCAGGCAGCAGTTCCCCCACCACCGCCGGTTAAAGCTGCACAGCCTGCTCCACCACCGATACCACAGGCCCAGGTGGCTCCGCCGCCAGCTCCAAAGACACAGCCGACTCCGCCGCCCATACCAGAGCCCCGGCAGCAGGAAATACCTGAGCAGAAGCCCAGGTCTGAAATGCCGGTACCGCCACCTGTGGGCCAAAAGCGGAAAGTGCCCAAGTGCCCGGCCTGTCAGATGGAAATTGAACCCGGCCAGCGTTTTTGTGGCAGCTGTGGAACTCCTTTGCCCAAGTCCAACTGGTAATATGACAGGGAGGGTATAATATGAGTCAGTTTAAAACATGCCAGCAGTGTAAGGCGCAGATCGAAGCAGGAGCCAAATTCTGTCCCTACTGCGGTTTCAATAATACCTTGGCACCTCCGGTCCAGCCACCGGGGGGAATGCAGCATCCACCAGGAGCTGCTCCCGGGCAGTCGCCCACGCCGACTGCTGCTGGAAGGCCAGGAGCAGCCGGGCCTCCGCACGGGCAGCAGGTGCAAAGACCAGTGGGACCACCGCCTCAGGCAGCCAATCCGCCACCTTATCAGGGAGGGCTACCGCCAGGCCAAATAGGGAGAGCACCGATGCCTCCTCAGGGTCATCAGCAGTACCCGCCACCTCAGAATGACTATCAGGGAACTCCACCACCAGGGGTGTATCGTCCTCCTCAACCCCGGCAGAAAAGCCCGGTGGGGATCATCGTGTTAGTAGTAGTGCTGCTGGCTCTAATAGCTGGAGGAGTATTTGTATATAAGTCGTTAAGCCCTGGAGATAATAACCAGGTTCAGCCTGCGGGAGGAACTTCTCTACTAGACAAGCTGCTTGATTCGGTCAAAGGTGAGCCGAGTTATGATTTAAGCAAACCGGAGACCTATCTGCCAGCCCCAGGGCTGCAGATGACCTATTATGAAATGTATATGGATGGAGATGAAGGGCCTCTCGACCTGGTTACTGCCAGCATTATTCCCAATGCATTGGTCAGTGACGCCAGTATGTTTACGGACGGAGATGGGGAAGTGTATGCGGGAGTCTGCCATTATTTCAAAAAGGCTGATGGGGGCGTCTATTATATTTTCGATGAAGATCCAAGCTACAGCTATCCGGTTCTGCCAGCATTGATACAGTCAGGAGTATCCTGGATATATACCAGTGAATATGGGGATGTGGTTTACACCATTAAGCAGCTGGGAGCCAGCTGTACATTAGACTGCGGTACGCTAACAGATTGTCTGGTGGTTGAAGAGGATAACCAGATATTCGGAACCCGGGAGGCGTCTTATTATGCCCCGGGTATGGGACTGGTTTTGCGGCAGTCTATTCCGGACGGAGCTAATTTATACCGGCTGACTTCCTATCAGCAGATGGATGCTCAGGAAGCCAAAACTATACTCTTAACTTATTGTGTGAATCATGAGCAGATAAACAGCCAACTGTCGGGCCAATAGAATGACACAACAAAAACGTCCCCTTGTGTCGGGACACACCTGCTTCTCAGGAATGTCCCGGTCAAGGTCAGGGGACACACCTGCTTCTCAGGAATGTCCCCATTATATAAGGAGTACTGATGAATGGATGTTAATAGAGGCACAAGAATAGAACTCATCCGAAGAGTTATTCTGGCGGCTGCTATATTGTTAGGTGTTTTTCTGTTTATGTATGTTAGACCTGCTGTAGTAACAGTAGTATGGCAGGATTTCGCAGCGGAACAGGAAAATCTGCTGGATTCTCCCTATTATGTGGGAGAGGAAGAGAAGCTTTTACATGAACTGCCGCTGCAGGAATATATTGAAGAGGTTACTGCCGGAAAAGTAATTCAGCTGGAAGAAAACGAATGGGGGAATTTCTTTAATGAGGTTTACCTGGCCAGTTCCGGGCAGTATGAAAAATCAATATATGGAGACAGGATAAGTGATATTAATAAGGACTGGTATTTTGAACCGGGAGAAAAATATGTAGGAGTATTTTTTTCTCCTGATGAACTGCCTATAGCAGATTGGGGACTTAGAAAATATCTGGATACGATGTATCTGTCCACTCGGGTACAGGATAATACCGTATACCTTAAGGCAATCTACTGGGATTACCGGAATCCTGCTGATAGACCATATACCCTGGCTCCAAGCAGCATGTATTATCCATATAAGATATGGGGCGAAATCTTTATCATGATTGGTTTACTCCTGGCCATATTTTTACCCAGGGTCAAACCAGAAGATTCTGATCTTACCTTCAGTAAATCATCTATTATATTAGGCGATATTATGGGAATAGTTCTACTGTTGCTTTTTTATTCTCTTCCTTTTCTAATTAGTGAAGGGTCGATTCAGTCTATTACCGGCTGGTGGGGCTTGACCATGATATTTTGGACATTTGCCGTCGCTGCTCTATTTATAATGTATGCAAATGCCTGGGCCGCATCATATCAGATCAAGTTCAACCCCGATGGGATTTACCGCGTGACCTTTAAGGGTATTGATGAATACTTGTATTCGGATATCGATTCAGTAAATGAAGTTGTCCTTACTTACCCGGAGTGGTTCTTAAAAATTTATCGTATAATAATTGTTTTTTCAGCTCTCTCTGGCAGAGGAGCTGTGACCACTGTGGCTGGTCCATATATGCTGGCAGAAAGCGCAGTTTATGGCGGGTTGGCTTTGAAAAGTCGGGATGGCAGAAGCACCTTGGTATGGTATACAGATCAAAACGGAAGTACTATACTGCCCGGTTATGAAAGGATTATTGACGAATGCCAGACTAGAGGAATAACTTATAATCACTTTCCTGAGACAATGAAAGGATTCTATTTCTTTAAATAAAGGATGACACAAGGGGACGTTTTTGTTGTGCCCGGGCAAGGTCATTATATAAGGAGTACTGATAAATGGATGGTACAAATAAAGGCACTAGAATAGAACTGATCAGAAGAATTATCATGGTAGCAGCAGTTATCCTGGGGATTGGATTTATTGGCTATGTTACTCCGACTTTGATTACCCTGGAATGGATCGATTTTCAGCGGGATCAGGCGGAAGAGCTTCAATCCCCCTATGGTTTTATAACAGAAGAAGATAAACGCCGGGCGGCTCTGCCCATAGATGAATATATTGCGGAGATAAGCGAAGGAAATATTATCAAGCTTGATCCAGGCCAATGGGGGACTTTTTTTGAGCAGGTTTATTTGGCTAGTTCAGGTCAGTACTCTCAATCGATTTATGGGAATCGGGTCAGTGAAATGGATAAGGAATGGTATTTTTCACCTGAAGAAAAATCTGTTTGGGTATTCTTCCAGCCTGATGAATTACCTATCGAATCATGGGGACTACGCAGGCATTATGATACAGCCTATCTAAGTACGGAGATCCTGGGAAACACCTCCTACCTCAAATCAATCTACTGGGATTACACCGATCCCTATAACCGACCTTATACCGAACCGCCTGCCCGTATGCTCAATCCCTTGCGAACTGCAGGTATCATTATTCTGGCTGCTGGCATAATGCTGGCTTTCCTTCTTCCCCGGAGAAAACCAGAAGAGGGAGATGTGTTCTACAGAGCGGGGTCGATAGCGGCCGGTGATTTCGTGGGGCTGCTGCTTTTTGGTACATTCCTGGGACTGTCGGTACTAATAAGTGAAGGCAGTATGCAGGTGTTTGGGGATTTGTGGATAATAACGGTGGTTATGATGTTTATGGCCTGCTTTGGTATTCTGATCTTGTATGCCAATGGATGGCATGCCAGCTACCGGTTAAAATTCCTACCGGAAGCCCTGCTCAGGATTACTTTCAAAGGTGTAGATCATTACACGTATACAGATATATCTTCCGTAGAGGAAGTGGTCCTGGTTTATCCCAAATGGTTCCTATGGGTCTTCCGGATTTTAATCCTGTTTTCCCTGCTCTCTGGTAAAGGAGCAACTACCTCAACCGCAGGACCTTACCTTTTGGCAGAATCAGCTTCTTATGCCGGCCTGGCAGTAAAAAGAAGAGATGGAAGACCATTGTACATCTGGTATGGTGATCAGATGGGCAATGTGATTCTTCCCGGTTATGAAAGGGTTATTGAGGAATGCAGGCAGCATGGAATAGTGTATAATGATGAACCCCAGATGGTACGAGGATTCATGTATATGAAATAGTGAAACCAAAGGACGGTTTTTGTCAATGGGGACGGTTCTTTTTGACAACATTGAATGACAAAATGTTGTCAAAAAGAACCGTCCCCTTGTGTCATTAAATCAGGCTGCGGTATAAGGCCGCATGAGAATTAAATTCTGCTTCAGGAAGGAAGTTGGCTTTAACCAGATCCTGAGCAGCAACTCCCATGGTCTTTTTCAAATTATCGTCCTGCAATAACTTCCGGGCTGCTTCCATCAGTTCTTCCTGGTTCCCAGCATAGAATCCCTGGACCGCATGTTCTATAATACCTAAATTCCCTGGGACTGCTGTCAATATGGCTGGGATGGACAGACTCATGGCTTCTAAAGCAGCCTGAGGCTGGCCTTCGGCCAGTGATGTATTAAGAACCACATCGGCGAGTTGATAATAAGACTTTACTCTGCTATGCGGGATTTCGCCCCAATAGCTTGCCCAGGGCAGAAATTTAATACGCTGTACGATTGATTTGCTGTAATTTTCTTCTATCGATGCTCCCATTATCCATAAACGAAGGTTATTAAATTTGGGCCATAAAGCTTCCAGTACGTCAAAGGCCAGGTCAATGTTTTTTACTGCCCGGAGACCGCTGGGCAGTAAAAATACGAAGTCTTCATCCCGCGATCCCAGATCCTGCCGGCTGATGGCAGGTGCATCTTCTAACTGCACTCCCTGGGGTATAGCCAGCAGTTTATCCTGGAATTCAGGATAAAATGAAGATATTCCCCTGGCAAATTGTTTATTGAATACTATTATTCTTTGAACTGCTCGCATGCTGTTAAGGACTAAATCCCTATCCGAACCGGTTAAATCAAAATTTATATCGGTTCCGGTCATGGTCAAAACCAGCGGCAGCCTGTGCAGCTCTGGTATCTTCTGCAGGACCCGAGCAAAATGGAGACCATGGAAGCCATGGACTATGGAATACTTTTTATTTTCCAGTACCTCCTGAAGAATCTTCTCCCAGTTTTCGTCTTCTAATGAGATAAGGTCAATTGGAATCCCCATTTTTATCAGGCCGGATTGTATTCTTTCGCTGGTCAGGGAGTTACCCCTCTGACTCCTGTGAAAAGGAGTCAGCAGCAGAACTGATTTTCCTTGGAGGTGCACCGCATCTGAATTATTTACCACAGGGGGCCTCCCGTTCTAATAACCTGGAAAGCCTCACAGAATTGCCCTTTACCAGTCAAGATACCCCGGTAGCGGTTCAAGCCGTGAACTGCGTCATCGTATCTAATCATTTCCAGCTGAGATCGGTGACAGCGGAGCGCTGCAAGTTTTGTGTGCATAAAACTACTTATATCTTCGGCATAAGATACCTGCTGCAGGGGGGTCCAGACTTCATAAGCCAGGATAGTGGACGTGGACCACGGCTCAGTTGAGCAATCCTGAAACCAGGGACCTGCTGCCTTATTGCAGGCTTCCATAACTAGCTTGCAGCTAACTTGATGGTCACAGACTGCATCTTCTGCATGAGGTATATATATAACAGTCGGCTTTTGGGTGCGGATAATACTTACCAGTGACATCAGGTTTTCCTGGTTATATGCGATAAAACCATCGGGAATACCCAAAAAGGTCAGGTCGCTGATTCCCATCAAGGCCGCTGCATTTCTAGCTTCGCTTTCTCTTATACCCGCCAATTCCAGTTTGGTGTATTTAAGGCTTCCGGCCTCTCCAGAAGTCAAATAAACGATGCTGACCTTATTTCCATTCTGAACATGCTTGGCCATACTGCCGCCACAGCCAATTAAATCGTCATCCGGGTGCGGAGCGAATACCACGACGTTTATCATAAGAACCTCCAAAGTTGATTTTGGGATTAATGCCTATCCTGCTCAATTTATAACTTTGATCTTATTAAACAGTGTAATGAAAAATAAAAAAAATATCTAATAAAAATATTACTAAAAAGGAGCAATACTAAATATGGCTGACAAATGCAAAATATAGTTGACATTATGTAAGATATATATTACATTAATCATAGATGCAACATATATCTTACATTAGGGGGATGAGAACTGCTGTGAAAAATAAAATGCGCGTGTATCGGGTGGGAGCTGGGCTTACCCAGGAGGAACTGGCGTTCAAGGTGGATGTGACCAGGCAGACGATAGGGCTGATCGAGGCCGGCAAATACAATCCGTCCTTAAACCTTTGTATATCTATATGTAAAACCCTGGGTGTTACCCTAAATGAAATATTTTGGATGGAGGAAGATTAAGATGTTTAGAAAGCAAGTGAAAGATGAGAGGATTGTTGGGGAACAGCGGCGGCTGAATTCGGAAGGCTTCAGCTTGTTATATCTCGGATTGTTGGTTGATGTTTTTTATAGAAGTGTAATAGCCAGGCAGAATATAACTGACTTCTGGGATATTGCCCTGCTTTTCTGGGGTGTGACTGGGTATGTTGCTATTCGCACGATAGGGAAAGGTATTGCCTATTATGGAGGGAAGAAAAGTATTCTAAAAAAAGTAATACCCTCTGCTGCAGCAGCATCGCTGGTAGGGAGCTTAACCTTCAAATGGTTGGATCCTTCCCTTACGGTTGGTCAATTAGTTTGTAATGCATTGATTTTTTTTATCGGATTTTTTATGGTAACCTATCTTATGTATAGGATTTCTGATAAAAAGGCCAATCATATAGAGGATGATTCTAATTTGCTGGAGAAATAATAAGATTAGAGTATAACAGGGGGAAGGCTGTTAAATATGAAAACGGGGGCAGGAAATGATAGTATTTATTGCAATTGATGATACAGATAGTATAAGCGAGGGCTCTACCGGAAGAACCGCCAATCAGCTGAGAAAGCTTATTGAAGAAAAAGGCTGGGGGACTTGTGCTCCCGTAACCCGCCATCAGCTTCTGGTGCATCCTGATGTACCTTATACTTCTCATAATAGTGCCATGTGTTTCAAAGCGGATGTCATTGCGGAAACCTGGAATGATTTGATTGCTGGTGCTGGTCATTTTCTGCAGACGACTAGCGCTTCCGGTTCAGATCCGGGCCTGTGTGTAGCCCCGGAGGATAAGATAATTTGCCAATCGGAGCTGTTGTATGTATTCGGCTGCCGTGCTAAGACCGAGATAGTGGGCAAGCAGGAGGCATACACTCTTGCTGATCTATTGGGGATACACCTGTCTGAGCATGGAGGTACAGGAGATGGAGTTATAGGTGCTCTGGCCGGAGTAGGACTGAGGATGTCGGGAAATGACGGCAGGTTTCAGGGCCGGACTAGTCTGCGGCCTGCCGGTGAGATAATGAAGGTAGAGGAGATTAAGAGTTCCAGTGATATAGAAGTGGTAGAAAGTACAGACGGATATGTCCTGCAGGATTCGGAGGCCGTGAGCCTGGGAGAAGTTATAAAAACGGTTCTGTTAGATCATAAACGCAAACTGCTGGTATACCATAACGAAGACCATATGTGGCAGACCTGCAGCAAACAGCAGTTAAGGAATTACTGAAAAAGCTTGCCGCCAGGAAGTGCGCCCAACTTATCATTCTTTAATATAAATTCGGGATTTTCATGAAAAGTTAACGATGTGAGTTCATCTTTAGCCGTGCAGGCCCTGATTTTTCCCAGGGCTCTTACGGCATTTTTTATCACCAAAATATTACCATCCTTTAAAGAATGTATTAAGGGATCGATAACGCAATCTTTTCTATTTCACTCGTCTAAAGCTGACCTGCTTATCCAGTGTCACTTCAACTACCTGCCATCCTGCTGCCAGCCAACCCTGAACTGCATGAAGCATACCGCTGTTCTTATCATTGGTCCACCAGGAAGCTTGTTCCCGAGCTAAATAAGGCAGGGATTGGTCAATGATATCTTCTATATCTCCATAGGTAAGGGTTATTTCATCCCAGGGCAGGCTTTTAAAATAATGCATAAGAGCCTGAAATGAATCATCCACCAGGTGGTCAGCATACTCTGTATCTTCCTGGCCATGTCCTATTCCGTATTTAACAGAATGAAGTTCTCCAGCAGTGGCCCAATTTTCTCGCGGATATTCATCAATTACTATGGTTACCCAATCTGGTTGAACCTCTAGTATTTCAGCCACATCACGGGTTATAGCCGCAGCGAGAGCCTGTTTCTTTTCCAGTGAACGTCCCTGGGCCATTTTTATTGAGATAATCGGCATATTAAATCGTCTCCTTTTTTCAATATATATCGGCCTGGTAACAATCCCTTCAGCTCCGTTGCTGTGAGTTAAGGCAATTTTACTATAAATATGCTCACTTTATCTATAACAAAGCATATTAATGATTAAAAACCGTTAGCAAAGGAAAACACGCGAGTATGTAGAATTGAAAAAGTAAAAAATAATAGTCATTGAAATACAAAGGGGGCAAATAAATGGCGATTAAAACCGGACGTGCAGATAAAGCAGCAGTGGTAGTTATCGATTATGATAGATGTACTGCCTGTGGTCTCTGTGCAAAAGTATGCAAAGGGGCTCCCCTGTATATGGAAGGGGATAAAGTGCTTATCGACCAGTCAAATTTCTTTGGATGTGTTGGCTGCGGGCACTGTGCAGCGGTATGCCCGGTGGAATGCATCAGGGTTGAAGGGCGCGAATTTTCTCCTGCTGATCTTATAACCCTTCCAGACTCTGCTTCCCGATCCAATTATGATCAGTTGTATTCTTTGATGTTATCCCGTCGAAGCATCAGAGAGTTTAAAGAACAGGAGGTAGAGCAGGAGACAATAGATAAAATCATTAAGACCGTTACAACTGCCCCCATGGGATTGCCGCCTTCGGATGTAGAAATACTGATCCTGCAGGGGAAAGAGAAGGTTAGTGAATTTTCCAGCGATATGATCAATTATTTTAAAAGAATCAAATGGATGTTTTCGCCGCCTATCCTGATGATTATGAGGCCCTTTATCAGCAAAGAGGTTTATGAGTCTTTTAAGACTTTTCTTACTCCTGCTATGGAAATATTTATAAAAGAAAAAGAAGCTGGCCGGGATTGGCTTCTATATGATGCACCTCTGGCCTTGTATTTCCATGTATCACCTTATGCGGACCCGGTAGATCCATTCATCTCGGCCACCTATGCTATGCTGGCAGCCGAATCACTGGGTTTGGGCAGCTGTATGATAGGTACAGTTGGATATGGATTAAGATATAGTAAGGAGTTGAAGAAAAAATACGGGATCCCTCCAAAAAACCAGCAGGGCATAATGATAATTATGGGTTACCCGGATGTCAAATATCGTCGGGGTATAAAACGTAGTCTGGCCAAAGTAAGTTATTACTAAATATACATTATTATACGCCTTAGAAAAGAATAACCACCTGGAAACTAAAAGCCGGGTGGTTGTTTGTGCATATGATTATTTATTGCTAAGAAAATCAAGAGCTAGCTGGTTAAATTCGGTACTGCTGCTGAACATAGCCGGGTGGCTGCCAGCAGGGAAGAGGCGCAGGAAGGAAGATGAAACTGGTTGTGAACAGCTTCCAGACGAAAAATTGTGCACCTCTTGTTCATTTGCTATTTTAGTATATAGCAAAAGAAAAGTGAGAAAGGAATTTTAAATGCCCATCGAGAAAGACCTGTATATGATCGAGGTAGGGGGGATAAGAATGAAACTAAGAATAAATATTTTTATCCTGCTGTTATGTCTCTTATTAAGCGGGTGCAGCCCGGGAGGTACCCAGGTTACTAAAGAATCAGAACAGGAGACAGCAGACTTAAATTCTCAGCAAGATTTGTTAAAGGATAGATGGGATCGGGAATTCAGCCGGGAAAACATTATAATAAGCATTTCCCCGGATCAGCTTTCCTATTACTGTATGCAGCCTGCTTCAGCATATCACTCCGATGACTTTCCCCGGACTATTAAAGGGGCCGAGCCAGTAGGGATGAATCTATACCGGGTGGACAGCCAGACTGGGGTCCGGGAACTGATTATAGCCGATTTTCCGGTAGTGACCCTGGCCCGGTGGAATCCCCGGGGTACCATGCTGGCTATGATGGGGGGGAGGCAGCTTATCATTTACGATGCCGAAAAAAACAGCCTTATCATGCAGGGAGAACTTGAGAATGAACAGGTGTCTTATTTCGGCTGGTCATCTGATGGAACTATTTATACTGAACTTCCCGACCTGCCCAACGGCAGTATTATTTTTCCCATAGAAGAAATCGTTCTGCCCGCCTATGAAACTTATGAGGAAGTGTATTACAAGTATAAAATTGATAACGATTTGTCATATGGCACCTGGGTGGACAAACTGAGCAATGAGGAATTAAAGCAATACGGAGGTCTGGCCAGGCCAGTTACGGTGATCGCTCGTAACGACGGTACCATCATAAAGAAAATGGGATATGGCCGTTTTCGGGATGCCTGTGGCAATTCTATCCTGCAGGTGGGGGAAAATCTGTTCGGATTGTACTATACGCCGGATGTAGAAAATGCCGAGAATATTATCACATTAAGTGAAGAATATATCTATGGGGCATGTTTTGCCTGGGAGGGGAAAATTGCATACCTGGTACAATCTGATAACAGGGAAGAGAACAATTTCGTATTGTGCATCGCTGACCGGAATGGTGAAAAGATCAAAGAATTTGATGTTACAGGCAGTAACCTGCTGTTGTCTCCAGGGAAGGAAATTATCTGCGCCAAAGGTGGTCAGGACGAAGAAATAGACCTGACTACATTGAGCCTGATGAATTCGGTTAATGCCAGTCAGCTTGGTCATGTAGAGCAAGAAATATATAGAACCATAAGGGGAGCGATGGATACCTACTGTAAATGGGATATGATAGGGGAATCCGATTGGCAGGCAGTCGACAAATATTTTATTGATACCCATGAGCCAGAACAATGGGCCTGGTTTGACATCATGCATACTTTTAAAGAAACAGCTTACGAACGGTCTTCAAATAAATATTTTATAAGCCTTGCTTTACAGGAATTGGAGATTGAAGGTAATCGGGCCAGTACCGTATTGAATTGTATGGTGAAGGGATCTTCAGGATGCGGCAGCGGTCAGCAGTGGGCACTGGAGTTGATAGAAGAGAACGGACGTTGGCAGGTTACCGGTTTAAGTACTTTCCCAGATTCACAACCGAGACGGGAAATTGAAAGTCTGGTGAGTACTATTTTGAAAAAGGGAACCAGGGACAGCATATTTCAAGGCCAGCTGAACGGCAGAGAGGTAAGCATGGGGCAGATACAATTCTGGCAGCTAAGTTCTCCCCAGCTGGCAGCTGATGTGGAAAAGGCAAATTACTGTAAAGTGTATCTTAAGGTGCAAGAAAATGAAAAAGAATCTATATATAAATTAATATTTAGAAAAGATCAAAACTACTGGGTAGTTAATACCTTCACAAAGGAAAACCTGAGCAGTCTATTTTAGAAAAAATCATTGAGTAAATATAAATTTTGGTTATTTTAAAGTCATAAACAAGAATTAGTCTCTAGAATGCCGGGGGGAATATCGGAAGGAGTAATATTATGGGTGAAAATATTAAAGAGCCGCCGGTAGAACTAATTGATATTGCTGTGATTAATACGGGTGATGGAGCCCGGGATGCACTGTGGAGATACCGCAAGATGTTTCGCCCTTCGTGTGCTCCCTGGATGGGACCCTGTTACCATGCCGGGAACTGCAGCTACGAACATATCAACATGGAAGGTCACCGTATGGAAGATGGTAAAATTTATGCACTGGGGCATTGCCGGGAATGCGGTCTAATTCACTGGGAGGAGATTCTGGGATCATTATAAAAATGACCCGCTAGTATTCCCCCTTGAGAAATTTGCGGGTTCTGGGGTCCTGGGGATCATGGAATAGATCTCTGGTTTGGCCCCACTCCAGTATATGTCCATCCCACATAAGAAACATTTCTTTGGCCAGCTTCCGGGCCTGGAAAAGTTTGTGAGTAATCAGTACGATAGTGGTTGCATGTTCCTCGTTTATATACTTGATATAGCGCTCAATTTCCACAGAGCTGGAGGGGTCTATATTAGAGGTCGGTTCATCCAGGAACAAGACCCGGGGATTTACTGCCAGAGCTCTGGCGATGGCCACTTTCTGTTTTTCACCACCGGATAACTTTCGGGCCGGGTAATTAATGAAGTCTAACATGCCCAGGAGGTCCAGGCTTTCCTGAACCTTAAATTTTACCTCTCGTTCGGGTGTTTTTCTTGCTTTTAAGCCATATGCTACATTGTAATATACAGATCCTTCAAACATGTACGAGGACTGGGTTACCATAGCCATCTGTCTCCTAAGGCGGAGCAGCTGAGACGGGGCCCAGTTTATATGTTCCCCCAGAACCTCAAGCTTACCTGTGTCATTTAAGGTCAGGAGTGAGATTACTCGCAAGAGAGTCGTTTTTCCCGATCCATTTGGACCCAGAATGCAATAAATATGGCCTGCTTCGATTTCCAGATGTTCAACATTTAGTACCTGACGATCTCCATAGTTTTTGGTTACATTAAATAATCTGAATAGTGCTGTCATCTTTAAAGGACCTCTTTTCCAGTTTCAATATGATGAGCATAATGATAAAAGCCAGAAGCAGAAGGATAATTCCAATTCCCAGAGCCCGGCTGTCATGCCCCATTCTGGTTTCTAGCACGATGGAGGTAGTCAAAACTCGGGTTTTACCCTGTATATTTCCTCCTACCATCATAACTGCTCCTACTTCAGCGATTAAGCGTCCCAATGCAGTAGTCAGTGCCGCTATTATGCCTATGCGGGATTCTCTGATCAAAGTCAAGACTGCCTGGGTACGGGTAGCTCCCAGCATCACAGAAGTATCGTACACTTCCTGCTGCTGGGTCATCACCGCCCGGGCGGTCAGTCCGCATACCAGAGGGAATCCCAAAAGAACCTGGGCGATTATCATGGCGGTGGGGGTGAAGAGCAGTTGGAAGTCACCCAGAGGGCCGCGATTGCTTAGAAAAAGAAATACTATCAATCCAGCCAAAACCGGGGGAAGCCCCATCAGAGTATAAGTAATATTCAAAATCAGCTTACGGCCATAAAAATTCTTTAAGGCCAGGAAAGCACCGGCCGGGATTCCTATAATACCTGCGATTACAAGTGCTGATAGTGAAACATGGAGTGATAATAGAGTCACCCGAATCAGTTCCTGGTCTAATGATAAAATCAGCATAAAGCCTTCTTTTAGTCCCTGCCATATAACATCCATCGATTATCCCTACTTTAATAAAATTGGAAGCAGGTGGTGAAAGATCCCATTTCACCTCCTGCTTCAATTATCTAAATTTATTTCATCCTTGAACTATTTGGCATCTGGAATAAATAAAGCCTGACCAAATTGATCTTTGCCATATTCACCAATTAATGCCTGGGTGTCTGCGCTGATCAACCATTCGATAAAAGCGGTAGCCCCCTCATAGTTAATATTGGGATATTTTTCCGGGTTAACAGCTATAACACCGTAAGGGTTAAAGAGGAGCGGATCACCTTCGACCATAGGTTCAAGGGAATAGTTGTCCTTGTTAAATAAATAGGTGGCACGATCAATAAGAGTATAGCCCTTCATTTCATCTGCCATGCGGTAAGTATCCCCCATGCCTTTTCCTACCGAATTATACCACGCACCAGAAGGTTCACAGGTTCCTGCTTTCCAGATAGCGAGTTCTTTTTTATGGGTGCCGGACTCATCACCGCGGGAAAGAAAAGTACAGCCTGTTTCAGATATTTTTAATAGAGCAGCAGCAGCATCAGTGCTGCCCTTAATTCCGGCCGGGTCCTCAGCAGGTCCTATTATAAGAAAATCGTTGTACATGACATCCTGCCGGTCAACTCCGAACCCGTCAGCAATGAATTGATCTTCTGCAGCCCGGGAATGAACCAGCAGAACATCTACGTCACCGGCTTCACCCATGCTCATGGCAGCTCCAGAGCCAACTGCGATTACTTCCACTTCATAGCCGGTCTTTTCCTCGAAAACAGGCAGTATGGCATCCAGCAGTCCTGAATCCTGGGTGCTGGTGGTGGTTGCCAGTTTCAACTGGGGATTTTCTGGTACTGGTGCTGTTTCGGTTATTTGTTCCTGCTGGGGTTCTTCAGCGGCCTGTTTTTCACATCCCGTAAAAGCAAAAACTGAAACTACCAGCATAAGTACTAGAAGTAGTGCAAGTAATTTATGATTTGATAATCTCTTCAATCTTTAATCCTCCCAATCTTTGAATATCATAAAAAATAGAAATAACAGGAATTAGTGCCTGAAAAAGGCCATAAAAACTGTTAATTATTTCTCATAGGCATCTTCTCCTTTCCAAAAGGGAGGCCTGCAGGTTTCCCTACAAACCCTAGCGGTCTATGTACCATGGTAATAACTTTAGGTTTCACAGACTCGGAGACTATGTATTTTCGACCTTATTTTTTATTATTCGGGAATTAATGAATTTTGTCAATGGGTCAGGCAATAACCTACTAACTTGGTCGTCCCCATTAACAAAGTTGTAACCCCCAAAACCCCGTCGGCTCACATAAACCGACGGGTATCTTTGAAGATAAATACGAAGGATTAAAACTTAAGAATGACACAAGGGGACGTTTTTGTTGTGTCATTTTATATGATATTAGAATGACACAACAAAAACGTCCCCTTGTGTCATTCTGGGCAAAAATATTTCCAGCATATTTAAGTGTGGGAGTGAAAAAATATATTCGAGATAAAACATTAAATATCGTAAGGAGGGACGTATTTTGGACAGACAGCACATACATTGTTCGGTAGATGACTGTATGCATAATGCAGATGGAGCTACCTGCCAGTTAGGATCGATCAAAATTGCCTATTTTCATGATCCCACTACTCCTGAGCAGCAGAGCTTGTGCGCCGACTTCTGCCGAGAAGGGCAGGTAAGATCAGAAGTTCATTTGGAAGGAAAGGGGTATCGTTAAGATGAAATCACAGCAGATTCATTGTGAAGTAGACAGCTGCAAGTATTTCGATCGTCAGGGTAAGTGTAAGCTGGAGCATATTCAGGTTGGTTGCGGAGGACCAACTTTTTATGGACAAAATAATCATGACACGGTTTGCGAAAGCTGGGAACAGCAGAAATAACTGATGGGAAGATTACTTGTAAAAGTTGGCAAGATGAGAAACCGCTAAAGGGATCACTCCGTACCGGGGCAACTGATAGTTATCGCTAAGTGCTAACACCAATAAGGGTGCAATTTGAGTTGGACACACAAGGAAGCCCGCGATTGAGAGGTGCTTAAGTACCCCTCAATCGCGGGCTTTAGGTTTTCTGAAATAATACAGAAATTCGTTTGCTTATTATTCGTAAGCTTTACGTTAATTTCAAATTGCGATCCTGTTAATGGCTTCTGTCATGTCTGGATGGAGAATCGCTTTTCTGCCACTTACTCTCGGTATTAAATATATTTTCTAAGGATTTTTCCAATAGTAATTTGCTTGATCTGAGACTCTAGACTAAATCAGGTAAGTTGGGGTTGTTTGGGTCAGGAAAAAGGAGTTTGAAAACGCTGCCCAGACCAATGGATAGTATAGCTACTCCTATAATCCAACCCAGGAAAGGTATCTTAACTACAAACATCAGTAAAATAAGAAACCCTATTAATAACCAGATGTCATTTCCGATATAATTTATACGTGTTTTTAGCAGGCTGGTCAGATATTGTGCAGTTATAAGGATACTAACATATAATGCTATACCATATATAAGCAGGATAAGTATTCCTGCTGGAATACCTATCACGGTAATAAACAATAAAATGGCCAACAGGGGCGTGGCCAGAAGCAGCAGCAGACCAATGCCTGCACTGCTGCCGGGATTTCTGCGGGCCGCCTCGGTGATTTGATTCCAGAAGGTTGGACGCCATAATTTAACCGCCCCCCAGATTAAGAGCAGACCAGCCAGATTAATTATTAATGCTCCCATAAAGCTCCAGGGGGAAACAGTATCTTCTTGCGCTGTAGGAGTGGTTCTCTCAGTCCACTGCTCCTCGCCCCCTATTATCGTGCCAGAAATTACTGCTGCCTTTTCATAACTCCTATAAGATAAATTACCGCCAATCTGAGCGTTATCCAGTTCAAGCTTACCGACGTCATAAATCTCTATATCTTTTCCTATGGTACCCGAAATATACAGATTTTCCATGCTGCCGCGTAAATTGCGTTGCAAATTGCCTTCCAATCTGCAAGAATTTCCGAATACCAGCATATCTCGTTCAACTGCAGCGGTACTGTTAAAGTCAAAATACTGACTTAATATGGTGGCAGAACCGGTGGTAACTCCCTGCAGGCGGATATTCTGTCCCATCAGCCGGAGGTCTCCTTTAACCGGACCGGATATGCTGATGGTCTGAGCAACTGCTATAACATCGCCGGTAACTTCACCGGTGATAGTAATATCATTACCGGCTGCATATAAATCTCCATCAACTATTCCATCGATCCTGACCCGTTCGCCACCCATTAAAAGAGGTCCTTCCACTACCTGCCCGGAAGGTAGGTAGTCTACTGGCCCAGCAGCTTGAAGGCTGTTAACCGGTATTAGCAGCAAAGCGGTAACTAAGAATAGTATGTTAAACCAGTATCTGCGTATCATAATACCCTCCTATAATTGTTCTAACAATATACGTTACCTAAATTATATGGCTTTTGCTAGAAAATGAACATTAGAAATACGGTATCTGATATATTATAAAATAAGGCTGCCGGGAAAATATAAATGCAGCGTAAGCATGGTAGTGAACCAAATGAGGGAACAACCAACTCATCCCAGCAAACCGGAGAACTGTCATCTGTTCTGCTGCTGGCCCACTAGTTTGAAAAGGGGTGCGGGTGAAGGATTTTTCTGAGAAAGAGGGTATTAAGGTGTGTGGACGTTTTTCTATCATCGATGATATAGACAAGATTTACCAGCGATTTAATTGTCCGCTGGTTGAACTGGATTTTAAACCTAGATTTAACGTGGCGCCCACCCAGGAAATACCAGTTATTATCAGCAGATCGGGAAATAATGAATTGAAAATTATGCGTTGGGGCTTGATACCATACTGGGCGAAAGATAGGAAAATAGGCAGCCGTCTGATTAATGCACGTATTGAAACGATAAGCGAAAAATCTTCCTTTAGGAGTTCATTCCAACAAAGACGTTGTATTATTCCTGCCAGCGGCTATTTTGAGTGGCAGAAAAACAGTAAGGAAAAACTGCCCTATCGCATAGTTATGGATAGCGAGGAACTTTTCGGCTTTGCTGGGCTCTGGGACCGGTGGCCGGATGAAGAAGGCCAGGAATTATATAGCTTTACCATCATTACTACTGAAGCGATCAAAGCAGTCAATACTATTCATAATCGTATGCCATTTATACTCGAAAAAGGGCAGGAACAGCTGTGGCTGGATGGCAGCCCGGGTAAAGACTTGATTAATATGCTCCATCCGGCTGAGAACCTGGTGTCATACCGGGTTTCTAATATAGTCAATTCTCCGGTCAATGATGTGCCTGCATGTATCGAAAGAATTGAATAAGTGGGGTCAGGTACTAACTTAATAATTAGTAAGTTAGTGCCTGACCCCGTCTGCTAAGCTAATCTATCGTTGATAAGTGGTTAAGTTCCTGCAATGAAGAACGATCATTGGCCTTTATTTGATCATTTGATATAGTGTACAGATTGCCATCGATTATTACTGTTCTTCTTACGTTTTTGCTGCTGTCATACCAGTAATCTCCCGCTTTTAAATAATCTTCCGAGCTCAGATGAGTTATACGCCCTTTATAAATGAGTCCTTGTTCAGAGACGGAGTATATATAAGCGCCCTGGAATTCAAAAATGCCATAGTAGCTGCTGCTGCCGTCGGATTCATACACATTAGCCGGGAAGGCCAGCAGGCCGTTATATAAAAGAAATGCCCGGTGGTTATCGCAGGCTTCTGAACTGCTTCCTGAAGTACCTATTACGACCTGGTCTATCTCTACTGGATTGGCTACATCGCTTACATCAAACATGGAGAGCTTAATACCCCCTTGTATAACTCCGCCCTGTTTGGTAAGTGCCGTATCATATCCCAGACCCAGGATGTAATTATCTTCATAGGGGTGCAGATAGTCGCTGAATCCAGGGATTTTCAATTTACCCAACACTTTCGGGTTTTGTGGGTTCAGGTCTATAACAAAAAATGGATCCAGCTGTTTGAAAGTGACCATGTAGAGACGTTCACCCAGGAAACGGGTAGAATATATTTTTTCTCCGGGAGCAATCCCGGTAACGGAATTGGCAGTATCCAGGTTGTCATTCAGTATATATACGGCGTTCTGGGAATCGGTACTGGACCATTGATTGGTGGTCGTCGCGATACGGAAGTATCCATCATGTTCATCCATAGAGAACTGATTAAGCAGTGTGCCTGGAACCACTCCTTTGGCACTGTATTTAATACCATTATCCAGGTTGAATTTAAATATCAAAGTGGATTCCTGGGGTGTACGATAATCGTTTAGATAATAAGGATCATATTCGACTGCTGTTACATACAGGTTATCTGCCGAGCAGTAGATATTACTGCCTGAAGTAAGATAAGTTTCCTGCCGGAATTTATCAGTATTGCTGTTGAGATTTAACCGGGCTATATTCAGATAAGAATCATGAATTATATCTGGAAAATACCTGATCTCGCTGTAAGGCTTCTCTATCCGGGTATTATTAATGTAATAAACTGGCTCATACGGGGTATAAACGGATTGACTGCTGATGATAAATATGCTGCTGCCTATTTTGCGGGAAGAAATATAGTTTCCTTCCATCTTAAAGGTATCTAATTTTATCGGCTGGGTTTTACTGCTGGTATCATAAGTTGATATTATAAGGCTGTTCCGATATTGATAAGGAGGCATTATTTTAAGGTCGCTTACGATTCCGTTTTCATACTGATAAGGATATCCGCTGTAATCATTACTGATCACTACCAGTCGATTATCATCTATAAAAATATCCTGCGGGCTTTCTGATAGTTGTATTCTCGACTTAACTGACAGTTCAGTTGCGGGATAAGCCTTGACTAGCAGGATTTCATTATTTCTTACCTGGTACAGGTATTCACCATCATTTTTAATAATATCAGCTTCATCTACCCCTTCTACCTGCACATTAGTTCCTGAATAGTCAGAAGCTGATTCCATAGCTGGAGCGGGTGCTTGCTTCATACTGCTGCTATCTTCCTGGACCATATCCATGGTCATACCTGATCCGGCAGTGTTTCTCATTTTATTGTATGCGCTGCTTGACTCGCTCAGTAGTTCCTGCATATTTTCCTCGGAATTAACTCTCGGTAGTTCCAACAGAGCCTTACCAGCTGCTTCAATCAAACGGAGCTGTTCTTCTTCATTCTGTCCCTGTGTAAATACGTGAGCGATTCGTTCAGCGGCGTCCCAGCTCACATCGCAGCCTAAATACGTACTTATAAAACGGAGGGGAACCAACAGACGGCTGTTTCTTATGGTGGCCACGGTATCCATCGCCTCTATTTTATCCGGGTGAATCAGTACTTCCTGTTTACCTACCGTAAGGGTTAAAGTTCCTGCTTCTCTGGTGATAGTTGCCTGCTGCTGTGCTTCCTTCCAGCTAACGGCAGCTCCCAGGGCTTCCGCGAAGAATCTAGCCGGTACCATAGTCCGGTTGTTGCTATCAATAAAAGGCTGTTGGTCGGGGAAAACCAGCTGCTCTCCATCCATAAAAATAGTAACATCTTTCTCCAGCATCACCCTGGCCTGGCCGACCGGCAGGCTGGTAATAAAAATCATTAGCAACAAGATTGTTAAAGCAATCGGGCGACGATATGACACAGAACCACTTCCTTTCATAAGCCTTATCTATAATAATAATACATATATATCAGTGCTTATCTTGCACCCTGAGCTGGAATATTTTAAACATTTAGGTTAATTAATCCACCCGCTGCTGCAGCTGTATAGTGTCTGACCGAGGAGAAAAACCAGGGAACGGGAGGGGCTTGCCTAGCATTTCCGCTGCCGCATGGCTTGACAAATAAAGAAACATGATATTAAACTGTTTATGCAATAAATAGACAGAACAGGGGATTGTTTATAATGAACTTGGATGAATTATTTTGGAATGCCAGCCTGGAAGAAGTGGAAAAAGGATATACTGCAGCCGCAGATAGTGATCAGTATATCTGCCTGATATGTGGGCAGAGTTTTGTCAGCGGTTATATTTATAAACAGGATGAAACCCTCATGGATGCACGTAAAGCCGTAGAAGCTCATATTAACGAGCAGCATGGCTCCATGTTTACCTACTTGATAGGCATGGATAAGAAGTACACCGGTCTGACTGATCATCAAAAAAGGCTCTTGGAGTTTTTTTATTATGGATACAGTGATAAAGAAATTATGCAGCAAACAGATGCCACAAATACTTCAACCATAAGGAATCAGCGCTTCAAGCTGAAAGAACGTGAAAAACAGGCCCGGGTTTTCCTGGCGATAATGGGATTGTGGTCAGAAAAGGTATCCGAAGCAGAGCGGTTCATTGATTGGCCCCGCGCGCCGCTGGTAATGGATGAGAGATTTGCTGTTACGGCTGAGGAAAACGAGAAGATACTGGAGAAATATTTTAGACAGGGTAAAAATGGTATTCTGGAATCTTTTCCTACTAAAGAGAAAAGGCGCATATCAGTCATCAGGCATATACTTAGTCGCTTTGACCGGAGCAGGGTGTACACGGAAAAAGAAGTCAACAGCATTTTAGCGGATGTTTATCATGACTATGTACTGTTGCGCAGATGCCTGATAGACTATGGATTTATGGACCGTCTTGATGATGGCAGTAAGTACTGGGTTCGTCGTTAATAAGGAATGAAAGGTATTGATATTATGGACAAACGGGCTGAAATAAAAAGGAATTACAAAGAAACTCTGCGACCAGCTGGTATTTACCAGGTGAAAAATCTCTACAATGATAAAATCCTGATCGGCAGCAGTATCAACCTGGATGGAGCATTAAATCGCATAAAATTTGAACTTGAATTCGGCCTGGAAAAGGGTTTGAAATATGGTCATCATGCCGGAGATGACCTTTTACAGGATTGGCGAAGTTACGGCGAGGATAGTTTTAGCTTCGAAATACTGGACTATCTGACTATTGAAGAATATGATCGGAAAAAAGTGGAGAAAGAGTTATCAGTACTGCTGGAAATGTGGCTGGCCCAACTTCAGCCGTATGAACCACACGGATATAACCGCAGGCTGGAGAAAAAGTAATGGAAGCAGGGGGACGTTCTTTTTGCTTCCGTAGGGTAGGTATATAATATATATTGAAAGGTAGTTACATAATATCAATCAGGCAGTTAAGGAGGTAAATAGGGTGAATAATTTTACTTATTACAATCCCACCAAAATATATTTTGGCAAAGATACCATAAAAAACATTGGCCGGGAACTGCGTGAACATGGTATAAGAAAAGTACTGTTGGTCTGCGGGCGCCAATCGATATTCTCTACCGGGGTTTATGATCGGGTGTCCGCTTCCCTGGTAGGATGGCATGTAGATTTTGTCCGCTTTAGCGGCGTGCAGTCTAATCCTGTGTTGAGCAAGGTTCAGGACGGGATACAATTGGCCTGCAAGGAGGAGGTGGATGCAGTTCTAGCCGTAGGTGGGGGAAGTGTTTTTGATTCAGCAAAAGTTATAGCAGCCGGCGTCAAATATGATGGCGATGTTTGGGATTTATTTGCAGGCCAGGCTAAAATTGAAGATGCACTACCGATTTTTGGGGTATTGACCCTATCCGCGACTGGCTCTGAAATGAATGGCAATGCGGTTATTACCAAAGCAGAAGAAAATAAAAAATGGGGTATAGGATCCAGGCATTTATATCCCCGGGTTTCAATTATTGATCCGGAGTTTCAGGCCCATCTTTCTGCCCAGGATACTGTGAATGGAGCGGTAGATATTTTGAGCCATATCTTTGAGTTGTATTTTGATGGCAGCAAAAATGTGGAACTGATGCAGGAATATTCTGAGGCTATTATCAGAACGGTGATGAAAAACATCAAAATTCTGCTGACCAATCCTGCTGACTATGAAGCGCGAGCCCAGATAGCCTGGGCGGCCACCCTGGCTTTAAATAATTCAAATGGAACCGGAAGAAGGGGAGGAGATTGGGCTGCACATGATATAGAGCACAGTGTGAGCGCTTTCTACAATGTTGCCCATGGGGCTGGTCTGGCGGTAGTGACTCCGGCCTGGATGCGTTATGTATATAAGGAAGATCCGGAAACTTTTGTTCGTTTTGCTGAAAAGATTTTTGGGATTACCACTGGAACCGAGGAGGAAAAGGTCCTGCAGGCTATAGAGCAGTTGAGTAACTTCTTCAGGGAAATCGGGGCTCCGGGCACCCTTAAAGAGCTGGGGGTCAAATACGAAGACCTGGAAAAGATGGCCGGAAACGCGGTACAGCAAAGGCCCCTGGGGAGGCTCAAAAAACTGGAGGAAGAAGATGTTCTGGCTATTTATAAAATGGCCTGGGACAAGGGGACAGGTTCCTTGTCCCAGTAAATTAGAAGTGGGACAAGGAACCTGTCCCCTTGTCCCTATTCGAGAGAGGAGGATCTATTTATGAAATCGTTTATAGCAAAAAGCAGGATATCAATGGCCCTGGTGATAATCTGTGGTTGGTTGATGCTGATGCCAGGCCCCTTGATGGCGAGTACCGGCAGTGATTATCCGCCGGTTCAGCTGAATATGAATGGGCAGTATCTTTATAGTGATGTAGACCCGGTGATAGTTAATGGACGCACTCTGGTTCCCTTGAGGGTTATTTCCGAAGCTAACCAGGCTGAGGTAAAGTGGGATGATAATAGCAGAACCGTTACCGTGATAGGCAGGAATGGGGCGGGTGAAGACCTGGAAATAACAATTGGCATCGATTCTGTAGAAGCTAAAATTCAAAAGGGGGCTCTGGTCCAGGACCAGATTCTGGATGTACCAGCCCAGATAATCAACAACCGTACTATGGTACCGGTAAGGTTCATATGCGAAACATTAGGGCTCAGTGTTTTCTGGGATGGGGAAAACCGGATAATATACCTTTCCCGCAGTGAGGATTCTATACCTATTCAGGTTGTGGCTAAAGAGGTAAAATATCAAAATGATTGGATCGACGTAAACCTGCAAATACCGGTTATAAGCGTTCTAACCAATACCGCGGTACAGGAACACCTGAATAATACACTGGAGAATGATGCACTGCAGTTTAAGAACCCATTAGAGAAGGATGCTGAAGAATACTATCAACAGGCAGCCGGTAATGAAGAATTACATTTTTGGCCTTATTCAGCTTATACAGTTTTTACCACCGTATATAATGAAGATAATATTCTCAGTATAACGGTAGACTATTATGATTATACCGGGGGTGCTCACGGTTACACTGAACGGGTTGCTTATAATTACGACCTTGTAAGTGGGGAAGAAATAAAACTAAGTGATCTTTTTATGGATAGTTACGATTTCAAAACTATATTAGATCAAGAAGTCCAACGTCAGATTCAGCAGGATCCTGAAATTTATTTCGGAGATGATCTGTCATCCTATCAAGGTATAAATGAAGATCAGCCCTACTATATCGAAGATGATGGCATAGTGGTATATTTCGGACTCTACGAGATTGCTCCTTATGCTGCGGGAATACGTGAATTCAAAGTGCCATTTACCCTGCTGGAGGAAGGAATGCAATACCAATTGTAGCTTTAAAACGGGACATGGGGACAGGTACATTGTCCCCGTGTCCTATTTGATTTTCTGCAAATACCGGGTTGCTCGAAGAGCTGCCCCGGTCTCTTTTGTACAAGGTTTATTGGTTTTTCAAAGTTTGACGTTCCATGATCTCGCCAGTTCTTCCATTGATTTTAACTCCGCCATACATGAATGGGCTGGTGTTTGCCTTCTTATTACTTAGATCTACTTCCCATACCGGAATGCCCTGAGAAGCTACCAATTGAGCTTTAACTCCACCATTGAATGCAGCATTTTGCTGCAGCGCGTCAGCCATGGCAGCCTGTGCAGCTTCAGTAGAGTCAACTTTCCAATCGGAAGGTGAAAATGTCACATAACCAGTAGAAAACGCAGTATCTTCGTCCTTAAATTTACCTTGCTGCCCCCCGGCATAATCACCCACTATGTAAGAAAAAGAAGTTGAACGGGTTTTACCATCGACTGTTCCTTCTACATAAAAGGACCATCCTTTTTCTCTTCCATCCTTGTCCCACTGGGTGGTTCCGCCAGCCCTGATCTGGGCTATCTTAGTATCAGGGGCCCAATTGTATATATCGTCCTGGAGTACATTCCATGCATCCATGGCACTTATAAGACCATCTTCTGTATTAGTCGTATTCGCTGTGTTTTCCGACTGATCTTCCTGACTCGGCTGGGTTTGTTCTGCCGGTTGGCTGTTATTTTCACTCTTATCCTGGCATCCACACAGTCCCATAATACCAAAAATCAGAATACATGCCAGTATATGAGCAAGGCGTTCGGTCATCTTCATTAATATCCTCCTCCCGTAATATATACTTGCTCTTAATCAAAATTATATCAAAACACAGGTGATGGAGGATATTTTTTACATAATTATCATTGGAAGCCTGGATTACCAGAGGGGATATTGTTCAGGAGACAGCTCCTGTCTGGCCAACAAATTTTAAATATAATAGAAAAATATTCCGGAAAAAGTAGGAAAAAGTTAATGTATGTCTAATAATAGAGTGAAGAGTAATTTATCATATCTCATATACATTTCGGTCCGGATTACGCATAGAATGGTAAAAGGCTGGAGTAGTATATTGGATGGATGATTTCTAGCTTAGTAAATTAAGAGGTATAGGAGGTATATTTATGTACGGAGGAGATGCAGCGTATTTGGGTTTGCTGGGTGCTTTAGGTTTTTTGTGGTTCATTGTTTTTGTGGTTTTTTATGTGCTGAAATCCTTGGGAATAAGCGCTCTGGCAGCCAACCGGGGTTTGGAAAATCCCTGGTTAGGATGGGTGCCGGTAGCAGATTTGTATCTTTTAGGTATGCTGGTGGGAAGCATGGATCTGTTTGGGTATAAGGTAGATAAGCTGGAGATCATACTGCCAGCAGCTATGGTAGGTGGGTCTGTACTGGGAATGATTCCGTTCCTAGGATGGTTATTAATACTTGCTGTTACGGTATTCTGGGTCATGTTCCTGTATAAACTGTATGAAATGTATACTACTAATGCTGTCTTGTACACTGTGCTTTCAATAGTTTTTTGCCTGTTTCCAATATTCCTGTTTGCTATACGTAATAATCCTCCCCTGGCTCAGGCACCAAATCCCAATAATAATCAGTATTATTAAGCAAGTAAAGTTGAATTATAATAAAGACCAAAGATTTGACTGCCGGTTTCTTGGACCGGCAGTTTTTATATCCATCCGGTGGAAAAATCCCACCGCAGTATTCAGTGATGGCAGGGAATTTGTTTAGTTTCGAGAATGTATGATATATAAAATTACTTTAACCAGGAAAAAGGCAGGAGGTAGAATTAATGGCAGACTACAGTTTTGAAATTTTGAAGGCTACCCAGATGAAAGGACACAAAATAGAAAAAACTAAAGATTATGAGGTCAAAGTTGTAGTTAAAAAAGATGATAAAATAATGTTTGATGATGTGGTTAAGGTGAGGAAAAATACTCAGGGAGTATACCCGGAAACCGAGCTAATAAATAAAAAGATCAAGTCTGCATCAGCTAAAAAAGAGCTTCTAGACAACCTGAAGCAGTACATAAAAAAAGCTCGTTAGTAATAGTGAATTGATGTGCTCAGTGCTCAGACCGCACTGATAATTAGGAAGTATGATGATATATTTATAAGGTGAGAGCCTCTAATAAAGCCGATAGGGAGCAGCAGAATGATAAACGAGCTGATAAGCGTGGAAACTGAAGATGAGATAGTTCTGCATGGGGCATTATATGAAGCTGACAAAGCAAAGCCGGCGGTTATCATCCAGCACGGGGCGGCCATGAACTTCTATACTGGCATGGGCAGATTTTTACCGGGCATTTTGACCAGTCATGGCTATACCTGCCTGAGTGCTAATAATCGGGGACACGATTTCGGAACCGCGCCAGACAATGATAAAAAGCCAGTTATAGGTTTAATGCGCGATACATTTAAAGATTGTATTAAAGATACCCGGGCTTTGATTGCATTTATGAACAGCAGAGGATATCAGCGGTTGGTGCTGGTTGGACACAGCCAGGCCATCCCCAAGATAGTTTATGCCCAGAATCAGGCCCAGTTTTCTGAAGTGGCAGGATTAATACTGATAAGCCCTCCGCCATCGGTGACCCAGATGATGAGATATCTGGCCACGGATGATTTTTATGAGCGAGGATTATTTAAAGCACGAGAATTAAATGAGCTGAGTATGGGGGAACAGCTTATTGTATTGAAAGGCCGGGGAACCATGCCCTGGATTTTTACTGCTAAAACCTTTTTGAATTTTTATGGACCAGGCACTCCGGCAGATACTGAAGAACTGGTCCGGGATGTCTACTGCCCGATGCTCATAACCAGGGGGAGTCAGGATTTTCCGCCGGTCAGTCGGGCTTTAGTGGAGAGGATTAAGGCCAATGCTGCCCATTCTGATACAACTATGCTAGTAGAAATACCAGGTGCAGACCATTTCTATGATGAGTACGAAGAGGAACTGGGAAGAATTATCGTGGAATGGTTGGACCGGCTGAAGGCATGAATTATAGGGATCATATTAGTATAATATAATCCTAAATGAAAATAACTATATAGCATCATCAGGGCTATATAGAGGTGATTGCTTATGCTGACCTTGCACTGAGGTGGGCAGCAATTTATTAGCAGAATATCAAAATGGAGGATGAGCAAATGAGAAGATGGGGTGTCATCATTCTGTGTATTTTATGCATAAGCGGATTGTGCGGCTGTGATGCTCCAGAATCCGGGGAAAAACTACCTGATTTCAAAGCTGTCGACCTGGAGAATAACTACGTAACTAATGAAATATTCAGTCATTCTGAGCTTACGATGATAAATATCTGGGCAACTTATTGCGCTCCTTGTATCAATGAGATGCCAGATATACAAAAATTGCAGGAGGACTTACAGGATAAGAATGTACAGGTAATCGGTATCGTTGCTGACAAAAGGTTGCCCACAGCCCAGAAGATAACTGCTGCCCAGGGAGTTACTTATGTGAATCTTTTGCCGGACCGTTCATTAATAGACAACCTGATCAGCAGATTTGATTATGTGCCGGTTACAGTATTTGTCGATTCTGAAGGCCGGCTGCTGGACACGATCATAAGCGGCAGCAGAGATTATGATGCCTACCTGAAGATTATTGAAGAACTCCTGGAAAGTCAGCAGACTTAGTAAGGACTTGAGGAGAGCAATATGAATAAAAAACATTTAAGAATAATCCTCCTCACTATGGGAGTCGTACTGCTTATATTAGGGGTGATCCGGGATGAAGCAGTCAGCGTATATACCAAAGCGGTGAAGATTTGCCTGGAATGTATAGGGATTGGTTAACTTGAAAAGGAGAATCGTACAGTATATCAGCGCCCTGCTCACCAACGCCAACTTAAACGGGTTTATCCAGGGCCGCATATACCAGGGAGTGAGCAAACATGTCTGTGTACCGGGATTAAACTGTTATTCCTGCCCGGCTGCTATAGGTGCCTGTCCTTTAGGGGCTTTGCAGACCATCCTGGCCAGCAGCAGATATACGTTTTCCTATTATGTTACCGGAACCCTGCTTCTGTTTGGGGTCTTCATGGGCAGGTATGTTTGTGGTTGGCTGTGCCCGTTTGGATTGATTCAGGAACTTCTATATAAATTACCTTCCCCGACCTGGACCATACCACGCTGGGCTGGCTATATAAAGTATGCGATACTGATTGTTTTTGTATTATTTCTGCCTATGTTTTTGGTAAACAACCTGGGGATGGGGGACCCTTCTTTCTGTAAATATATATGTCCGGCTGGAACCCTTGAAGGAGGCATCCCGCTGCTGGTCAGCCACCCTGATTTAAGGGATGCGGCCGGGACCTTGTTCCTATTCAAACTACTGCTGCTGATACTGATGATAATACTCTCTATCATATCCTTTCGTCCCTTCTGTAAAATAATATGTCCGCTGGGAGCAATATATGGTTTATTCAACCCCATTAGTATTTACAGATACCGGGTGGACTCGGAAAAATGCATTGAGTGCGGGAAATGTGCCCAGAATTGTAAAATGGGTGTAGCAATGTATAAGGAGTCTAATAGTCCGGAGTGTATTCGCTGTGGAGAATGCCGTTCCGGTTGTCCGGCCGAAGCTATTACTACCACGTTTAAGACAGGTAACGATTCTATCAAGAGTACTATATAAGTTAAGGAAAAATAATTTAATATGACCCACCAAAACGACTATTGGCAAATATGCCAATAGTCGTTTTTTGTGCCTGTGATTACCAAATATGAAATTATGTCATGGTTAAAATTATACCTTTTGGCAATATCGCCAAAAGATTAACGCTGATAAATCATGAGATATGTGGAGGAATACAAAAAGAATCATAACTGCGGGCAATAAGAGGCCTTGGCACGAAAATTGCTAGTATCTGGCAGTAGGGCTTCAAAAGGAAGGAGGTTAGCGGAGATGAGAAGGCCTGGGAGTAAAGAACATTGATAATTATTGTATTAATGGGGCGAAGTCTATTTTAGGGGGAGGTAGAATTGATGGAAGTTAAAAAAGTTGGGGTTTTAGGTGCCGGTACCATGGGAGCTGGTATTGCGCAGGTAAGCATTGAGGCAGGGTTCCCGGTAGTGCTGGTTGATATTGAGTCAGCGGTTCTGGAAAAAGCAGTTAAAGGTTTAGATAAAGTCTGGCAGAAAGCTGTAGATAAAGGGAAATTGACAGAAGAAGGCAAACAAAAATGGCAGGCACTTTTAACCACCAGTGGTGAATTGAAGGAATTTGCCGATTGTGATATCGTCATTGAAGCGATTGTGGAGAATATGGACATTAAGAAAAAGGTTTTTCAGCAGTTAGACGATATCTGCCCGCAGCATACCATTCTGGCATCTAATACTTCTGCACTCAGCATTACTGAAATAGCTTCGTCAACTAAACGAGCTGATAAAATAGTGGGTATGCATTTCTTTAATCCAGTTCCGGTCATGAAATTGGTAGAGGTTATTCCTGGAGCGGAAACTACTGACGAGGCAACTGCAGCAGTAATGGAGCTGTGTATACAAATCAAAAAGGAACCGGTGAAAGCTAAGGAGGTGCCTGGATTTATAGTAAACCGGCTTCTGGTACCCTATCTAAATGAAGCTGCCTTTGCCTACCAGGAAGGGGTAGCCAGTGCGGAAGAGATCGACAAGGCTATGAAGCTGGGGGCAAACATGCCCATCGGGCCGTTAGCTCTATGCGATATGGTGGGGATCGATGTGCTTCTTTCGGTCTGTGAATATTACTGGCGTGAATTCGGAGATTCCAAATACCGCCCCTCCCTGGCTTTGAAATCAAAATGTCGGGCCGGGCATCTGGGCATTAAAACTGGTAAGGGATTTTATGATTATACCAAATAAAAGGGGAGGTTTTTATGGTTTACAAAACCCTGCTTTTTGAAAAAGAAGATGGATTAGGGATCATAACCTTAAATCGACCAGAGTCATTCAACGGACTGAATGATGAACTGTTAGGAGAATTATCACTGCTGATGGATAAAATTGCCCGGGATGATCAGGTAAGGGCCGTCATCCTGACCGGGGGCAGCAAGGTATTTGCCGCCGGAGGAGATATAGCTTATATAGCTTCCCTGGATACTCTGGGGGCAGCTAAATTCGTTGCTTTAGCCCAGGAAGCGGTGGACAAGATCGACAATCTCGATAAACCGGTGATAGCTACTATTAATGGTTTGGCTCTAGGGGGAGGTTGTGAACTTGCTCTGGCAGCAGATATCAGGTTAGCATCTGAAGGAGCTATGTTCGGCCTGCCCGAGATAAACCTGGGAATCATACCCGGGGCAGGTGGTACCCAGAGACTGGCCAGGACAGTAGGTCCGGGTTGGGCTAAATACCTCATTTATACCGGCGAAAACATAGACACAGATATGGCATTAAAAATTGGGCTCATAAACAAAGTATTTTCTAAAGAAATGTTAATGGGAGAGGCACGTAAACTGGCCAAAAAACTTGGTTCCAAGTCTCCAATAGCACTCAAAACGGCTAAAAAGTGTATAAATTATGGGGGCGGTGTAGATCTGGCATCAGGGCTTCTATTTGAACAAAAATCCTGGGCACTGCTGTTTTCTACCGAAGACCAGAAGGAAGGCTTTAGTGCTTTTTTAGAAAAGAGAAAACCCAGTTTTAATGGGAGGTAGGGTGAGCATCACTCTGCGTGGGTGGCGGAATGACCATGGCTTCGTTATGGAGCAGGGATATAGGTTAATTTATTTAAGAAGGAGGAGTATATATGGATTTTCGTTTATCTGAGGAACAAGAGATGATCAGGAAAATGGCCCGGGATTTTGCAGATAATGAGGTGCTGCCCTATTGCCAGCAGTGGGATGAAGAACATATTTTTCCCTGGGACACAGTTAATAAGCTGCAGGAACTGGGGCTCATGACCTGCGGTGTACCGGCTGAATATGGGGGACCAGGTATTGATCATCTCGGACAATGCATTGTAGCGGAAGAAATAAGCCGGGGCGATGCAGGTCTGGCAACTACTCTGGCCGCTAGTACCCTCCTGGGTCCGGACCCGGTATATATAGCTGCCACCGATGAGCAAAAGAAATGGTGGTATGGACGGATGATGGAAGGTGCTATTACCGCTTTCTGTTTGACTGAGCCAGGTGCTGGATCTGATGCTGGAGGACTGGCTACCCGTTGCGTGAAGGACGGGGATGATTATATCCTGAATGGTACCAAGCAGTTTATAAGCAATGGAGGAGTTGCTCAGCTATATACGGTTTTTACCACCCTGGATAAAAAACTAGGATATAAAGGTATGTGCAGCTTCATGGTAGATCGTGATACCCCTGGAATTAGTATCAGTAAACCGGAGAATAAAATGGGAATAAGGAGTTCTAACACTACTCAGGTAATATTTGAAGATGTCCGGGTTCCTGCCCGCAACCTGTTGGGTAAGGAAGGGGATGGATTCAAAATAGCTATGAAGACTCTGGATATCTCCCGTGCAGTGGTTGGAGCCATGGCAGTGGGGATAGCCCAGGGAGCAATGGAGTGCGCTGTACAATATGCCAAGGAAAGGCAGCAGTTTGGGCAACCTATTGCGAGTTTTCAGGCTGTACAGTTTATGCTGGCAGAAATGTCAGTTATGGTTGAAACCGCGCGTCTATTATATCAGAAAGCTGCCAACAACCAGGACATGGGGCTGCCATACACCCGGGAAGCATCACTAGCTAAATACTGGGGTGGGGAAGCAGCGATGAAAGTCAGTTTGAATGCAGTTCAGGTACATGGAGGGTATGGCTATACTAAAGAATATATGGTTGAAAAATATATGCGTGATGCTAAGATATTCCAGATATTTGAAGGTACAGCTGAAGTTCAAAAGCTGGTGATCGCCGGTGACGTCCTTCGTGGATAAGCTTGAGGAAAGCAGATACTGTTTCTGCAAAGATTGAGCCAGGATATTGACCCCCTTATTTTATGCTGTATAACGGGAGGTTAAGGCGTATATTAATTAAGTGGTGACTATTAAGCCTTCCGTTATGCACGTTTTTTCAACCTGGTCGCAGAGATACTAATTAATAATGGTATTTTTTAATAAATTGAAGGAGGGGTATACATGTTTAACAGCGAGTATAAAGAGAAATTTCGCACTCCCGAAGAAGCAGTAAAGGTAGTCAAATCCGGAGACTGGGTAGATTATATGTATTTTAACGGGTACCCAAAGGCTCTGGATAAAGCTCTGGCAAAAAGAAAAGATGAACTCTATGGAGTCCATATCAGGAGCGGTATCTCCCTGCCCCCATTTCCAGAAGTACCGGTAAGTGATCCTACTATGGAACATTTCCAGTGGGACAGCTGGCATTACAGCGCCTGGGATGCCAAGCTAGCGGATCAGGGTATTTGCAGTTTTTCCCCTTTGCTGTACCATGAGGTTCCTGGATATTACCGGAATCGAGAAGTAGAGGTTGATGTGGCCATGCTGCGGGTATGCCCTATGGATAAATTCGGGTATTTTAACCTGGGAATAAATGCTTCCCATTGTGAGGCAGTAATTGAGAACGCCAAAATAACCATAGTAGAAGAAAATGAGACTATGCCCTATGTATATGGTGGTAATGGACACCAGATTCATATATCGGAGATAGACTTTATCGTGCGGGGTGAAAATGAGCCCATGGCCAATGCCCCGATATTGGAGGCGACCGAGGCTGAAAGAAGGATTGCCGACCATATAATGGAGGATATCCATGATGGATGCTGTATTCAGCTGGGCATTGGTGGTTTGCCCAATTACCTGGGCAAACAGATTGCAGCCGCCGGCTTAAGGGACCTCGGTGTCCATACTGAGATGATGGCTGATGCTTATGTAGAGATGTGGAAAAAAGGCAGTATCACCGGCCGGAAAAAAGAAATCGACCGCAAACGTATTGTGTGTGCGTTTGCCCTGGGATCTCCGGAACTATATGACTTTATGGATCGGAATCCAATGATAGCCTGTTATTCAGTAGATTATACCAATGATCCGGCAGTTATTGCTAGAATTTCTAATATGGTATCTATTAACGGTTGCCTGGAAGTTGATTTCTATGGGCAGGTAACATCTGAAATGCAGGGGCCCCGGCAGATCACGGGCACCGGGGGACAATGGGACTTTGTTCTGGGTTCCTACCATTCTCCGGGAGGCAAGAGCTTTTTGTGTACCTCTTCTACATTTAAGGACAAAGACGGAAAGCTGCAGTCCAAGATCAAGCCTTTCTTGACTCCGGGTGCAGCCTGCACGGTATCCCGGCAGTTAACTCATTACATCGTTACAGAATACGGTAAAGCTTTGATGAAGTGCCAGTCGATCTGGAAGAGGACGGAGAACCTGATTGATATTGCCCATCCGGATTTTCGCGATGAGCTGATCAATGAGGCTGCTAATCTGGGATTTTGGAAAAGAACCAATAAAATTACACCTTGAGCTGTTGTTTGAAATGATAGAGAAGATATTTTCGGGGAAACAGGGGTTGCCATACTGAACCCCTTTCCGGTATTTTCGACTCATTATGCTTGCAGACTGCTGCTTAAGATGCTGCTGTAAGCAATGAGTCGGAGATTTCGGATTGGCAGGGAGTAATAACCATCTACTAATTACTAAAACATCATTCTCAAGGGGGGAGAGAAAATTGAGTTATTGGCGGGAATACAACAGCAAAATGGTATCTGCAGCTGAAGCAGTAGGGGTAATCAGATCTGGAGATTGGATTGACTATGGATCAATGAATGGGCAGGTAGTCAGTCTGGATAATGCACTGGCAGACAGAAAAGATGAACTGGAGGATATCAAGGTATGGAGCCTTTTAAATAGCTTCCCAGCCCGAATACTTGAAGTTGATCCCGAGGGGGAAACCTTTACCTGGAACTCCTGGCACCTTTCAGGCCGGGACCGTAATTTGATGAAAAACAAGCGCCCGGTTTATTATTCATCCATCCGTTATTCCGAACTACCCAGGTATGTAAGGGAACATATCGAACCCCTGGCTGTAGCCATGCTGCAGGTAGGGCCTATGGATGAGCACGGTCATTTCAATTTTGGTCCCCAGGGCTCACATGCACGGGCGGTCTGTGAGCGGGCCCAGGTGGTCATGGTGGAAATAAATCAAAATATGCCCCGCTGTCTGGGAGGATATGAAGAGGCCGTTCATATATCGGAAGTTGATCATATAGTAGAAGGCGATAATCCCGCCCTCATACAGCTTCCGGGCAGTCCGTCCAGTGAAGTGGACGAGAAAGCGGCAGGATTTATTATAGAGGAAATGAGAGATGAATGCTGTATACAGCTGGGAATCGGGGGGATGCCCAACGCTGTAGGCAGAATGATAGCTGATTCAGATTTAAGGAATCTGGGATGCCATACCGAAATGCTGGTGGACGCCTATATGGATATGTATGAGGCTGGCAGATTGACCAATTTGAAGAAGAATATTGATCCTGGGAAAATAGTATATACATTTGCCCTGGGGTCGCAGAGACTTTATGAGTTTATTGACAATAATCCGCGCTGTGCTATGTATCCAGTCAACTATACCAATAATCCGGGAATCGCTGCTTTAAATGATAATCTGATCAGCATCAACAATGCTATTGAGGTTGACCTGTACGGACAGGTATGCTCAGAGTCAGTCGGGACTCGGATAATCAGCGGAACCGGGGGACAGCTAGATTTTGTGCTGGCAGGTTATGAATCTCGAGGAGGCAAGTCCTTTGTCTGTCTGCCATCATGCAACATTGATCGTTCAGGGAATATAGCAAGCAGAATAGTTCCGGTATTAACACGGGGAGCTATCGTAACTGATCCCCGTTCGGTTGCTCAGTTCATTGTAACTGAATATGGAAAATTCGAAATGAAAGGCAGATCGGTGTGGCAAAGGGCAGAGGGGCTTATAAATCTGGCCCACCCGAAAGTAAGAGATGATCTGGTAAGAAGTGCTGAGGAACAGGGTATTTGGAGAAAAAGCAATAAAGCAGCGATATAGTAATATAGATCAGGGGTCAGGCTTAACTTAACTTAAGCTAGCTTAAGTTAAGTTAAGCCTGACCCCTTTTATGATATAATTTGTATAAATTAAATGATTCTCACAGGTTCTAATCGGCTGGGTTGATTACATAAAAAATTAATTTGTTAACGGCTCCTGCATATTTATATAATCAAAACAGATTATTTACGATTTAGAAAGGGAATCAAAAAGAAATATCATGCTGGGTTCAACGGGGGGGAGCTGCAAGTTGGAAATAGGACGGATATTGGAAGCTTTATTTACCGAAAATCAGTTTATGGCAGCAATGATAGTTGATGATAGAGGTAGGATTGTATCAATAAGTGAAACTTATCTGAATGTTTTGAATTTATGCCGGGAAGAAGTGATTGGGCGGCCGGCTAAAGAAATCACACCGCATACCCGGGTCATGACGGTGCTTGAATCCGGGAAGGCCATAGTCGGTTATAATTGGAGGATTAACGATTATAACATGATAGCTTCTACTATACCGATTATCCAGGAAGGCAATGTGGTAGGCGCGTTTGCTTACAGTGTATTTATGGATATATGGAATGCCCAGGATACCATTGAAAATCTATTAACTGAATTAAACATGTATAAAGACGAGGTTGATAACCTGTACAAGGCTAAATACAATTTTGATGATATAGTAGGCAACAATGAAATTTTTAAAAAAGTCAAAAATTTCGCCCATCAGGTTGCTCAGCATACCATTACTACCGTTCTCTTATGCGGGGAAAGTGGGACTGGAAAAGAACTTTTTGCTCAGGCCATACATAATCAATCCAGCCGCTGCCGCTTTCCATTTTTAAGAATAAACTGTGCTACTATCCCAGAAAATCTCCTGGAAGCTGAGCTGTTTGGTTATGAAGAGGGAGCTTTTACAGGTGCCAAAAAAGGCGGTAAGCCAGGTAAATTTGAACTGGCCAGCGGTGGAACCATTTTTTTGGATGAAATAGGAGAGATGTCTACCTCTATGCAGAGCAAACTGCTGGTAGCCCTGCAGGAACATGAAATAGAACGCCTGGGAGGCCGCCATCCTATACGGATTAATGTGAGAGTTATCGCGGCTACTAACAGAAATCTGGAGAATATGATCGAAAGCGGTATTTTCAGAGAAGACCTGTATTATCGTTTGAATGTGGTTAGATTGGATATACCCCCCTTAAGGAAAAGACCAGGAGATATCCCCCTGCTCTGCCGGCATATTATTTCCAGACTGAACTGCCGCCTGAATACCGGGATCAAAGAGATTTCCGGCAGTGCTCTGGAGATGCTGAGCAGCTATTCGTGGCCCGGTAATGTCCGCGAATTAGAGAATATACTGGAAAGGGCTATGATACTTGCAGACATGGAGAAGACAGAACTGCTGGATGCCAGACATTTTATGTTTATAAAAAGACGTCTGGATCTGAACCGCGCATCACATGAAAAGCAGGGTTTAAAAAATGCGGTCAGGGAGTTTGAACGAGACATTATTGAGAAGGCCATGCAGGATGCAGATTATGATAGGGTAAGAGCTGCTGAATTACTGGGGATCGATTTATCGACTTTGTACAGGAAATTGAAGAAATGTGGTTTTCCTGCTTAAATCATGGTGCCAGGCACTAACTTACTAACTCAACTTTCGCAGGAGAGTTATACCGCAAAA
>JAENYG010000024.1:0-20670 GCA_016841875.1 Syntrophomonas sp.
TTTTAAAGGTACCAGATTAAGATACTTTGTCCAAGTCGGTTAGGGGGCTAATTAGTTATCTTGGGGCTTATTTTATTTCTTTTAATTATTTTCTAACTCTATTATACAAAATGGATTGATATGCTATTGTACTTCCCTTTCGCTTATCGTTTTTAGATAAAATAAACTATTGAATATGAGCCACATTCGACCCACCCTACTCACGGCCGTACCATTATCTTCACCTACAGAATCTTTAGACCATAAACACCTTCATGATTCAGGCGGAGTTTTCACTCTTCGGGTACCCTTAGAATAATTAGCTATCGTTCAATTAGGCGGACATTGTGTATCAAACGGTTATTTTAGGCGGACATTATGTGTCAAGCGGTCATTTTGGGCGGACATAAGAATAATTATAAATCGCAAATATTAGGCAATAAGGATAGTGATTATCAGAAAATTTCATTAATTTATGCTGGTACCATTTTTGCATATTGATTGAACTATACCCTCTATTCTGCATAGATGATGAGATATTTAATTATTCCACTCTGTGTGGCTTGGAGGTCAAGTTTTATTAGAATATTGCAAAGGAGGGACAATAATAAATCATCAGCAATAAGACAATACCGCGTTCTCGGATTGCACAATGAAGCACCGGGGAACGCATATTAAACGTTAAATAATAAGTTTGATATATGAAAGGGGACTTATCAGTGAATCAAAAATATCAAGAAATGTACAGGCAGAAATTGTGTAGTGCGGATAATTGTGCAAAATTATTACGAGATGGGGACGCAATTTTCTTCCCTCTAGCCAATGGTGCACCTGCCGTCATAGGAAATGCCATGGGTAAAAGGATACGTGAAGAGGGATTAAAAGGTTTATTGCTGTCAAGTGGAGTTGATGTTAAATGGATGGATCTTTTTAGTCCTGATTTGAAAGACCAAATTATAATAGATTGCGGATTTGTCGGTGTAGTTACCAGACAAGGTGTGCAAAATGGTCTGTATAGTTTTGCTGCTGGCCGCCTGGGGCAAAGTATTGATGTTACCAGCGATGAATTGCCTGGTGTAACCAGGGGGGTTGTAGCATGCGTCGTTTCGCCAATGGATGAACACGGGTGGTTCAGTACCGGAACGAATACGGACGTAGGATGGGGAGCCTGGAAGACTGGCAAGTTTAGAGAATTAGTTGTTGAAGTCAACGAGAACATGCCCCGTACCTTTGGCAACAACCACTTTCATATCAGCGAAGTATCTGCAGTAGTTGAAAACCATCAACCCCTGGTTGAACTGCCGGCAATACCTGTAAGTAAGGAGGATGAAATGATTGGGCAATACATCGCTGAATTGATTGAAGATGGTTCATGCATTCAGATTGGTATTGGTGGAGTGCCCAACGCCGTAGCCAAGTACTTAAAAGATAAAAAGGACCTGGGAGTCCATTCGGAAATGCTGACTGATTCTATGGTCGATCTATATAATGATGGAGTAATTACCTGTGCTAAAAAGAATTTTAATAGATTTAAAATAATTGGTTCCTTCGCTTTAGGTTCCAAAAAACTTTACGATTTTATCAACAATAATCCTCTGGTGGAAATGCACTGTGCATCCTGGGTGAATGACCCCTATTATATTGGTCTGAATGATAACTTAGTATCAGTTAATGCAACCTTGGAAGTGGATTTGACCGGGCAGGCAGCCTCCGAATCAATAAGCTACAAACAGTATTCAGGAACTGGTGGTCAACTGGATTTTATTCAAGGAGCCTGGCGTTCCCAAGGCGGCAAATCATTTTTAACTTTATATTCGACCTATACTGATAAAGGTGGCAAAATGCACTCCAGCATAAAGCCATCCTTGACTCCTGGAACCTTTGTTACTGCTTCCAGAACTGAGGTTGATAACATTGTTACTGAATATGGAGTAGCTCATATTAAGGGCTGGCATATTAGACAGCGAGTTAAAAATTTGATTAGTATTGCCCATCCCGATTTTAGAGATGAACTTACTTTTGAGGCTCGAAAAATGAATCTAATTCCGTAGGAGACTTAACAGGTATAAAACATTTGTTTCCCAGGCATTTTCCAGTTGAGGAGCTAATAGTTCAAAATCCTTTAACGCGTTTGCATTCGGTTTTTCATAGGACAGTTAACTAAACCATAGAAAAAAGACCTCATTAGAATCAGGTTTAAGAAAATTTTCCTGTTTATTTCAACATGTTTGTATAAACGGGAGATTTTCTGTTGTAGCCTGAAAAAGAAGGGGTAATATGGCGGCACCAACAGAATGTTATAAAATGAGGGGTAGCTTCTTTTACTCAATAAACGGGCAGGTGATTCAACTCAAAGGTGCCCGCTCTTGTAATAAGATGCAGGACTTTGATTATAACACCCACCCGCATTTGCCAACTTAATTAAACCAAAATATACTTTTTTACGTTTTAGTAATCGAAGATCTCGTCCGGAGGCTTCCAATACCGATGTATCACCTATTTTAATCAAGTCCGCTACATGCCATACATTGGGAACCGCATTATTCAGGTAATAGCGGGCCGACATGAATTTCCCCAGATAGAATTTGTAATCATAATGATACTGGCCTAATTCAGTAATTTTTTCCCTGGCAATAACAGCCTGTTCCATAAATAAATAACCATAGTATAATTGTGCAGTAGCAGTCAGTATTCGCCGAGCATAAACAGCCATCAATGCGCTTGACATCTTCATGTTTATTGATAGTGACTCGTCCTGATTTAGGATTAGTCAGCAGCCGGCCTTGAATTCGCTCTTTTCCATAGTCTTTGGCATTCCAGTAGGCATTAGATGCAACAGCAGCTGATAAACGTCCAGTATCCAAACGGGCCTCGTTCGTACCAAATCTGGTGACGGTTTCCTCCGCCAGTCTACGACAATCTTCTTCACTGCTTGCATCGCATGCTACGGGGAGCGCTGGCACCCCTATTGCTTCCAGCTGTTGACACAGTGTTATGCAACATCGTTTTTGCGATCAGCAGCTATGACCATATTAGCCCCTTCTTCCGCTAACCCCGTTGCCATCTGAGCTCCCAGGCCTATTGAACCACCAGTTATCACTGCCGTTTTCCAGTAATATCAAACATATCTTTTACATCCATGTAACTAACTACCACCTCAATTTCTTTTTACAAATTACCTTTACTTGTACTGAAAATATCTGACCATATACTTTATTGCACTTATCTATCTTTAAATACTGGTTTACGGCGTTCCATAAAGGCCTGCATACCTTCAGATTGGTCTTCCGTTTTAAAACATGCGTTAAAACATTTCATTTCAAAATTGAGCCCCCGGTTTGAATCCAGGCTGTACCCATAGTTGACAGATGCTTTGGCCAGCTTTAAAATCGGTAATGATTTCTCTGCTATCCTCGATGCTAATAGCCTGGCTTCGGTCATTAGTTTCCCAGGTGGCACTATCCTATCCACAAGTCCTAGTTCGTAAGCACGTTCAGCGTCTATAATATCTCCCGTGAAAATAAGTTCTTTTGCCCTGCTTATACCAATCAAACGTGCAAGTCTTTGGGTTCCGCCTCCTCCCGGAATTATCCCCAGATTTATCTCTGGTTGCCCAAATTTGGCATTCGTGGCAGCAATACGAATATCGCAGGACATGGCTACTTCGCATCCTCCGCCCAATGCCAGACCATTAACCGCAGCAATGATTGGAACTGGAAATTCCTCAATTTTACCTTGAACCTGCTTCACCATCTCAGTGCGTTCACTCACTTCAGAAATTTCAAGACCTTTCATAACATTAATATCAGTCCCTGCTACAAAAGCTTTTTCTCCTGCACCGGTAAGGATAAGTACTCGTATTCTGTTATCTTCTATCAGCTCCTCAATTAAGCGGTCAAGTTCCTGAAACATATCAAGATTCAATGCATTTAGCGCTTCAGGGCGGTTCAGAACTATTACACCTATACCGCTCTCATCAATGCTAAACTTTATAGTTTTGTATTGTTTATCCATCTATTCCACATCCTTTCATATAGGTCTAAGTCCGACAGCTTCACCATCCATAGCAACGATACCATCCTGGTTCTCGCACCAGGTCCTGAAGGTTATCAAAAGTTTCTTTTCATCCTTTTCTATTTCTTTTATTTGAGCTAGGGCTGTTATCGTATCCCCTATAAAAACCGGGTGAAGAAACTTGATGCTTTGACTCAGGTATACTCCACCCGGGAATTTCCTGGCCATAATACCAGATAGCATTCCAACTCCTATAATGCCGTGGGCTATTGGTTTGGAAAACTGTGATCCAGCTGCATATTCTCGGTCAATATGAATCGGATTCATATCTCCTGTAATACCTGCAAATAGATATACATCCGTCTCGGTAATGGTTTTCCTAAATGAAAAAGTATCTCCGATATTCATATTATTTCTCCTTTCCATATTCAATTTTCAAATTTCGACTGCCAGCTTATGCGCTTTATATTGGTTATGAGGCAATAATCATGCCAATCTTTTTATGTGTTAATAATACCCAGGGATAATCGAAGGATTTCAGTCCAGATCATGTTTACAAACAGCTGAGAAGGCCACATTGTGAAATATACATCATATAATTGTGAAAATTACCGTGACAATGTGTGGCACCATGCACTTACGCATTGTTAATTATATGGAACTTCGAAAGTTAAATTCTATATCACTTGTAAATTTTTACCTTGAGTCCTTATTTAACGCCCTTTGGTCTCTCTTAACAGCATACTAATAATAATCCACTCTGTCTCAAGCAGTATAGTTGTTAAAATAATAAGTAAGCAGATTTACCCCTCAAATTTATTTCCTATACTGTACCCCTCAGTCATTATTAATTAGACTGCTTAAGAAATAATTTATTCTAAATCTAACAAACCCTGACAGTCTCCAATTAGAACAATTAGTCCTGATACAGCTACTGCAAAGAAATTATTGGTAATTGAAGAGATGCATAAAGTCAATAATTATAATAAAGCAGTACCACCAGGGCATTGGGAATATCATGCCAAAGTCTATATAGACGCCTGCGCAAACATAACTTGTTAGAACCCAATAACTAGACTAGATTCTGCCTTCATGTTCGCTGATTTGTCCGATGAATGACTATCACTCGTTTACCCAAATTCTTTAGTTAGAAAACACTTGAATCAAGAGTATGCTTATCGCTCTGAAGAGTCTCAATATAACAAAGAAACTCCCCGAACCCTGATAGTTAGGAGAGTATCTTATCAGCATAACCTTTAAGGCCCTGATTCGGCTGGTATTATATTTTTACCGCAAATAGTTCATCTTTTTAGCTTCAAAGGTCAGCTCTTCTCTAAAATCGGGATGGGCAATAGCGATCAGATCCTTAACCCGTTTTCTTATTTCATTTCCCTTCAGATGCGCAACCCCATATTCAGTTACAATTTTATCAACCTCACTTCTGGCCGTTGTAACAACTGCTCCAGGTGACAACATAGGCTTTATACTGGAGTGCATTTTTCCTTCTTTATCGGTATAGGTTGAATAGAGGGTCAAAAATGATTGTCCACCTTGGGACCTCCAGGCACCCTGGACGAAATCAAGCTGACCACCAACTCCAGAGTATTGCTTATACCCTATCGACTCAGAACAGCATTGTCCGGTCAAGTCTACTTCCAGGGTTGCATTAACCGATATAAAATTGTCATTCAGACCAATATAATAGGGTTCATTTACATATGAGGTACAATGCATTTCCACAAATGGATTATTATTTATAAAATCGTAAAGCTTTTTTGATCCTAAAGCGAAAGACCCAATCATCTTATATTTGTTGAAGTTCTTTTTGGCACAGGTAATTACTCCATCATTATATAGATCAACCATGGAGTCAGTCAGCATTTCAGAATGAACACCCAGATCCTTTTTGTCTTTCAAATACTTGGCTACCGCATTGGGCATTCCACCGATTCCAATCTGAATACAGGCTCCGTCTGGTACTCTTTCCGCTATAAATTGCCCGATCATTTCATCTTCTTTGCTTATGGGTTCAACAGGCAGTTCAACCAGAGGTGCATTATATTCACATAGTGCACTTACTTCGCTGATGTGATAGTGGTTGTTGCCAAAAGTCCTCGGCATGTTTTCATTAACTACGAGTATAAGATCACGGAACTTGCCGCTTTTCCATGAACCCCATGCTAAATCCGCATGACTTCCAGAACTGAAAAATCCATGTTCGTCCATCGGGGAAACAACTGCTGCTATAATTGATTTCTTCATATGGGCGCACAGATCGCAGATGATATCGATACTGTGTCCTAAGCGATTCGAAGTGTAATTATATAATCCAGCCTGGCATCCCTGTCGAACTGCAACGCCTACAAATCCGCTGTTCATTAGCATTCTATCCTGAATATCAGGGCTAAGAGTATCTACCCATTGCAGGTCTACTCCTGCAGTCAATACAATATCTTTTAAATCATTGGCCCTGATCCTTTTAGCCATAGCATTCATAAAGGGAACAGGCTGTCCGTTTCCCAGGGGTGCTTGAATTCCATCACCGTCTTGAACAAGTTTCGCACAATCGTCAGCACTACATAGTTTTTCCTGATATAGTTCCTGCCATTTTTGCTTCACAAGTGAAACCCCCTCTAAATTAATTTTAAACCATTTACCGGGCAGGTGATTCAAAGGTGCCCGCTCTTGTAATAAGATGCAGGACTTTGTTTACACCCGCCCGCATTTGCCAGACTTTTTACGTTTTAGTAATCAAAGATCTCATCTGGAGCTTCCAACACCGATGTATCACCAATTTTGATAAGATCTGCCACATGCCATACATTGGGAACAGCGTTATTCAAGTAATAACGAGCTGAAAGGACTTTGCCCAGGTAGAAATGATAATCATAGTGATCTGGACCCAGTTCAGCCATCTTTTTAATGGCAATAACAGCTTGTTCCATAAGTAAATAACCGCAGTATAATTGTGCAGTCGCTGTCAGTATCCGCCGAGCATAAACAGCCATCAGGCCAATCTTCCCAGATTGAACATACCCGCCAATCATCATCTGTATTCCCTGGTAGGTTTTCAAGGCTTTTTCCAGGTGTTCCATCTCTTTTTCCAGCCCCAGGGGACATTGCCCGTCAGGGGTGTGTCCCCTTTCCTTATAGGTAGCAATGAAATCTTCAACTTCCTTTAAGGTATCAGCAAATATAGCACCTTTACCCTGCATCCATTTACGTCCAATCAGGTCCATGGACTGAATATAGTTGGTGCCTTCCCATATGGACCAGATTTTACAGTCCCGGGCAGAGTTGGCGGCCGGATAGTCTTCACAATACCCATATCCGCCGTAAGATTGCAGAGATTCAGCAATCAAACCCCAGGCTTCATCACTGGGATAAGCTTTGCACAGCGGGGTTAACATGTCCAGCTTGTTTTTGGCCCATTTTCTGCGCTCCTTATCGGAAGCAAATTCCCTGACATCCTCATAGTAGTAGCACTTGGCCAGCAAAGCCCGGCAGGCTTCGGTGGTGGCTTTGTTGAGCAGATACATGCGCTTGACATCTTCATGTTTGTTGATAGTAACGCGTCCTGATTTAGGATTGGTCAGCAGCCGGCCTTGAATGCGCTCTTTCCCATAGTCTTTAGCATTCCAGTAGGCATTGGCTGCTACACAAGTAGCCAGACGTCCCGTATCCAGACGAGCTTCGTTCATCATATGAAACATCTGCATTATTCCCTGACCGGCCCCGCTCTCATCAGGAGGATCGCCAATCAGGTAACCGCGGCAGTTGTTGTTCTCGCCAACTACCAGCTGGGCAGTAGCCTGGCCTTTTAGGCCCATTTTATGTTCAATTCCAATACACTGCACATCATTGTTAGTAAAGCTGCCATCCTCATTTATCCAGTACTTGGGCATAATAAATAGCGACAATCCTTTGGTTCCCGGTGCGGCACCTTCGATCCGAGCCAGGTATAGGTGGATGATATTCTCCACATCATCCCGGTCACCAGCCGTTATGAATATCTTTTGGCCTTTAATTTTATAAATCCCAGGGTCATCAGTGGGATAGGCTTTAGAAAGCATGTCTCCTACATCGCTTCCTACTGTAGGTTCGGTCAGGCACATGGTTCCTCCCCATATGCCGCTGAGCAGATTGGGCATAAACTTTTTCTGTAGTTCGTCATTAGCACAGAGGCGTATTACATTGGATACTGCTGCCGCGTTGCCCACATAAGGCATCAAGGCCGGGTTGGCCGCTGACATCATTTCCCACAGCAAACCGAACATCGTATAAGGAAGAGCTCCTTCGCCTTCCACGTCATAGTTGCTGGCTCCCCAGCCCTGGTCCTGCAAAAAGCGATGAGCCTTATGGAATGAAGGGGGAATATATACCTGCCCGTCCTCCCAGCGTGCTCCGATAGTTTCACCGTCATCGGCCGTAGGTGCTATGACTTCCTCCGCAACTTTTCTCACCTGGTCCACAATGGTATCCACGTCATCCTTGCTGTAGTATTCTTTATATCGGTCAAAGCTCAAGACTTCATCAAGAGGCAGCCATTCTTTTAAAATAAATTTTATGTCTCGGGTATTATATGCGTATCTGTAAGACATTTTTTCGTCTCCCTTCTGGATATTTTTCATCTTAATAGGCTAGGAATTATGAAGCATCTGTTATCCGTCTTGTTTGGTCTATATGACCGGAGATCCGGCCGTTTATGACCGTGATCTCCGGTATATAATGAAAAGAGGGTGTATAACAAAGGTTTGGCTAAATTAGCATAATTCAAATATTCCGGCTGCTCCTTGTCCGCCGCCGATGCACATGCTTACCATACCATATTTAACCTGACGTCTTTCCATTTCATTCATAAGGGTAACTGTCAATTTACTGCCGGTAGAACCCATGGGATGTCCCATGGCAATAGCTCCGCCGTTCACATTGACGATCTCAGGATCAATGCCCAGTTCTCTTATGCAATAGAGCGATTGAGATGCAAATGCTTCGTTTAATTCAATAAGACCAATATCTTTTAGTTCCAATCCAGCCTTTTTCAAGGCCTTGGGAATAGCAAAAATAGGTCCGATTCCCATCTCATCCGGTTTGCAACCATGAACAGCGAAGTTTACAAATTTCAGGCGGGGCTTAAGTCCCAATTCCTTTGCTTTGTCAGCCGACATGACCATTACCGCTGATGCACCATCTGTGGTCTGGGAAGCATTTCCTGCGGTTACTGTTCCTCCTGCTACAAAGGCAGGTCTTAACTTGGCTAATCCTTCAACAGTAACACCATACCTTATGCCTTCTTCATAATCATAAATGATTTCCTTGGTAATAGGGTTTCCGTCAGCGCCCACGGTAGTCATATTGACTGGCACTGGAACGATTTCTTCTTTAAATTTTCCGCCTTTCATGGCAGCGGCACATTTCTGGTGACTGGCCACAGCAAATGCATCCTGATCTTCCCGACTTATCCCATATCTTTTGGCTACATTTTCTGCGGTCTGTCCCATGCTGGTATATAAAGTAGCTAGCCATGGATCTGCTACGATATCTGCATTGGGCCTGATTACTCCGCCCATAGGAATCAAGCTCATATGCTCAATGCCCCCGGTCAATACCACATCACAACGACCGCTCATAACAGCTTCTGCTCCAAAGGCTATGGCCTGCAGACCTGATGAACAGAAGCGGTTTATAGTTGCTGCAGGAACACTTTCCGGAATACCAGCGTACATGGCCGTGATTCTGGCGGTGTTCATCCCGCAGGACTGCTCAGGGGTTGCACATCCCCAGATAACGTCATCTATCATCTCAACCGAAAAATCTGGTCCCAGTCTTTTAATGGCTTCTTCCATACATAATTTCCCTAAAAACTCTGGTCTGGTATCTCTTAAAGTGCCTCGGGGAGCTTTTCCTCCCGCTGTACGGACTCCTGAAACTATTACAGCTTCTCTCAAATTTATTACCTCCCTAATAAAAATAAGTACAGACTTTACCTTGCTTAATTGCGTAATGGCTTGCCAGTTTTCAGCATATGGGCAATTCTATCCTGGGTCTTCTGTTCTCCACAAAGGCCGATAAATACTTCTATTTCAAGCGCATCCAGATATTCTTCAGTGATCATGGTACCCCTGGTGATATTTCCTCCTGCCATTACGTCTACTATCCGGCAGGCTATATGCCAGTCGTGTTCACTGATGACTCCAGCCTCCAGCATCTGATGGGTCCCAACTTTCAGCAGAGCTACCGCTGATTGTCCAAAGGAAGGAATACTCTTTTTCATAGGAGGTAAATAGCCTTCTTCAATCATATCAAGAACCCGTTTTTTGGCGTCTGCTATCAGGTAATCAGGATTCAAGGTGATTCCATCTGTAGGACGCAGATAACCAAGTTTCATAGCTTCTTTAGCACTGGTTGAGACTTTGGCCATGGCTATATTCTCAAAATAGGGCATGATAAAATCGACTGGAGCAGCGTTGGTTCCTTTGATCTTTTCGTAGGTCCTCATAACGGCTTCTCTGATTCCTCCACCAGCCGGAATCAGCCCCACGCCAACTTCCACCAGACCGATGTAGCTCTCTCCGGCAGCCTGAATGGCAGAACCCTGTATGATCATTTCGCATCCACCACCCAGTGCCATACCATGGACAGCCATAACTACTGGTTTGGCAGAATACTTATTAGCGCGATATACTTCCTGGGTCCGGGCCAGCAGCTGGGCACCAAGATCCCAATTCTTTTCATTTATAATATTGGTAACTCCGGTTAAATCTGCTCCTACACAGAAGTTCTTGCCAGCTCCAGCTATTACCATTCCCTCCCAGTTTTCAGCCAGTTCTTCCTGGGATAACTTCATAAAATCGATTAACTCCGGACTTATAGCGGATGTTCTGGTGTGAAGTTCCAGGCATAGTACGCCATCTCCGATATCATAGAGTGTACCTACATCGCTGCTCTTTACTACCTTGTTTTGTCCTTTAAGCTCTTTGAGCACGATGACTTCCGGCTTATGTTCGATTGGAAGGTATTTCTTGTCCGGGATGGAGTAGTAGTAATCAACTCCAGCTTCGGTCTTGTAGAAGGACTTAATTCCTGCGCCCAGCATTTCCTTGATCCAGGCTGGTATCACTTGGCCTTCAGCTTCCAGGCGGGCAATATATTTCTCCAGGTCCAAACCGTTCCACAATTCAAATGGACCCTTAGAATGATTGTAGCCCCAGCACAGAGACCGGTCCATATTAACGATATCATCTGCTACTTCTGGTATCTTGGCGGCTGCATAAAGGAACAGCCCGGTAAGATTTCTCCAGGTAAACTCAGCTGCTTTATCATCCCCTTCGTAAAAAGCGGCGATCTTCTCTGGCAGAGTTTTAGCTTTTTTAGCAGCAGTCAGGCTGGCAAATTGAACTGGCTGTATGGGGCCATATTCAAAGGTGTTTATATCAATTACCTGTTTCTCTTTACCAACTCTTTTATAAAAACCACCTTTGGTCTTGGCTCCTAGCATTCCTCTGTCAAGCATTTCCTGACAAAACCCAGGAAGGGTGTACATCTCCTTTTCTGCTGGATCACTAACATTGTGTTTTACTTCTTCCGTTGATGCTATTCCTATATCCAGCCCAACCAGATCATAGAGCCCAAATGTTCCGGTACCAGGACGGCCGATGGCGCTTCCCGTTATAGCATCTACTTCAGCTATGCTCAGGCCCAATTCCAGCATCAGGTTGAGAGCTGAAGGCCCTCCATAGTTCCCCAAGCGGTTGGCAACAAAGGCCGGGGTATCTTTGGCCCAGACGATTCCTTTTCCCAGGACTCTTTCTCCGAAATCAGCCATGAAACTGACTACTTCAGGAAGGGTTTCCTTACCCGGAATCAATTCTAACAACTTCATATATCTTACCGGGTTGAAGAAATGGGTTCCCATCCAGTATTGCTTAAATTCTAAGGGCATGTCTTCTACGATACTATTAATAGAAATGCTGGATGTATTACTTGTGACAAATGTACCTGGTTTAATAAATGGAGCAATTTGTTTCAACACCGCTTTCTTAATAGCTATATTCTCTGGAACTACCTCAACTACCCAATCACATTCGCTCAGCCAGTCCAGATTGTCTTCCATGTTCCCTACCGTAATGAGGATTGCATCATCTTTGCTCATCAGCGCGGCCGGTTTTGATTTCACCAATATTGCTTTATTTGCTTCGGCGATCCTATTTCTAAATGCCGGGCTGTCTGTTGTCAAACCCTGGGCTTTTTCCTTATCCGTCAATTCCCTGGGAACAATATCTAACAGGTAACTGGGAATACCGGCATTAGCTAATTGCGCTGCAATGCCTCCACCCATTGTTCCTGAACCTAGTATGGCGACTTTTTTAATTCTCTTCTTCACAAATTATTGCCTCCCATCTTGTATCCATCTAAATTTTTGTACTGGCTTATACCGCACCTTATCATAAAAGCGTCCGATTTCCGTTCAATCCAATAAATAAGCTATTTTCAACCTCCCTTATGTTTTTTGGATATCCTGCAACCATGTTTTGCAACTTTCATGCCATACAGATAAATCCTCTGCCATCAGACCCCATTGTATTGGTTATATCCGTTATTCAGGCAGTTGAGATGCCTTTTGTTAATAGAGAGCTTGGCATATTATCCAGTATGAATCTTCTCTTGCCGTACATAATGTAACGGCTCCTGTCACCGTTACCTGATCGTTCACCTGGTTTATCTCAGCGAATATAGCTGCTGATATACTAAACCTTAGCCGGACATATTGTGTCACTTTTTGTTACCCCGGTCTATTTGCTGCTGCTATGGAACCAGAGCCATTTTTCCTCCATCAAGATTGATAATCTGCCCAGTAATGTAATTGGAAGCCGCAGAAGCCAGAAAAACGACTGCTCCTTTCAGATCGTCTCCTTCACCAAAGCGGCCCAGAGGAATTCTAGGCAGATATTGATCTTTATTTTTCTCTATGAGGTATTCACTCATATGAGTGGGGAAAAAACCTGGTGCAATAGCATTTACATAGATACTATAACGTGCCCATTTAACAGCCAGATCTTTAGTCAAGGTGTTGACAGCTCCTTTGCTGGCATTATAAGCTGCCGCATTCATTTCCTCCGGGAAAGTTCCTCCATACGCGGACAGAGAGGTAACATTGATTATCTTTCCTCCTCCTTGTTCTTGCATGGTTTTAGCTGCCATTGCCGACAACTGAAAAAGGCCGGTAAGATTAACATTCAAAACCTGTTGCCACCGGTCCATCGGGAAGTTTAAGGAATCAGCCCCCCAGGTTATTCCCGCGTTGTTGACCAATATGTCCAGGGTCCCAAACCTATTTAAGGCCTCTTCCACCAGCTGCCGGCAATCCTCCTCCTTACTTGCATCACAGGCTACCGGGAGTGCTTGAACCCCTATTGCTTCCAGTTGTTGACACAGTGTCACGCAACGTTCAATTTTACGAGCAGCTATAACCAAATTAGCTCCCGCTTCCGCTAACCCTGTTGCCATCTGTGCACCCAACCCGACTGATCCACCGGTTACTACGGCTGTTTTACCGGTTAGATCAAACATCTCTCTGACATCCATGAAACTACCTCCTTGTTTCTTTTACTTATCTTTAAATACCGGTTTACGACGTTCTATGAAGGCCTGCATACCTTCAGATTGATCTTCCGTTTTAAAACATGCGTTAAAACACTCTATTTCGAATTGCAGCCCCTGATCCAAATCCCTGTTGTATCCATAGTTAACTGCCGCTTTAGCCAGCTTTAAAATCGCTAATGACTTGTTGATCATTCTGGAGGCCAATCGCTTTGCCTCAGTGATCAATTCTTCAGGTGGCACAACTTGGTCGACAAGCCCCAATCGGTAAGCTTGCTGGACATCAATGATATCTCCGGTAAATATCAGCTGTTTAGCCCTGCCGATTCCAATCAAGCGAGCCAATCTCTGTGTTCCCCCGCCTCCCGGAATAATCCCCAGGTTTATCTCCGGTTGCCCAAATTTAGCATTTGTGGCAGCAATACGAATATCGCAGGACATGGCTACCTCACACCCTCCGCCCAATGCCAGACCATTAACCGCAGCGATGATTGGAACTGGAAAGTCCTCAATTTTACCTTCAGCCCGTTTCACCAACTCGGCACGATCCCTTACTTCTGAAACTTCAAGACCTTTCATCATATTAATATCAGTCCCCGCCGCAAAGGCCTTGTCTCCCTCACCAGTAAGTATGACAACCCGAAGTTTGTTTTCTTCTCTAAGTTCATCAAATAAGCTTTCAAGTTCCGTATACATTTCAAGATTCAAAGCATTGAGCGCTTGTGGCCTGTTTAACATCACCAGTCCTATACCATCATCATCGATACTGTATTTTATGGTTTGGTACTCTTTATTCATCTTCACTGCTCACATCCTTTTTAGTCATTCCTAATGCCTCACCATCCATAACGATGGTTCCATCCTGGTTTTCACACCAGGTCCTAAAGGTGATCAAATACTTTTTCTCGTCCTTATTAATAACTTGAGCCAGGGCTGTTATGGTATCCCCTATGAAAACGGGGTGAAGGAACTTAATAGTTTGACTTAAGTAGATTCCACCGGGCAATTCCCTGGCCATAACACCTGATAACATTCCAACCCCGATAATGCCGTGAGCTATTGGTTTGGAAAACTGTGATCCAGCTGCATATTTTTTGTCAATGTGGATTGGGTTCATATCTGCGGTAATGCCTGCAAAAAGATAGACATCCGTCTCAGTTATGGTTTTTCTGAAGGAAGCCGTATCCCCGATCTTCATTTCTCGAATAGTTTTTCCTTGCACTTTTCTCCTCCTCTCGATGTAAGGTGTTAAGTTCTTGTACGTTATTCGCTGCTATACTCTGACTTGTAGCAATAAGCATGCCAATCCCAAATTTCACTGTGCCGGGGTATATAAGTACCTGTATATGGGCAATAATCAACCCAATAATTTATCTTCCATAAGCTAGTTACATTTTGTCCGCTTAAGTCAGATTGTCTATGCTATAATGTACTGAAAGAAATCTGAACCTATGGAATAAACTTAAGCTCAAACATCGGGAAGGAAGGGTTCCATGCCAAAGGGGATTTTATACGACGAACAAGCTATTGCAGGGCCAAAAAACTTCTTGCACCCAGAAACAAAAAGTCTCGTATCCTGGAAAGAAGTTAAGCAGGTTTGGAAAAATCTGCATGCAAATCCGGAGCTGCGCAAAAAATTGAGACCAGAAATCAATGATTCCTGGGAACGAAGCTATCTTTATAATGTGCCGCATGATATGCGCGAAATTACTCATCACTTCTGTTCCAAAAGCGAGTTTAAGATCGCACTGGAGAATTCCAAGTACCTTATGGAAACCGCTATTCCGGTTATGGAACGTTTATTGGAATTCGTTAAGGGAACCGGATTTGTGGTCGCCTTATGTGACGTTAACTGCGTTAGTTTAAAAATAATTGGGGATAAAGATTCGCTTGACTGGTCAAAACGAGCTAATCTAGTTGAAGGTACCATTTGGACTGAAGAAAAGGTAGGAACCAACGGCCTTCCCTTATGTATCTCATTGGTTAAACCTATCTCGGTATATGCTTACGAGCATTTCGGCCTGGTTTCCATAATGGCGGCCTCATCTTTTGCTCCCATAGTTTATAACGGTCGTGTTATAGGCAGTATAGGTATGGTTGCCCCTTATGAGAGAGTTAGTCATCACACTCTTGGTATGTCCGTAGCGGCTGCCGATCATATTCAATCTACCATGGTGTTAAATCGTATTTCAAAATACCACCAGGTGATCACCGATTCAATGTCGGATGGTGTAATGGTGGCAGATATAAATGGTACTATCACCTATATGAACGATAAATGCGCAATGATTTTGGGATTTGGTTCTAACAATGTCATCGGGTCCACCATTCATAGTATCTTTGGAAAAAATCCTAAAAACCAGTTTTTTATTAACCTTGTAACCCAGGGCCAAACGGTAACTGATGATTATGTAGTTCTTTATCATGGGAAAAATCAAGTCCGCTGCCATATCACCTGTACCCCCCTGCATAGTTCAAATCCTACTGATATGGGATCGGTAATAATTTTCCGTGAAAGTGATCGGATCAATACCATTGTTGGAAAATGGATCGGCCGCAGTGCCAAAATGACCTTTGCTGATGTTATTGGTAAAAACTCCAAAATTCAAGAGACTATAAATATAGCTAAAACCACTTCACAATCTGATTCCAATGTATTGTTATTGGGTGAAAGTGGAACTGGCAAAGATATTATTGCCCAAGCTATGCATAACGAAAGTCCTCGAAAAAACAACCCTTTTCTTGCTATCAACTGTGCCGCCTTACCTCGCGAACTTATAGCCAGTGAACTTTTTGGTTACGAGGAGGGCGCTTTTACTGGTGCTAAGAAAGGTGGTAATGTCGGGAAATTCGAACTGGCTAATCAAGGCACCCTTTTCCTGGACGAGATCGGTGATGTTCCTCTTGACCTGCAGGTGTCTCTATTAAGGGTTTTAGAAGAAAAGAGTGTAATGCGGTTGGGGGGCAACAATCTCATACCGGTAAATGTTAGGATAATTGCAGCCACCAATAAGAACCTGGAGGAAGAAATTGCCCGTAATCGTTTTCGGAGTGACCTTTATTATCGCCTGGGAGTAATCAGATTAACAATTCCACCACTTCGGAACAGACGTGATGATATACCACTCCTGGCTGAACACTTTTTAAGGCTGATCTGCCAAAGATTTGGTCAACCCCTTAAAAGGATGACTCCACAGGCAATCCAGGCTTTATTAAACTATCAGTGGCCAGGAAATATTCGGGAACTGCAAAATGTCCTGGAAGGTGCAGTTCAATTGTCTCCCGGTGAAGAAATTGATAATGGATTTATTGCAAATTATTTGGGCCTGGAAGATTCGGTACTGCCGGCAATACCGGCAGTACAAGAAATACAGGCAGAACCAGCAGCTTTAAAGGATAAACCTGAACAGACCAGTGAAGATGAACTACTTATGATTGAAAAGATACTTAAAAAAAATAAATATAATAAGAGCAAAACAGCCGAGGATTTAGGAATATCGCGTCAATGTCTTTATCGGCGTTTGCATAAGTACAACTTACTATAATCGATCACGAAATAGGGCGATTAGCACAGTATAGTGTTAATCGCCCTTATAATATGGGGAAGTATTTTCCTAGTATTTGGTTAACAAACTAAATATCCGCTTTAGCCTGGGCTCCTTTCGTTAATAAAGGAAGAATATAGTTCATACTTAAAAGGCATGCTCCCACAAAGAAGGCTCCTCCAAGGATCAAAGTCCCCAACCAGGTTATGGTTGCTTGCTCCGTGAAAATCACTGCTACAGTGAAATACACAAATGTATAATTGCTAAATAACATGGGAGCCACACCACCAAGTGCAATAATAAGGAATACTACTAATCCTACTACCGCTAAAATAGCGGGCTGAACTCCTAATCCAGTAGCCTGCACTAGAAAACCGATAACAGGTGCTAAAGCGGCAGTCAATAGTAAGCCGACCACTGCACCGACAAAAATATTTATTAGTTGTTTCTTGTCAGTCCCACCAGTCATAAAAAAGAGAGGTAGCGTCAAAAATGCTGGCCAACCTTCATGAATACCCAATGCTCCAAAAATAACCAGGGATACTAACAGCCAGAACGCCACAATAACACCGATAACCATAAGAACTTTTGTAGGGGGATGTGCATGCTCACTCATTTTTCCACCATCCTTCAAAATTTTTATTAGATATTTTTCTTCAGGTTTTACCTGGTCTATAATTCACCTCCTATATAATTTCTTTACTGATAAGAATAAGGTTTTCCTTACAGAAGCTATACTATCGCAAATTCTGTGCCAACATGAAAATAACCCAACCTCCGCCGCCAGCCAGTTCATCGTTTTCTAAAAGTCGTCATCCTAATGACAAAGTGTAACGGCACAATGACACATTTTGTACTAATAGGAAGATAGAAATCAAAGCAAATCAAATCAAATAACCCCGGGAAGCAAAAAATACCCATAGGCGCGAGTCTTACGGGTACTATAAAAATAAGAATTAAATGAAGGAGTATAATAGTTAACTAGACAATGCCTTTTCGGTATTAACCAGTTCCCCTCGGTGCATATCTTTAAGAGGCCGGGCAGTATGCTGGAAGTAATCCTCATCCTGGTCTCTGCTCCTATCATTTTGACGATTTTTGAAACTCAAGATGCTATCCCGACTTCCCTTGTTATCTGCCTCATTGATCAGCCGCACCAGGGTATCACCATCTACGCGATGTTTCAAGGCCATAGGGATCACTTTGGTCACATCACTGATCATTACTTTTTCCCGGCACTGGAGAACAGCATGCAGAATGGCCGCCTGCTGTATTGCTTCTATAGCCCGGATACTTTCCAGGTTGTGCTTCAGGTAAAGCCTGGCTATGAAGCTGCGCAGGAAATCAGGCATATCAAGCTTCTGATACTCTTCGGCCCACTTAATGGTATCCTGTTTATAACGCTGATCACCCGAGTCTGCAAAAAGCCTTTCTTGGTTGCGGGCACTTCGTACCCGATATCCATAAGAATTTTCCTCTAAGATATGGGCTACGATATCTACCGAATCCGGGCGTCCCATATAACAGACCAGGTCAAAGCGGTCAGACAGCTGTCTCCTGATTTCCTCCAGAGGACCCGGATCTTCATCAGGATTGGAAGCTGCCCATACTGAAACACTTACCTGTATATCTACCGCCGGCAGCCCTGCCTCTTCGATCTGCAGGTGTCCCGGCTTGTTTCCCATAACATCCAGAAGGATATCCGTTATTTCCGGCGAAGTATCGGCCAGCCGGTTTATTTCGTCAATAAATATGATTCCGCGATGGGCCTGGGGTATTAAACCTGGTAATAAATGAGCTTCAGGTTTAGAGACATCTGTCAGCCTGGCCAGATCGATACTTCCGGCTACCGTTCCTACTTTGGCTGAATGGGAGATCTCTAAAAAAGGCATCTGGATTTCTTCAGTGCCTATAGCTTCGATTTCCGAGGCACTGAGACCTCGGTGCTCCGGACAATGTGGTTTGAGAGGATCACAATTATAAATGCATCCTCTTATACGGGTGATGGTGGGCAGTATTCCGCGGGCGGCCCTCATGATAGTAGTTTTCCCCGTCCCTCTCAAGCCTTCTGCATGCAGATGCAAGGGTTCGCCTGCGCAACTGGAAACCACCGACATCATTACTATTTGAAAAAGGGCTTCGTTTCCCTCATAGCGTTCTAGCATACTGAATGGGATCATGAACCTCACTCCTTTCTATTGCTATTATTTTCACAAGATTGATTACTTCTAACCAATAAAATTCTAATTTTCGGTTGATTTAAACAACTGCATATGAGTTATTTTTGACCACATCTAACCATTCGCAAGGTATCCAGTTGCTTATCTTATTACCTATCAATACCTTGCATTCGATATTGCTCCTATGGAAATTATCACCTTGATTAGTTCGCTGTCTTACAACTACAACCATGCCTTCTTGACCAAAAAACACTTCGGTTGGATCATTAATTATTACTCTTTGTTTTAACACTTTTTTTCAACCACCCTTACTATCTATCTTGCTAAAATGAATATGTTTTGCTCAGGATGTCATACCTTCAATCATAAAATGTATAATTATGGAGTCCCTCACAATTGGAGGGGGGACGCTTCCTGAAAGGCTGTCGCTATCCTTCCAGGAAGCATAATGTTGCTTAATAGAACAACAGAAGTACTTAATGCAATAACTGTGCCAGATCAGGAGATTTTAATTATTAAATATTGATGTTATTCTGCTCATTCATAATTTGGGTGACCAAGTAAAACGTTCGCGGGAGAATCCATTAGCAGGTCATATTAATTCAGAAATTGTCTTTAATTCAAACCCAGCGTGGTAAGAACTTGAACCACGCTAAGTTTGATTGGGTTGTCATTGCTACTGGTGACTCTACAATATCGTGAGAAATAGTAGTAGGCAAACTGATTTAGATTCATTCTTAAGCGGCTTGTATTGTAAAAGGTAAGTTGGAGGCGAAATTGACATGTAGTGGGCTAGACTTAGGATTACCTAAATATTAAACTTGATCCACATTGGAATTGAAGGTGCAAGAATATAAGATAGGACATGTTTCTGCCAGACAAGTCAGGAATATTTTGCTGATAAAAAATGCCGGTGGATTTCATACTGCAGATCCTGGCCAAAACAGTTTCCTTCAGAAATTACCTGGCAAACTAATTCTATTGTTGATAGTCAGGTAAAACCTGAAACCAGGGCATTGAGCCCCGGTTTCAGGCCGATGACAAAAGCCAATATCTGCGTTATTTCAAAAACCCCGCTCAATCAACGTACTCAGGTACGCCTCAATCGCAAGCTTTTTTTATGCCTTGATCTTCGCTTCTCTCATCGGCCTGGCAGCTTGCCGACTTTGTCGACAAGTTGAAACCGGGGCATTGAGCCCCGGTTTCAGGCCGATGACAAAAGCCAATATCTGCGTTATTTCAAAAACCCCGCTCAATCAACGTACTCAGGTACGCCTCAATCGCAAGCTTTTTTTATGCCTTGATCTTCGCTTCTCTCATCGGCCTGGCAGCTTGCCGACTTTGTCGACAAG
>JAENYG010000024.1:20680-48714 GCA_016841875.1 Syntrophomonas sp.
GCCTTGATCTTCGCTTCTCTCATCGGCCTGGCAGCTTGCCGACTTTGTCGACAAGCTGAAACCGGGGCATTGAGCCCCGGTTTCAGTACTTTATCCTTATTTATCGTTATTAAAGATTATCGTTGCTTCCTGGGTTAGCGGGTCCCATTCCACCTGACAGCCCAGGTTCTCGGTAATAAAACGAAGCGGAAGCATAGCCCGGCCTGGCGGCATTATTACAGGCTTGACCTGGGGATTAGCGGGATCGATCTTAACCTCCTGCCCGTTAATAAGAGCTGTATTTTTATCTATCCATACCTCGATCACCTTATCATCCATGGTAATGGTTACTTTTCTGGCAGCACCTTCCCATTCAATCTCAGCACCTAAAGCTTCCGTTATATACCTAATAGGAAGCATGGTTCTTCCTTCCCTGATGATAGGAGCAGTATCCATCTGGAGCAGTTGCTCATTAACATAATAGGAGGTCTGACCCAGATTAAGTTTGATTTGAATCTGGTTCGGGTTAACAGTAGTGGACTGGGGTGTTGCAGTTACCTCAACGGAATAGTCGGAAGGAATCAACCCGTTCCAGGCCCTGATTCTGTAGGTATACTCTTTACCAGATGATACAGTACTATCCGTATAAGCCAATTCTTGTGGATTGGTAAGATAACTTATCTGGGTAAAATTGCTATTATCGTTTTTGCGTTCAATGGTATAACTTAAAGTATTAAGCGAAGTGTTGGCCCAGGTCAGTTTAATAGCATTGCTGCTGAGCCCAGAAGCAGTAGGGTTAACCGGCGCAGGCGGACCCGTTCTGGCCGCGGTCTCGCTTATACCACTGGAAAACCCGACATTTTTACTGATAATTATATATCTGTAATCTGTCTCGGGGTTCAGACCGGTAATAATTAATTCGGTAACATTCGGTCCCAGAATATAATCAGCTGGCGAATTATATGTGCCATCGCCGTTCTTTCTGGAAATCCAAAATTCGTCCTCATTATCAGCGGTATCAATCCAGAAGAGTTTAATACTGCTTGATCCCAGAGCTATACCGTTAAAACCCTGCGGCGCACCGGGTGCATAAGATGGCTTGGACACAGTGCTATAATTGGAATAGCTTGAACCATAGGCATTGAATACTTCGACCCGATAGGTATATTTAACATCTTCCTGCAATTCTGACGAATCCTCATATTCCGTAGTATTAGGCGGCAATTCTTTTACTATCTCAAATCCATAACCTTCTTTTTGTCTTTGCACTACGAATTTGGTTTCATCACTGGAGTTATCATCCCAGGTAAGCTGGACTGGATGCCCCGAAATCGATACAGTAACTTCAGCCTTTAAATTGGTGGGCGATGACGGAGGTCCCGATTTCTTTACCACAGCACTAGCTTCATTGGAGTAAGCCGATTCCCCGGTGTCATTGTATGCTCTAACCCGGTAATAATATTTTTCTCCCGGGTAGATAGGATACATGCCAGATTCGCTGTCCACAAAAGCAGTTGAATTTCTTGACTGAAAGGCCACATTTACATAGGTGGTGTTTTCCATCCTTCGCTCTATCATAAAACCGTTTTCACTGCTTGAATTATCTGTCCAGGTTAAAGTAATAGTGCCCGGTGTTTCTGACACCGCTGCAAGATTTGAAGGTGCTGTCAGTGCATTTATTAAAATTGGTTTTATTGGAGTGAGTATTGGCGTCACCTGTGCAGCAAACGCAGTATCAATACCTAAGAAAATAATAATAAGCACCCCAATGGTTGTTAACAGCTTTCGCCGCAGCTTTTCTTTCATTTTCAATATCCCCCTGCTATCATTTTTTTAAGGAATTAATGGCAGTAACGCACACGGTACTGTTCTCATGTGCTTATATTTTATACTCGTGGCCACATCATCAGGCCCTTCATCTTTTTCCGCATTCTACCACACTACCCATATATGCACAAGAAAACCGTCTCCCTATATGTTCGACCTTTGCGGAAGTGCTATCTACTTAAGTTCAAATCCTGCCATACTACTCGATTTCTTCCCTGGCTTTTAGCCTGATATAGCATTTGGTCTGCGTATTCATATAAGTTTTCTTCCTGGTTATCTGTCGAAGGAATCAATGAAACCCCGCCTATGCTTACCGTCAGAATATTGGCCACCGGAAAACATCGGTGTTCGATTTTCAGCATTTCTACCGAAACACGAATCATGTCCGCCAGTTTATAGGCTCCTGCTGCTGAAGTTTCTGGTAAAAGGACAGCGAATTCTTCTCCTCCAACCCGGGCGGCAAAATCTGCCGGACGCCACCTGGATGAAAATGATATCGAAGCGTTTTTAGATGACCTGGAAGATGAAACCTATGATGAAATTGATAACACAGATTATGAGGATGCCGATATTACCGGGTACCTGATCGATAATGACATTTCCCGCTATTATGTGAGATATAATGGTAGTAATTATTCCTACAGCTGGGATTAAATCTGAGGCTGAAGGTCATAACTGCAGCTGCTAGATACTAAATAACAACTTATCATCGTGTCTACCCGTTTATTAAACTCCTTAAATAGAGGCTGTCCAGCTCGGCAGCCTCTATTAATTAGATAGCTATCTTTAAAATAAATCCTATTTTTATAATCGGCTTGTATTTAGACATTTATCTTTCGCTTTTAAAGAATGTTCCTCTGCTTTTGGCAACCAGTACCTTGTCGCTGTCATATACACTTGCTTCAGCAACCAGGGTATTCTTGCCTGCATGCAGTACATGTCCCTCAGCCAGCAGCTTTGTTCCTATCTGAACCGGGGCCAGGTAATTTATATTAAGATCCAGAGTAACTCCCTTAGAACCAAGAGTTAACATGGACAATCCCATGACGGTATCGGCAAGAGCAGCAATAAATCCTCCGTGGAGCAGCCCCCGGGAGTTTTCGAACTCCTTCGCAACCACCATTTCTGCACCGGCGATGCCTGGTTCCAGGTACTTTACGGTAATATTGGTAGTATCATAGACTGGTATATTTTGCATAGCAGTCACAATCTCTCTAAAAAGATTGTCCTCTACACCCCTGTTCTCAGTCTCAAATCCGTTCATTCCACACTGTCCATCCTTATTAAGTCCTCCTAAAAAATCCATTATAATAACTGTAAAAGAGTTCGCTGATAAAGGAACATACTCCTGCTTGGATAAAATAATAGAACGCTGGAGATTACCTTCACCCATCAGTCGGGATTTCACCGTATTTTTCCTATACATTCAGCTTGACCTATTGTGTATCATCACGAGCACCATCACTGGCCCATGTAAGCTCTATTTACCAGCAGGACAGGTAAATCGGTTACCACACATCTACTGTTCCCAGTACTCTGGCTGCCCTCGGGTATGTACATAAACATTACGGGTCCCTGTCCTGGCCAAACTGCTTAAAACCCTGGCAGTTAAAGGTATTGAAGAATTCTACCGGGGAAAGACAGCCCGGCAGATTGATGCTGACAGCGGGAAAATGGCGGCTTGATCCGTTATGACGACCTAGCTCTTATTCCTGCGCCCATAGAAAGAAAGCCGCTGCACGTTAAATTTCACGGCCTGAACGGGTTCACTATGCCGCTCCCTGGTGCCGGCCGCACTCTGCTTTTTACCCTTATTATGCTGCAGAATATGTTTCCTACGCTCAGCCGGGAAGCCCCCTCCGGGGGCCACCTTTGTGTTCGCATGCGCTTATAAATAAGGAAGATGAAAATCCCAGAATGCTTCTGCTGGCAGAAATCCTGAAGCGGGCCTTCCTGGAACGGGCCGACCGGCCCTATAATCCGAATTATCACCCTCAGATTTCTTACCAGGGTATCGCTGATATTCGAAGAGACGGAGCGGCCCGCGGATGGTAAGATACTCACTACCTTGATGCTGCAAATAGAAAGATAGACCCTAACCGGCTAACGTAGTTAAGGTCTAGCATCTGAAATATGGCTGCTGCTTGAACAGACTTCCATGTATCCCCCATCTGATGTGGCTTTAATTTTATACTCCCCAGCCGGTAGATCTAAACCCACTTTATACATTCCCTCTGCTAATACTCGACCCTTGGTTTGAACAGCAGGCGCTTTATCAATAGGATAAGCATACCCGTTTTGAAAAGCAAAATACTGGCCTTTACTTACGCTGACTATTGAACGATTAAACCATCATTGGCAATTATACTGTCACTATTTCCTGTAGAATCAGATGCTATTTCAAAATAGGTATCTTCTCCTTAACTTGATCTGATTCTTGATCGAGCTTATCCCTGACAAAACTGGCGGCACTTTCATCTTGAACAGAAATTTAATATTTTATTTGCACATTTTCATCCTGGACAAATGAACCGCAGTATTCACATTCAGCTGATCCTCCTGCAGCAACCATGATAGATGCCCCGCAGTTCGAGCAAGTGATCTGCCTTGGTCCCAAATTTGAAATATCAACCTGTTTTTTATTTTGCCATGAAGTATCAGGTTGTATTATTAAACTGTCTGAATCATCAATATCAGCATTATCAATGAGTTCCTCCAAGGCTGAAGCAACAGTATCAATTGTTTCTAATATTTCAATTAATTCACCACTATCTCCCTTCTTACTATTAATTTTATTGGCAATAGATATCAATATTGCACCGACAGCTATAAAGATCAGTGCAGGACCAATAGCTTCACTGCTCCTGCTTGAAAAGCTTCCTAATAAGGCCAATATTCCAAGAACAAGACTTATCCAACCTGCTTTTAACAAAACAACTCACTCCTTTGACCCTTGATCTTAGAAGGCAGAACCACAGTATTCGCATTCTCCTTTTTTCACCGCGGCTGCACTGACAACGGCTCCACAACTTGAGCATTTAGTCTGCCCTGGTTTTTCTTCTTTGTCATTTATTTTTTCCTCTTCAATATCAGTCGGCTGATACTCTTTTCTTTGAGGTAAAATGATTGTATTGCTTAAATCATCGATATGCGCATTAGGAAAGTAACCTTCATCAATCATTTCCTGCAAATCCGTTCTGACCCGGTCATGAGTATTTGGAAAAACTGCAGCTATGTCATCAATTGCAGTTATTTCTTGAGTAATTACCAGATTTATATATTTTTTAATTTTTGCAGATTTTCTCAATTTGCCGCCGTAAACAACTAATGCAATACCCGGCAGCAGAAATATTAATATACATGCAACTGCGATTCCATCTATTCCTTCGGATATGCTCATAATAAAAAATATAAGTGATATCAATACCGCTATCCAACCTACGACTTTAAGCAGTACGCCTGCAATATTACCTGCCATCCATTTTCAACTCCCTTACTGTTTGCTATAAACCTTAACCTATACTAAATTTAAAGAGCAGCCCTCATCCGCTGATTTGCGTTACTGCCCTATTTCGTTCCTTAAGATGCAATATAATACTATTAACCTTTTTCTCAATATCTCTATTATCAACTTCATCTTTATTAAGCTCTTCGGCCAGTTCGCTCATAGCTGAGTAGACTTGCTGATCAGTGTCTGCAATTTCAGTATTCTTATTACTGTATTTAAATTCTTCGTAAAGCTTACCCAGGATACCGGTGAATTGCTGGTATTCAGTATTGGACATTAAGGAAAAAGCTATATTTTCACTGTTTTTTAATAAAACAGCGCCTTTTGTTATTCTATCATCATCTCTTTTTACATTGGATGCAGTCATAAATAAGACAATAATGATTATCGCGGCACTACCGAGCACGATTAACTGAGTACTGATAAACGATCTTACATTATCATTAAAAAACGCTTTCGCAAATATGGCCAGGATTGCGGTTATCAGCCAATAGCCAAATAAGGTGGAGTATACACCTGAACTGGCGAAAGTACCGCTCGTGTTCTTAATATAAACAGGCAACAGCATTAATCCGGCTATCAGCAATACTTCTGAAATAAGCATAAAAGACATTGCCAGCCAGTTTAAAGCTGTTTTTTCGGTGTCAGAAAATCCAAGCAGGAACAATACCAGGGTTATAGCAATTATTATCAGTCCAATCACCAGAGTCAACCACATTTTCACTTTACTGCTCATAAAATAATCCCTCCTTTCCTGCCTGTCATTTAAAGCTTGTTGCCGCATTCAGGACAGAATTTGGGCGAACCTTTTATCTCTGTATTGCATTGGGAACAAATTCTAATTAAGGATGTGCCGCATTCAGGGCAAAATTTATTTTCACCGCTGACAAGAACTCCACAGCCTGGACATGGTTTAGGTACAGTGCCCCCGCAATAAGGGCATGTATCTGAACCAGGAGCAATATCTCCTTTGCAATTGGGGCAAGGATAGTAATTGTCACCGCATTCAGGACAGAATTTTACGTTTATTCCCATCATGGCCCCGCACTTACTGCATTTAATTTGCTGCGGGGGTTCTGCCCCACTGCTTTGCTTTTGTTGCTGTGTATCATAACCACACTTACCGCAAAAACGTCTATCATTTTCCATAATTGCACTGCAATTGGGACAATTTTTTGTTTGCCCGCTGGTATTCATATTTTGAGTCAGGCCGCCCATTTGCGAGCCCATAGCCCCCCCAATTCCGAATCCCATGCCCAAACCCATTCCAGCCCCCATTATACCAGCCTGTGCTGCACCCGGATTAGTCGCAGCTCCTTCCAGGGTATCAAAGGAACGCTCCTGAACATAGTTGTAGCCAACTATATCCATTTCCGCCCGTTTAGCCAGTGCATCTTTTAGTCTTTGAACCGCAGGATCATCTTCAGGTACACTGATATCATTAACATAAAAATTCACCAGTTTGATGCCATACTCATTGAAAACCGGCATCATCTTCGATTGGATATATTCAGACAGTTCTTCGAGATAGGCATTTATCTCCAGCATGCTTATTTGTTTCTCGACTAGATAGGAAGCTATAGAGTCCTTAGCTTTAGTTAAATATAATCCCCGGAAATATTTGATTAGATTCTCTTTGTCAAATATGCTCAGAGTCCCTACCAGCTTAACCAGAAATTGCTTTGAATTGTCAATTTGTATCCCAAATTGCCCGAAAGAACGTATGGGAATGAATACCTGGTATTTCGGGTCCTGCAGCTGAATTGGCGTAGCCGTTCCCCATTTAATGTCCAGAGAATATACTTTGTTTATGTACCATACTTCGGCGGCAAAAGGTGATTCTCCGCCAAAAGGCAGGTTTATAATGTTGTTTAATACAGGGATATTGGCTGTTTCCAGGGTATGCCTGCCGCTGGTAAAAGCATCCAAAGCCTTACCGCCCTTGAACAGAACTGCTTCCTGAGATTCATTGACAATAAGCTGTGTCCATGTTCCCAGTTCTTCATTGGGATATTTCCATGCGAAAACATCAGGCTCACCATCATATTTAACAACTTGTACTAATGCCATTTTTTCGGCCTCCCCCAAAAAGATTACGCAAAAGTTCATTACTTTATGTTATATGAGTTTTTCCAGGCAAAATATTACTCTCGTTTGATGCCATCTCCATTTATTATTACGAATAATGGCACCAATGTTTATATTGCACTGTTTCTCCCCTTAAAGGCATTTCTTCTATTGCACAGAAAGTATTTAGTAATTATTCTACATTTTTTATAATATTTCCCTTTATTGGTTGTGTTTTCCCCTTTTATTGACTTACTTTTTATTAACTCTGGAAAATATCAATATGGTAGATAGAATGCATGCTGTACTACTGTTCACATAAGAAATTGAATTTTTTGCTTGAAAGGCAAAATTTGAATATATGGTATTTTCCCTCCTTCGCTCTAAACTTGTTTCGCCTCCTTTGTCGTATCAAACCGCTTGTTTCCATTTGTATCCGGGTTTAGAATTAAATGGGAAGGAGGTGAAGCTGGTTAATTGTGCGTGCTGCGCTGCAATACTACCAGCGAAAATATGTCTTATGAATATCTTATTTATGAGGAAAAAGATAATGGTAAAATCGGTATCGTAAGTCTGAATCGACCAGAAAAAAGAAACGCTCTCTCCGAGGGATTATTGCAAGAACTCACCAGTGTTTTATCTTCTATCGCCAAAGAAAACAAGGTTTCTGTGGTAATTATCAATGGAATAGGCAAGGTTTTCTCTGCGGGACATGATTTGATGGAAGTGCATGAATTCGATCCCCAGCAAAAAATAGCCCTATTTCGCACTTGCTTTCTCACCATGCGCACGATCAGGGAGATGCCTCAAGCGGTTATAGCCCAGGTCCATGGAATAGCTACTGCCGCCGGTTGTCAACTGGTTGCCGCATGTGATCTGGCGGTGGCTGCTGATGATACATTATTTGGTACTCCAGGAATGAAGATCGGTTTGTTCTGCAGTGCTCCTGCGGTCTTTCTCAGCCGGAATATAGGCCGCAAAAAAGCCCTGGAAATGCTGTTCACAGCAGATTTCATGCCTGCCAGCGATGCTCTGATCCATGGCCTGGTAAACAAAATAGTGCCACCGGAGCAACTTGAAGAAGCAACCTATACCATGGCTGAAACGATCGCTCAGTATAGCAAATCATGTCTGGCTATCGGAAAAAGAATGTTTTACGAACAAATAAACATGGAAGATTTCACAGCTCTCAATTATGCTAATGAAGTGATGGCTTTGAACAGCACCACCAAAGACTGTGAAGAAGGAATTCAGGCCTTTCTTGAAAAAAGGCAGCCTGACTGGATCGATTAGAATGGCTCCTGGATGAAGCACTGACCAAACATTCCTGCCTTATTAAAGGTACAAGGCGGGAATGATTTGGCTGGTTGGCTCATATGACGGTTTATCGATCATCTTTCTGGCTCTGGCTGGGAACAGGGCGGTCCATTTCTTGATCTAGAAGAGAGTGGGCGTAACTTTTCCGGTTTAAGGAGACCACAGCCGCTAGCAGAGCAATACCCATGGCTGCCAACACCCCGGGTGCTTTTCTTATAGGAGCGGAGCTAGGCGATGGTATCCCTCGATTTATGCCGGTTTTTGTGAAGTTGGCCTGCATATATCAACATTAATATTAGAATGATCATCATACCACAGGCTGCAAAACCTATCTTGGGCCCAAAGTGTTCGGTAATAAATCCTGCATAGAGATTGCCTATTGGCGTTGAACCCACAAACACCAGCGCATACACACTCATCACCCTTCCCCGGTATTCATCAATGCAATTAAGCTGCAGGGTAGAATTCGCAGTGGAACTAAAGCTAACAAAGAAAAATCCTGTAAGGGCCAAACAAATTGCTGTCATTGTATATGAATTAGATGAACCGGTCAAAACTAAAAAGATACCAATAAATAACGGTACTACCGAAACCACAAATTTACTCGGCCCCGATTTGCTCATGACGGCAACTCCCATGGCTCCTATAAAAGATCCAACTCCGATACAGGACATCAGAAAACCAAATCCTATTTCCTGCTGGTCTAATACTTCCTGGGCAAAAACAGGAATCAAAACATTAAAATTCATAGCAAAAGTGCCGGTGACCGCCAATATCAGGATTATACTTGCAAGGATTGGATGGTTGTAAATATATTTCAGGCCATCTTTTATATCAGAAAATACTTTTCCATTAGTTTTTAGTCTCTTGGGATCGATTACCGGCTTGATAAACAACAAGCTGATCAATACCGCCGCGAAACTAACAGAATTGATAAAAAAGCACATAGCAATCCCCAGGTATCCCATTATTATACCGGCCAGTGCAGGTCCCACAATTCTGGCAATATTGAAAGCAGAAGAATTCAGGGCAATAGCATTCATCAAATCTTCTTTACCAACTAATTCGATCACAAAGGACTGACGGGCTGGAATATCCAATGTGTTGACCATTCCCAGGGATAAGGCTAACACCAGTATGTGCCAGTATTGAATATGTCCCAGCCAAACCAGGATCGCGAATATTAAGGTTACTATTAAAGAAGCAGCTTGGGTGAATAGTAAAATACGTTTTTTAGGGTATTTATCGATGATCACCCCGGCAAACAGTGAAAACAACAGTGCCGGTGCAAACTGAAGGGTTCCAACCAGACTCAGCAAGAAAGGGCTTTTAGTCAGGGTATAAGCTAGCCATGGCTGGGCCATATTTTGCATCCAGGTACCTAATAGAGAAACACACATACCTATCCAATAGTACTTAAAATTATTATGTTTCAGGGAAACAAATGGATTGTTGAATGTCTTTTCAATACTCATATGAACCCTTCTGAAAGAAATTTGTGTTCGATTTAGGAACCGAACCAGGACAAATCAATTATCGCTTGCTTTTAAATGTGCTGTCAATAAGCATCGATTTTTGATATAACAAGCATTTAAGCTTATAGTATTAATCAGGCGGCACTGCCTTTTTGATATGTCTTTTGAGATAAATAATCTTGGACCGCTTAAGATATCCTTCTATGGCCTCTAGTTGACAAATTAAGTGAACAGGAATACTATTTAAAAAAATACTTCTTTAAGCGAAATATTCGGAGGTTGAAATTTTGGATTTTGATAACATCATGGATCTATTTATTGATAATATGAAAACGCTATTCTTCCCTGAAAAATGGATCGAGCTTGATTTGAAGTTTTCTAAATCAGAGCTTTTTACTATGCTGTACCTGGATAAAAGAAAAGCGAGTACCATGACCGAACTGGTGGAATATATAAATACCCCCATGAGTACTGCTACGGGAATAGTTGATAGGCTGGTAAAAAAGGGGTATGTCATCCGGGATAGAAGTGAAGCAGATAGGAGGATAGTGATATTAATGCTCACTGAAGAAGGTATGCAGCTTATTAGCAGCCTGAAGGATATTATATCCGGATACCTCCACATGATAAGTGATGATCTAAGCGAAGAAGAAAGGCAGTTCTTGACTCGCATAGCACTCAAGATAATGCATAATTTACAGGCTAATTCATATAAGCCAAGCAATGCTGATAAGGAGCAAGAAAACATAAAAAAAATAGATATTGAATAATTGCCTATTGAAAAATGGGCATCTTTTAAACCTAATTATTTCGTTAACCGTAGTATTCGTTGATAGAATTAAAAACGGAGACGTGAACAAGGAGGGAAATGTAATGAGAATAATATTATATATCGGTAAGGGTGGCGTTGGAAAAACAAGTATTGCCGCAGCAACTGCAGTAAAAAGTGCCTTACAGGGAATGAAAACGCTTGTGGTAAGTACTGATCCAGCACACAGTCTCGGAGACTGCCTGGATATTAAGTTATCCAATGAGCCTGTAGAAATCATGGAAAATCTCTGGGCACAGGAAATAGATGCAATTCATGAGGTTGAAGAGGGCTGGGGAAAGGTTCAGAAATATTTTACTGAGCTTTTTACTGCGAAAGCAGTAAAAGATATAACTACCCAGGAACTGACCGTTTTTCCCGGTATGGAAGACCTGCTTAGCCTGCTGAGGATACTAAAATACTATAAAGAAGGCAGCTTTGACCTAATTATCATTGATTGTGCACCAACCGGGGAAACTCTCGCCTTACTGAGTTTTCCTGAAATGCTCAGGTGGTGGATGGAAAAGCTTTTTCCCATGAAGAAAAAAGCAATCAAAGTGGCCGGGCCTATTGCCGAATCTATTTTGAAAATACCCATGCCTTCCGGCCAAGTTCTCGATGAGATCGACCACATGTATCACCAGCTTGATGAGATGAAAAAAGTATTTTCTGATAGGAATACCACCAGTATAAGGATAGTAGTCAATCCTGAAAAAATGGTTGTTAAGGAAGCTCAGCGCAGCTTTACCTATCTCAACATTTATGACTTCAATGTAGATGCGGTGATTGTTAACAGGGTAATCCCGGAGAATGTAACAGATGACTATTTCAAGGTGTGGAAGGACATACAGAAAAAGTACAAAACAGAAATAATTGAGAGCTTTTCGCCCATACCTATTTATTATGCACCTCTCTTTGAAACGGAAGTCGTCGGTATGACAATGCTTAACAGGATGGCACAGGAGGTTTTTAAAGATGAAAATCCGGTTGAAATAAAATACAATGGACGAGCACAAAAAGTGGATAAAGATGGAGAGGATTATGTGCTGACAATAAATATGCCGTTCATGGAAAAAAAGGATCTTTCGCTTAACCAGAAGGGTGATCAACTCGTTATTAAAGCAGGAAGTATAAAGCGAAATATTACTCTTCCAAGAACACTGCTGGCTTTTTCAATAAAAAGAGCTAAATTTGAAGAGGAAACACTGAAAATATGGTTTGGGGATGATAGAAATGAATGAGACACTGATTAAACACCTGGTAAAATATAAACTGAAAGCCGCAGGAGCAATAATAAGCCATCTGCCACCAAAATTATCGGGAGAGATAATGGATTTAGGAAGGATGATTCTCGAAGGCATTAACGAATGTTCGCAGGAGTTAAAAGAACAGCCTTCTCAAGAATCAAAGCCCTCAGACCAACTTGATAATATTTTGATTGAATGAGTTTTATGATGATGCTCAGGCTGTCCATCTAACCGGGCAGCCTTCTTTTTTTATAGTTGCCTGGCGAGTCAGGTCAGTACACATAAATTATGTAGCTTTCGCAAAAGATAAAAATACCAAACGAAAGTAAGGTTTTGAAGATGATCCTAGTAATTATTCGAACATTAATCTTATATCTTACAACTGTTATTGCCCTCCGGATCATGGGGAAAAAGCAAATCGGCCAGCTGCAGCCTTACGAACTGGTGGTCATTATTATGATTGCGGAGTTAGCTGCGATTCCTATGCAAAACACTAACATACCATTGATAAATGGTATCATTCCTATTTTTATTCTATTTGCTTCCGAGGTTACTTTATCGTATATATCATTGAAAAGCGAAACAGCCCGTGGTGTAATCTGTGGTAAACCCAGCATACTGATTAATAACTCTGAAATAATGGAAGATGAGCTGCGGCGATTGCGCTATAACATAAATGATCTACTGGAGCAACTACGATTAAAAAATGTGACCAATATAGCTGATGTAGCCTATGCTATTTTAGAAACCAGCGGCCAGCTAAGTGTGATACTCAAGTCTCAAAATAGGCCGCTTCAACCCAAAGATATGAATATCATCACCCCCCCTGACCTGTTGCCAACTACCCTGATCATTGATGGTTATGTAATGGATGAAAATCTTAAGAAATTAGAACTGAGCATAGATTGGTTAAAAGGCGAACTGGAAAAAGACGGCATCAGCGACTTTAACAAGATCTTCTTTGCCTGCCTGGACAGCCAGGGCAACTTTTTTTATCAAATGAAATCTTCTCAATTATATTAAAGGGGTATTAAACAAATGCGGCTATTGGTATCATTGTTAATAATTCTTACTTCCATTGTTACTCTAGGTTTTTGGACCAATCACTCTCTGCAATCATCTACTGATGACTTAACTGAACAGATTGATAATGTGATGGTCGAAATACAGAATGAACAGTGGGAAACAGCTGCCAGGCAAACTGCTGATATTGAAAAATGCTGGACAGAATCAGCCCGGTGGTGGCCGGTATTCCTTGATCACCAGGAGATGGATAATATAGAATTTTCACTTTCCAAGGTCAAAGAATACGTCCGGAGCCAAAACCCTGCCCTCTCCCTGGGACAGCTTTCGGAGTTAAGATTAATGCTAAGACACATCCCGGAAAAAGAAGCTCTGAGTATAAAAAACATTTTGTAAATAGGGTAATTTATATTTGCTTCTTAATTTGTTTAGTAAAAATAATATAGAACATAAATAAATAGCCCCACCACCAGGGGCTATTTGCTATTTGCTATTTGCTTTTAGGCTACTTCTTACACTTTTCCGTTCTTCCTTTTGTGATAAGATTATAAATTCACCCAACCCTCATCTTTTCAGCATTTTAATATAAAAAGCTCTCTGGGCTTTGAGATTATTTAATTCCTTGATCAATTGCTCTCTTTCCATGGAGCTCTCAACCTGGGCAATTAGTTGTTTAACTTCTTCCATCTTATCAAGAATCTTGATTATTGATTCTTCAAATTTTCCAGATGACATTCGCATACCCCAAAATATTATATGTTACTACACTATATTAATATATAACAATAACTGTGTGCCAAACGAAACAGTTGCTGATTTTCGGCTGATTTGCTTCTACTTGTAGGAAATCTAATATATTACTAACATAAAATCCTTTTTTGTTAGTTATGAACATTAAGCTGGTACACGTCGATCATTGTTATAAAACTAAATAAGAACAACTTATTTGGAGAGTAATGATCCAGTGTTTATTAATGGAGTATATGATTAACTAGAGAGCTAAATAGCTAATTAAAATACCCGATCAAAGATGAAGAGTACACTTATGAATAGCGGGGCTTTTAAAGACCCCGCTATTTGATTCCGGCAAATTTAGCGCAGAGCTGCCCCTGCAATAATCATGCGCTGAGCTTCGGATGTGCCTTCACCGATTTCGGTTATCTTGGCATCGCGGTAGAGGCGTTCAACCTTTGACCCCTTAATATAACCGTAGCCGCCTTGAATCTGCACAGCTTTGGTAGTGTGCCGGGCCGCGCATTCTGAACAGAACAGCTTGGCCTTGGAAGCTGCCAGACTAAAGGATTTGCCCTGGTCCTTTACCCAGGCGGCATTCATATAAAAGTAACGGGCTGCGTCAATATCGGTAGACATGTCAGCGATAAACCACTGAATAGCCTGTTGTTTGGCGATAGGCTTATTAAACTGGACCCGCTCCTTCGAATATTTGACCGATTCATCCAGACATGCCTGGGCGATGCCGGTGGACATGGCAGCCATACCTATGCGACCAGCATCAAGCGCGCTCATGGCGATTTTAAAGCCGTCTCCCTCCTTGCCTACCAGGCAGTCAGCCGTTACGACACAGTCCTTGAACACGACTTCAGAGGTTTGGGAACCCCGAATTCCCATCTTTTCGAAATGCTGTCCTAAAATAAGTCCCGGAGTTCCTTTGGGGACCAGGAAGCAGCTCATTCCTTTGGGTCCGGCCGAGCGGTCGGTATAGGCAAAAACAACGAAGACATCTGCGATGATCGCATTGGTGATGAAAGTCTTGGTTCCGTTCAAGACATATTCATTGTCATTTTTTACCGCTGAAGTGGTGGCCGCGCTGACATCAGTCCCTGCTCCCGGTTCAGTCAGTGTAAAGGATCCTACAAGCTTGCCGGCTGCCAAGCCAGGCATCCACTTTTTCTTCTGTTCCTCATTGCCGAAAGCAAGTATGGGATGTCCGATCAGGCCAAAGCTATACCCATGGAGAAAACCGGTGGCAGCACAGGAGCGGGCCAATTCTTCGGTAACGATCATGGTAGTCAGGAATTCCGTCCCGCCGCCGCCGTATTCAGTCGGATATGAAATGCCCATCATGCCAAGTTCTGCCAGCTTCTCAAATATTTCGGCAGGTTGGCGACTGTTTGCATCAATTTCCGCGGCCACGGGTTCGATGTGCTTCAAAGCGAACTCGCGGACATTTGACCTGATCAGTTCCTGTTCTTCCGAAAGCTTGAAATTCATAAATACACCTCTTTCATCTTGAAAACTAACCAATTATTCCTTTTTAATGGTCAACATGGTGCTGGTATACTCTATTACCTGCTCATCACGCTGATTATAAGCCTTGTTTTGGTATATAAATAAGTTCATCTTGGGATTTTTGGTAGGACGGAAATCAACTACCTCTGCTTCTGCTCTGAGAGTATCACCAAAAAGGACCGGGGTGGTTATTTTTACATTATCAATGCCAACATAAGCATAGATCTCATATCCATCTCTTCCCAAAAGTTCAGCTATCGTGTCGGCATTGTGGATCAGACCATCTGCGACCACAAATATGATCGGAGCAGCAAGAGAACGTTCCTTAAACCAGGTTCCCTTGGCATACTCCGAATTGCTGTGAACTGCCATATTGAACCAGCAAAGCTGGTGCAACATTGAAAAGTCACCTACATCAAGTGTCCGATTAACTCTACAGGAAATTTTGGCACCTGCAACCACACTTCCACTACTCATAACTTTTTTCCTCCTTCATTATTGATCCCCCGGGGGGATTCAGTATACCCGGCGGCACCTATTGATATGGCCATCAGGGTATCTATTCCTTTCGAAACCACACTATAAAGAAGAATGCTAAAAATAAAATTACTGATTCCATGGGTGCTATCCTGCTGTATAATAATTAGGGCTAATACTTCTCCAAAACGCAAATCGAACAACTTTTCTTTTGCTTGCATTGGATTTTCGTTAGAGGATTGCAGCAATATAATTTGATTAAGATGAAACAAATATTGGATTGACTATAAATAATGAAGCCTTTTCACAGGCACCATTCTATATAAACATATGTAAAATATGGCATCTAAAGCCTTCTCAGTACCAAGATAGCATATCTTGCTTTTCTTATATGTCGTAATAAGTCTTTAATATGCTATATAGCTGACCTATGTATAGTGTAAATATGAGAATTTATGACACAAATTGCTGTTAAGACAATGCCCTGATGCTTTTTTAATTTTAATCCAATTTTTAAGCCCCAAGCTTTGATACTTGGGGCTTAAATATCATGTTTACTGCTTAGAAATAATGCTAATTTTCTTTACCTGGTTTTGCTTCTATTTTGTTTACTAAAGTTTCGAGCATTTTTTCATAAAAATTGGTTGTTCCGCTTATTACTATGTCATCAATTAACCATGTTATATCTACACCTAGTAAGCGTCATTGATCTGTTGTTGAACTGAGATTAATCTGACTGTTAATTCATCCTTTTCCGGCCCATCTGGCAAATCATCCACCAGTATGGCAGCAGCATCGTGGGCATCCTGAGCAGCATCTATAGCCTGCTGTGTGTCTGTTCCATCACCAATTAAGGCGGCAGCTATGGTTTCGGCTACTTCTACCGCCTCAGTGGCTTCTACAAAAGCCGTGGCTTCATCTATCTGATTTTGAGCGTCTTCAAGATATCCTAACAATGATGCTTTTTCTGATGCCAGATATTCATCTGGCAATGCTTCGACCAATACCATTGCTTCATCATGGAGATCCTGGGCATCACCTATGGCCTGCTGCGTGTCACTTCCATCTCTTAACAGATCTTCAGCTGCATGTCTTGCCGCATCTACAGCATCTGTTGCTGTCCTTAAATCTAATAAAGCCTGGGCGGAGTCTATCTTATCCTTAACAGCAGACAGCCTTCCCAGCAAGTCATCCTTCTCAGTTCCCTCAGGCAACTCGTTTACCAGTGCCGCGGCTGCGTCATAGAGAGTCCGGGCATCATCTATGGCCTGCTGCTGGTCGCTACCATCGCCGACCAGGTCATCTGCTGCATCTTCTGCAGCCCTTACAGCTTCATATGCATTCCAATAATCCAGTTCATCCTGGGCTGCATCGATCAGAACCTGAACCGCCTCTAATCTTGGGGTTAATGCTATTCGCAATGAATCAGCAGGCTCCAAGGCGTCTACCAGGTCTTTCGCTGCATCATACAGGTCCTTCACTGCATCAATTTCTCCCTGGGTATCTGTGCCGTCACCTTTTAAAGCTGCAGCTGCGGTCTCGGCCACTTCTACCGCTGTCTTGATATCCAGCATGGCCTGGGCATCATCTATTAAATTTTGAGCATTTTCTAAATAACCTGTTAAAAGCACTTTTTCTGCGGACCAGACATCAGGCAGGTCGTTCACCAGGGTTTCTGCCGTATCATGGAGAGCCTGGGCATCATGTATATCCTGCTGCATGTCGCTTCCATCACCTGCCAAAGCTTCTGCCGCAGCTTTTGCCGCATCAACAGCCATCGTTGCTGTCCATAAATCAAGTGTATTCTGGGCATTATCAATTAAGGTCTGAGCATCTGCCAGCCTGGTGTTTGCGGCATCTTTGATTGTACCATCAGGCAAAGCAGTTACCAATAAGGCAGCAGCATCATGAGCATCCTGAGCAGCATTGATAGCCGCCTGGCTGTCAGTACCATCCCCAGCCAGAGCCTGGGCTGCCTGATAAGCTTCTTCTACAGCTTCTGTGGCTTCCAGATTGTCCTGGGCAGTATCTACCGCCTGCATGACATCATTTAAGTACGCCAATAAAGCATCTTTTGCAGAACCATCAGGCAGATCATCTACCAGTGACATTGCGGTATCATAGTAACCCTGTACTTCATCGATCTCAGATTGACTATCTGACCCATCAAGATTTAACCCAGAAGCTGCCGTTCTGGCTGCTTCTACAGCTTCACTGGCTTCCGCAAATGCGCTGGCTTCATTTATTAGATCTTGCGCGTTGTTGAGATATCCTAACAATGATGCTTTTTCTGATGCCACATATTCGTCTGGCAATGCTGTAACCAATGCCATTGCATCATCATGGAGAGCCTGGGCATCATCCATGGCCTGCTGCGTGTCACTTCCATCACCAGCCAGAGCCTGGGCTGCATTTTTTGCCGCATCTACGGCAGCTGTTGCTGTCTGTAAATCTGAGAAAGCCTGGGCAGAGTCTATCTTATCCTTAACAACAGACAGCCTTCCCAGCAAGTCATCCTTCTCAGTTCCCTCAGGCAGCGCGTTTACCAGGGTTTTTGCCGTATCATAGAGAGCCTGAGCATCATCTATGACTTGCTGCTGGTCGCTACCATCGCCGACCAGGTCATCTGCTGCATCTTCTGCAGCCCTTACAGCTTCATATGCATTCCAATAATCCAGTTCATCCTGGGCTGCATCGATCAGAACCTGAACCGCCTCTAATCTTGGGGTTAATGCTATTCGCAATGAATCAGCAGGCTCCAAGGCTTCTACCAGGTCTTTCGCTGCATCATACAAGTCCTTCACTGCATCAATTTCGCCCTGGGTATCTGTGCCGTCACCTTTTAAGGTAGCGGCTGCGGTTTCCGCCGCTTCTACCGCTGTTTTGATGTCCAGCATGGCCTGGGCATCATCTATTAAATTTTGAGCATCTCCTAAATAGCCTGTTAAAAGCACTTTTTCCGCGGACCAGACATCAGGCAGATCGTCCACCAGTGTCTTAGCATCATCATGAAGAGCCTGGGCATCATCTATAGCCTGCTGCGTGTCGCTTCCATCACCGGCCAAATCTTCTGCCGCAGCTTTTGCCGCATCTACAGCTAGAGTTGCTGTCCACAAATCAAGCGAATCCTGGGCATTATCAATTAAAGCCTGGGCATCTGCCAGCCTTGTGTTTGCGGCATCTTTAATTGTGCCATCAGGCAAACCAGCTACCAACAAGGCAGCAGAATCATGAGCAGCCTGAGCATCATCTATCTCCGCCTGACTGTCAGTGCCATCCCCTGCCAGAGCCTGAGCTGCCTGATAAGCTTCTTCTACTTCACAAATAATATCAAGCATAGCCTGAGCATTGTCTATCAATTCCTGGACTTCCTGCAGCCTTCCTAACAGTTCATCCTTTTCAGTTCCGTCTGGCAAAGCCTCCACCACTGCCTGGGCCGCATCATGGGCAGCCTGGGCTGCATCGATGGCACTCTGGCTGTCGCTTCCATCCCCGGCTAAGCCAGCAGCTAATCCTTCAGCCGCTGCTGTCTCTTCAGTTGCCTCGGTCAGTGCATCTAATGCATCTAATGCATCCTGCGCATTATTTATCAAGTCCTGAATGTCCTCCAGCCTTCCTAGCAGGTCATCCTTCTCACTTCCCTCAGGCAGAGCCTCCACTAGTGCCTGGGCCGCATCATGGACAGCCTGGGCTGCGTCTATGGCACTCTGTTCGTCTGTGCCATCTCCTGCCAGGGCTGCGACTGCCGTTTCGGCTGCTCCAACTGCTTCAGCAGCAGCTTCCAGAGGGTCTTCATCACCTGGTGTCCATTTTGCTGAAGCATAGGCAGCGATGACAACTTCGCCCCACATGTTTGTTACTACTCTGGCCATTGGAATCTTATAAAGACCTTCTCCCTGATAGTATCGACTTCTTTCCTGATAGGCGAATAGTCTAGGTATTGGTTCTCCTAGAATTGGAACTCTTTTGCATATTTTGATGGTTCTTGGTATGAGCAGTTCATTTATGGTGATATGCAGCTTGGTATCGAGGATATTCCAATTTCCTGTTGAGCCGTTATTCTGATAGTCATAATTTGTTGCTGCTATGTATTGGATATAGAGGGTGCCTCTTCGTCCGCCTTCGAGCCAGACTGTAACTTCTCCTGCTTCATGCTGGCTTTGGGTATAGAGGGTATAAACGCATCGTTCTGACTGGGCCGTTCTGGTGTTGAATCTGATGAAGGTGGCTCCGTTCCCATTTTTTTCGAAGAGATATTGTCCTGGTGCTTGAGCGGCCCAAGCTTCTTCTTGGATGCTTTCATCTTCTATGGGGATTGTCGAGTTTGCGAATGCATTTCCTGAAATGCCAAAGAACATTAGTAGTATGAGTATGAATGCTAATTTTTTTTTCATCTTAGTATCTCCTTTCCTTAATACTGGATTACTAGTTTGTGATTATTGTCGCTGTGCAGTATAGAGTCGCTATTAGAAAATATAGCGTTAGCATAGTTGTTTTCTATTTCAGGATTTTTTTATTTCATCTGGGTTTAAGTAATGATGAAGTTGATTCAAAATCTTCATAATATTATGATAATTCTATTTGTTAATATTTGCTATATCTATTGTATTATTTTGGGGTCTAAGGACTAATAAAGATTTAAGAATATGTAATTTCCTTTTTCAATAAATAAATTTTTTATAGTTTTCTTAAGTAAAAATACATATTAAGTTAAATTGATAGTTTACTTCACATGGGAATTCTGATGTTCTATTCCAAAGACTTCATAACCAAATAGACGGTATCCGAAAACTGATAAGCTCCCCTTTGAGTAAGACACCTGAAAAAACAAAATTCAGGACTATAAAAAGGGGAGTTTTTTATGAGAAGAAGCAGGATCGATTATAACAAAAAAATTGAAGCTGTAGAGAAATACAAGCAAGGAGAAGGAAGCCAGGACAGTATAGCGCGTGAATATGGAGTAGATCCATCCAGCTTTCAGCAGTGGATAGCGAATTATGAGGCCATGGGTCCATCTGGTTTAGTAGCCCAACAGACAAACAACAGATATAGCGTTGAACTTAAAACCGCAGCAATAAGTATATAATTTGTTAAAGTACGAGAAAGAAGACAAAAGGGTACCCTCACTAAGTGACGCCCTGCACTGAGCCGTGAGGATACTCAGCCGCCCGAGCCGCTTAAGCGGCTCGGGCAAAATTATCTTCTCATTCGAGCAGCATGTTCCTTCAAGTATTATTACCGCTCCATGCAACACTACAATACGATATAAGTTCCTATAGACACCGGAAAAGGTGTGATAATCTTTCTTTTCCTCAACTTTTATTAAACTCTCTACTGTTGGCTTAGTAAAGCTGCTTTGCTATCTCAGCAGGTCGGTCGAAGCTATGAGGCGCTGAATCTCATTTACGCCTTCATAGATCTCGGTTAGCTTGGCATCGCGGAAGATGCGCTCAATGGGGAACTCGGTTGTATAGCTGTAAGCTCCCATGACCTGCATGGCTTTGCTTGCCACGCGGTGAACAGCCTCGGAAGTAAACAGTCTGGTTCTTGCGGCATCGGCGGCTAGTTCTTTCCCTTCTGACGCCTTAAATGCAGTAGCCAGAACAATCTGGTGCGCTACCATCACGTCGGTGGCCATATCGCCGATCAAGGACTGGATGGTCTGGAAATTGGAGATGGGCTTGCCGCGCTGCACCCGCTCCTTGGAGTACTTAACCGCCGTCTCCAGGGCCGCATGAGCCATACCCACAGCCTGGGCGCAGACCGACAGTTTGCCAATCTGGGTTGACCCGAGCAGTACCTGGAAGCCCTTGCCCCGCATGGTCTCACCGCCGGTCGTATTTTCATAAGGCACCCTTACGTTTTCCAATACGACATCGGAAACTTCCAGTCCGTGCATGCCCATCTTATCATAAATCCTCGGGGTGGAATATCCCTTGATGCCCTTGGGTATGATGATGTTCGTGCACTTGCCGTCCATTTCGACATCCTTGCAGAATATGCCCATTAACCCCGGCATGGTTGCGTTGGTGATAAAAATCTTTTCTCCATTGATGACCCATTCATCCCCGTCGCGGACACATGTTGTCCTAAGAGCACTTGGGTCGGAGCCGGTTGACGCCTCGGTAAAGGCGAAACTGCCAATCCCTTCGCCATGAAGCAGCTCAGGAAGGAATTTCAGCTTCTGCTCTTCGGTTGCAAATTTAGAGATATTCGCACCCAGCATGCCGTTGACCGAAATGGTACATGCGGTTGAACAATATACCCTTGACATCTCAATCTGCATAATAGCATACTCAACATAGCTATATCCCGTACCGCTGTATTTCTCCGGGTATTGAATAGCGCACCAGCCCAAATCTTTAATCTTTTTGATCAAATCCCGGGGTGTCCTCTTTTCGGTTTCCATCCATTTGACCAGAGGAGCAATCTCTTTCTCCGAAAACTTCCTCACCGAGTCCTTCAACATTAGCTGTTCATCGGTATAATTGAAATTCATTAATTTATCACCTCTCTGCAATTTATGTAGTGTTCCTCTGCACCTGAGTCCAATAATTCTTATCGGCTAGTTTAAAACGAAATTGGCCCAAATGATTCTTTGTAGGTCCAAGACCTATTCAATCCAGGGAGTAATAGTGGCGTCCCGGTATATCCTTTGTTCAATCTTTTTACCCAGTGGCAAAATCATACTGGTCGCGAATTCTCGATCGGCTTTTGAATCAGCTCCTGTTCTTTGCTTAATTTAAAATCCATAACCCCCTTCCTTTCCAAGTTCGTAACCCACTATGTTGAAAGATAGGGCTTTACTTTTATTTTATTATCATAAAATCACTGGGTTATATTGCAACACTATCATTATTTTACAATATTAACCACAAATTATCATTTACATAATTAAAACCAGTACTATAGTAGATTTATGTAAAATCAAACTTAACTATTGCAACAGGTGTAACTGACCGGCAAACTCTTATCCAAAATAATGATATCGGTAAATAGACAATAAGAAATTAAACGACGACCATAACGCTCGAACTTACATAAGCGCCAACTTTTACGCCAAAATATGCAAAAAGCTGCATGTTATAGTCAAAATGACTCTTCATGCAGCTTTAAGAAATTATCCTTGTACCCTGTCAACCCTGATTCTGCATATTACTCGGCGAGGAAAATTTTTGTAGGACAAGGCGGCAAATCCTTGCCGTCCTGGCACTGCTGCACTGGCCGTCCATGGGCATCGAAGGAATGAGTAATACTAGATGTATTCGATTGAGGACAACGCAGTCATATGGAAATTTAACCGACGAGAATATATAGAATTAGGATTAAGGGTTATAGCCAGCGGTATCCAGACCGCAATGTTATTACTATTCTTTAACGCTTCTGGCAGAGATCAGCCAGGGAGCTGGAAATGGCTCAGTCAAGTTTTTGCTATTAACTCGCGATACCTCTATATGGATTGCTTCAGTGCGCTCCAAGCCGTTTTCTCGAAATAAAGCAGGAAGGGACGTTAGGATTTCGAAGTCCAACGTGTAGATCACAAAATTCATGCCAGGATTGATGGCCAGCAGACTCTTTATTTCACTGCCGATCCTCGAAGACCCCACTATAAACGCTATGTCCGGCACCGGCAGTTCATCCAGGATACCGTCTTCCAGAGATTCAACGATTATTACGTTGCTCAGGCCAAATTTTTCAACATTACATTTCATGGTATTCAAATCCCTGCGGTCATATTCCACGGCAATGACACTGCCCTCAGCAGCAATAATGGCGGCCTCCACCGCGATGCTCTCACCGGAGATAATACATATATTATCCTGGTCCCCCAGATTTAGCTTATTCATTATAACAGCCCGAACTTCCCGACACGCATAATGAACAGAGCCACTGGCAAAACGGCTGTTCTCAATACCTATGTGGTAATTTGTTGCAGCATTAGGATTCAGAATCAACATGGCTGCAGAGTAATTGATCCCGCGGTTGATCATGTCTGAGACCTTGTCGTGCTTGATCACGCCGGATGGATCCGATCCCTCGTTGTACCATATAACACATTCTCCCAGTTCCGCAGTCCACATGTCGTAGAAGATATCCGGATGTCCGGCATCTGTAAAAACCAGCACTGCCCGGTTGCTCATAACGGTCGGAATCAAATTCTTATTTTTACCTGTAATATCCAGCATCTTCAGTTTTGCCAGATTGATTTCAACGTACTGTGAAAAATACTGCAGCCAGGATAAAATGACCTCATTAGTAAACATCGTCTGTTCCACAGGCAAAGCCTCCTTGTTACAGTTATAATACCATATTTTTTGGTTTTATTCCCAGTACTCTGTTAATCCTAATTCTGTGTATTACTTGTCGAGTGAAATTTTTGTAGGACAAGGCGGAGGAATGAGTAATACTGGACGTATTGCGATTGACGACAACGCAGTCATGCGAAAATTTAACCGACGATTATATATATAATTAGGGTTAACAGCGTACTAGTTTAAGATTTAAGCGCTGGTGTGTTCCAGCAAGCGTTCCCATTTTTGATCCACATATTGCTGCGCTTCTTTAATCATCCACTCATTGCCTTTCTGGAACATATGGCGGAATCTACCCTGAGGGCGAAGAAAGTCTTCCACGGGCAGTTTTTTCTTTGGTGTATAGCTCAGATGCCACACTCCCTCCTCTACCTCAAAAAGGGGCCAGACGCAGGTATCCACCGCTAGCTTCGTGATCTCCGCAAGCTTGGCCATGGGGTAGTCCCATCCGCGAGGACATGGGGATAATACGTTCAAAAAGCAAGGGCCCTCAGTATAAATGGCATTATAGGCCTTGGTGTGCAGATCCTTGAAATTACCAATAGGGGCAGTCTGAGCTACATAAGGGATATTATGAGCAACCAAAATCTCAGTCAGATCTTTTTTATTCTGTTTCTTACCCTGCCCCACAGAACCTATAGGCGTGGTAGTCGTGCCTGCAAAACGAGGCGTTGAAGATGAACGCTGGATTCCGGTATTCATATAAGCCTCGTTGTCATAGCAGACGTAGACCATGTCATGACCGCGTTCCATAGCGCCTGACAGGGATTGAAACCCTATATCATAGGTGCCGCCGTCACCTGCAAAAGTAATGAACTTGACGGCTCCATCCACCTTGCCACGGCGTTTCAAAGCGTTATATGCTGCTTCCACTCCGGAACAGGTAGCCGCGGAGTTTTCAAAAGCAGAATGGATATAGCTGTCCATATAGGCAGTGTAAGGATACATAAAGGTCGAGACTTCCAGACAACTGGTAGCATTAACCACCACTGCCCGGTCCTCTTTATCCAGGGCGCGCAGAACCCCTGACACGACGACCCCGGCGCCACAACCGGCGCAGAGTCGATGCCCTCCGGTGAGACGTACCGGCTTTTCTACTTCCCGTTTCAGGTTATATATCTTGCTCATGCGATATCCTCCTTTGACCTCTGTCCCATATGGGTATATACCGGACCAATCTCGCCGGTCACAGCAATATCCGCCAGCCGGCCAAACACTTTTTCAATATCCTCGGTCTTTACGTCACGGCCGCCCAGACCGTAAACGATATCAATCAGATATGGGCGTTCCTTCAGATCATACAAAGCACTGCGGGTCTCGGCAAATAAAGGACCTCCGTTGGCTGAAAAGCCCTCGGACTTATCCATGACGGCTACGGCCCTGGTATTGGCCAGAGCCTGAGCCAGTTCCTTGCCTGGGAAGGGACGGAATACTCTGATTTTAACCAGCCCTGCCTTTACTCCATCCTCCCGCAGCTTGTCGACAGCTGCTTTGGCAGTTCCGGCACTGGATCCGATTAGAACCAGAGCAAGTTCCGCATCCTCCATCCTATATTCTTCAAACAAGCCATAACTACGGCCGGAAATCTTTTCAAACTCTGCGGCCACCTCCAGTATGCGGGCCTTGGCCGCCTTCATTGCCTCAGCCTCCTGGACCTTGTGTTCCATGTAATAGGCACTCACATCGTACGGTCCTACCGCCAGCGGATTTTCTTTTTTCAGCAGATAGTTTTCAGGGTTATATTCCCCGATAAACTTGCGCACAGCATCCGTCTCCAAAAGCTCTATATTCTCTACGGCATGACTGGTAATGAAGCCATCCATACAGGTCATCACCGGTAAGCGTACGCTAGGGGTCTCGCCGATAGGCATGGCCATGAGAAAATTATCGTAGGCCTCCTGATTATTTTCGGCATAGATTTGGACCCAGCCTGTATCACGGGCTCCCATAGAATCGGAGTGGTCGTTGTTTATGTTAATTGGCCCCGAAAGGGCCCGGTTGACGCAGGCCAGTGTAATAGGCAGACGGCATGAAGCCGCCACATACAAAAGCTCGTACATGAGTGCCAGCCCGCAGGATGAAGTAGCACTGACGGTTCTGGCTCCTGCAGCTTGTGCCGCAATGCACACGGACATCGAACTATGTTCAGACTCCACGGTCACATATTCAGTATTCACCTCGCCGTCAGCCACATATTGGGCGAAGTATTCAGGAATTTCTGTGGAGGGAGTGATAGGGAACGCTCCCATGACATCAGGATTCATCTGCTTCATGGCATAAGCTACAGCCTCGTTGCCTGAAAGGCGGTTGCTCATTTGGCCACACCTCCAGTCACCATTGTAATCGCCGGGAAGGGGCATACGTCCTCACAGATGCCGCAGCCCTTGCAGTGCATATAATCGAAATCCAAACGTTTCCCGTCCTTTACTGGAATAGCACTGTCCGGGCAGAATGGAACACATAGCATACAATGTTTACATGCTTCCACGTGAAAAATGGGCGTGTTGGTCCGCCAGGTACCAGTATCGAAGTCCCGTGCGGTTCCTGGTTCGTAGATCTCCCCGCCGGGGGTCAGATCCTGCCAGGGGGTACGTTCGTTGATATCCTTCGCATAAATCATCCTACCTGCACCTCCTCCATGGATTGTTTCAATGTTGCCATGTTCCCCTCGATAACCTGGGGCTTGTCAGCAAATTTATGTTTAAAGGATTCTTCTATATCCACTAAAAAACGCCCGGTTTCCAAAACGCCGCTCACCTTAACTACAGCGGCCAGCATAGGGGTATTCGGTAAGTTTTTGCCCAGAAACTCTTCTGAAATGCGGCGGGCATCTATGGTACAGACTTTTCCGGTCCATCCCTGCAGCCTGGGACGCATCTCCTGGGGAGAGCTGGGAGTGTTAATGATTATCGCACCGTCCTCTTTCAGTCCTCCGGTAACGTCGACGCTGTCCATCAGGCTTTCATCTACCACGATCACATAGTCCGGATAGTAAATGTTGGAATGGATACTACACCGTTTTTCACTGATGCGATTATAAGCCGTAATTGGGGCTCCCATACGTTCCGGTCCATACTCCGGGAATCCCTGCACGAATTTCCCTTCTAAACCAGCCACATCCGCCAATAGCAGGCAGGCGCTCTTGGCTCCCTGTCCGCCCCGGCCGTGCCAGCGAATTTCTACCATATCATTGCTTGCCATTGCTTTTTCCTCCAGTCATTATGATCGATAAAATGAATCTTCGTTCAGCGGTGCTTTTTGCCCAACGCTGAACGGTAGATGAACCACTCCAGGGATTTAGCCGCCCTTATCCCGCCGCCTTAGATGCGGGGGTATTAGAGCGGGTTAATCATCGGATAAAATAAAAAGGCTTTCGTCCCTTTACGGGACGAAAGCCTGAAAGACATTCGCTATACCACCCATTAATACAAACATACCATCATATGCGTTCCCTGTGACGGGGGAAAACCGTCGGAGCCTACTGGATTATTCGTTCGGTCCGCAGCTCAGGAGTGATTTTCGGGTTCAGACTACTGGTACCGGACTTACACCATCCCCGGCTCGCTGAAACGTTCGGCTGAAACGTACTCTCTCCGTCAATGCCTTTAAAATTTTTAATTACAAATAAATATACCCTCTTGACCGTGTTTTGTCAATCACTGGGTCTGTTTTTCTAGTTAATTACAGAATAGCCTCAATAGACAAAGTAACTGCAACCCAGCCAGGAGAAAGAGGTTGCGTTTA
>JAENYG010000025.1 GCA_016841875.1 Syntrophomonas sp.
TTATCAGATCCTGTGCGCTTTGGATTCCCGCCGCGCAAGAGTTATCTTATCATCCCTAAGGATAATTGTCAACAGATAATTTAATACTTCTTTTATATTCTCTTAATATAAAATTAATCTTGACAAAGATAGAACATCATATATGGTAGAAATTCAATCTAACCCAGACCAGAAACCTCAAAAGAAGCTTTAATTTGATCCTTAACTCTCACATCTGGGTCTCGGTCAGAATGTAAACAATAGAGCACCGTGTGCTTCGGAGGGGTATACCCTAATTGCCTCAAATAGTAGAGTTTCATTTATATTTATGTTTGCCATTTTTAATATTTATGATTCGACCAATATTTTACCTAACTGCTAGTTTTATTTGCTGAGAAAAATTTGTCGGCCCCCTGGGCCGTTTTTGAAGTTTATATTTATTTATCAGCTGGTATGGTTTTCAGGTAGTGTCCAATTTTTAGTCCGCTTCGTTGTACCTGCCCGGGAGGCAATTCAAGTACTGAACAAGATTTTTTTATTACCGGGCTGACCTTTCCAGGTTTCATCTCTTCTATTATATGTAACACCTGATAGTCATACGAGAGGAATACTACATCTATGATCATTTTCATTCCTAGAGTATGGACCGAGGAGCAGGGTTTGATCAGCAGTCCTTCCCCTTCTGACATCTCCTTTTTACCCAGTAATCCCTTGAACCGGGTGAAAAAACTGTCCGCCAAATAACACCGGCTGGCTACTTGTTCTCCATTATCTAAATTTATGATTTCTAACTCCTGCACCTCTGTTCCTCCATTTAAATAAAAATCCGGAGAGAACCATCGTCTCGCTCCCGGAAACCACGAACTTAATTGTTCCCTGAATTATTGACCTGAAAAAAGATGACAATCCGGAACCGCCCCCGGTGTCATCAAAGGGTTTCCATAATTTTTATAAAGGCGGGTCCAAGCAGAATAATAAAAATGACCGGAAAGATGAAAATCACCAGCGGTATAAGCATCTTAATTGGAGCTTTCATTGCTTTTTCTTCTGCCTGCATGCGGCGGTTTTCCCGGGCCTGCTGGGACTGTACCTGCAGCACATTGGCTATACTTATCCCTAACAGTTCAGCTTGTATGATAGCGCTGGCAAAAATAGTCACCTCGTTAATATTTAAACGTTCTGCCATATCCCTTAAAGCTTCCCGCCGCGGTTTACCAATACTCATTTCTTTAATGGCTTTGCTGAATTCTTGGCTTAATGCTCCCGGAGTTTTTTCCGATACTTTCTGCAGAGCAGCATCAAAACCTAATCCAGCTTGAACACTTATTGATAATAAATCCAAGAAATTGGGCAACTGCTTGAGAATCTCGTCTTCTCGGCGATTCACTGATGCTCTAAGCCATAAATCAGGCAGCAGTAATCCGGCTCCAGCAAATAGCAGAAGATACAAAATGTTTTTAGTAAATATACCTATTATTATACTTATCGTTATAATAATATATTTTATTACTACATAACTATCCCCATTTAACCCATAAGGATTACCCGCAGTACGCAACCTTACATCATAGTCTAACTTTTCATTTTGGGGGATAAATTTTTTAAATGCATTTGCAATGGTGCTTATAGAGCGATTTATCACTCGGGTCTTAAAACTCAATTGCAGTTCGGGAGGCAGATAGGCCTTTTCCTCTTTAACAGTATAAGTCTTCAGTCTCTCCTGAATTATTATCTGATCCCGATTTCGATTATAAATATATCCCAAGATGAATGAACTCACTGCTATGGCTATAAGGCTTATCATTACTGTTTCCATAGGCTCCTCCTCGCAATAGACCTTGTTTAAAACTCAATATTTACAATCCGGCTGATAATATATGCGCCCATTATTTCCATGATTAATGCACTGCCCAGCATTACCCAACCCCGGCTGTCTTGAAAGAGGAAATAGACTTGCTCTGGATTAAGTACCAGCATAGCTGCCAGCAGTACTACGGGCAGCAAACCAACAACCATACCTGACATCTTACCCTGGGCAGTTAAAACTTTTACCTGTTTTTTTATCCGGGTGCGATCCCGCATAGTATCACCTATGTTATCCATAATTGTTGCCAGATTCCCTCCTACCTGCCGTTGAATGATAATGCCGCTAATAACCAGATTCATTTCTCCGCTTTTTACCCTTTCCCCCAAATTCAACAGAGCCTCTTCCTGATTAAATCCCAAGTTCATTTCCCTCAGGCACCAGGCAAATTCGGAAGTAATAGGCTCCGCCATTTCTTTAACCACCGTCTCCATAGCCTGCTGAAAACCGAAACCAGCCCGCAGGGCATTGGCCATAATTACCAGCGCATCGGCCAGCTGCATTTCAAATGCCTGCAAGCGCTTATCTTTTTTAATATTGATATATATCATAGGAATAATGGAAGCCAAAATGAAAAATATAACTGCCAGCCAGAAGTTGCCACTGACAGCAAATACTATTATCGGCAATAAAATTATAGCTGCCAGGCTGATAGTGATATATTCTTCACCTTTGAAGGGTATGCCGGCACTGACCAAACGGCTCTGCAGGCGGGCAGTAAAAGATCGGGCAGCAAAGAGAGAAGATGCTTTCTTCATCATAGAGCTCAAAGTCGTCCGCACCGTAACCTTGTCATGAATACGATCCTGCTCAGTCTGACCTATCACGTTTCTAAGCCGCTCTTTGTATACATCCCGGGTGGAAAATGTCTTTATAATTCCATTGATCGCAAAGACTACTACCAGCAGAATAAACCCGGATATTATCAGCTGCATTTATAAACCTCCTAATTATGTATGTATATAATATTTATGCAAAAAATTCATCTGGAATTATTATTCCTGCAGTTTTCAACTTATCGAGACATTTAGGTTTAATACCAGTAGCACGGTGCCTTCCCTGAACCCTGCCGCGTTCATCAACACCGGTCTGGTCAAATATAAATATGTCCTGCAAGGTAATTACCTCACCTTCCATACCAACCACTTCAGTAATATGAGTTATTTTCCTGGTACCATCAGACATGCGGCTTTGATGCACTATGAGATCAATAGCCGAAGCTATCTGCTCCCTAATGGCTTTCATAGGCATTTCCATACCAGCCATTAAAACCATAGTCTCCAGCCGAGACAAAGCATCACGCGGGGAATTAGCATGGGCGGTAGAAAGTGAACCGTCATGCCCGGTATTCATAGCCTGCAACATATCCAAGGCTTCCCCACCCCGGACTTCTCCAACTACAATTCGGTCAGGACGCATACGCAGTGAGTTGCGCACCAGATCGCGGATAGCAATTTCCCCTTTGCCATCTATATTGGCTGGTCGGGTTTCCAGGGTAACTACATGATCCTGATGCAGTACTAACTCAGCCGAATCTTCTATAGTTATTATCCTCTCATCATGGGGGATAAACCCAGAAATTATATTTAAGGTACTGGTCTTCCCAGCTCCGGTACCACCAGATACTATTATCGACATACGTCCCTTTACACAAGCCTCCAAATATTTAGCCATATGAGAAGTCATTGTATTATTTCTAATCATATCGGCTGTTTTCAAAAGGTTCTTGGAGAATTTACGAATGGTCAATATACAGCCGTTCAACGCCAGAGGAGGTATTATAGCATTAACACGTGACCCATCGGGCAACCGTGCATCCACCATGGGCATACTTTCATCAAGACGCCTTCCCAATGGGGATATTATCCTTTCAATTATAGTATGCAGATGCAAATCATCGCGAAATACCACATTAACCCTTTCAATCTTACCCCTTCGCTCTATATATACCTGTTTGGGGCCATTAACCATGACTTCAGATATAGTCTCATCTCTGAGCAGTGGACTCAAAGGCCCGAACTCCATGACTTCATCTGTAACCTGCTGCACAATCAGCTCTCTTTCGCTGCGGGGCAGGTGATCATAATCTTTTTCAATAATAGCATCACTAATGTTCTTTATCTTGGTCTCATTATCTTCCCGGCGCTGGTTGATAAGTGAATCCTGGCCTAATTCTCTAATAATTTCCCGGTGTATCTGATAAACCAAATCAAGATAGCGGGAAGAGGCCTGGTCTTTCTGGCCATTGGTATTTATTACTTGATCGGTTTGCAATCTGCTTAAAAGCGACATTCAGCCATCCCACCTAAATTACATTATTTTTCTTTCTCAATCATTTCAAATAAATCTATTAGACTTCTCGATATGGGAGCCTTGGGACTCATATTAAGAAAAGGTGTTCCCCGGTTAACTGAAGAAACAGTTATTTTAAAATCACTTGGAATAGAAGCAGTTATTTTCATTCCTAATACCTGTTCTACATCCTGCGGTTCCAGACCTACTGAAAGTGAGGATGAACGATTTAGTATCAATTTAGTACGAGGCAGCATCTTAAGGGATTCAAGTATATCAATACCTTTTTTAATATTTTTTATAGTTGGAATATCCAGTGATATTAAAAGCAGTACTACATCTGACATTTCCAGGGCAGTAAGGGTAGTATCATCCAGAAATGTAGGTGTATCTACAATAGTATAGCTGTACATCTGCCTGCAGATTTTGAGTACAGTTTCCACCCCAAAGGAAGTAACCAGTTCTCCCAGTTCAGGTTTATGAGGGGCTGATAGAATCTTGGCCCCGCTGCGTTCATAAAAATACTCATCTACCAGGTCAGCGGTGAGCTCCCCTGATTCCTGCATAAGTTCGGCAATGGTTTTTCTGGGATTAATATTCATCATTAGACTTATGTCTCCAAACTGCAAATCCAGATCAACCAAGGCTACATCATTAGGGTGCTTTAAGGCTGCTGCCACCGCTAGATTGCTGGCAATGATGCTCTTACCAATACCGCCTTTGTTACCAAATACCGTAACAATCTTGGATGTTTGTAAAACCATATCCTGTTTGGAGACATGGACAACCTCTGGCCGAGAATCATTTTTATTATCGCTTTTGCTATCTGCTTTTTTACGATAATCCTGGGTAATCTGCTTAACCCGATTGATTACTTCATTTATTATCAATGGTCTTATAAATATTTCCTTGACCCCGGCCTGCATAGCCCTTTTTAGCAGGTTAAGATCTTCATAGTCAGAAACCAGAATAACCTGAGTCATAGGATGATGCATATGTATGTAACTAGCCAGCCCCAAACTGTCCTGTTCCGAAATACTGACATCAATAATTAACACTTCCGGTTTAGCCTGTGCTACCATCTCCAGGACTTCACCGCCCTGGCTTACTTCGGCGATTACATCTATATCAGTATCTCCTTCTAATATTTTCAGTAGATACTCCCTATTCTCTTGATTGGAATCAGCCAGCAGCACTCGAATTGTTTTCATATCCCTCACCTCTTAACTTTCATACTCTTACAAAATTCATTCTGCTTTATTGAAGAAAATTATTCAGCTTAAATGGAGCTAAATTAAATTTAGAATCATCAACCGGTGATCTCAAGAGCAGCCTTATATTCCCGCGTTCGTTCCCCATCACCAAAGACTGAGCCTGCTCAGGTGTTACGGCCAGAGTGAGTGTTTTTACTTCGCTTGATTCTTTGGAACTCTTGGTGCCTACCGCTAATACTTCCAGATCCTGCAGGATAAGTATGGTGTTAGCTGGATCAGCATCTGAACCTGTACTTTCAATATCAATAGTTAGCATAACATCCACATGGTCACCAGTCTGTATATTAAATGCTACTGCACTCACTTCATTAACTGGTATAGATACTGCACGTTTGTTCAATGGTATTCCATAAGCCAGCCGGCCGATTTTATCTTTTTCTCCTACCAATTTTTCTTTTAATACTTCTTCTCCAGCAGCTATATCACTGCTAACTATTTTTCCCACTGCTTCTGATACATCCCTTACTCCATTAGGATGAACATACCTGGCAGGTACCTCCTCGGTCATTAGTTGGTCGGATTTAATAATTTCATCCTTATGTATCGGCTGAGCAGCTCGAACCACAGTAACCAGATCATCCGGTCGATATTTTTCCTCTACCTGTCCCAGATAAACATAAAATAATCCTGCTGCAAAGAGTCCACATATTATTGAAATAAACCAGTATTTTTTACTTCCTTTTAGCACCCTCCCGGCTCCCTTCCCTTAATAATATACTTATTCACAAAGCTCTACCGCATAAACGCCATAATCCGGAGCATTATCATCAATATATCCATTTGGAGCGATAATTGGCTGAAGATAAGTACCCCGTATCGCCTGCTGTTTATCCTCTTCGGTTCGTTCTTCTAACAATACAGCAGCAAAACCAGTTATCGTATATTCTTGATTAGCTCCATGTCCTTCATCATCAACACCTACCGGAACAAAAACAACCCTGGGACATCCCAGATCATAACTATCCGCACTGCATTCAGGGTCATGAGTACACCCTAATAATCTATAATCAATTGCATCCCGGCAATCTTTTGCGTTCTTGTTCCCAGGTACTACGTTTAACGTTTGTCCAATGTATACTGGATTTTGGCATCCATACATGATTCCTGGAGCAATGTCCCACTTGATTTGCTGTCCGTCTATATTTACGTAACCAAACCATCCGTTGTCTCCATCGCCGCCACCTTCTTTTATTATTAAACTAGGATTAGTTTCTTCTTCAAAATTAGGTAATTCAGATTGTCTAATGCCAATAGGTATTACTCCATTACCATTGGTAAACCCCCCTACCGGGCCAACCCGGGCTTTAGCATGGGCTTTCACATCACCCGTGTTTATTCCCAGGACAGGTGCAAAAACCATACCCATATCTGTATCTACATCTCCACTTAGGGAGATTGCTTCGCCCTCATCGTTATATCCTAGAGTAAACGTAACCTCTGCTAAATCAAAGCCGTTCATCTGAGCATAGTTTTGAGCTACAGCCAGGGCTGAGCTTGGATCATCCGGAAGCTCACGAATTCCAGCCATTACTGCTGCATCTATTGCATTAGAAGCTTTTGCCCGCTCTGAGTAAAGCAATCCTACATCGACTACCATTGCCGCAGCACCCATAATAACTACCAGTCCTAGAGCTACCAGAACCATAACTGCAGCAGACTCATCAGCAAACATTCTTTTCAGCTTTTTAAGCAATACTTGCCCCCCTCTAATAAATCCTTATTTATTCGCACAGTTCCGCAGCATATACTGTAGATTCAGTTATAGTGCCACTATCGTCAATCTCACCTGCTACTACTTCAATCTCTTCTAAAAAATATCCCATTATACAATCGACTCCTGTCATCGGATCTTCCTGTTTCCACAGGAAAATCGTAGCAAAGCCTGTTACGGTAAATAGCTTGGTATCAGCGCTAATGGTACCTAGAGGAACTACTACTAAGCGGGGGCAATCATCATAATGTACTTCCCAAGTACATTCGGGAACATGACCATATACATCTGTACATCTATCTATTCGTGCCTCAAGACTATTTTCTGCCTGTTGTTCTACAACACCCGTTTTAACGTCCAGTACCTGCCCTTCATATATATCGCCATCGTAGCCCCATTCGATATTATCCCAAAGATCCTGGTTCAGATTGACTGGAAATGAAGTGGGAGGAAGAGCTAAATACCCATTCCAACCTGTATCACCATCACCAGCACCTTCCCTTAGTATAATCTCGGTACCCTTTGCATAAAGGTCTTCGGTTAATCCAAACGGTACAATACCAACTCCCTCACCACCACTAACACTGGCGGCAGGACCTACTCTGGCTTTGGCATGAGCTTTGACATCACCGGTATTTATTCCTAAAACGCGGGCAAATAACATATTCATATCTGTGTCTACATCTCCGGTGATAGAGATTGCTTGCCCCTCGTCATTGTATCCTATCGTAAAGGTAACCTCGGATGGATCAACCCCGTTTGCCTGGGCATAGGTTTGGGCTAATGACAGGGCTGTGGTTGGATCATCCGGAAGTTCTCGCACCCCGGCCATAACCGCAGCATCGACTGCATTGGAGGCCTTCATTCTAGCTGAATAAAGCATCCCAGCATCTATTACCAAGGCTGCGCAACCCATAATAACTACCAGCCCCAGAGTTACCAGAACAGTAGCTATACCCGAATCATCAAAAATAAAATTGTTAATTTTTTTAGGTAACATACAAATACCCCTATCCTTACGGACTTCAGTTAACATTCTCTATTCTCATCACATACTCTGCCGACATGTCTATTGGGTTTGAAACGATACTGCTTACGATTGGAGTTATTATGGTCTCCTGATAATCTATCCTTACCGTCAGCGGATCACCAACCGAACGATTTGCATAAACATCAGGAGTAATGGTAATATTACCGTCTACAATAGCAAGAAATGAATCATTGCCTTCTATGTGATCCATAATCTCCCGGTTGGTTTGCCCAACTACTCCCGCCCGAACTCCTTCCCGGGCCAAGTCATGCATAATCATATAGGCTCCCAGTATTCTTCCAAACTCAATAATGCTAAATAAAATCAATAAAAGCACAGGAAGAAGAATAGCCATCTCCACCATGCTCTGAGCTTTCTTAGATTTAAACATTTTTCTAATTATCTTCATAATTTACCACCATGTTACCAAATAGGCACTTACTGCCCCCAGGGCTATAGCTAGCGCATAAGGAAAATATATTCCGGAATTGCTTTTTTCAATACTTTCCTTCAGCTTAATAGTTTTAACAAATGATAAAAAAACTCCCACTAACAATTGATGGATGGTTTTCAGGAGTTTGCCTCTTAATAAGAGCAACCCTACAGCAATAAGCCCTCCCCAGAGTGCCATATACACAAAAGTATGAAAAGCAAATAGATAGCCTTTAAAAACTCCAACTACCCCCAGCAGTTTAACATCCCCAGCACCCATGCCGCCCATGGCAAAAGGTATAAAGAGAAAAGCTAATCCGGCAGCAAAGCCTTTAAGGGAAAACACTAATCCCTCCAGGCCTCCGGTATATAGATTCCATCCTAATCCAAAAATCAAACCGCTTAATATAAGGTAATTGGGAATACGCTGTTCTCGCTGGTCATAGACTACAGCAATCAGCAGAATCAATCCCAATATCACATCACTGAGGACCAATTCGATATTCATAATGTTCTGGTCCCCCTCTTAATAATCAAAGAATTCAGTTATGCCCTGCACAGCTGCAGGGCATAACATCAAAATTAGTATGTAAGCGTATATTAACCGCCAAGATTTGTACCTACCTCATTTACTTTGTTCCCTATTGCTCCACCTAATAATGTGAAACCAGCTATACATGCTATAGCTATAAATACCAGTATCAGTGCATATTCTGCCATGCCCTGACCTTTTTCTTCGCTTACTAATCTTGTGAAAGTTTTTAACATCCTCTTCACCTCCTAAATTAATTAAATTCTGAATACTTCTATGGTAGCCTCATTTTTCCATGCCTTCAAGGTAGTTTTTTTAAAAGAATTTAAGACATTTGGTCATCACCCAAAAGGATTATACGGTATTAAATCCGGTAAATTATATCATTCTATTGTATCTATTGTTACATCAGCAAAAAATGAGACTAATAGACGTATTTACATTATTATATAAAACAATTTATTATTAAATAGGACTTTAGTATTCTTTTCGCACTATATGTCAAGCTTTCCATGTTGGGAAATTATGTCCAAAAGTACTATTAATTATAGTATATTACATATTATCGTATTTTCCAGAATAAAGTTTAACTGCTTTATGTTAAAATACATTGAAGTTACTGCAATTGTTTACCATGGTTTATAACTACATTAAATTAAAGGAGTCGGTCATGATGAAAAACTCATACATAAAATATGTTTTTCTCTCCTTATTTGTCATTTTTCTATTTCTTTCTTCGGGCTGTTGAAAATCATCTCAACCTCAGGATGAGGTTATCAACGGTTATTCACTTGCATTTGCAGAACTGGAAAGTGAGCATATGAGCCGTATTTCAATTAATTACAGCACCGAATCTGCCTATTTAGCAAACAAAGCTTTTGATATAGGCATATATGACAGCGGTTCATTGCTGGGAAAGACTACTTTAGGCAATGGGGATAATTTTCAAAAAGAATTAGAACCCGGGAAATATCAGATAAAGGTGATAGACCCAGGCGATTATACCTTTGTCTATCTACCCGGAGAAGAAATCGAACTGCAGGATGGTATAGGAAAGATATATGCTATGGTAGAAAACTCCAAGAACAGCACTGCTTCATCCGAACCGGTGAACTGGGAGCTTTATTATACTAAAAGCGGAAGTCCGGCGGGCGAAGAGCCAATAACCAGTGGCACCATCCCCTCTCTTAATCCGGGAGAATTATATACTATTGGATATAATCTGGAAGATTATGAGTTCAGTGACGCCGGCAACTATATGTTTAGACTTCTCAATCCAGGCAGTGATGGCAGCAAGAGCGAGTGCTGGAGCGGCGCCATATACTGCTGTGGTCCGATCACAACTACTGAGGCAGCAATAAGCCTGGTCCCTAACCCCGGCAAATTAGTAATCAGCTGCAGAACTACCGGCGATGCCCCCTCAGGAGCATGGTATGAATTTATTGTAAATGATACCCAAAATGACCATAAAGAGGTTAGTAGAAACAGCTTAAAAGCTGGTAGCAGCTATTCGGTACAACTTCCTCCCGGATCATATCAGGTAATTGAAAGTAAAACTAATGGCGCAGTTTCTTACAGTAAGTCTATTAACGGAAATATAGCGCTGGGTTCAGGTCAAACGGTTTATCTTACGCTTACTAATCGTTTTCCGATAACCAAAGGCGCTCTCACCATAAGCGTATCTACCGAAGGTAATGCCCCGGCAGATAGTACATACGGATTTACTATTAAAGGTCCGGAAGGTACTCTTACCAGGACTATTAAAGCAGGACAGACTGTATCAGTGGATTTAACCCCGGGAGCTTATGAAGTAACAGAAAGTAATACTGGTGGAGCAGCACAGGTTAGAAAATCTCCTGAAGGTAGTATTACCATCAAATCCGGCCAGACAAGCAATTTGAAAATAACCAACATCTACCCCAGCGAAAGCGAAGTTCAATAAAGAAATAAAGCGAATATATTTTCTTTTCTGGAGGGAGAATTAATTCTTCCTTCAGAAAACATGATGACAGTTATCCTGTTTCAAAAAAGATAAACCTAAAGAAAAACAGAATAACTGTCATCATGTTTCTTTGTCTCGTTCCCCCTTGAACTCATATCTGATTGCCGATATCATTTACTTTTGCAGATAAGGCAGTACCCATCATCATATAACCAAACATGGCCGCCATTGCAATGAATAATAAAATCATAGTATATTCAGCCATACCCTGACCATTTTCATCTTTAGTTAACCTGATCAACACATCCATCCAATGTACCTCCCTTATTCTAATTCGCTATTCATGCTTATAACTACATTGTTAAGCTATTTTACCTGAATATAATACTTCTGGCAATTACACACCCCGATATTTTGCCCGGGGTGCGTAATTCGAGTATTAATAATTATTTCAATGATTGTGCAGCCAGATTTATATCGGCTGCAATAGCTTCGCTCAAATTTAAAAATATGGTCATGGTTGCCAGGCTGACTACCGTTACTAATAGTGCATATTCAGCTGTAGCCTGCCCATCTTCCTCCTTGATCAACCTTATAATAGTATTCATACTATCCCTCCCGTTGTGTTCTCTATACCTCCTCAATAAAGTTAGCAACACTAAATCCACACTGGCTTAAGCCAATACTGCTTCCACCCTTTCAGCAGCATTTACGGCGTCCTCACGTGCAGAGAAATCTATCGAAATTTCATCGCCCTGGTTTGCATTTCCTACTCCACTATTATCAACAGCCATCTCTGCTTCCACCCCGCTGTCGGGAACAATGTCGGCCTCTGCCAGCACCTCATCCACTGGCGCTACAGATGCATCCTCATCCAAAATATTGAAGCTTTCCGTGGTTCTCGCCAGGAGCAGCTGTATAATTTCTGAGTATCTGGAAAAATGCTTTATGGCAGTAGTTTTTTCAAAAACGTAATCGAATTTGCTCTGAATGTCGCTGCTCACTGTGGAAATACTCTCATCTTCCACTTCTGCCCCTTCCACAGCAGAAGCTGCTATCGCCCAGGTTTTGATATCTCCATTAGCCAAGAATACCAGCCCGCTGCGCTCGATTTGATCCCCTTCCTGACCAATTTCAGCGCACTGATCCAGGTAGCCCTGAATCGCGGTCTGCAGTTCTTCCAGTTTGGCCGGGTCTTTCATGGCTTTTGCTGCAATGTTAGGTGCTATAGTAACGTTACATTCCTCATCGCAACCGGCAGCATGCCTTCCTATAGCCGTTTTGTTACCGGGTACATTAGCCACGGTTATGTTGATTGATTCTCCCAGCGCCTCGGACAGTTGAGTGCTTAATTCTTTGAATTTTGGAGCTTTAGCTTCCGTATTAGGGTTGCGTATATTGCATGGTTTCTGTTGTATATTTTTCCCAGCATGGCTTAAGTCGACCTGGCCCAGATTACCAACGCCCATTTCATACCTCCTTTCTTTTTTGCTAAGAGGAAACAAAGGGACGGTTCTCCTGTTTCCCAACTGATAAAGTAACAATAATGAAGAAACAGAGAACCGTCCCCTGGTTTCCTCATATCCCCTTGTTCTCACGGGGTGCTTTCTTGTTTAACAGGAATTGTAAGGCAATAACTTCGCAATGTCCTAATTATTATAATTATCCTTATAAATTATCGAGATTTATGGGTATTTCCCTTAATAAAAAATGAATGATTCATTATTTACCATGCAAGGAATGGGGACTCACATACCTGGAGTTCCTGATTGCTCCCTTGTATAGAGGAATGTCCCTGCTAAGGTCAGGAGACACACCAGCTTCGCAGGAATGTCACCATTATATATCCTTTGACCACGATTATACCCCTAACCTTTAGCATGAATTTTATAGTACTTTAGCACAATTATAGGCCTTAAGTATTTTTTTGTATATATATTTATGATAATATGTGACCACTTAATGGACAAGTCGGCCTTCGAATGATGGCAGGCAGTGTGGCGTCGGTCTCGGATTAAGGAAAGGGGACACACCCAGTTTGGGAGCACTGAGTTCTCTGGGGCAACCGTCGGAGATGGTAGGAAGTACACTGGGAATCTCGCGCTAAGGAACAGGGACACACCTTCCTTGAAGTTCCATGTTTGAAGGAATGTCCCCAAGTATAGGAATGTCCCCATGGTAAAGGAGATGGTTAATTATGAGGAATATGCGGGGTGCGATTAGGAAGTTTTGTCTTGATGAGAGTGGAGCGGTCATGGTACTAGTAGCTCTGGGCATGGTGGTCTTAATTGGCATGGTAGGTCTGGTAATAGACAGCGGGCGGGTATACCTGGAACAGCAAAAAGTACAAAATGCCCTGGATGCAGCTGCTCTGGCCGGGGCTCAGGAACTACCTGATACCAATGCGGCCACCCTGACAGCCCTGGATTATGCTTCTTTGAACGGCTTGAATCCCGATGATGTGGTTATCTCATTCCCTACCAGCAGTCTGATGACAGTGGAGTATACAGAGGATGTGGATATGTATTTCCTGCCGGTGCTCAACATCAATCAAAAATCGGTTAATGCTATTGCAGGAGCGGCCCAGGATTATTCTCCGGCCTGGGGAGCTTATACCCTCTTTTCCGGCAGCAGTACAACGCGCCTGCAAATCAATGGCAATACCTATTATATAGATGGCTCTTCCCATACTAATGATGACTTTAAAGCCAATGGCAGCAGCATAACTCTTACCGGCATTTGTGATGCAGTGGGCAGCATCAGCGTGAATGGAAGCAGTATGAATATTCCTCATCGTCAAGCCTACTCCAGTTATATTGAACTGCCTGACTACTCCGAGCAGATTCAGCAGCAGGCTGAAACGGCAGGTAATGTATTCCATACCGATGTTCATTACAATGGTAATAACGTGAATGTAGAAGACCCAATTTATGTGGAAGGGGAGGTACATTTGAATGGCAATGATATAAGTGGGTGTGGTGCCATTCTGGCCGAGGAAAACATCCATATTAATGGCAATATGATAAATAACAGCAGCAGCGATGCCATCTGCTTATATTCTCAGGGGGATATACATGTAAATGGAAACGATATAGAAATTCATGGTATTTTATATGCACCAAATGGTGAAATACAACTTAATGGCAATAATATTTGTATCACAGGCAAGGTAATTGCCAACACCATTTCTATAGCCGGCAACACCATTACCATAAGCGATGATGATACAGCCCTTGAGACCCTGCCTTCATCTGGCTGCAGACTAGTAATTTAGAGTTCGCTCAATAGGCGCCGTTCTTTTGCTTCCAGTTCTCTAAGACGTATATAGATTTTATCTAAAAGAGCTTTCTGTTGATCAATAAAGCACTCTTCTACATCAGCATTTTCATATTGTTCAATTGTCTTAAGAATGACCGGAATGTTAAATTCTTTTAAGTCTCTTATTTTCTTACGGGTATCCTGCAATGCTGCTGCTCTAAAATTTTCACTATCCATATCATATCACCTGCAATATTTATACTTTCCTGCCGTACCTGTATAATTAGCTAGTGGAAGAAAAAAATACGTATATATTGTATCATGTAATAAGTCGCTAAGGAAAAGGAAACAAGGGGACACACTAGGCTGAGAAGTATAAGAAAGCTAAGTGCTGCCATGGGTTGCTGGTGCTAAAATGAAGTTCTCTGGCTAAGGAACGGGGACACACCTGCCCTTGGAGAACTTGATGGCAGGAATGTCCCCATGCCATGGAATGTCCCCATTGCAGCAGGAATGTCCCGGCTAAGGTCAGGGGACACACCTATCTTGGGGCTCCCGTATTTATAGGAATGTCCCCATTATGTAAGGAGTTTTGTATGAGAAAAGTAGAATTGATAGCTACCTCGGCTTTTGGGCTGGAGGCGATTGTAGCCCATGAATTAAGACAGCTGGGATATGAAGAACTGAAGGTGGAAAATGGTAAGGTAACCTTTAAGGCTGACATTTCCGCCATCACCCGCTGCAATCTATGGCTGCGTACAGCAGACAGACTATTATTAAAAATCGGAGAGTTTGAAACCAAATCCTTTAACGATCTATTTGAAAAGACAAAAGCCCTCCCGTGGAATGATTGGATCCCAGGGGATGCTCAATTCCCGGTGGAGGGAAAATCCATAAAATCGCAGCTATTTAGCGTTCCAGACTGTCAGGGCATCGTAAAAAAAGCCATCGTGGAAAAAATGAAAGAAAAACATAAAGTCAATTGGTTCAAGGAAACCGGGCCCCGCTATCGGGTGGAGGTTGCCCTGCTCTCAGATATAGCTACTCTGACTATTGATACCAGCGGGGCTGGTCTGCATAAACGAGGATACCGCAAGATGTCAGGAGAGGCTCCTCTTAAAGAGACTCTGGCGGCTGCTTTAATAAGCATCAGCAGGTGGAAGCCGGACCGGGCACTGATTGACCCGTTTTGCGGCACCGGCACTATACCTATTGAAGCTGCATTAATTGGGCGCAATATTGCACCCGGTCTTAATAGAGACTTTGTATCAGAAACCTGGCCGCAGATTCCCAGGCATATATGGAAGAGGTACCGGGATGAGGCCCAGGACTTGATTCTGCATGATCAACCTCTGGGCATCAGGGGTATCGATATAGATGCTGCTGCGGTGAAGCTGGCCAATTATCATGCGAAAGAGGCGGGACTAACCAATGTCATCTCTTTTCAACAGGGAGATGCCCGGGATTTAAATTCCCGCTATAAGTATGGCTACCTGATTGCCAATCCACCCTATGGGGAACGCCTGTTAGAAAAGGAACCAGCAGAAAACCTTTACCGGGAGATGACAGAAGTTTTTCGAAGGTTAGATACCTGGTCATTTTATATTTTGACTTCCCACCCGGCCCTGGAGAGATTAATCAACCGAAAAAGCAGTAAACGCCGCAAAGTATATAATGGCCGGATACAGTGCACCTATTACCAGTTTTTCGGTCCCCGCCCTGATAATCTGCAGGGTCCCTTTTCCCGCTCGGAATGACCCAAACAAAGAATACCTTATATAATTCATTCCTTGGTCTCTTGAACTATAAAATATATACCTTGAAGCAATAATCAAAATCCAAGCAGTTTTATCCGTGCTGATGACCGGATAAATCATCACCAGCAACCGCTTCCTCGAAAATTACAGCCATTAGGGACTCAATGCCAGCCGGGAGACATAATATGTCTTCCGGCTTTTTTATTGATGACACTTTAAAGTAATGTTTGATAAGATTATTAGTGTTCATAACATATGAAGCTGCTCAATATGCAATTAAGCATCGGCAAGCATTTTTTCGATATTAAAAAGAGGTAAAAAGTGGGAAGGTTGGGGAGAATGAGAAACGATAAACGGAGCACTACTACTCCATTCATTATCATGGCGATAATTTTTTTTATTATCCTTCATCTCTGCTTCTATTATTTCAAATTAAATACTTCTCTTAATGGCTCAGAATTGATTGATACCGATACTTATATGCGCCTGGTAAGGGTAGAGCAGCTGGCTGAAACTGGAGATTGGTATGACTCTACCATACACCGAAACAACTACCCCTATGGCGATACCTTACACTGGACCCGACCACTTGATGTACTGCTCATAGCCGGGGCTGCACCATTGATACCCTGGTTAGGAGTTAAAAAGGCTCTCCTGGAATTTGGAATTGTTTTTAGCCCGCTGATAGGGATATTATCGATACTTGCCCTTGTTTGGGCCACAAAACCCATAATAAGGACAAATGCACAGCCTCTTCTTTTAATAATCTTTATAGGTCAGCCTTTGCTCTTTCAAATTTTTATGTTTGGACGTCCAGATCATCATAGCCTTCTGGTTCTTTTATTTATACTTTTAATAGGCTCTATCACCCACATGCTTACTAATGTAAAATCGCAAAGATATGGTATCCTGGCCGGGCTCTTGGCTGCTATATCTACCTGGATAAGTGTGGAAGCAATTTTTCCGGTAATAATTGTGTATGCCGTCCTGGTAATTCTCTGGATAATATACAAAGACCGTTACTTGTATATGTTAAAATATTTCAGCCTATCCCTGCTTTTCTTTACCAGCTTATCCCTATTGGTGGAACGTCCCTTATCGGATTTTTTTTCCGCAGTTGAGTATGATAAAATATCCATTGTTTATATTTTCGTTTATCTGTTAGCAGCACTGTATTCTATATGTCTATCCAGGATAGAATCCCAAAATTGGGTAAAAAGGTCAGCATGGGCAGCAATGTTAACCATACCAGCATCTGCTGCCATATGGCTGGTATTTCCTTTATTTTTCCACGGACCCATGGCGGAAATAAATCCAGCTATTGTACCGATATGGTTGAGCAAAGTATCTGAAGTGCAGCCTCTACTTAAATCAGGCTATTATTTTATTATTTCTTTTTTAGGCCCAGCAGGGTTAGCATTATTTTATTTGATTCATCTTCTTAAAACTAAAGAAAAATTCAATATTGAAATACTTTTGTTTTTTATCACCGCTTTTATTATATTTACTGCCTTAACTTATTACCAGGTGCGTATGGCTTACTGCGGTCTGGTTATTATTGCAATGATATCGGCTTTGATGCTGGACGATATTATAAGATGGTTATCTAGTTTCCCCCATCGCTTGATTCCGCTGCTTCGATCAGCGATGATTTTCCTCTTTATTCTTGGTTTCCCGGCTGCAGGAATAGCAGCAGATATAATATATGGAGAACAATCTAATTATAAGAATCCAGACCTTCCGTCTCTATGTCAATTTCTAAACGAATACCAGGATGAATGTCCAGTTACTAATACAGTTCTAGCCAATTTACATTATGGGCCACAGATTCTATACCGAACCAATTTTAATATAATATCTGCACCGTATCACCGTAATGATAGTGGTATATTATTTACCTATGAAGTAATGACATCTGATGATATGGAAAAGGTTAAAGAAATGCTAAATCAAAGGCATATCGATCTAGTAGTAATAGCTCCTGATTCAAACGAAAAGGCGATTTACGATATAAAGGACAATCCCGCAGCCTTTTATGAAAGGATGAAAAACAATGACATTCCCGACTGGGGTACACAATTAACGCTCCCTCAGGATTTACAGGAATCATTTATAATATACAGAATTAATTCTTAATAAATAAAAAGTCTGCACAGCAAAACTTTAGGCAAAATATTTATTCATTTATAAATTTAATTATTTAATTTCCTCATGGTATTCTTCTTCAGTATTTACCTCCCAGAGGTCATAATTACTGCCCTGTATATTCTTTGCAGCCAGGAGACCAGTCAGGATGGAATGGTCCATATTGTTATAACGGTGCAGGCCATTTCTGCCTATGGTTTGACAGTTTTCCAGACTATTGATAAAATCGATGACTACAGGCATGGATTTTTTATAGTCATCATCATAGACCGGATAAGCTTTCGGTACTCTTATAACAAAACCCCACTTTACCCAATCCCTTTCTATAAGACCTATATGGCAGATTTCATCTACTGCCAGCTTAATCAAGTCCTCATCTTTTGACGACCATAGCTTATCCCCCTCATTACAGAAATACTCCAATCCCAGAGAACTGCAGCCTTCTTCAGGTACCATAGAGGGGCTCCACTGCTTAAAATTCTGTACCCGTCCCAGATTTACTTCGGGTGAATGTATGTAAATCCAGTTATCAGGAAAGAGAAAATCAGAATTCAAGGCCAGATTTACAGAAAGAAAATCTCGGTATTTCAGAAGACTACTTGCTTTAAGCACCTCCAGCTCCGGTGCCGGGTTCAATATGTGAATCAAATCCCGTAAAGCCAGGCTGGAAATAACATGATCAGCCTCTATTTCACTCTTAACGCCGCTATGATTCAAAATACTGACCGAGCAGATTCTGTTCCCCTTCCTTTCTGTACCGGTCACTTTTGTATTGGTCCAAACCTGTCCACCTGATTTCTCAATTGCATCGGCTACAGCTTCATACATCTGCCCCGGTCCCAACCGGGGATAGTTGAACTCTTCGATCAGGGTTTTGATTTGATTTTCCCGGAACTGTTTTAATAAAGCATTTACTACCGCTGATACCAGTGATAAACCTTTAATCCTCTGTGCGGCCCACTCGGCTTTCAGCTCAGTACAGGGCATACCCCATACCTTTTCAGTATAAGATTTAAAAAAGTGTTCATATAGACGCCGACCAAAACGGTTGCTTACCCAATCTTCGAAACTCTCCTCCGGTTTAACCGGATTCACTTTAACCTTCAAATAGCTGGCCAGTATTAAAAATGCTTCATATAGACCCAGACCTGCCAGAGCATTAAAGGGTTTAATCGGGTAATCAAAAAATTTATTGCGATAATATATTCGGGAAAGCCGAGGACGCAGCAGGAATTCTTCCTTCAAGACCTCATTCCAGAGTTCTTCTACTTCTTCGATTTTGGTGAAAAATCGATGGCCTCCCAGGTCAAAGCGGTAACCTTTCTCTTCTACAGTTTTGCTTATCCCCCCGACCTGCGCTTCCTTCTCAATAAGGATAACTTCATATCCCTCTTTAGCCAGGGCGTATCCAGCAGATAAGCCGGCTGGACCAGCACCAAGTATGATTACTTTCTGCATAATAATAGCTCTACCTCATTTCAAATAGCATCAATGTTCAAACAAGCTCCGACGGGCAAAAAAGTGGAAAAAGAATACGACTGCTACTGATACAGCTTTCGCAATTAGATACCACAGGTTAAGCAGTACCAGAACATAAATTATTAAATCGTTCAAACCCAACCCTACTACTCCAATGAGTGAGTACAATAAAAACTCTTTGCCAGGCTGCAGCTTACTCTGTTTGAAAACGAAGATTTTACCGAGTATGTAATTGACTGTAAGACCACAGCAAAAAGAAATAGTGGCAGCATAAAGGTAGAATACCTGTAGGTATTCTACCAGTACATATAAAAGTCCCACATCAACCACCAGGGCAAAAAAACTGACCATACCATATTTGCATATGTCCCTGAACAGGAGTATATACTTTTGTGGCAGGTAAGTCAGGTTTTCAACTATGTTATCAAATTCATTTCGATTCATTGCAATAATTCTCCAGCATATAATTAATAGATTATACTTTTTCCAATAACTTAATTATCGATTACTCTATTTGCATCCTTTAAAGTTGCTTATTAAATCCATTGGGGTTTAAGCGGTGCCACTCCCAGGCACTTGCTGCTATACTTTCCAGATCTGGGTACTGCGGTACCCAACCCAGCTCAGACTTTATTTTTTCGGCACTGGCTACAAGAACAGGAGGATCCCCAAACCTTCTCGGCGATATGCCGGCAGCAATCTTCTGCCCGGTTACAGCTTCGCATACCCGAACTACTTCCCGCACCGAAAATCCCTGTCCATTACCCAGATTATAAACCCCACCTGCTTCACCGGCAGATAGTGCTTCCAGTCCAAGAACATGAGCACGGCTCAAATCCGCAACATGTATATAGTCCCTTATACAAGTACCATCTGGTGTCGGATAATCATTTCCAAATATCTGCAGCTCCTGCCGCTGTCCTAAAATCGTCTGAAGAATAATAGGGATCAAGTGAGTTTCCGGATTATGATCCTCTCCTATCCCATAACCGGGAGCAGCTCCTGCCGCATTAAAATAACGCAGGGCCATCCACCGTAAGCCGTATATCTTCTCATACCAGTGCATCATTTCTTCAAACATGATCTTGGTGGATCCATAAACATTCACTGGATTAAGTGGATGGGATTCTTTTATAGGCATATTATCCGGACTGCCGTAAACTGCAGCCGATGAAGAAAAAACCAGGATTTTCACCCCTGTTTTTACCAGAGTATCTAAAAACAATGCACCTTTACCGACATTATTGTTGAAGAATATTCCAGGGTCCTGCATAGACAATCCTACTGTGCTATCTGCTGCCAGATGCACAGCTGCCTCAATTCTATGTTCTGAGATAAGCCTGCTCAACAGTTCGTTATCGGCTATATCTCCTGGGAAAAAAGGTGCGGTTGCTACAGCTTCCCGGTGTCCGGTCTGAAGGTTGTCCAGCACATACACATCATGCCCGGCCTGCTGCAGTTCAAGCACCACATGACTGCCTATATAACCTGCTCCACCGACTACTAATACTTTCATCTATGCGTTTCATCCTTTTAACGTAATTTCATTAAGTATCATAATATACCAATTATATCTTAAATCTATATTTATTCTACCAATCATTAATTAATCTGTGTATCCTGGTTCGCTATTCTGACCTTTGTTAAATATCATCTCTCTGCTTCAACTTATAGAATTTTTATTAATTAGCCATAATAAATAAAGTGAAGCCTAATTTAAGTGGAGAAATTTTAGCCTGGCATAAGCAGTGCGGCTTTAATCATATACTTAAAGATATATATAACGGAGGTAAATATGATTGCAGTAATTTTGGCGGGGGGCAAGGGGCTAAGATTATGGCCGGAAAGCCGGCAGCAGCGCCCCAAACAGCTCTGCAAATTTGTAAACAACAGATCCATGCTGGACAATACTATTGATCGTCTGGCAGCTTCTGGAGCCAGAAAAATAATTATCATTACCAGCGATGACCTCCTGCCCGGTATAGAGCAGGTAATAGAAGACCGTCCGGATGCCTATTTAATTGAAGTCCTGACAGAGCCAGAAGGGAAAAATACGGCCCCGGCAGTAGGTTTAGTACTGGCCCGTCAGCAGCTGGAAGATCCAGACGAAATCCTGGGGTTCTTCCCAGCCGATCATCATATAAGCGATTCTCAGGCCTTTTCAGAAAGTATGCGCCGGGCCATTTTGGCCGCCCAGCAGGGACACATTGCTACCATTGGTATAGCCCCTGATCGTCCTGAAACCGGGTACGGGTATATTGAGAAAACCAAATGGGAGATCGGCGAAATCGGGGACGTATTCCAGGTAAACTCCTTTCGCGAGAAGCCTGATCTGTCAACTGCCCAAACCTACCTATCATCCGGTGAATATGTATGGAATGCCGGTATTTATGTGGGTTCAACGGGGGTACTCACCCAGGAGTTCAAAACTCATCTGCCCGAAATATATGAAAAAATAAGCGGTGGTTATGATGCCTACCTCTCATCTTATGCTGATCTGCCTTCCATCAGCCTGGATTATGGAATCGCGGAAAAATCAAATCGGATGGCGGTAGTTCCAGCTGATTTTGGCTGGTGTGACCTGGGCAGCTGGAATGCCCTGGCAGATATTCATGACCAGGACGAGATGAGCAATGTGTGTACAGGCTCTGATATCGTAATTTTGGACAGCCACAACTGTGTAGTTAAACAAACCGGTAAAACAATAGTGCTTTATGGGGTACAGGATACCCTGGTAGTTGAGACTGACGATATTATTCTGATATCCAACCGCAACCGTTCCCAGGATATCAGAAAGATAACTGAAATATTGAAGGAAAAACAGCGCTTGGATCTGCTTTGATAAAGCAGAGAGCAGATTATTTAGGATTGTTCCTATGCATAAAATTTGGATATCTTAAATACACTTATCTATGTGCATAATTTGGCTTGAGGAGGAGATATTTATTAAGCATATATTTCGCCAGTACGATATCCGGGGCATTGTAGAGGAAGAATTAAGCCAGGAACTTATGGGCGATATCGCCCGGGCCTTTGCCGCTATGGCGGGCAGACAAGATCAGCAGACCATTCTGGTAGGACGGGATAATAGGATTTCATCTCCTCTAATGAGAGATATGGTAGTCGAAGCACTGCTGGATTCAGGATGCAGTGTGATGGATCTGGGTGTGGTAGTAACTCCTATGTTCTACTATGCGGCTCGGCACCTTAATATTCCAGCCGGTATTATGATAACCGCCAGCCATAATCCCGGAGAATATAACGGATGCAAACTACTCCTGGGTGACTCTACTATTTATGGGGAGCAGATTCAGGAAATCTATGAGATGGTAAAAAAGCAGGATTTTATCAGCGGCCCGCGCGGAGTCATATATGACTATGATATCAGCTTAGAATATACGGAAATGATAAAAGGCAAAATAACTATGGGAGCTAATGTTCCCAGAATAGTTGTGGACTGCGGCAATGGAACCGCTTCTCTTTTTGCCCCCCAGGTCTTTAGAAGCCTGGGGTGTGAAGTATTTGAATTGTACTGCGATTCTGATCCTACTTTTCCCCATCATCATCCAGACCCGGTAAATCCGGAAAACATGGTTGATTTAATAACTGAAGTAAAGCGTACCAAATCAGCGATAGGTATTGGAATTGACGGAGATGGCGATCGGTTGGGAGTGGTGGACGCTCAGGGCAATCTGATCTGGGGGGATATGTTGATGATCCTCTTCTGGCGGGATATTATGACTCGGCATCCCGGTACCCAGTGTATAGTAGAAGTAAAATGCTCCCAAAGTCTTATCGATGAAATCGAAAAACTGGGAGGAGAACCTATTATCTACAAAACCGGCCATTCTCTAATTAAAGCTAAAATGAAGGAAATAGGAGCTGTTTTCACCGGGGAGATGTCCGGTCATATGTTTTTTGCCGATGAGTATTATGGTTTCGATGATGCCCTCTATGCCGGGGCCCGGCTTTTATCTTTGTTATCCATGAGCCAGCAGACGATTGGCGAAATGCTGGCTGATATCAACAAGTATTACGCCACTCCTGAAATACGCCTTCCCAGCACTGACCAGAAAAAATTTAACGTAGTCGATAAAGTTCTGCAGCATTTCCAGAATAAATATCAGATTATAGATGTTGATGGAGCTCGCATAGTATTTCCTGATGGATGGGCTCTGGTTCGTGCCTCCAATACCGGTCCGGAATTGATCGTGCGCTGCGAGGGTAATACTCCAGAGGCGCTGGAGAAAATAAAAGATGAATTGTTTGCCTTTTTACAAATAGCAGGAGTTGAATCAGATGTGTCAGCCCATGCGATATGATCCCTGGAGTATAAAGGCAGATCAGATGTGGAAGAATTTCTTTTATTAGTCTATAAACCTTTGATGAAGGAGTGAAATAATGGCTGTACTCAATCTGGGAACATATCCTCCCAAACAGTGCGGCATCGCTACATTTTCTATGGATTTACGAAACAGCTTAATGATCCATGGAAATGATGTTAAAGTAATGGCCGTATCTGAAGAAAAGAATAAATATGATTATCCCCAGGAAGTAATATTTGAAATAGATCAGCAGCATCGGCCTGATTATATTAAGGCAGCTGCTTTTATCAACTCAACTCCAGATATTGATTTGGTGATCATCCAGCATGAATATGGTATTTTTGGTGGGGTAGACGGAGAATATATTATGGATCTGGTCGGCTTATTGCTCAAGCCCTATGTACTGATTACCCACACCGTACTGCCCGGTCCGACTAAAAATTGTAAAAATATTCTCAATTATCTGGCCGGCAGAGCAGCGGCCATTGTCTCTATGACAAAAAGTTCACTTAATCTGATGTCAGATCTCTATGAAGCGCCATCGGAGTTGATTTATCTAATTGCCCATGGAGTACCGGAATTTAAAGCCCAGGAATCCGTAGTTTTAAAGGACAAATATGGTCTGCAAGGGCGGGAGATCATAAGCACTTTTGGACTTATTGGACCTGGTAAGGGCCTGGAGTTGGGCATTGAGGCTGTAGCCAGCCTCACCAGGAAATACCCGGAGATCCTGTATATGATCCTTGGACGAACCCATCCAATGCTGGTAGAATATGAAGGAGAGAAGTATCGCCACATGCTGGAAAATATGGTAACCAAACTTGGTATCGAAGATAATGTTACCTTTGTAAACAAATATCTCAGCAATGAAGAATTAGGGGAATACTTGTATATGACCGATATCTATCTGAGCCCATACCCTAATAAAGACCAGGCGGTAAGCGGAACCATGGCCTTTGCATTAGGATGCGGCCGGGCTATAGTATCTACTCCATACTCATATGCGGTAGAAACTCTGGCCGAAGGCAGAGGACTGATTGCCAGAGAGGCTGATCCCATCATATTGGCCGAGCTGATAGAAAAGATTTTACAGAACCCGGCACTGAAGCTGGATCTGCAGAGCAGGGCCTGGAATCTAGGAAAAAACTGGACCTGGCCCAGTGTGGGTGGGCAGTATACAGATATGTTTAAATCGATGCTGGAAACTGATACCGAATTATTATGGGAGGACAAAAGCTTAACTTATGCTAACTTACAAACATTTTCTTAACCTGACCGATGAAACTGGCATCTTGCAGTTTTCGCGACTGCATCGACCTGATCCCAACAGCGGTCATACCCTGGACGATAATGCCCGAGCATTAATGCTGGCTATTTCCATGGAGGATGGGCACGATTTGGCCATGAAGTACGTTTCGTTTATGGATAGCTGTCAGCAGGAAGACGGCAGTTGGTCTAATTGGCTGTTAAAAGGCCGCTACACCTCATTGATCAATTCGGAAGACTCTATCGGCCGGGCCCTTCTGGCCTGCAGTCTGGGCTCTATGTGTAAATGGGAAGACATAAGTGTCCGGTGCCAGAGAATATTTCAAAGAAATCTGCCTCAGGTAATTAATTTCAGCTCCCCCCGGGCTATTGCGTACACGCTCATCGCACTGGTCAAAGGAGAAGCCATAAAAAAAGTTCACACTATGAATACTATGGCCGATTATTTGTTGAACTTATATCAAAGCAAGAAATCTGCAGACTGGTACTGGTTTGAAGATTATATGACTTACTGCAACGGGGTACTCCCCCAGGCCATGATCTCAGTATATGAAATAAACGGAGATAAACGCTTTCTTAAGGCAGGTCTGGAGACTTTAAATTTTCTCAATGATATCCTGTTTCGGGATGGTTTTTTAAATATCGTCGGTAATCAGGGCTGGTACCAGAAAGGAAAAACAATACCACTATTTGATCAGCAGCCGGTAGATGCGGCATCCATTGCATTTGCCTGTCACGAGGCCTATACTATCACGGCTAAATCCGAATATCTGGATATGGCCCAAAAAGCTCATGCCTGGTATTTCGGAGCTAATATCAATCAGCTTTCTTTATACGACCAAGAAAGCGGCGGCTGTTATGATGCCCTTACCGAAAAAGGGGTAAACCTGAACCAGGGAGCAGAAGCAGTCCTTTCCCTGCTGATGACTGAGCATCTCATGAGTTCTTGTGCCTCCTCAGAAATTGCGGGCAGTAAGAGTTCTTGATTGTCATGTAAAACAAAAAATACCAATTGCCGGAAGACATAAGCTGTCTTCCGGTTTTTTTATTAATGACACTAAGAAGTCATTTTTGATAGTATTATTAATGGAATGTTCATTACACTCTCAATATACAATTAAATATCCATAGGCATTTAAACGATATTAAATTAGAGGCTATAGGCAGGTATGGTTTAAAAGGATAGGTAAACAATGTTAAAGTTATCCCTAAGATAAGATTTAAAACTCTAACCGAACATACTTTTCGCAATAAGAAATAAGAGGATATTTATGGATAAAGAGTACTCAATGACCAAAAATATAACCTTAAAAAAAGAAAATATTATAATATTATGCCTCACGATATTGGTATTTTTAATAAGTATTAGACATTTGGGATCGATAGGTATATTTACTGTTTTGGATGATGAATTTGGATACTGGGGTAATGCAGCATACCTGGCGGGGCTGGATTGGTCTGATGCAGTATCACAAATCCCCTATTATTCTTATGGTTATTCTCTGTTGTTAGTTCCCTTGTTTTGGATATTTGATAATTCAATTCTCATGTATAAAGCAGCAATAATCTTAAATGGAATCATGTTAAGCGCCAGTTTTTTGCTGTGTTATGATATTGCAAGAAAACTGATGAGCGATGTTGATAAATATATATTGATTGCTATCTCTTTTTTTATTTCTATGTACCCGGCATATATTGCATATTCCAGTATAGCCTGGTGTGAATGCTTACTAATATTTGCCTGCTGGATGTTAACCTGGTGTTTTGCAGGTTTAAATGAAAAGTCAAGTAATTATAAATTTATTTTAATTGGTTTCCTTAGCATTTATGCTTATATCATTCATCAACGTGCTCTGGGGATATTGATAGCCAGTATTTCTGTAATTCTATTGATGAAAATATTTAATAAAATTAATTGGAAACAGTTTTTATATGTATTTCTACCATTTTTTTTATTAATGATTATACATTTTTATCTTAAAAACGATATTCAAAGCCATCTCTGGTTAAATAATAGCGGTAATTTAACTAATGACTATTCAGCACAGGCCAGCAAATTTACTCAACTATTTTCCATCTATGGATTAGGCAAGGCATTTAAAATTTTTCTTGGTCAATTTTTCTATTTAGGTACTGCGAGTTATTTACTATGTTATTTGGGTATATATGAGCTAATACAGAAGATAGGAAGAACTATAACAGCTTATATAAAGAAGAAAGACTCTAACCTATTAAATAGTGACTACTATTTTTACTTATATGTTTTTTTATTAATTGCTTTATTTTTTTCAATAGTCATTAGTGTAATTTCCAAGATAAATCCAACTAGAATTGACCATATTGTTTATGGTAGATATACAGAAATGATTTTGGGACCCATAATATTACTAGGGTTCATAAAATTCAGGGAAACAATTACTGCTAAAGTTCTATTGGTTATGTTAATCAGTTTTAGTTTTATCACGGTAGCAGTTAATTTCATTCTTCAAGAATTTAATTTAAGTTTCTATAATCCTCTACATGCTGTTGGTTTATTACTTATGAACACACCATTAAATGTCTATCTTTCAGCTCTTATTGCTATTCTTCTTTTTAGATTGATTTTTATTTCATTTACAAAAAATAATGGAATAATAATAACGACCATAATTTTTATTACTGGTCTTTTCTTTTTTACGGGAGAAATCGTGACAAGATCTATAGTAGATATAAATCAAGAAAGAATGGAAATAACAAAAGTTGTTGACTCAATATACACTTCAGAAGATAAATTACCAATATATTTTTTGTGGAATGATCAGAATGATCCTGTTTACGATGAATGGGATAACCGGAATGTTCTAGATAGATTAATGGCAGATTGTTATCAATTTTTGTTAAAAGAGAACAAGATTAAATTGGTTAATAATAAACAATTAAAGATAACCGAAGAAGATAAATTTATTTTGTCAGGAGAAATCTATAATTTATTTGATTTAATGCACGATTATAAATTCTGTTTAAGTGCTGCCGATAGCTATCTATTAGTATCAAAAACAAATGACTTTGCTAATAATATTTTTGATGATCACCCCATAAATTATAATGCGATTAATATCCCACTGGGAATATTTAATGTGACAAATGCTATCGCTACTGAAAATTATGTACAGGGCGATGGTACTCAGGGAATTTTCATGCAGGGTCCATATAAGAAACTTAAGCAAGGAGAGTATATATTTATATTAGATATGGAATTAATTGATTACAAATATAAAGAATTAGGATATGTTGATGTGTATTCTTCAATGGATGAAAAGGTATTAAGTCAAGAACAAATAAATATCAATAATTTTGATGAAGACACTAAATTGTTATTAGAGGTACCATTTGAATTGGAAAGAGATACCGATTATATTGGATTACGTATATATGCAAATGAGGATACACAATTAAAAATAAACAGTGTGTATATAAAAAGAGAGCAGGGATAAGGGGTGCTGGGAGATGAAACTAATAATTCAAATGCCTTGTTATAACGAGGAGCAAACTTTGCCTCAAACTTTTGCAGATTTACCCAGGCAAATAGATGGAATTGATACTATTGAATATTTAATAATCAATGATGGCAGTACTGATAGAACAGTTGAAGTCGCTCGCGAATTAGGTGTACATCATATAGTTTCATTCAAACAGAATAAAGGTTTAGCTCAGGGTTTTATGGCAGGTATTGATGCTTGCTTACATCTTGGAGCTGATATTATTGTTAATACAGATGCTGATAATCAATATTATGGGGAAGACATTATTAAGCTAATACAGCCAATCATAGATAATAAAGCTGATATTGCAATAGGAGAACGTCCTATCGACCAAACAGCACATTTTTCTTGGATGAAAAAAAAATGCCAGCATCTAGGCAGTATGGTAGTACGTATAGCATCCAAGACAGATATACCGGATGCTCCCAGCGGTTTCCGTGCTTATTCAAGGGAAGCAGCACTTCATCTGAATGTTATTAACGAATATACTTATACACTTGAAACCATTATTCAGGCCGGCCGAAACAAAACTGCAATAACATCGGTTCCTATACGGACAAATCCTGAAATGAGAAAATCCCGCTTGTTCTCAAGTATGTGGGCATATATAAAGAGATCATCTATGGTTATTATCCGTACTTTTATGATGTACAAGCCATTGAAGTTTTTTTGCGTTATAGGTTCTATTATTTTCCTTTTAGGTGTTTTACTGGGTATTAGATATCTGATATTCATCTTCCAAGGAACTGGTGGAGGACATATACAATCATTGATATTAGCAGCTATTCTGCTAATGATCGGATTTCAGACAGTTATTGTTGGATTACAGGCAGATATAATTGCAGCGAACAGAAAACTCTTAGAAGATATTCAATATAGAATTCGTAAGATGGAATATAAACAGGAAAAACGATAAATAATAAGTAATTGTAAATATTAGTGTATATAGCATTTATAGTTGTGTTCTGTAGATTATTGTAATTAATGTGTGCTGATATAGATGATAACCTAACGAAGTCGGAGAAGCGCCGGAGGATGTGATGCTATGAGAGATATAGTTATCGCTATAACTGCAGCCAGCTATAGTGGGAATAAAGGGGCAACTGCAATGCTGCAAAGCTCTATAAAACAACTATATGACATATATGGTCATAGACTGAACATTAATTTAATGTCTACATATCCAATGGAAGATAAAAAACAGGTTCCACATGACTTTGTTAAAGTTATATCGTGTAAGCCTGAAGCACTTGTTTTTATTGCTTTTCCATTATCGATACTTTATATAATGTTGAAGTGGATTCGTCCTGTTGGTTATCTTATAGAGAAAAATGAAATTATTAAAGCTTTTAAAAACTCGGATTTAGTTATAGATGAAGCTGGTGTTTCATTTGTAGATAATCGAGGATTAATAATGAACATCTATGCTTTCATCTGTGCAGCAGTACCGATGTTGGTCGGTACTCCAGTGGTGAAATATTCGCAGGCACTTGGAACATTTAATTCAATTATTAATAGAACCCTTGCTAAAATAATACTTCCAAAATGTAAGTTGATTTGCGCAAGAGGACAAATAACTCTTGCTAATCTAAAAGAAATAGGAATTGAGAAAAACGTTATATTATGTGCTGACGGAGCTTTTACTATGGAGGATAGTATTTATTGGAATCAGAAAATATCAAAAATCACTGAGGAAGATGAATTTTATAAAAATAATGTTGTGGGCTTATCGATCAGTTCAGTGGTTGAAAAGAAATGTATTAAGCTAAATATTGATTATAAGAAAGTTATGATAGAATTTATAAATTATTTAAATAAAGAAGATTACCATGTCTTATTAATTGCCAATGCTGCCAGGATGAACAGTAATAAAACAAGAAATAATGATTTAATAGTATGTGACTCAGTATATGAAGGTATAACAAACCAAGATATGGTTCGGTGGTATCATAAAGAAATGGATGCGGAAGAGATTCGTGCTTATATTGGTAAATGCCGGGTTTTAGTTGCATCACGCTTTCATGCAATGATTGGTGGCTTAGAACAAAAGGTTCCTGTATTATTGATTGGTTGGAGTCACAAATACCAGGAAGTTTTAGATATGTTCCATCTAGGACGATTTACTATTGATTTTTCTGAATTACAGTTTGATACATTAAAAAAAGAATTTGAAAATTTCATGGAGCATGAGAATGAAATAAAACAGAAGATTTTAGATAATTTGGAGACAGTTCAAACTAGCTCTAGATTAAATATTGAATATGTTAATAAAATTTTAAATGATATTGAAATAAATTCTAAGAAAAAGGCGGGATTGCTTAATATAAATAATCCCGATATTTATCTGGGTGAACATATAGCATGCAGGATGGGTTATTCTTCTGATGAGGTAATCCGCAGAAATGCAGCTTCGGGAGGAATGGTTACTGCATTGCTATGCCATTTATTGGAAACAAATCAAATTGATGGAGCTTGGGTTACAAAAAGCGTAATCGAGAATGGCAAACTTAATTATAGTACTTACATAGCAACCACAACAGATGGAATAAAGGATTGTTCCTCCAGTATTTACATGGATATGCCTTTATTAAAACATATAAATCTTGTTAAAGAGTTTCAAGGAAAAGTAGCTGTAGTTTTGACTCCATGTTTGATGAGAGCTCTTACTATCATAATGGAAGAAGACATAGCTTTAAAAGATAAAATCGTATTAAAATTATCACTTTATTGTAGTGGAAATCATTTGCAGAGAGCAACATTATTACCTTTAGAAAAATTGGGTATATCGCTTCAAAATGCTAACAGAATATATTATAGAAGAGGCCATTGGAGAGGTATGTCTACAGTGGTGTATCAAGATGGGACTGAAAAATCTTTGTCATATACGAAAACAATTTGTGCATATAAGAATGCATATTTTTTTGCAAAAAATCCTTGCATGACATGTCAGGATCATTTTGGTAAAACATCAGATATTAGTTTTGGTGATATTTGGCTGAAAGAAATGAAAAATAACCCAATAAAACATACTAGTTGTATTATTAGAAAGAAACGAGCACTTGTTATGTATCAATCTGCTGTTAAAGCTGGAACTATTATTGATAAACATATTAGCAATGCGGAAATTGTGCACAGCCAAAAACGTGCTTTAGTCTTCAAGTATAATTGTGCAAAGGCTAAAGTTGCTTATTATAACAAGCAAGGCAAGAGTATTCCTATAGATATAAGTGCAAAATGCAAGTGGAATCATAAATTAGCATACTATTTGGCAAATAAAAATAATGAATATTCCAAAAATTATTATGATAGATTGAAAAAGATTCCTATGCCCTTAATATATTATTATATGTGTTTTATTAGAGTTTTACTTAGTTTCTAGGGAAAGATTATTAAATGAGGTCTATCAATAATTTTGTGCTTTCGGATACCTTGCGGGAAACGGGTCTTGACCGCTTTGTCAAAGACCATTAATTATTCCGCAGCGCTGGTACGGGAATTAATCTCATTTGTGGCGGATTACCAATAATTGTATCTAAGTCTTGGAAAAGAAAGTATTAATAGCCTTAGCCTTCGAAAGTCAGTCTTTATAGCAGAATACTCTATTCCGAACCTCTGTCTTTAACTCACCATTATTCCCAATAACCATTGGATACTCAATCAATTAACCCGAAACTCCTCCGGTATCAACTCTCCCACGGTGGCGGTGGCGACTCCGATGCTGGTGTCAGCGGCACCGTAGTACACCAGGACTTCATCGTTATCACCCAGGACTTCTTTGTCTTCAGCTCCTACTGCCCCGCAGGTAAAGACTACATTGGGAACCCAGGCCCCGCTCAGACCTACTTCATAGTCCTCCTCAGGTTCTAATATCGGGTTAGGCGATCGGTATATGATCTTCTGCGGGTTTTGCAGGTCTACCAGCAGTACTCCCAGGCTGTAAACATAATTATAATCCACACCGTGGTATATCAAGAGCCAGCCGTGCTTGGTTTTGATGGGCTGTGCACCGGCTCCTATTTTAAGTGAATCCCACATACGGCCCGGCCGGGGCCCTACGATAATGGCATGTTTTTCCTTTATAGGGAACTTGATTTCATTCATATAGGTGACCCAGATACTCGGTTCGATCCGGTGGTAGATTACATATTTACCGTTGATCTTTTCCGGAAAAAGAATAGCATCTTTATCCCAGATATTTTTGAAGGCCAGACCGTCTCGCCTCCAGGACCAGTATCTTTCACAAACCAGATCATCTACTAAAATCGAGGCAGCAGCTATCTGGGCGATGTTGCCATCATAGGCTGTATACAGCATGAATATCCTGTCCCCTACCTGTATCAAGCGAGGGTCTTCACAGCCCATTTTTTCTTCGGGAATTGCCGGTGAAAATATAGGTTCGGGCAGCCTTTTTAGAACTTTGTATCCATCGGTTACGGCCAGGCCTATATGGGAAACGTCGTCATCACCTACCGCACGGTAGAATAAATAGACTTTGTCCCCTATCCTCAGGGAACCAGGATTTAATACATATTGGGATTCCCAGTAATGTTCTTTGATGGGTTCCAGGATGGGATTGCGTTCATATCTAACCAGATGTTTACTGGGTTTATCGGTAGGCTCCTGAACAACTACCGTAACATCTTTAGGTCGGGCCGGGAGTAAGGTATCCAGCAGATTCTGACTGCTTTCCCCGGACTGAACCAGGCGGTATATGATCTGCATGATATTATCTACATCATAGCCGAGCTGCTGATATAATATTTCCAGGAAATCATGATTGAACCATCTGTTTTCTACTGAGGTGGTCCAGGGACCGGGATTAGTTTTACCGCCCTTAAAACTGAAACTAGCCCAGCTCCAGGCGGAGCAGGTTAGAAAGCTGTTGTCTTCCATTACCTGGGCCAGACTGTAGCTATCAGCAGCTAAACGGAGCAGCCGGACCCTATTATCCTGTCCGTCTCCAGCCAGTTTATCTGCCAGGTAGCGTATTTTTTCTACCAGACCCCGGTGATGATAATTTTCAAAAATATTGTGGGCCGAAAAATCGTCCCCTTTGGTCAGCCCCATAACTGAATTATACAGTCGGCTGCCAATATTTTTTCGTTCTGATACAATGCGGCGAAACAGCTGGGAATAGTGCTCAGCTATTACCATACGCCGCACAACACTCGTGAAATACCTTATTCTGGGGTATTTACCGCCACTGTCATATTCCAGCGGTTTGATAGGTATCCGGGCGGTAATATGATTAGAATAGGATATTTTCCCTCTGGATAATATCCCCATATGCAGATCTTCGTTCAATATAATAGGTTTGATATCTACCCATTCAAAGCTTTCTGGTTTGAGGGTGTTAGCCAACCATTCCAGATCTCGGTCGCTGTAAGCCCGGGTTTCGATAAGATTAGAGAAGGTCACGGCATCCCGGGTGCCCATTTCATCGATAAGATCAGCTGGTTTGTAATACCCCAGGGGTATCATCAGGTTTACCGGCGGGAACCTTACCAGCATTTCCCTCAGGATGTCCGAATGGACTGTGAACATTTTATGCTTGGGCAGGAGATTAAACAAGGTTTCAACGAACTGCTGCATACCTTCCCGTTTATGCAGATCCCCTGGCAGCAGCGCACCCAGCATCTCCTCCAGGTTTTCCATGAATTGTTCAACCGCTGCCGTCATCTCCTGGTTCGAAGCATCGGAAGCCAGCCCCAGGCCTTCAGTCATAAAAATATTAAAAGAATCCTGGTACTGCTTACGCAGGGCCTTAAAGATGTGATCGGTCTCTACCAGGCGCTTATCTTTACCCATGATTTTCTTGGGGATGACAATCGGCTTGCCCGGAACGTATTCCATATAGCCCAGCGGTACCAGCGGTGGTTTGCACTGTTCTGTCCTGCTAATCCATTCTTTTATAAAATCGCTTTTCATGCTCCATACCACAGTTATAAGTCGCCGGCGAACGGCATCCATTTTGCGAGCCAGGAATTCTTCTTTTTCTTCGAAACCGGACTCATTTAATTTATCCTTGAATTGCTGTATCTCTACCGCATAGCTAGCCACCCGGCCATTGTATAATGAGGTCATGGCAGAACATAGATTCATCTGCTCTTCTTCCGCTTCGAAGGTATAGGCGACCATAAAGTCAAACAATATAGTAACCCACAGCTGATCATCAAAATTAAACCTGTGTTCAGGTAGGTTGGCTAGATGCTGAAGCTTTTTTCCCTCATCATATTTATCAAAAAGCGGTTTATAGGCCTGGTACCCAGCAGTGAAATTACTAATTAGAAGCGGCAGAGGATGAGTAATGACATCGGATTGTTTCCGAGTGCTGCGGGCCAACCTATCAGCTACCTTCAAAACCAATTTATCCTGCATCCAGATGGCACTGTCCCGCTTGATGGCTTCAAATACCGTTAAAACAGTATCGCAGAACACCTGATTCCTTTTTTCCAAGCTGTGGGGAACCTGTTCACTGCCGATGTTTATTTCACAGATACATTTGTTCCAGCACAAGGCCCGGGTAAGTATCCAAAAATCAATGCCATGACCCTGTATCCGGTTTCCCCAGAAGATTGCCTCATGAGCCATTTCCTCCACCAGTTCATGGGAGATAGCATATATTCCCCCCATGGGTTCGGTCATGCGAAAGCCATAGAAAGCCTCCAGTATGGGCGCTCCCAGCATATGCGCTACACTGTCTATACCCAGATAGCGGCTCAGACTGCCCAGAACCATATCATAATTACCTTGAATAGGAGTGATCAGGCTTTCCAGCCAGGTACTGTCGATACCGGGGCCCTCTGGGGTAGCCATTTTGGCGCTGAATATCAAGAGATCTGCTTCCAGCCGTTTGCTGATTTCCAGCAAGGCCCGGATACTTGAACCGCGCCCGCTTATCTCAGCCGGCATGACAAACTCCAGATGCGGATGTTTTAAATGCAGCCCTTGTATCAGGTCTAATGTTTCTCTACCGGAATAATCCCCTGCACATACAATCAACTGCCTTCTGCCAATCCAGGAGTCCAGAACCTCGTCGATAGATTCGAGCACTTCCAGTAGTTTGTGACTTTCTTTATTGAAAGGTATTCCTATTATCAGGTCATAGCTGGCCAGTTGTTTAAGCCGGGGATAGATTTCTTCCATAGTTTGATCAAATATTTCTTCAGTATTTAAATGGGTCAATTTAATTTCCCCCTTGTTGCACTTCAATAATCTTTAAATAATATGCGCATTTTCAGGTTTTAATATTTAAGCAAACTCAATATTTAATATAAGATATGCCATGGGCTCAGTTATTTTGATTCACCAAAAATACAAGGGGGACAATTCTTCTGGCGCACCCAAATATTCTTGGTGGGTCACAAGAACCATCCCCATTGGTACTGTGGATTGTTGTTGATTGATTTAAGCGAAACGCAGACTTTTGTTTAACACGATTTGCTATGCCCTCCATTACATACTTGCATAGATCATTTCTAAATCATTTCTTCCAGCTCTGTTACCAGCCGGCCAAAATACTGCAGGGCTTTGTCAACTGGCTCTGGAGTAGTTAGATCTACCCCGGCTTTCTGCAGCAGGTTAACCGGATAATCATAAGAACCTGAGCTCAGGAACTCCAGATAACGATCCACTGCCGGTTGGCCTTCTTCCATTATCATTTCCTTAATGGCGGTGGCGGCCGAAAACCCGGTAGCATATTTATATACATAAAAAGCTGAATAGAAATGGGGTATCCTGGCCCATTCCATATCGATCTCCTTATCCAGGACTACCTCCGGTCCGTAATAGAGAGTGTTGAGATCTCGGTAAATACGGCACAGAGCGTCCGGAGTCAAAGCCTGGCCTGCTTCTACCTGCTCATGCACAATTTTTTCAAATTCTGCAAACATAGTCTGCCGGTACACGGTGCCCCGGAACTGCTCTAGATAATGATTTATCAAAAACATTTTTTCCCTGGGATCGGAGCTTTTTTTAAGCAGGTAGTCTATGAGCAGGGATTCATTTACCGTTGAGGCAACTTCTGCTACGAATATTGAATACTGGCTGTAAATATAGGGCTGAGCCTGATTAGAATAATAGGTATGCATGGAGTGACCCATTTCATGGGCCAGGGTAAAAACATCATCCAGTTTATTATCATAATTTAGGAGCACATAAGGGTGGCTGTCATACGAACCCCAGGAATATGCTCCGCTGGTTTTTCCTTCGTTTTCATAGACATCGATCCATCCAGATTCAAGTCCTTCTTTCAGTGCGGATAGGTATTTACTGCCCAGGGGAGAAAGGCCTTGGAGCACATTATTCTTGGCTTCTTCATAATCTACTTCCAACTTAAATTCTTTGACCAGCGGGGTATAGATATCATACATGTGAAGTTCATCCAGTCCCAGCATTTTTTTACGCAGTTTCATGTACCGGTACATGTGATCCATATTATTATGTACCGATTTTATCAAGTTATCATATACTTCCGGGAAAATGTTATCCTGATCCAGGGAAGCCTGCAGGGCGGAATTATATTTTCTAGCCCGGGCATAAAAAATATCTGTTTTCACACTCGAACTCAGGGTACTGGCCAGAGTGTTGCGCATTTTGGTATAAGAATCATAAAGGCCTGCAAAGGCTTCCTTCCTTACCTTACGGTCGCTGCTTTCCATCAATCTTCCATAACGGCCCTTGGTCAGTTCAATATCTTCACCCTTCTCATCTTTTATTACCGGGAACTTAATATCAGCATTATTGAACATGGTAAAGATGTTTTTAGGAGCGATTGAAAGGTCTGCCGACATAGCCAGTATCTTTTCTTCCGCTGAGGATAATATGTGTTCTTTCTGCCGCAGCAGTTCATCAAAAAATTTACGGTACAGCTCCAGATCACGGTTCTGGGCTGCAAAATCCTGGAGTTTTTCCTCAGGAATAGCAATAATTTCAGGAACTACATAAGATGTAGCACTCCCTACCTGCACCATAATTCCCTGAGCCCGGTCAAAGAGGGTCTGATAATGGGTATTGGTATTGTCTTCATCTTTGCGCATTTTGGCATATACAAACAAAGCCTCAATCCTACGGTTAACCTGTTCCAATAACCCGAGGACCGCAAGCAGTTTTTCCGCTGATTCTCCCAGGGTACCCATGTGCTTTTCAATTTCCTGTACCTGTTCTTTGAGCTCGCTAAAGTCCTTCTCCCAATCCTCTTCATTGCTGTATATGTCTTCCAGCTTCCACTTGTGTCTGGCGTCAATTTCTTCTCTTTTTTTTGCTTTACCGCTCACGATATACCTCCTCAAATATATAAATATTAGGGTTAACACTTTATTTTTTTCCGGGAATTAAACTATTATACCCTTTTTGATATGAAAGATGAGAAAGGAATTTGCCTACTTAATACTGACGATTGAAATAAGTTCGGTACCAGGTACCGAACTTATTTAGGCTTATCTTCTTAGTTTGTATATTTGCATGAGAAAGGCTGTTCCCAGCAGAATCAGACCTATTAAGTCAGTCCTGATATTAGGATCTATCATGAGCAGCCCACCGGCAAAGAACATAATCCTTTCTAACCAGCCAGCCCGGGTAATAAAATAGGCTGATACGGATGCAGCAACACCCAGCATGCCGATAATGGAAGTTGTTATTATTAACATAACTGCAGGCAGGGTGGTATTTACCATTAATAAAGCCGGAGATAGCACAAATATATAGGGTATCAGAAAAGCAGCGATGGCCAGCTTGGAGGCATTTAAGCCTGTTTTCATCGGATTACTCCGAGCTATACCAGAAGCAGCAAAGGCTGCTAGTGCAACCGGTGGAGTAACATCTGCAATTATCCCAAAATAAAAAGTGAACATGTGGGCGGCAATGACTGGTACACCCATTTGTATAATAGTTGGGGCAGCAATGGTAGACGTAATAACATAATTAGCTGTGGTAGGCACACCCATACCCAGTACTATAGATGTGATCATGGTAAAGAATAGGGTCGGCAGCAATTGGCCCTGAGCCATATCAATTAATACTGATCCCAGTTTAAGTCCCAGTCCGGTTTTGGTAACCACACCTATTATTATACCTGCTGTAGCACAGGCAATAATAACACCCAAAGCTGCTCTGGCTCCGTCTTCCAAACCTTGAACAATATCCCGCCAGGATATTCTGGTCGATGAACGCAGCATGGAGGCGGCAATAGTTAGCCCTATGGCCCATAATGCTGCACGCATGGGAGTCTTACCGCTTACCAGCATCCAGATGATAGCCATAAGGGGTATGGCCAGGTGTCCTTTTTCTCTGAGCACCTTACTGATTCGAGGAAGTTGATTCCTTGGTATCCCTCTTAATCCTTCTTTCCTGGCTTCAAAATGAACACAGAGCATAACCCCGGTAAAGTAAAGGAGCGCTGGGATAATTGCTGCTTTTACCACTTGAACATAAGGAATCCCAACAAATTCAGCCATTAAAAAGGCCGCCGCTCCCATTATGGGAGGCATAAGCTGGCCTCCGGTTGATGCCGCTGCTTCAACGGCACCTGCAAATTCCGGTTTGTAACCAAGTTTTTTCATCATCGGTATAGTCAAGCTTCCAGTGCCAGCTACATTGGCAACTGAACTGCCGGAGATGGTTCCCATCAATCCACTGGATATAACCGCCACTTTCGCCGGTCCCCCTCTGGCCCATCCAGCAATGCTGTTGGCCAGATCAATAAAAAACTTGCCTAATCCAGTTTTCTCGAGATAGGCCCCAAAAAGAATAAATAGAAATATGAACGTCGCTGAGACTCCCAGGGGTATACCGAATACCCCTTCTGTAGTGAAATAAAGATGCCCGGCCAGACTGGATAGACTAACTCCTCGGTGGGCAAAGGCCCCCGGTATGCTGGGCCCGGCGAAAGCATAAGCCAGGAATACACTGGCTACAATTACAATAGGCCACCCTACTACCCGCCTGGCAGCTTCCAGTACCAGAAGAACTCCCAGAATACCTATGACCATATCCAGGTTGGTGGGAAGTCCAGAGCGGTAGACGAGCTGCTGATAGAAAAAAACCACATAAAGAGGTATTGCTGCAGCAATAACAGCCAGCACAGCATCTACAGGATGCATGCTATCCCGGGACCAGGATTTGCGGCTGGGATATAATATAAAAACTAGAGCCATGGCAAATGACAGGTGTATGGCTCTTTGAATATGAGCATCAAATACCCCAAACATACCGGTATACACTTGAAATAAGGAAAAACTTATCGCTATTATCGATACTATCCATTTCCAAAGTCCTTCATAACGCCGATAGTTAGACTCCATGTCATATTGGGCCATAAACTTATCCAAATCAACCGACTCTTCACCGGCTAAAATATTTTCCTGGGCAAGTATTTCATCCTGTGCTGCGATGTTTTCTTGGTCAGTCACTGTAAGTCCTCCTGATAAATTCCCCTATAATTTCCCGGGCAGAATAATGCTTTACTTCCACTACCAGTAAAGCTCCAGATTCAAAATAATCCTGGAAACTATAACACTTTCCATCATAGGACAACTCTTGATGGGCAAGAGTTATAAACCCAATGTTAATCCGATCAAATCTGCGGTTTATCCCAGTAAGTACGTACTTACCATCTATGTGTTTCAGGTCTCCCTCTCCCGGTAAAAAAGGCAGACCTACACCGAAAGATTGATATGTAGTAGAAGTCAGGAGTAATTGATTGTCCGGTGCAACAGCAAAATGCTCCTGCACCGGGGTTTTTTGCACTGAGTGAATATATTTATAATCAAATTCTTGCTCATCGAGCATAGGTATAATCAATACTTCGTCTCCCTGCTGCTCGCTTATAACCAGTACTGGTATCTGAAGTATCGAAGCAGTTAGATATATAAGTAAGATTATTCCTGTGGCCGAAATTACCAGCCACCTTCGATTTAGAGTCATTTATATCATCTGATTCCTTTATGATTTTTCGTTAAAGTATTTTTCTGCACCTGGATGAAGCGGTATTGAAATACCTTCCTGAGCAGTCTCCAGAGTTATCTGTTTGCCTGCCGCATGAGCTGCTCCCAGCTTATCCAGATTTTCATATATAGCCTTGGTGATATTATAAGCCATTTCCTCGCTCATTTTATCAGTAGCAACCAGCATAGCTTTTACAGCCAGAGTATCTACATCAGCTGCCGTACCATATACATCAGCAGGTATAGTAACCTTGGTATAAAAAGGATAATCAGCAACCAGCTGGTCAGCTACTTCTGCATCGATTGAAAGGAGAACTACTTCGTTCTGGGCAGAAAGATCAAGAACTGCGGATGTCGGAGTTCCAGCAGTAATGAAAGCAGCATCGATATTACCATCCTTTAACCCAGCTGCAGCCTCAGCAAAAGATAAATACTGGGGATCAATATCTTCATAGGAAAAGCCATAGCCTGCGAGAATCTGGCGAGCATTTGCTTCAACTCCGCTGCCAGCAGCACCTACAGCAATTTTCTTGCCAGCAAAGTCGGCAACACTGGTTATGCCGGTATTTTGTGTAGTTATGATCTGGCATACCTCAGGATAAAGCGTTGCCAGAGCTTTTAATCCTTCGATCTTACCCTGCTCCTGGAAAAGTTCTATTCCCAGATCAGCGTAATAGGAAACATCGTTCTGAACAAAAGCCAAATCAAGCTCACCCTGGTTCAGCATATTGATGTTAGCAGCCGATGCTCCGGTAGATTCCGCGGTAGCATTAACTCCAGGAATATTAGCCTTAAGAATCTCGGCTATAGCTCCTCCCAGCGGATAATACGTCCCAGCAGTTCCACCCGTACCTATATTGATAAATACGGTTTCCGCTTTTTCGTCTGTTGCTTCGGGTTCGGTCGTTTGTTTTTCACAACCAATAATCAAGGTTGCCATCAAGGACAACACCAGCACAAGTACCAGACCTCGTTTAGCAAATCTGTACATACCATAACCTCCCTTTTAATCCATACGTCTCAGCAATCAATTACTCCTTTTCTCTACTCACCGTTTGTATAAGCATGTATACAACATTAATAATAATTATACTTGATTTCTGGCTTCCAATAAAATGTAATGCTACTAATTATTTTATAGATTTTTTATTACCAGTCCAATTCTTCATACCGAAATGGAACAGGCCTGTTGAAAAATGGTGAGAAGCAATATAATGGTGGTATGAGTTTTACAGCTGGTCTCAAGTATATACTTTGGGGGAGGCTTTGGTGGAATGCCTGATTTGTTTAGCTTCGAGAATCTCTACCATGCTTTAGATAATGAACGTATTATAAGGGAATCTGCTGCTGTAATGGCCGGCCAAATACTAGCCATTCAGGGTCCATCCGGATCAGGCAAATCTACCCTGCTTAAGATGCTGGCCAGACTGCTGCCTTCCGAGAGCGGCAAGGTATTCTTAACCGGTCATATCTGGACAGAATATACGCCCCAGGAGTGGAGGGTGAAAATCCATTATTACCCACAATACCCGGTCTTGTTTGCTGGAAGTGTCTTGGGAAATCTTCAAATGCCCTTTACTCTTAGACAGGTACAGTCGACTGCTTTCAATCTGGAGGATGCCTTCACCTTGCTGGATGAGCTTGGCCTCCCCAGAAGTATAATGGATCAGGAAGCCCGTACTCTGTCAGGGGGGGAAGCGGCACGCTTAGCTTTAATAAGATCATTACTGATTCAACCCACTATCCTGTTGCTGGATGAACCTACTGCGCATCTGGATAAGGATAGTGCCGGGTGGGTATTGAAGTTGTTAAACAAATGGATTAAGTCTGAGCCAGAAAGAGCAGTAATAATAGTAACTCATAATGCTGAAGACTTAAATGAATTTAATGATATAACCGTGCTGCATTTAGGCAGTAGGATCGAGGAGAATAAACATGAGTAATGAATATATTCAGATTTCTAATCTTCAGCTGGCTCTAAGTGTTTCCCTGGTATTAATCACCGGCTTGATCTCGGCTTTCCTAAAGCTGGGCCTGTTTAAGTCCCTGGCCTGGGCCACCGTACGGGCCTTCGTGCAGCTGACCCTGATTGGGTACATTCTGACTTATATTTTTGCACTTAATAACCTGCTGGTTATCATAGGGATACTATTGATTATGTGTTTCATAGCCAGCCGGGAAGCCAGTCGGCGTATCAAAGGAACGCCCTTCAATGCTCAGTTGGAAACTTTCCTTTCTCTTACCGCCAGCAGTTTCATAGTCGGAGTCATTGTGGTAGCCTTGATAATCTCCCCTGAACCCTGGTATTCAGCTCAGGTAATGATACCGATATTCGGTATGTTGATCGGCAATTCTATGAACGCCATAGCTTTGTCGCTGGAAAGAGTATACAGTGAAATTCATTCTAATATTGCTCAAGTGGAACAGCTGTTGGCTTTTGGCGCCACTCCCTGGGAAGCGGTGCGCGATTATGCACGGAAGGCAATTACGGCAGGTATGATGCCAACCATCAATTCCCTCTCGGTAGTGGGTCTGGTCAGTCTCCCGGGCATGATGACCGGACAGATCCTGGCCGGAATGAACCCGGTTTCAGCAGTACGGTACCAGTTCGTAGTAATGGTTATGATCGCAGCTGCAGTAGCCATCGGATGTCTGGCCATAATCGGTCTGGCTTATAAGAAAATGTTCAACCAGGACCAGGCTTTAGTCCATTCCATGTACCACAGCCACTCATAATATACCCAGGGACATTCCTACAAACAAGGTACTCAAAGAAGGTGTGTCCCCTGACCTTAGCCCGAGACTCTCATCCTCCTTCCCGCCATTCGTTATATCTCCTAAAGAACTCCGTGCTCTTAACCAGGTGTGTCCCTGTTCCTTGACCCGAGAATTCCATATTCACTTCCCACCATCCACGAAATCCACTTTGATAACTCCGTGGTACTTCACCTGGTGTGTCCCCTGACCTTGACTACACCAAGACCTGGTGTGAATGGGACGCGGGGACAGGTTCCTTGTCCCCGCGTCCCATTTGTTCCGTGAAACTAGTAACCTTTCTATTATATTCTCATAGGATAACAGAGGAAACACAATGCAAAGGTGGCAGCTGCTTTGACAGTCGTTGTTGACCCCGGTCAATATTTTTCCAGCCGCATTCTTCGCCTGCAGGCTCCCTACCAGGAGGGAAGAGACATAAGAATATTGCAGTCTCTTTTGAATCTGCTGCCTGATAATATCATCCGTAACCGGCCTAAGACTGACGGCATCTTTGGAGTTGATACCCGGATTGCGGTCAGAGAATTTCAAAAGTATTTTAATCTCGTCTCCAACGGTATAGTTACTGATGAGACTTTTTATTATCTAGGACACAATAACAATAAATATTCTAGAAAAGAACCCGTTTTCTCCTCCAGAATTATTTGCAGCCACAGCCGGGGTGGGGATGTTCAGATTCTGCAAAACCGTCTGGCTGCTTATAAAAAAACTTTTCTAAATCGGCCGGGCAGCGGGAAATATGATCTTTATACCGCCCAGGCGGTGACCCGTATGCAGGATGATTTCTCTATCCCGGGAGAAGAGGGGGTGGTAGGTCCACAGACTTATGATGTTATCCTGCTGCAAGCTCCACTGGGAGGAAGAGTATTAAAGAAGGGCCGACATGGCCTGGACACCTATTTCTTACAACTATATCTCCATCAACTGGGACATTATAATCTGAACCCCGATGGTTTTTTCACAACCGCAACCCTTAAGGCTGTAAAAAATTTTCAAAGCGCTGCTGATATCAGAGTTGATGGTATCGCAGGTCCGCAGACCTTTTTAGCTCTGGGAAATTCACTCTCTTTTCCCCAAAACAAATTTTACTATCGCAGCGATGCAGGCGATTCAATAACCAGCATAGCAAGTTTATTTGGTCAAGCCGAGGATAAATTACTCAAGCTTAATGGTTTAAAATATGCAAATAAGAAGATAAAACCAGGGCAGCTCTTAAAGATACCGGGTCCACTTGCATTCCACCTGTTGAAAAAGGATGATAATATAGATGCGGTTGCTGATAAATACGGAATTAATCTGAAAAATCTTATTAAAGCTAACCGCCTTCAGATCAGCCAGGGTCTTCTCCCAGGCGAAACCCTGGTGCTGCCTGGTTACCAGGTAAACTTAACCGGCTGTATCATCTATTTAAATCGCCGAGAACGCCTAAATGAACTTAAATCTCTTAACCTGAAAGATATGAGCAGCAGAATTCTGCACGTGTTCCATGATCGTGATATGAACCAGATAAATATATCCCCTTCAAGAAAAAACGTTAACCTATCATCGGTTGATGGCTGGCATGGTGCCTACGATCTCGATGGGGATAAATTAGAGGCCCTGCCACCATCCAGCAGTCCTAAAAAAGGGGATTGCTTTATCAAAACCAAAAAAGCTTATAATGAATCAAACTCCAATGAATTGCCGGCAAAATTACTGGCAGCAGCCAGCAATTCCCTCTGCTTTGATAGCTGCAGCTTAACCAGTATCACTAACAGAGAAGACATAATGCGGAATCTAAGCAATGAACACCTACCCCGCCATAAAATAAGCCCAGATGGCGTATTTATGCTTATCTTCACCGCTATCCCCCCGGACCGTGAAAACGCGGCTTATCTCTTTAACCGTATGACCAGGCAGCTGCTTAAGATTGGTGAAAACGATATCGATGGGGTATTCAGTACGGACAGTCAGCAGTTTCTGCTGAATTCACGGGAGTGTTTCGGGGCCTATTATCCTTGGTTTTATGGAAAGATCCAGCTTTTTTCATCTCGGGGTTATCGTTTGAGTGAAGAAATACTCACTCGCTCGGCAGAAATAAATGAAGATTGCTTCAACCGCAATAATACCGCTTATGTCTTTGTGATGCATGATCCAGATGCATTCTATCCCCTGCCAGGCTCTGATAGAAATCTCTATATAAAAAAACTGAACTCGTCTTTTCTGCTGCAGCTTACTTCAGATGAAAAGCCTTTTTCCCCAGTTTGGATATAGACACCAGGGGACACTGGATGCAAGTGGGGACGGTTCTTGCCTTGCATGTGAAAAGCACCTAAGATGCAAGGCAAGAACCGTCCCCACTTGCATCAATGACACAACGAAAACGTCCCCTTGTGTCCTGGCATAAATATCTTTTATTAACTTAATCACGATTTCTTAGAATGTTTTGGATAAAAGCTATAGATATTAGTATATAATCTCTATATGTAGAGTTGCACTAGCTGAAAAATCCCTTATGGCGGAGGTAATAATTGATGAGACGCATACTTTCTATGTTCTTGGCTGGACTGGCCACTCTTTTACCGATATACATCTCAATTTGGTTAATAATCTGGTTGTTCAATATGGTAGATAATATTTTGAAACCACTATTAGCACCCATTTTCGGATTTGCAGTACCTGGACTGGGATTCATAATCATTATTTCTTTCATCATTCTGCTGGGTTTCATTTCCACCAACATCCTGGGTAATAAAATGCTGGGCTGGTGGGAAAATGTTATGCATAAAATTCCCCTGCTGGGTAAGGTATACGGTGCGGTAAAGAGAATTACCGATTCTATTTTTTCTTCCAATAAGGGCGCTTTCAAACAGGTGGCCTTGATAGAATTTCCCCGCCCCGGCATTTATTCACTGGGTTTTGTCACCAATGAAGAATTCCCATATGTTAAAAGGGATACTTACTCTATATTTATTCCGACAACTCCTAATCCTACTTCGGGTTGGTTTGTCGTGCTGCCCCGGGAAGACGTTACCATTCTGGACATCAACGTGGATCAGGGTATGGAAATAATCATCTCTGCCGGTATGGTAGCTTCCGAAAATGGTAAGAACGGCAACTCTTACACTTATAATAAATGAGTTTTATGTATAAGTACATTCCATCTAAAGTACAATAGTAACATAATAAATAATGGAAGGAGAACCAGTACATGTCTGAAGAGTTAATATACAGCACTATGGCCCGGGAAATGCTGGAACAGTTGCCCCGCGGTGCTTTTCTTGCGGTCAGGGCTGATGATAGGATCAATACCATGACCATCGGTTGGGGAGCAATAGGTTATTTTTGGAACAAACCAGTCATCATCGTAGGAGTAAGGTATTCCCGTTATACCTATAATCTCATTGAAGAAGCCCGCGATTTTTCGGTAACTATACCATTAAGCTCCGATTTTAAAAAGTCACTGGCAGGAACCGGCAGTAAATCAGGCCGGGATATTGATAAATTCCAGGTATTCAGCCTTAAAGCAGAAACCGGGAAAGAGATCGAAAGCCCGGTAATAGGTAACTGCGGTCTGGTTTATGAATGTAAACTGATCTTTAAACAGGCCATGGAACCCGACCTATTGGACGAGGAACTGAGGCAAAAATTCTATGCCCAGGAAGATTATCATATGATTTACTATGGTGAAATAGTATCTACTTACCTCAACAATTAATGGACACGGGGACGGTTCGAGACCACTGAAAAACACCTTATAAAAAATGACAATAATACAAA
>JAENYG010000069.1 GCA_016841875.1 Syntrophomonas sp.
TGATTTTTTAAATACTTTTTTCCAATTGGTCATTGACATTTAACCGCTGGACTTTAGGATGTTTACACTACGATACTATAATAATACAAACCGGTGCATATTGGGTAACCTTTTCCGGCAACTTACCTTGTTTTTTTTATTCCCGGGGCACATTAGCCCTGCCAATGATGATCGCACCCAGTATAAGAACCGCCATTATGACCGTAAGGTTTAATATCCAGGGGTTTCTTTCGGTCCAGGGTATCGATGGGGCCTGGTAATCTGGATTGATCTTTTCCGGGCCTGGACCTAGGCTCGACAAAACACTTTGATCTATCAGGTGAGCAAATCCAGCCAGATCATATACTGGTTTTACGGCCAGGGGGTTAGCATACCATAACAGGTAAGTACCCTCTTTCAGATCCGCCAGCAAACGGGGTACAGAGCCATTTACAACAACTGCAGTCACCTCCAGGGGTGGGCTGCTGCCATTATCGATTTCCAGTTTTAGATATTGATCCGCACTTTCATCAACACTTATGCTGTTTTGCAATGCTTCATAGTCGGACCACTTAAAGTGAAAGACTTCCCCTGCTGAGGTTAACCCCCTCCACTCTTCCCCATCATTACTGGAGTAGACTCTTACTATCCGCTGATAGTTTCTGCCGTTAACCTGCAGCTGAATATTCTGAACAAAATAGCCTTTTACACCCAGATCGATTACTATCTGGCTTATCCCGTTCTGTGTGTCATCCGCTCTTGATATTACTGAGCCGGGGAGTTTCTGATAAGTGTTAGATGCATCAGAACGAAAGCTGACTTCAGCTCCCTTTATAATGACAGCTGGACCTTCAGCCGCCCTAATCCTCAAACGCAGATAGCGGGAACTGGATGCAGGATAGCTTATGTCATTCTTTTTATAATCCGGTTCAACCATAAATATCTTATCCCGGGCAACAAATTTCCAGCTGTTATTATCATTACTGCTTTCAATTTGAACCTCGGAGAAAAAATCCCTCTCAGAATCGATATCCAACCATGCTTTATTATGCAGCTGTCCTGAGCTGTGCATATCCAGGGTTACCAGGTACTCATCACCGTCCAGCATTTGATCGATTATTTCTGCATCTATATATTTTTCCTGCGGCAGCGAATAAGGAGTCAGTTGATACGGTATTTCTTCCTTTTCCATGGTTGTAAACCTGATATCGGCCAGGTCATTCCTTGTTCTGTTCAGCACTTCCGTGTCCAGATTGATGTAAGCAAAGCCGTCCTCAGCCACCGTCACTTCTTTATAATACTGGTAGGCCGATAAGTCCTGAACTGCATATACCGGTAAACTGACCAGCCAAAATGTCAAGATCAATAAGAGACTAGCTGTTTTTCTCATAACTCCGCTTCCTTTTTCTCTTTTTTCTGGTATGCAAAAGAAACTGCCACCAGAACAGCTCCTACTACAGTTAATATAATGATACGGAAAACCATAGGCATATAGCTCAAATCATTAAACATAATTTTAAGGGTAGTAACAGCAAAAAGAGCCAGGGATAAGAACCTGACTATTTCCATGTCTTTTGCCATGCCCCACAGTATCAATATCACGGCCAGCAGAACCCAGGATAAGGATATAACGAAATCCGCTGAGTAGTCCAGCCGGAAGTATTCAAGCATATTGACTACTTCCCAGCTTAAATATACCAGAGTCAGAATTACAGCTATTATGGCTGCCACCCACCTTAAAACCGGTCCTATTTTCGATTCAGAAGGCGGATAGAAGATGTAAGCAGCCAGGATAAAGCCGCCAATTCCCAGGATGGCATCCAGGGAATAATAGTTGAAAAGCGGAACCGGCAACTCAGCAAAATAAGGTCTGGAAGCTGCAGTGGGTGTAACCAGAACCAGGAGCCCCAGGCCTGATATCAGGACCATTTTATTGCCCGTCTTAAACCCGGTGAACATCAATACCATTGCTTCTGCCAACCAGGCTGCAGTAACCCAGTGTTCATTAAACTGCAGAGGAATAGCAACGGTCAAAAAAACCAGTCCCATTCCCAGCAATGAAAGAAACAACAGTCTATCCCCCAATTTTTTGCGTTGCAAACCCAGGGCCACGGCTAAATACAGTGCGGTAAGCGTCACCGCCAGGATGCCCATCCATTGATAATAATAGTTCAAATTGGCATAGCTGGCTCCAAAAAAGAAGCCGGCATTAAAAACCAAAATAAGTATGTCCCCAAAAGTGGTAGGCTTATGGTAACGAACATTATAAAGGAAAGCCAGTGTTCCAAAAATGATAAAATATATTATCAGAAACGATTGATTGGTCCAGATATTCCCGCTATTTTCAAACCTGGCCGAATTCACGATATATACCAAAGCTGTGCCCCAAAGAGCCAGGCTATTTAAGATGCGCCAGTTCTTATAGTAGGCCAGATACAGAACCCCTAAATCCAATATAGTGATATATAAAAGCAGGGTCAGCAGGTCGATTCCTCTGTGACTTCCGATCAAGAAAGGAGCCAGGAAACCGCCCAGTACAGCAATTATAGCCAGCCCCATGGCATCCTGCCTCCTGGACAGCAGACCCCCGGTCAGGGTGGTAATGATCAGCAGAGTGAAGGCAGTATATGACGAAATCAATTGATAATAGTTGACGGCAGCGAAAGTACTCAGATAAATGATGCCTATACCCCCGCCTGACAACCCCTGGGAGAAGTATTTGTAGCCACGGCGCATAGTAATATCTCCGGCAACAAGAAATGACAGCCCGGCCAGGAAACCGATCACCACTCTGCCCAGCTCACCAATCCAACCATTGTCAAAGGAATACTTGAGAAAATATCCTACCGCAAACAGCAGGACAATGATGCCCACCCGGTTAAGCAGGTTCTTTCCAATCAGCATTTCCAGACCATCTTTAAAAAATGCTTCTTTCAATGTTTTCGCTTTAGTTGGGGGTGGGATCTTACTTCTAAATGGGGCAGGAGTCGGGGCAGATGACTGAGCAGAATTATTATCCCGACCGTCCACAGACCAGGCCTGATGCACCACCTGGTTTAAACCGGATACCGATTCTTCCAGCGCCGCCAACCTTCTTTTTATATCTTCCATTTCCTCCCGGAAATATCTGTCTCTCTCATCCATAGAATACCTCTTCCCACAACTAGACCAAACTGCACTCATGTGTCGCCTGTATAATTATTATGCATGAACCCCACCACCCTGGCAAATAAATAAAATAAGTAAAGTATAATAAGTTCGGTACCTGGTACCGAACTTATTATAAATCCAGAAAATAAATTAATCCTGGCAACGACCTACTCTCCCACAAGTTAATGCA
>JAENYG010000070.1 GCA_016841875.1 Syntrophomonas sp.
CCCGTACAGGACCTTGACAGCAGAATAGGTGAAATTACTTAAATCAGTAGAAGATAAGGTTAAGGTAATAAGGGCATACGGTGGATGCCTTGGCACTGGCAGCCGAAGAAGGACGTGGCAAGCTGCGATAAGCTGCGGGGAGGCGCAAGCTGCTTTTGATCCGCAGATTTCCGAATGGGGCAACCCGTCTGGAGTAATCCAGTCATCCCGTAATGGGAGGGAACCCGGTGAAGTGAAACATCTCAGTAACCGGAGGAAGAGAAATCAAAGAGATTCCCTGAGTAGTGGTGAGCGAAAGGGGAAGAGCCTAAACCACATGCACGTGATAGACTGCGGTCGTTGTGCTTGTGGGGTTGTGGGGAACACGGAGATGGCCCGCAGGCCATCTATTGAGTTATAAACCTTTTATATAGTCGAACTGTGTTGGGAAAGCAGACCGTAGATGGTGAAAGTCCAGTAGGCGAAATGTAAGAGGCTCAAGTGTAAACCCCGAGTAGGCCGGAGCACGTGGAATTCCGGTTGAAGCTGGGCCGACCATGGTCCAAGGCTAAATACTGTCAGTGACCGATAGTGAAGCAGTACCGAGAGGGAAAGGTGAAAAGCACCCCTGGCGGGGAGTGAAATAGACCTGAAACCGTATGCCTACAAGCAATCGGAGCTGGAAGCATCGCGAGATGTGGAAAGTGACGGTGTGCCTTTTGTAAAATGAGCCGGCGAGTTATTACATGTAGCGAGGTTAAGGACTAGTAGGTCCGGAGCCGAAGGGAAACCGAGTCTGAATAGGGCGAATTAGTTTCATGTATTAGACCCGAAGCCGTACGATCTATCCATGGCCAGGTTGAAGTCCGGGTGAAGCCGGATGGAGGACCGAACCAGTGTCTGTTGAAAAAGATTTGGATGAGCTGTGGATAGGAGTGAAAAGCTAATCGAGTACGGTAATAGCTGGTTCTCCCCGAAATGCATTTAGGTGCAGCCTTACGAGTTCAGTATTGGGGGTAGAGCACTGGATGGATGCGGGGGACTGGGGTCCTACCAAATTCAACCAAACTCCGAATACCAATACTTCAGATCGTAGGAGTGAGACTACGGGTGAGAAGGTCCGTGGTCACGAGGGAAACAGCCCAGACCGTCAGCTAAGGTCCCAAAGCATATGCTAAGTGTGGCAAGGATGTGGAGATGCCCAAACAGCCAGGAGGTTGGCTTAGAAGCAGCCATTCCTTTAAAGAGTGCGTAACAGCTCACTGGTCGAGGATCTCTGCGCCGAAAATGTAGGGGGCTAAGCATATCGCCGAAGCTGCGGGATTCACGACGAATGTTGTGGATCGGTAGGGGAGCGTTCCCTGTGGGGTGAAGTCGTATTGTGAAGTACGGTGGACTGCAGGGAAGTGAGAATGCTGGCATGAGTAACGCGAAGTAAGTGAGAAACTTACTCACCGAAAGCCCAAGGGTTCCTGGGGAAGGTTTGTCCGCCCAGGGTTAGGCGGGACCTAAGGCGAGGCCGAGAGGCGTAGTCGATGGACAGCAGGTAGATATTCCTGCCCCGTGCCGAGGACGTTTGTACCGATGTGGTGACGCAGGTGGCTAGGTAAAGCCGGGGGAATGGAAGACCCGGTCCAAGGATGTAGGGAGGCAGTAGAGGAAAATCCATACTGCCATATTCTGAGATCTGATGGGGAGCCTCTACGGAGGCGAAGTTATTGAGGCCCTACTGCCGAGAAAAGCCACTAGGGAGGAATTGGCGCGCTCGTACCCGAAACCGACACAGGTGGGCTGGCTGAGCAGGCTAAGGTGAGCGGGAAAACTCTCGTTAAGGAACTCTGCAAGTTGACCCCGTAACCTAGGGAGAAGGGGTGCCACTCTGGTGAAGCGTTTATACATGTGGAGCTAAGGGTGGTCGCAGAAACCAGGCCCAAGCGACTGTTTACTAAAAACACAGGTCTATGCATAAGGCGTAAGCCGAAGTATATGGACTGACACCTGCCCGGTGCTGGAAGGTTAAGCGGAGAGGTTAGTATCTTCGGATGCGAAGCTTTGAATCGAAGCCCCAGTAAACGGCGGCCGTAACTATAACGGTCCTAAGGTAGCGAAATTCCTTGTCGGGTAAGTTCCGACCCGCACGAAAGGCGTAACGATTTGGGCGCTGTCTCAACGAGGGACTCGGCGAACTTGTAATGCCGGTAAAGATGCCGGCTACCTGCGACAGGACAGAAAGACCCCGTGGAGCTTTACTGTAGCTTGACATTGGATTTTGGTATTGCATGTACAGGATAGGTGGGAGGCTAGGAAGCCAGTGCGCCAGCATTGACAGAGCCAGCGTTGGGATACCACCCTTGTGATATTGAAACTCTAACACCAGTCTCTGAATCGAGACTATGGACAGTGTCAGGTGGGCAGTTTGACTGGGGCGGTCGCCTCCCAAAGAGTAACGGAGGCGCCCCAAGGTTCCCTCAGTGCGGTCGGAAATCGCACGAAGAGTGTAAAGGCAGAAGGGAGCTTGACTGTGAGACAGACAGGTCGAGCAGGTACGAAAGTAGGGCTTAGTGATCCGGCGGTAGAGAATGGAATTGCCGTCGCTCAACGGATAAAAGTTACCCTGGGGATAACAGGCTTATCTCCCCCAAGAGTTCACATCGACGGGGAGGTTTGGCACCTCGATGTCGGCTCGTCGCATCCTGGGGCTGAAGCAGGTCCCAAGGGTTGGTCTGTTCGCCCATTAAAGCGGTACGTGAGCTGGGTTTAGAACGTCGTGAGACAGTTCGGTCCCTATCCACTATGGGCGTAGGGTATTTGAGGAGAGCTGCTTCTAGTACGAGAGGACCGAAGTGGACGCACCTCTAGTGTACCGGTTGTGTTGCCAAATGCATAAGCCGGGTAGCCATGTGCGGAACGGATAACCGCTGAAGGCATCTAAGCGGGAAGCCGCCTCCAAGATGAGATACCCCACTGCATAAGCAGGTAAGGTGTCCTGGAGACTACAGGTTTGATAGGCCGGAGGTGTAAGGGTTGAGAGGCCTTTAGCTGACCGGTACTAATACACCGAGGCCTTAACCTTTCTACTGATTTAAGTAAAACACCTTGTTCTTCTGTCTTGACCCGTACGGGTATAGATTTAAATAAGGTTTCTGGTGGTAATAGCGGAGGGGGTACACCCGGTTCCATGCCGAACCCGGCAGTTAAGCCCTCCAGCGCCGATGGTACTGCGGAGGGTATCCGTGGGAGAGTAGGTCGCTGCCAGAAACCTTTTTTGC
>JAENYG010000003.1:0-103020 GCA_016841875.1 Syntrophomonas sp.
TGAAAGGGAAGAGTACCTGGCAAAGAGCGGAAGAATTGATCAACATCGCCCATCCCGATTTTCAAGACGAATTAATTAAAGAAGCTGAAAAAATGAACATATGGCGGAAAATCAATAAAATGAAATAGACTGTGGGTTGAGAAACTAATCGATATAACAATAAAACGGCAGGGATCACCTGCCGTTTTATATTATTGGGTGTAATTAGTAAAACAAGTACCTGTTTCTGATAATAAACATTGCCCGTGCTTTGATTGAAACTGAATATTTAACGCCATACCTGGTAGAGAAAATATCTATAAAAAATGATAGTGTTGCAAAAGTGTCATCCTATTGCGATGGGACATATCATATGTGACAGTTTTGGTACAAATATGGAGCACCAGCTCGATTGAATAATGCTGATTATTAGTTTGGTAAAATCCTCTGAAAAGGAGCTTTTATCTAGTCGGTAAAGTCGGCAAGATACCAGGTCAATGCCCCTGAACAGTAGTTTTAAATTATATTCGTGAAGATTATTAATATACTTTTCTTTCGTTGGCATGATATTTGCTTTTATATAAGACAAACGAAGCAGGAAAAAGTAATCTACCGTTTCATGTGAATCTATTAAAATGTAGAGTTTGGCCAAATTAAAAGTAAAGGAGATGGAAATTATGGCTAAAGTATTAGAAAGAACATCGAATGACTGTAACAACGCTGTCAACAACGCAGTAAAATCTATTCATTGTCCTCGTTATATGAATGACGTGTATACTATAGGTACTAATCTTCAGGATTATATTGCTGATATTTACCTGGAGTTAGCTGAAATGAGCAATGGAGACCTCAAGATCCAGTATAGAGAGATGGCGGTTGAGCAGATGGAAGTCAAGCAGCATCTAAAAGATATAGCTATGGCCCGTTTGAATGAATCTCTGTGGCATTTCTATAATAACGGGGGCCCAATTATCGAATCACCGCTATCTGATAAAGAGGCCAAAGAAAAGCAGCCGTTTTTTAATCGAATTAGGGACAACTTCTTTGAAAATGTTGAGGATTCACTCACGCTGGCTGCTGATGGCAGTATCAGTTTGGGTAAGCTGGAAAGTATTATTAACTATAATCTTATTGCAATGTATATTAACATGAGCAAATTATTTCAGGTGGATGAAATAACAAAAGCTTTTAATCAGTTGATCATTATCAGAAGACCTTTTCAGTAATAGGAACAGAAAACCAAACATGTAAATCAGATTAATCCATTATTTAAAGAAAGGTGTGATATCATGTTAGATTTAAAGGGCGTTATTATTCGCTATGCTATATGTTTATGTTGTTTCCTGCTCTCGGGTACTGGAACAATTACCGGTTGGCCGGCTACGATATGCGGAGTTTTGGGAACCATAGAACTGGCAACTGCCTTACTCAGGTATTCACCTCTTTGTGAAGTATTAGCCGGTGCAGAGATAAAGGCCCCGAAAGTAGTTATGGAAGATAGCATAAGATACACCAATTATCAGAATACTCAAGCGAATACACCCATAACAAAAGCCATGTAAGCCAAACGATCATTCTAAACTTTGCACACTCTCTGAGTATCTCGACAGGAGTACCTCTTGACGGGGTACTTTTTTTTGTCCAGGGGTTTTAACATAACGGCTCACCTCTTGGACAGTGATTTTGATCCCTTCAAATGGTGAGCCATTTACTTGGTCCGCTAAATCACAGTGCACAGATAAATGGGGTAATATTCTCTAATCTGGCAGAATTCAGCGCACTGCCAAACCCTGTGCACCCACAATCGGCAACAGTCCAGGCTTACTCCGCTTATCAATCGGTGCAACTTCCAGTACACGTTAACTGAATATTTGGTGTAAAATGTTTTAGGGAGATTTTCCATGTGGTTGAAAGATCCTAATATACATGACCAGAGTATTTCAACACAGATCAACAGGGAACAAAGAACGTAGCTATTACAGACTCTGCTTGATCTGGCCCCCAAAAATCACCCAGCAATCAATTATAGGAGAATACCATGCAGCTATCATTTCAATACGGAGACACAACTGTCCTATTCGATGTTACCTACAGCAGTAGAAAAACCATATCTATATCAGTAGAAGCACCTGGCAAAGTAAGAGTTAGGGCCCCCCGGGGAATATCTGAAGATGAGCTGCTCCATAGAGTACAAAGTAAAGCCCGATGGATCGTTCGGAAACTTGATGAGCTTAAAGACATCAACATTGTACCAGTGAAGAAGCTTTTGCTTAACGGAGAGTCCTTTATATATCTGGGCAGGGACTATTCCCTGCAGTTGATAACTAATACCAGCTTAAAAAAACCTGAAATTAAACTTGACCAGGGCATGTTTATAGTAACTACTCCGACCAGGAATGAAGAAGTGATAAAAAGAGAAATCGAAGCCTGGTACCGCATCAAGGCCCAGGAATACATTCGAGAACGGTTAAAATACTATCAACCCATAGTAGGGGCAGAACCAGTCAGGGTTAGAATAAAAGCTCAGCAGAAAAGATGGGGTAGCTGCAGCTCCATAGGCAATCTGAATTTTAACTGGAGAGCGGTTATGGCCCCTTCGCCAGTATTAGACTACCTCATCGTCCATGAACTATGCCATCTAATCCACCACAACCATTCTCGAGGTTTCTGGAATCTAGTTTCTTCTATTCTGCCTGACTATAAAGAAAGGCGAGAGTGGTTAAAGAAGAACGGAGTATATTTGAATATCTAATATAAGAGCATGGACGGTTCTGGGGCCTCTATTATCAGTGGGTTTGATTCAGCCAAGCGCGCTCTTGTGCTTAAAGCGGTTTTTCTTCCTTGGAAGCCTATTCCTCTCCTCCACCCCTAGTTTGTTATATATATTCTAAAATTATATAAATAGGGTGAGGACGAATTATTGTGAATTATTTAATCATTCCAGGCGGTATGGACCGTCCCCATACCTCGAAGAAGGAGGAACAATGTTCCAGGCACCTGTGGTATGCTAATAGCATAGGCAGTGAAGATCAGAACCCGCAGAAAATCTTCAAGGACCTTAAGCTTCGTGATACCTGCGAATTTTAACGATAGACTGTGATATCCGAGAGATTCTAAAGTGTCCGTTGTATCAGGAAAGCCTCAAATTATTTTAGCAAAAGGGAGAGTGAATATGGGGAGTGATAAATCAACTCAATATACGGAAAAAACGAGAAATATTGATGAAAACCTTGATGCTGTGCAGAATAGGCTAGATAAGCTGCAAGAGTCCTTTCAAGCTGTCCTGGACAGAGAGGATCTTTTTTCAAAAATCATCGAGTTCTTCCCGTATCCTATTGAGGTATATTCATCTGATGGAACAACAGTAATGGTTAATGATGCCGTTCTTACTGAGTTCGGGGTTCCTAGTAAAGATATGATTATAGGCAAATACAACATTTTTGAGGATCCATCTATAGCCGAGTATGGACTCCTAGACTTAATAAAAAAGGTATTTGAAGGCGGAACAGCCTGTCAGACAGATTTAAAGGTTCCTCTCCAAGCAATTAGAGAGAACTATAACATAGATAATTATGATATTGATGCTATGTATCAAGATGCGACCGCATTTCCCATAAAAGATAGTAATGGAGATGTGTCACATGTGGTCATGATCCTTATAACCAGAAGGATATATCGGGGCAAAGAAAGTATTATTAACGCTATGGAATATATGAAAAACAATTGGCAAAATGATTTTAATCTTAATAAATTGGCCGGGGTGGCAAATCTCAGTCCGTATCATTTTTCACGTCTGTTTAAAAACGAAATCGGAATTACTCCCTACAACTATTATATGAATATAAAAATTGATAAATTAAAACATAACTTATGTGATGCGAATTTATCAATTGCAGAGGCATTTTCTGCTTGCGGGGTTGACTATCATGGCCATTTTGCCGACGTCTTCAAAAAAAGTGTTGGAGTTACCCCATCAAAATATCGTGAAATAATCAGAGATAAATAGAGAATAATTAACTATGACAAGATAATGATGCACAGAGAACAGGAGGCAGATGACAATATCTGCCTCCTGTTTAATTTTTTAGGAAAAACAGCAATATTTTGACTGATTGCAGCATTATATCACCTATCCACATGTTTCCTTTAAGTTCATACTTTTTGGTAGCAACAAGGGAAATAGAAAATAATCGTAAGGGGGGTGTAAGTTGGAGGAACATAAAATAAAAGAACAGCTTCTTAAAGAATTAATTGCAGCACAAAAGAAACTTGAAGAAAGATTAGAAATACAAGAACAGGGCATTAAGAATTTTGAAGCTCTAGTCGCAAATGACAACTTATTTGTTAAAATCATAGATTTTTTCCCATATCCTATTGCAGTCTTTTCCCCTGAGGGTGCAATAGAAACAGTTAACAATTCTCTGCTGGTTGAAATAGGAGTAAGTCATGAGGATTTTATTGCTTACAATCATAATGTATTTAGCGATATTGGGACTGCCGAGGCCGGGATTTTGGAAGCAATAAAACGTGCATTAGGCGGAGAAACCGTATCATTATTCGATTTATATGACCCACTAAGAAGCCTTGGATATGCGTATGGGGGGATGAAACAGCAGGATACTTCAAGGGGTTATGATGCCGTTTTTTTCCCCATAAAGAATGGCGGAGAAAAAACACTCCATGCAGTATTGGTACTGTTTAATCAAAAGATACTGGATTAACAGGACCAGATTTCATAATTTAATAGGCGAAATACCTGAATTTCACTAATGGTTTTGAAACAGACAATGGAACAGCAAGATATGCCTGCAGCAGTTAAAGCAATATTCTGAACTTGATACTTTCTCTTTAAATTGCTTAATAAAAACCCTGTGAACCGATGATTCTTGAAGTATTTAACTATAGGGAGGTTTTTACTTGAAAAAATATTTTATTGTGATTCTTGTGCTTTTGCTTATATGTTCCTTTGCGGGCTGTAAAAGTGCATCGGATGTTGCCGGGGAGAAACTGGCAGAAAAGGCAGCCGAAGAGTTATTAGGTGACAATGTCGATATAGATGGGGATACGATTACCATAACTGATGAAAATGGAGGCAAAGCTACCTTGGGCGGAACAGAATGGCCAGAAGGTATTCTAGCAAGTGAAATACCTGATTTCAAAAAGGGAGTCGTTACCTATGCAGCAGAGTCGGAAACTGATTGTGCAATTCAATTGGAAGAGGTTTCAAAAGCTGATTTTGAAGCATATTTTACCACTGTTAAAGAAGCAGGCTTTACGGAAAATAATCTTGTTTCTTCATATGATGGTGGTATGTTCTATACTGCCCTTAATAGCGAGGGCATAATAATCGGACTTGCCATTGATTATGAAACTAATGAACTAATGATCACGGTTTCACAGGGTGACTCTAGTGAAGGCTAGACTACCCAAATTGTTTAAGGAGTATAAATTATTTTAAATAAATACTCACTGAGAAACGGGCTCTGAAAAGTTAATATGAAACTTGAACAACAGAATTTATTAAAAGCTTCAAAGAGAAATACTTTCGTTTTTAGAAAGGAGACTATATGATGATAAAAAAGATAACGGGGTTAGTACTTACTCTAATATTGATATTTTTAATACTCGGAACCGCTAATGCACAGGTTACACTTGAGGCCCCGCAGAATCTCTCGGTAACGTTGGTTAATCATGAAGATGGAAGACCTTGTTTTGAGTTGAAATGGACTAATCCGCAAAGTATTGAAGACTTAATCGAAGACGGAGTGGAAATTGGTGAAGCACCGATGTCTTACCAGATTGACTACAAGGTTGGTAACGGATCATGGGATAGTGAAGTTAATGGTAATTTCCTTTACGGTAATGCACTTGAGGCCAATGAATATGTTGAAGATTATCCTGCATTTGACCCTATTGATGCGGGTTTTGAGGGTATAGTCGATATAAAATCAAATATCTATCAGTTCCGTGTTCGTTATGTGTACTATTATTGTGATGATATTGAGGATCACTATATATATGGACCATTTACCAATATTGTTTCTATAGGTACTGAAGCATACCAGAAGACCTATAGTGAAGCCAGCGCATGGGCTGTTCCTGAACTTGATAAAGCCGCCGAATACGGGTTTATTACCGAGAAAATCAAGAATAAGATGAATGGCCCGATAACCCGCGAGGAATTTGCTGAAATTGCGGTAAAGCTCTATGAAAAGACTACCGGGAAGCAAGCCACATTATCTGATATGAATGCTTTCGTGGATACAAATAATCCCGAAGTGTTCAAAGCGTACTCCTTAGGTATCGTAGCCGGGACTGATAAAGAAAGAAAACTATTCTCACCTAATGAGTTAACCAATCGTGAACAGGTAGCAACCATGCTTTATAGGACAATTCAGGCCATGGGATTTGACACTGACTTATCTTCACCTGGTTCGGCAGGGTTTAACGATCAGAATATGATATCTGGATGGGCACTTGATTCGGTAAAGTTTATGAACGGCCATCAATTCATAAAGGGTTCGGGAGGTAACTTTGACCCCAAAGGTACCTGTACTAGAGAGATGGCAGTACTAATCGCCTTACGCGTGTATGAAAATACAGCGACACTTCAAAATTGATGAAATAGTAGTTATATTTTACCTTATTGATGATTGCATATCGGGAACTATATGGACATTGGGACGATGTTGACCGCGGTAATTACATACATGTAATCCAGCAGAAAAGCAAACAAGGGATTGATCTCGTTGTTTGCTTTTCTAGTCTTGACTATTCACGTATATGCTCCTGCCTTGATCTATACTTCTCGGCCCGCTTCGGTTGGAGAATAAAGATAACTCCAGGTATGGCATTTCATTTCATCGTTTATCGGTGCAATTTCAGATAAATACTTTTCATGTAATAATCCTGGTTTTGCACATAATTGGATATAATCAGATGGCAGGAACACCATCTGATATTGAGTTATCAGACTCTATTGAACAGGTAGTCATTAAAACGATAATAATAGAGATTTATAAGCAGGAAACAGACGATTATTGCTTCATCATTTCAATCCCTGATAATTTCCAGTGCTCCTGATTTTTCCATTACTGCTTTAACCTTCTGAATGGAATGCTTGGGAATTTCAACTACCACTAGGATACCTTCCATATTCTCCAGTCCATTAATACCCTCGGCGTAAGTTTCTGGAGCATCTATGCTTATACTCTCTGTTCTCGTTTGAATCAGAACTTCCTCTTTCAGTACCTCATGCTTATTGTCTCGCTGCTGATCATCCAGATTGCAGATAATCATATCCTTGCGGCTGAATCCCATGTTTTTAAGGGTATCCACAAGAGAACCGACCTGCTGGCTATCCGACATCCTGGCTGCCAATCGCATATTACCACCTCCACCCTTAATTTAACCGGAAAGGGAGATTTCTAAACTAAATATGTTGGGGACGGTTCTTGACTTGCATAAATATATTAATTCGCAGCTGGTACAAGTCTTCAAACCGTCCCCATTTACAAAGAACCCTTTAACCCTGTTCAGTTTCAAGCTCACCAGCCGGTTTCAATGCGAATCGCTCAGTGGTAAGAAATACTCCGCTTATTACGAAAACTGCACCTATAACCTGATGGAGCGTAACCATCTCGCCTAAAAATAGAGAAGCAAAAAACACCGTAAATATCGGCACCAAATTCATAAATATTGATGACCGGCTCGGCCCTAAAATACTCACTCCTTTAATCCAGGCCGCCAGGGCAATGACTGCCACTATAACAAGGTAAACGATAGCTGCAATCATCTCCCAGGAAACCGTATAGACCGGGTTAGAATGATATTGTATTATTCCAAAGGGCATAAAGTAAAGTGCCGCAAACAAAGTCGCATAAGCGGTAACATATATAGCTGAATATTCCAAAGTTGGCCTTCTTCCATAAATCGTATACAGAGCCCAGCATGTGGCTGCCAGCAGCATCATTATATCCCCGATATTGAATCTAAAGGAACTGATGATTGCCCAGGAGCCATTGATTATTACCCATCCAACACCAAATAGGGAGACTATTACACCCAATAGCTGGATGTAACTCAGCCTTTCCTTGATGATTATCCTGGAAAGTAAAATAGTTATGATGGGGATGGTGCCATTTATCAGAGAACCGTTAATAGCGGTGGTATATTTAAGGCCGGTAAACTGGAGAAAATTGAAGCCAAATATCCCTACGAATCCGAGCAGGGCAAATATCTTAATATTGTCCAGGGTTAGTCTTTTCCCTCTGGTAAAACGAAGCACTGCTAGTAAAACTACTGCCGCCAGGGTGGATCGTATGGTCACAACCACCAAATGAGGCATTGCTTGAACTGCATAGCGAACCGCAGCCCAGTTGCCTCCCCACAGGATAACCGCACTCAAAAGGCACATATATGCCAATAAGTTATTGTTTTTGTTTTCCAACTTAAATCTTCCTCTATTGCTTATTTTACGGTCTCTTAACTGTCGAATACCTCTGACCTGGAGACATTCCTGGAGGTGCGTCTCTTGGCCTAAAACGGAGATTCCTGATGCAAGATGAAGGGATACCGAACATGCTCATGTCTTACTGCTGATAGACCAGTCTTTAATTTCGATGAGTTCAATAATCCGCATAATAACTCCGACAGCCTTTTTCATCGATTCCAAACTGATAAATTCATACCGGCTGTGAAAGTTATGACCGCCAGTGAAAATATTAGGGCAGGGGAGTTCCATATAGGAAAGACGAGCGCCGTCTGTCCCACCCCGAATCGGTTTTATCCGCGGAATAATGCCATTATCAGCTATTGCCCGTTCTGCTAGATCAACTATATAAAAAACTGGCTCAATTTTTTCTTTCATATTATAATATTGATCCGATATCTTAATATTAACTGTTTTTTCACCATACTTGCTGTTCAGAAAGGCAGCGCAGCTTTCAAAATAAGTCTTCTTCTGCTCAAATTTAGCCCCATCATGGTCTCTAATTAAATAGATCATCTTAGCCGACTCAACATTTCCTTCAAGCTTGTTAATATGATAAAATCCTTCATGATTACGGGTGTGTTCTGGACGTTCATGAGCCGGAACCAGAGAATTCAATTCCATGGCAATATGCAGTGCATTTTTCATTCGCATATATGCTGAACCGGGGTGTACATTAATTCCTTGAATATCAACGTGAGCAATCGCTGCATTGAAGGTCTCATACTCCAGTTCTCCTAAAATGCCCCCATCAATTGTATAAGCGAAATCCGCTCCAAAGCCAGCTACATCAAAAAAATCTGCACCCTGACCTATTTCCTCGTCCGGAGTAAAACATATAACTATCCTGCCGTGTTTGGATTCCGGTTTATCCATAATACCCGCTATAGCAGTCATGATAGCTGCTATCCCGGCCTTATCATCAGCCCCCAGCAGGGTAGTTCCATCGCTGGTTATAATAGTCTGGCCGACATAATCATCGAGCTCCGGATACTCTTGAACATTTAAGACGATGTTCTCAGCCTCATTCAGAATTAAATCCTGACCATCATAGTCCGGGAATACCTGCGGTTTAACGTCCTTGCCTGAAACATCAGGGCTGGTATCCAGATGGGCTATAAAACCAACCGTCGGAAGATTTTTATCGCTATTTGCAGGCAGCTCGGCCATTAAATAGCCTTTATCGCTAAGCCTGATATTACTTAAGTCTAATCCCCGGAGCTCTTTTTCCAGCAGACTGGCTAATTCCAACTGCCCCGGTGTACTCGGATGAGCAGTTGAGCCCTCATCTGACTGAGTATCAATTTTCACATACCTTAAGAATCTATCCAGGAATGTTTCCATAGAGTACCTCCGTGTAGCATATTTACTCTGTTTTGCGATTTCTTACTAATTTATACTACAAAAATCTCGGTTCAATGGCAAATAAGAAAATCAGCATCATTCGTGGGACAGGGGGACAGGTTCCTTGTCCCACCAAATAGAATGAAAATATATATTATCTAAGTTCCTGATTGTTTTCTTTTTACCAATTAAACTGCGTGGTAAAATAATGTACAGTATTGTCTTAAGTTACAAACCAATGAAAGGTTGTAATACAGGTGAATATTCAGATTTTCGGAAGAAAGAAATGCTTTGATACCCAGAAAGCTGAACGATATTTTAAGGAACGAAACATTAAATACCAATTTATAGACCTTAATCAAAAAGGTTTAAGCAAAGGTGAGTTTGCCAATGTTAAATCAGCTATAGGCCTTAAAGAAATAATTAACCCAAAGGTAAAGGACTATACTAGATTAAATATGGACCGAATTGGCAGCAGCAGTATGAGGGAAGAAATATTATTAAACAATCCGATTCTTTATAATACTCCTATTGTACGCAATGGCAAACTGGTAACCGTAGGATACCGGCCTGAGATATGGAAAGAATGGGAATAGATAATGATATTCAAGACCATCAGTGATATTATCACCCTGGAATTAATCGAAAAAAAGTCTAGATTTATATGTATCTTATCCCCGCTGATCGAGCCGCAGGACATAGAGAAAATTCTTCAAGCTGCCAGCCAAAAATATCCCGGGGGTAGACATTATTGTTATGCTTATAGACTGAGACAGGATACTGGTATCCTGGAACGGTGCAGCGATGATGGCGAACCCAGCGGTACAGCGGGATCACCTATTCTAAATGTGCTAAAGAAGAGGGAATTAGAAAATATTATGGCTGTGGTAGTCCGTTATTTTGGTGGAACCCTGCTCGGAACCGGGGGATTGGTAAGAGCATATTCCGGGGTAGTTCAATCTGCATTGGATAAAGCCAGGACTGTCAGTATGGAACAATCACGGAAGATTGTGATTACAATGGACTACAGCCATTATGGCAGTTTCGAAAATCGATTCTTCAAATCTCTAAACCAGGTAATTAATATTCAATATGCTGATCGTATCAGTTTAGAAGCCTGGATTGCTCTTGACCAAATTCCCCGCTTCATGGCAGAAGTCGATAATCTTACCGGGGGAACAGCATCCATCGAACTTCATGAAGAAGGATTTGTTCCTCAGCGCTAAATATTATCAGTTTTGTGTCCAACTATCTAAACACATTAGAGGAAGCCTGAAAGGGCTTCTTTTTTGCTGCCAGTTTCACCGGGAAGTGGGGGTAGTACCTAATGCGTTAACTAAATTACTTTTAAAAGCATTATCTTAATTATTTTTATGTCAAGTTAAGCGTCCGTTTCCTTTAAACTCAGATGGATCGAGATTTTCTTGTTATTTATCTGCTAATACGAATTGGTTTTTATAATCAATTGTAATGTAATAAATAAAGGAAATTAATAATAAAACGTCGAATAATTATCTCATCATAACCTATAGTTAATCACATGCTTACTTATGGTTATAATATGGCAACTGTGTAAATATATATTTTTGATTAACGAAACGACTGGGTCAAGGTGTCAGGAGGTGTAAAACATGAGTAATAACGGGGAGATTTTACAAAGGCTAGCTCAGGGGGTTAGGGATATGGAAGAAGACTTAGTTCTTGAATCAGCTAAAAAAGCTCTGGAAAGCAATATTCCTGCCCTGAAGGCGATCAATGAGGGCCTCGTAGTTGGTATGAATGAAGCCGGGCGCCTTTATGAGGAGGAGGAGTATTTTGTTCCTGAGCTTCTATTATGCTCTGATGCTATGTACGCAGGCATGGATATTCTAACTCCACATTTAGAAAGAACAGATGATCAAAACAAATATAGAGCCGTTATCGGGGTCATTGAGGGAGATACCCATGATATAGGGAAAAACTTAGTCAAATTGATGTTAGAAGTAGCAGGATTCCAAGTTTATGATCTTGGCCGGGATGTTCCACTGGCTAATTTTGTTACCGGGGTAAAAGATCATGATGCTCATTTACTCTGCTTATCAACCCTAATGTCAACAACTATGGATGGAATGGCTGAAGTGATAAGTCTATTAGAAAATGATAATTTAAGAGAAAAAGTTACCGTATTGGTTGGTGGAGGACCAATTTCCAAGGCCTTTGCTGACCATATAGGTGCAGACGGTTATGCTAATAATGCTAATGGGGCTGTGAGGGTAGCTCAGCAGTTACTGAATAAAAAGGAAGTGGCTTTAAGGTGAGCACCATAACAAAAAGAGTCATCCAGGCATTGAATGGCGATAAAGTTGATCGTCCCCCTTTCATTTGCCCTGGTGGAATGTTGAATATGGTCACCACTGAACTCATGAAAAAAACTGACATCTACTGGCCTGATGCTCACATGGATGAAAAATCTCTTGCGAAACTGGCGATAGAGGTTCATAAATTGACCGGGATTGAAAATCTTGGAGTACCGTTTTGTATGACTGTTGAAGCAGAAGCTATGGGCGCCAGGGTATATATGGGTACAACAGATACTGAACCCCGGGTGATTGAGTATCCGCTTACACAAATAATAGAATGGCCGAAACTACAGGCTATAAGACAAGACCGGGGGAGAATCGGACTGGTTGGTGATGCAGTTACCAGACTATCAGTCAGTAATATTGATGCACCAGTAATTGCTAATATCATCGGGCCGATCAGCTTGGCCACCTCATTAATTGAGCCGATGATATTTTTTAGGGCTTTGGGTAAGCAACCACAGCAGGCACATGCATTTTTATCATTCCTAACCGATAACCTGATTTCATACGGCAGAACACTGTTACAGGCTGGAGCCCAGATTTTAACCATATCTGACCCCAGCGGAACTGGAGATATCCTGGGACCAAGACGCTTTGCTGATTTTGCTTTACCCTATATTAACCGTATATTAGAGGAATTAGAAGGTGAATACCAGGCCTGCATAGTTCATATCTGTGGAGGTCTGCACACTATATTAAATGAAATTAATCAATTAAAAGCCCAGGGAATAAGTATTGATTCAAACACCAGTATAACCGCTATACATGCAGCTCTTGACAATAAGGTGGTTGTAGGAAATGTTAGCACCCACCTGCTGCAAAATGGTGACCCCGATAGAGTAAAGGCGGCCTCTTTATCATGTCTAAGGAATGGAGCAGCAGTCCTCTCTCCAGCTTGTGGAATCAGTACGAGCACTCCTGTTGCTAACCTGCAAGCCATGGCTGCGGCTGTAAGTGAGTATTTACCCCAGGGATAGGAGAATTATAGTATGGTAAATTTCCCAGAGCAGGTAAAGAAATTCACATTGGAGTGCCATGACGATCTGCCCTCACTGTTGTTAGATCTCCTTGATGAGGACGGAATCGAGATAGAGAGTTCCTGTGGGGGTAATGGGACTTGTGGCAAATGCAGGGTGCAAATACTGGAAGGGGATTGTCTATCAGCCGGAGATGATGAACTGGAACTTGTATCACTCCAAGAGATAAACAAAGGTATACGTTTAGCCTGTTGCTGCCAGGTAATGGGAAAGGTTACATTTCTCTTACCGAAACAGGAGAAAAGAATACGCATTCTCGAAAATTCTTTTTCTATAGATGTAGAAATAGAACCTCAAGTTAAAAAACAGGTTGTTAGTTTATGCCATAATTGTTTCCAACATTCGCGATTGGACCAATTATTGAAAGAGGTACAATTGCCTGTTGACAGGAAGCATTTACTAGATATACTCAAATTTCTTGGTGAATATGAAGCAGGATTGTTGACCGTAGTTATTAATGAAACAACAATTTGTGGTTTAGAGACTTCTGATACTACCTCGCATAAATATGGAGTAGCTATTGATATTGGCACAACAACGGTAGTTGCTAGTCTATTGAATTTGATAAACGGCCATAAATTGGCTGTAGCATCTAGCCTAAATCCGCAGACAAGATATGGCATGGACGTATTATCCAGGATTCAGCATACAAGCAATGATTCGTCTGGCACAGAAACTCTATGCAGGTTAATAGTTCAATGTAGTAATGAATTAATAGGGGAACTGTGTACAAAGGCTGGAATAAATAGACGTTTTATCTATGAGGTAGCAGTAGCCGCGAATACCGTGATGTTACATTTACTATTAGGTGTGAATCCGAATCAACTGGGGCGGTCTCCGTATTATCCAATATTCAACCAGGGGCAGGTTGTAGATGCTGAAACATCCGGGTTGTCAATATCACCGTTTGCACGATTATATTGCTTACCATCGGTCTCAAGTTATATCGGCGCTGATATAGTATCTGGAATAATAGCTGCCGATCTGGATAAATCAGAATCCACCATACTTTTTTTAGATATTGGTACAAATGGCGAGATAGTGCTATTAAAAGACGCTAAACTTTTAGCCTGTTCAACCGCTGCTGGGCCAGCTTTTGAGGGTATGAATATATCCTGTGGGATGCAGGCCCAAGACGGAGCGATAGAAAAAGTCTGTCTTCACAATAAGCATCTTGAGTATAGTACTATCGGCGGGGCTTCCCCTTGTGGATTATGTGGAAGCGGACTGGTAGATCTGGTAAGTACATTATTGAATACTGGAATAATTACTCCTTCTGGGCGGATTAATACCAGAGAGAGAATTTTAATTAACGACCCTGAGGCTGTTTTAACAGAGAACATAGGCGAAGTTGATGGGAAGAGAAGATTCTGGGTGATTCCGCCTTCAGATGAATGTATTAACGGCATATATATCAGTCAAGCTGATATACGTCAAGTTCAGTTGGCTAAAAGTGCTATCGTTTCAGGAATAAAGACCCTGATAAGCCAGGCAGGAATAACTGCTGATGAGATAGATAAAACAATACTTGCAGGTGCTTTTGGCACCTATGTTGATACGCAAAGCTTGATTCATCTGGGTTTCTTTCCGCCAGCCTGGAAGGACAGAATATTGCTTGCTGGCAATTCAGCCTTGGCCGGGGCAGAGTTGGTGTTGTTATCAAAAAATTCACGCCTGCGAGTTGAAGATATTTCCCAAAAAATTGAGCATTTTGAACTCTCATTGCTTTCAGATTTTGAACATCGATTTATTGAAAATATGTCTTTCCCGTGTCAGGAGACTATTGATGATTATGTTTGATACCAGTTTCCCACCTGTTATATTTTAAAGTATTTTGATATTCCGTTACTTAATCACTGAATAATAAAGGGAGGAGAATCGCTGTGAAAAAACTGGTTCCACACCTTAAAGATGAGATGACTCCTAAAGAGAGAATAGCGGCGATGGATGCGGGAAATGATTTGGACCGCATACCCTGTATTCCTCTTTTAGGTGAGCCCAGCACCAGGCTGATAGGTACTACAGTTTCTCAATATTGGCATTCTCCCCAGCTGATGGTAGAAGCTGAAATTGCTGCTTTCAATCGTTTTGGTCATGATAGTCTGGGTTTAGGTCCAGATGCTTACGGTATTGCCGAAGCTATGGGGGCCAATGTAATTTTCCCTGAAGATAACATACCTTTTGTTAAAGATGTCTTTATTACCGACTATTCTATGCTAGCTTCTCTTGAACCATTAAACCCATATAAAGATGGGCGTATTCCTTTATTCTTGCAAGCCTGTGAAATGCTCCGGGAAGCAGCCGGTGATATCATTGGAATAGGGTGCAGTGTAGCAGGTCCTTTTACTATAGCTGCCTATTTACGAGGTGTAGAAAATATCCTTAAAGATGTACATAAGAATCCTGAGCAGGTTCATCGATTATTGTACTTGGTTACAGAAAGCTGTAAAAACTGTATTGACGCACTATCGGTCTATGATATTGGTATCAGTATGGCGGATCCTCTAGCATCAGGAACTGTTATTGGACCAAATATTTTTAAAGAATTTGTCAGCCCCTATTTTCGGGAAATCATCAAAACCGCTATAGAAAAAACCGGGAAAAAACCATCGCTTCACCTTTGTGGCAACACCTATAAAATATGGCAGGAAATAGCATCGCTGAATATCAGCCTATTCAGCCTCGACAATGTGGTGGATATCGGCCGGGCCAGAGATGAAATAGGTGACAAGGTTCGTCTTATGGGCAATGTGGATCCTTCTAACGTAATAATGAGGGGAAATAAAACCACCATATTGGCTGCAGCTGCAGAGTGTATTAAGAAAGCTGGAGATAATCCTAAAGGCTTTATATTAAGCTCTGGGTGCCAGATACCCATTAAGACTCCCATGCACAATATCGATTACTTTATGGAAGCAGCCAGGACATTAAGTTAAAAGAAAAACCATAGAGCGTTCAAGGATAGTAAACGACTTCCTATTTGGTCACAAACACATTTCAGGAATTGATAGAATCCTGGTTTATGAATTGAGAAAGAAGCAGGTACTATATTTGGCAAAAGAAATTTTACGGATACATGCGCTCAATAAAACATATTCCGGCATAAAGGTATTAAGCGATATTGATTTTAGTCTGCAAGAAGGTGAAGTGCATGGCCTGGTGGGTGAAAATGGTGCGGGCAAGACTACTTTAATTAAGATTATTGCCGGAGTTGAAAAACCTGATGACGGTACCCAAATGATTATGGAAGGTAAACAGGTACATAGGTTAACACCAGCCCAGGCCATTCAGATGGGTATCTCCGTGATATACCAGGATCTAAGTCTGTTTCCGAATTTATCGATTGCCGAAAATATTTGCATAGGCAGCTTAAAGGGGCAGATCGTTAATTGGGGAGAAATGAATACAACTGCCCGGGCAGCCCTTAATGAAATAGGGTGTACTAATATTGATGTCAATACAAGGTTGAGTGAAGTCAGCATCGGCATGCAGCAGATCGTGGCTATAGCGCGAGCTATAACATTAAAATCCAGGATCATTATTATGGATGAACCTACCGCTTCTTTATCAGCCAGCGAAGTAAATATGCTCTATAGAATAATACATATGCTGAAGAAAGAGGATATTTCCATTATCTATATCTCCCATAAACTTGATGAGGTCTTTACTATCGCAGACAGGATATCAATCCTGCGTGATGGAGAAATGATAGCAACAAGACCCGTCCATGAACTAGACCAGCAATCCCTTATCAGCATGATGGTAGGCCGTGAATTAAGATTCCTGCCTATGCGAAATAATGGTGAGGTGGGAGAGAAGATTTTTGAAGTTAGAGGACTTAGCAAAAAACCATTATTCCAGGATATATCTTTTTCCTTGTATAAATATGAAATACTGGGGATTACCGGTTTAGTCGGAGCCAAAAGGAGTGAGATGGCTCAAACTCTGTTTGGTCTTTTGAAAGCAGATAAGGGTTCAATATTCATGAATGGCAGAGAAATCAAGGTAAAATCTGCCGCTGATGCAATAAGCAAAGGCATCTGTTATCTTCCTGAAGATAGGAGAGGGCAGGGTCTTTTCTTACAGCAAAGTATGGTAAATAACATAACAGCTACTGCTCTTGATAAAGTACTGAACAGATTTAAACTGATCAGTGCTAAAAAGGAACTCTCTTCCGCTGAAGTATATATAGGCAATCTAAATATAAAGCCTAAAATACCTGAAATCAAAGTGGAGTATATGAGCGGGGGAAATCAGCAAAAAGTATTGTTCAGCCGATGGCTGAATGCTGAACCACAAATTCTGATAGCTGATGAGCCTACCAGCGGTGTTGATGTGGGGGCCAAGGCTGAAATACATCGACTTCTTCGAGAATTAGCTGAATCGGGAGTTGGGGTAATTCTGATTTCTTCCGATCTATCGGAAGCTTTAGCGATCTCAGATCGGATTATCATTATGCGTAACGGACAGATAGTGCATGAAGTTAGAGCGGATAGTACTACTCAAGAAGATGTAATACAGAAGGGACTCATGGGATAATGCAGTGGTCTTGGAAACTGGATTGGGCAAAAAAGCGTGAAGCATTGCTCTTGTTAACCATAATTGTGCTGGGAATAATTATTTCCAATCAATCTCCCGAGTTTTTACATGCTAAAAACCTGGCCAATATCCTGGCAAACAATGCTATGTACGGCATTATGGCTATTGGTATGACATTGATAATAGTAACGGGCAATATCGATGTTTCTGTAGGAGCACAGTTTGCGGTCATAGGAATTATAACTGGTACATTCGCTAACTTTGCAGACAAAATAGGCATCTCAACACCAGCAGTCGTTTTTGCGGTAAGTATGATTATAGGAATGGTACTTGGCTTGATCAATGGATATCTGGTAGCAAAAATAAAGTTGCCTGCAGTAATAATTACTCTGGGCACCATGAGTATAATGAGAGGTTCTTTATTGCTGGTAACCAACGGTTCATGGGTAGCAACTATGCCCAAATGGTTTACGATAATCGCCAGTGTAAAGATCTGGGGACTGCATATACCAACTTATATCTGGCTTGTTACGGCAATCATTAGCTTCTTAATACTTCAATATACAGTACTGGGAAGAAATGTCCTGGCGGTTGGGGGAAATCCAGTTGCAGCAACTAGAGTCGGAATCAATCAGGACACAGTCTATAAATTTGTTTTCGCTGCATTCGGTGCCATTATTGGAATAGGCAGCACAATATATATAGCTCAACTTGGAAGTGCCCAACCTGTCGCCGGTATGGGTTATGAAATGACATTGATCGCAGCAGCCATACTGGGCGGCAATAGTTTTTACGGAGGCAAGGCTTCGCTGTTGGGAACTTGTCTAGGGGTAATTCTCCTGGGAGAAGTAAATAATGCACTGGTATTAATGCGTATTTCGGTATACTGGCAGAGTTTTGTAACCGGGTTGATAATAATAATTGCCATTATATTTTCAAATAAGAAGGATATAAATTAGAAGGACTCATGGAGGGATAACCAGACCTATTATGATCAAAAAATATGGAAATGAAATGACATTGCTGCTGCTAATAATTATTCTGGTCTTGATTTTTTCAATATTCAGCAGCAATTTTTTTAAGCTTGGTAATATTACGCAGATATCCGCTCAAATGGTGGAACTTTCATTGTTAACATTGGGTATGAGTGTATGTATTATATCTGGCGGTTTTGATTTATCTATCGGAGCCATGACTGGATTAGGATCTGTCAGTCTCGCAATGCTGTTAAAGACAGGAATGAATATGTGGTCTTCTATATTACTAGTACTATTATTGCTGCTTATCTGCGGATTATTAAACGGCTCTTTGATTGGGTTTCTTAGGATAAATCCTATGCTTGTTACCCTGGGAACATCTTCCTTGTATACAGGATTAGCCCTGGTCTTTTCGAGAGGCACGGCCATTTCAAATCTACCTGAACAGTTTTCTATGTTTGGCCAATATTATGTCTGGATCATCCCCTATCAGGCTTTGATACTTTTGATTGGATTAATAACCTCAGTAATTTTATTAAATTTCACCATATGGGGACGCAGAGTATATCTTATTGGCAGCAATCCGGATGTTGCTCGCTTTGCAGGAATCAACTGTGGCTATAACCTGATGCTGGTATATGTATATTCTGCCGTTCTTGCCTTTTTGGCAGCACTGGTCTTGACTTCGCGTGTAGCAACCGGACGGGCTGACCTGGGTGATACCTACGTTTTACAGAGTGTTTCGGCAGCAGTATTCGGAGGTGTCGGAATTAGCGGAGGTTCCGGCACTGTGTTGGGAGCAGTTCTAGGGGTAACAATATTTGCGATTATTTCTAACGGATTTAATATGCTTGATTTTTCACCATACGCGCAACAGATTGTGATTGGCTGCACACTTATAGCAGTTCTTGCTTACAGAATGTGGCTCTCAACAAAATAAAATAATATTGTGTGGAGAAGTGCACAGTTTTATATAAATCATCAAAATAAGAATAAGCAAGGGGAAAGGAAGGGAAGTAATGAAAAAAATAAAGTCGATTATCTCTATTTTACTAGTACTGGCCTTGATGTTTTCTATAGGTGGTTGTGCTAAAGATTCAACAACAGATCAAACTGAAACAGAAGTTAAGGGTAAAATTGCATTTGTAACATTTTCCGCTGGTGTACCTTACTTTGAAGTGGGTGCAGCCGGCGCAATAGAGGCCGGTGAAGCTCTTGGTTATGAGGTTGTATATAAAGGACCTGCTGAAGCAGATTCTGCAGCTGAAATTCAAATAATCAACGACCTGATCAGTCAAGGTGAAGTCGATGCCATAGTGGCTGCTTGTATGGATTCGTCATCAATTGTTCCTTCCCTAAAAAAAGCACGGGAAGCTGGAATTAAAGTAGTAACCTGGGATCTTGACTGCGAACCAGAAGGTCGTGACTACTATGCCGGCTTAATGGACCTCGTCATTTTGGGTAATGCCTGGGTAGACAGCATGGTAAGAAGCATTGGAGATAGTGGGCAATATGCAATTATTGCAGCTACTCTAACCAACGAATTTATGAGCAGCAGAATCGAAAACATGAAAGAATATGCTGCAGAGAAGTATCCTGATCTTGAATTAGTGACAGTAGAATCCTGTGATGCAGATCCGCAGAAAGCATACCAGATCTCTAAGGACTTGATTACCACATATCCTGATCTTAAATGTATTGCCACAATATCTACTGAAGCATTCGGTTCGGCTGCCAAAGCAATCGAAGACGAAGGCAAGATAGGTGAAATTTATGTTGTTGGCGGGATCACTCCCAGTCTGGCCAAATCATCATTTGAAAGCGGTGCTGCTTTAGAATCAGTTCTCTGGGATCCCGGAAAATGGGCAGGCTTTGCCGTGACTATTGCAGCTCAGTTAGTCGAAGGAAAAACCTATAATACCGAACTCGGAAAAGTTGATATTCCAGGTTACCCAGAAGCTGAACTTGTATCTGCAGATACTCTTTATTACTATGAGCTATTAACCTTTACTCCTGATAATGTTGACCAATATGACTTCTAATCGATAAAGGATAAAGAGGCTGTGCCTAAACTTAAGTTTTAGGCGCAGCCCATATTATAGTAAACAGAATACACAAATTTGCAGGGAGATTAAATGCAGCACAAGAAAATGGCATCCTCCTACCTCATGGCAGCCACTATTTTTCTCATATTATGGGCGATACAATGTAACCCCCATTCTAGATCTACCTTATTTAGTCCTTTAAGTACAAATCGTCGTATACCGAAGTTGCCCTTTATATTGCCAAAGACACTTTCTACTTCTACGGGCCGTAAGCTCCTCATCTGCAGCCCGTATTCACTGATTAAATTAGCACTTGTTTTCTCTTTGATTTCATTACCGCGCCTATTAATGTATATTCGTCTATTGTAGTCAGGGTTATCGTTTTTTTGGTACAACACTCACGGTAAGGGCGATCTTTACAATTATCACTTTCATAGACTCGGATTAAGCTTAGAAGCAGGCGAAGATTTAATTTATTATTTTATTAATATAAAATTATTTATAGCATAATTATATAATTATGCTATATTATAGACAAATGTAGTTAATGAAGCTTAATAAATATCGCATTTTTTTATCATCGCAGTATGTGATTGAGCTTGTATTGCTTTAAACTTCCATCTGTAGTACAGAAATAACAATGTGAGGATATTAATGAGGAGGGGTTTGTTTTGGAAAAAACACTGGCATCTAAATTATCGTTTTTAGATCGTTTTTTAACTATCTGGATTTTCTTGGCTATGTTTATCGGTGTGGCTTTGGGATATGTATTCCCTGGCTTCGCTGGCTTTCTAAAAAGCCTTTCGGTAGGCACAACGTCCATCCCTATAGCTATTGGGCTTATTATAATGATGTATCCACCTCTGGCCCGGGTAAAATATGAAGAACTGGGAAAGGTTTTTAAAAATCGAAGAGTATTAGGCTTATCTCTCCTGCAAAACTGGATAATTGGCCCTATTCTAATGTTTGTTTTGGCCATTCTTCTTCTGCCAGATTACCCGGAATATATGGTAGGGATCATCCTCATTGGTCTGGCCCGGTGCATTGCCATGGTAATAGTTTGGAATACCCTGGCCAATGGAGACAATGAATATGCTGCTGCTCTGGTAGCTTTTAATTCCATCTTCCAGGTAATCTTCTATTCAGTCTATGCTTATTTCTTCATAACCCTTGTACCAGACTGGCTGGGGATAGGTGGTATGGAAGTGAAGGTATCTATGGCCGAAGTTGCCAAAAGCGTTGCCATCTACCTGGGTATACCATTTGCCGCTGGCTTCTTGACTCGCTATTTCCTGCGTCCAAGCAAAGGGGCAGAGTGGTATGATGGGAAATTCGTTCCCAAGTCAGGACCGATTGCGTTATATGCTTTATTATTTACTATCGTAGTTATGTTCTCTTTAAAGGGACAATATATAGTTTCACTGCCTCTGGACGTAGTCAGAATTGCTATTCCTCTTTTAATTTATTTTGTGGTCATGTTCAGTATTTCTTTCTTTGTGTCTAAGAAAATGGGAATCAACTATGAACAGACCACATCTCTCTCATTTACTGCAGCGAGCAACAATTTTGAATTAGCGATAGCTGTGGCTGTAGCTGTCTTTGGTATTAACTCCGGTCAGGCGTTTGCAGCCGTTGTGGGACCGTTGATTGAAGTGCCAGTAATGATCGCTCTGGTCAATGTGGCTCTAAAGTGGAAGAAAGCATATTTTTCGGGCAGCAGGGAGACAGCTTAAATGTTTAACATAATATTAAGGGGAAATCCAGGTATTCCCGGGTTTCCCCTATGTTCGAATATACTATGATTACCCAAAAAGTTCACCTTTAGACCTCAGTTGCATTTTTCCCTGCCAGCCAGCCGAAAGTGAGAGCACGTCCGTGACTGTTGCCTGGGAGTATGTTGGGATAGTCATTAGCATAGTAGCATCCGGAAACATTGCCCACCGCATATAGTCCAGGAATGGCTTTCAATTCAGTATCCAGGACCTGAAGTTTATCATTGACCTTCAGGCCACCCAGTGTGACCAGCAGGGTTGATCCGGTTTGAACTGCATAGAATGGTGCTTTTTCTATGGTGGTCAAACATTCGGGACGTTTACCAAAATCAAGATCCTTGCCCTGTTTTGCCAGTTCGTTGTACCTGGCTACATTTGCTTGGAATGTCTCAACCGGCACTTCCATTTTCTCAGCCAATCCCTCAATAGTATCAGCACTTTTTATAGTTTCATCTGCTATCAAACCCTGGATTTCCTCCTCGCTGTGTAAGGCTGCTGGAGGTATCATCCTTTTGCATGCTATCTGTTCAAATATGGGTGCTTCCTCCGGCCACTTGGCATCAAATACTACCCATTTCAAATGATCGGGCTGCTGGCACACAGCATTACAATTGTAACCATAGGGCAGGTCTTCATTGGAAAAACGTTCCCCATTAAGATTCACATACAACCAGGGCTGACGGGTGAGGGGAACAGGTTTGCCCCCCGGGCGGCCTATTACACCCTGGTCAAAGTACATAGGAGCATGAGGCAGTTCATCCATCGCTCCACCGATCCACAGACCCATTTTATGGCCATCCCCGGTATTGACCGTACCAGGATAGGCTATATCATATATATATTCTGATGAAGGTATGTATTTTTTTAGCATCTCAGGATTATTTCCATAATCGCCAGTAGCCAGAATAACTCCTTTGCCGGCGTTGAACTTAATATAAGATCCGTCCTCAGCTTTAGCAATTACACCGCTTACTTTGCCCTGATCGTCTCTAACCAGCTGCTCGGCCGGCGTTTTCCATTGGATATCGACGCCATATTTCTGGGCATTATTCTCCAGCACCCATTTCATAGCCGCTTGTTTAGGGGAGGTGCCGGTGGGGGCAGAAGCCATGGCTTCGTCAGTGGCATTGAAAGCAAAGGCCATGGTTGAAAAATGATTCCAGGTTGCACCATGTATAGTCTGTTCTGCAAGGGGAACTGGGTTAGCCTTAATTCCGACCGACTCTGCTTTTTCTACCAGCCAGTCTACAGCAGCCCCGCTGTAGTCAGCCCAGAGTGAAACCACCCTTTGGTCAGCCTTATATCCCCCAAATCTCATTATTTCTCTTACCGCAGCGTCCCGGTCAACTTCATTACCGATGGATTTTTGCAGCTTACTGCCAATGGCGCCATAATCTATTCCCCGCAGGGCCGGGACGGTTCCCTTTTCCAGCAAGATTACCTTGGCTCCTGCCTCAGCAGCTGATATAGCGGAGCAGAAGCCAGACAACCCACCCCCGACTACTACTACATCAGCAGTAACGGTAGATTTAATTTCACTGTCTGGGATCGGTTCTGGTGGGGTTTCAAAACTTACATTCTCAGTGGTCTCATTCTCAGTTTCTGTCTCTGTCTTGGGGGCACAACCTGGCAGCATAGCAGCGGAAGCGACTCCAACTGTACCAATAGCTGCACCTTTAATAAACTGTCTCCTGGAGATTCCCTGTTCTGATACTTCTTGGATACTCTTATTCTCCTCACTCATAATCAGACCTCCTCTTTCTTTAGAATTGCATCATACAGCACCCAATGTAACGTCACTACTTCTTCAATAAGAATTATTTATCGAGGTATACAATTACAACTTTGCTAGAAAGTTGTAATTTTTAGTACTGATAATCCAAGAGGATATCTTTTTAACTAATTGTAAACTCGTAATTCACAGGAGGGAATGGAATCTGGTATCAAAAACATGTTTTTAATCGGTTACGCTGGACGGGACACGACAACTCAAAGAGACATCAAGAAGATATTAGACGATGATCTATTTATACAATCTGCATATCAAAATCAACAAAATGTGAGAAGAGCCAAATAGAAATTAACCTTACAGCCCTTTCTTTTATTTTATAAGAAAGAGCTGTTGAAGGCAATCAGGTACTAAGTTTATCGTTGGAGAGTATGTACATGATTCAGCGGCCAGTAGGTGACAAAGGCTTTACCAATAAGGTGGTCACGGGTAAGCCAGGCACCCCACAGATGGCTGTCATAACTGGAATTGCGATTATCTCCCATTACGAAATAGCTGTCTGGAGGAACGACTGCCGGGCCAAATCGATAATCCATAGGTGCGGCCACATAGGGTTCCTCTTGCACCTGATCATTAACATAGAGCTGACCTTTTTTAATTTCTACTTTATCACCTGGCACAGCAACCAGTCTTTTTACGAAATCATCTTTAGCATTGATTTCATCTGGTGGTTGGAAGACTATAATATCTCCCTTTTGGGGTTCTTCAAAATAGTATATCAATTTGTTGACCATAAGGCGGTCCTGGAGTTGTATAGTAGGCAGCATTGACCCGGTTGGAACTATCCGCCCTTCAACGATCCAGGTTCTTAAAACCATAGCCAGAACAAAAGAAATAAGTATAATACTGAACAATTCTTTTATGAATCCGCGAAATTCGTTATTCATAATTCACCTCGAAACATTTTCTGATCTGGATGGAACCCCGATACTTCATGAAAAGGTAGGTCAAAACAACCGTTAAAGCTAATGTTTGAGCTAGCGCAAATTGTGGTTGAGAAATATCGCTGACCAGGTAAGCAGCGGCAGCAATCGGGCAGCTGGCAAACAGCAGCCATATGCAAGCCATAACAGCTGCTGCAAATCCACAAGCAGTACGGGTCAAACGCCTTTTTCGTTCCTGTAATGCTAAATGGGTAATCATGTCATGCAGCTGAGCTGATTTTCCTGATGGTAAATCCCCTTGTTCAGCCCAACTATTTAAAGCGGTTTTCAGCCATATATCCATATCATCTGGTGCTGATTTCATTTTAGTTTGCTCCTTTCAAGTTATCATCCTGCAGCTTTTGCCGCATGCGGGTATGAGCAGTATTAAGACGAGACTTGACCGTTCCCAGGGAGATACCAAGGTCTCTGGCGATCTCGTTCAGGGTAAGGTCACCCAGATATCTCAGTACAATTACTTTGCGGTGTTCCTCTCCCAGGTCCATGACTACATCCCATACCAGGCTTATATCGCGTCCAGCATGTTCAGAAATCTCCTGGATACCCGTCATTTCTTGCGGGTCAATTGGGGTTACCCGCTTACGAGTTTTTAAGATGTTCAAGCTTTGATTGACCACTATTCTCTTTATCCAGGCCGGAAAAGCGGCAGCTCCACCTCTTAAAGTACTCCTTTTAGCCCAGGCTTTCTCTACTGTCTGCTGCATAGAATCCCATGCATCCTGCTCATTACCTAGTACAGCCAGGGCAATGCGAAAGAGCTTGCCTTCTTCCTTTTTTAATAATCTTAAGAACTCGTCCTCAACCAATACCTTGCTAACCCCGCAATCCAGAGTATTTATTTTCATCTATATATAACAAGACAACGCAAAATGCAAAAAGGTTCATTTTAATAAAATATTCTGCCATCATAGGGCAATATTCTATTGCTATTATATATTTTTTAGATAAAAACTGGATAGGGGAGATGCCTGGCATTGTTATAAGCAAAAATAATAAATGGCAATCTATATACTATTAAAGCGGACAGATCAAGAACCTTACCCTGTCGTACATGAGAAAATATATTTGAGGTACAATTATTTATAGTAACTCAATTAAAGGAGCTATTGGACATGGCAAAAAAAAGAACCTTCAGGAGCTTCGGCCAGTTCTGGCAGGAACTGTTTTTCATATTTAAAAACCGTAAACAGATCAGGTCAGCGATGCGAAATAGTCATATCTCGCTAGCCTTCCGGGAGCGGCTTATGCTGGCGGTGACCTCAGTTAATGATTGCCGTTATTGTTCTTATTATCATACCCAGCTGGCTTTGCAAGAAGGTATAAGCGGCGATGAAGCCAGTAAACTTTTGCAGGGCAGCTTTGAGAATTGTCCGCCTGAAGAAGCTCCAGCCCTGCTGTATGCGCAGCACTGGGCGGAAAGCGATGGCAACCCCAACAGTGAAGCTGTTGGGAGAATCATTGATAATTACGGTGAACAGACCCTGCATGACATCGATATACTTCTGCATATGATCAGGATGGGTAATTACATGGGGAATGCAGTAGATATTATCCGCGAGCGGTTAACATTTAGAAAAAAACACCACCGTTGATTATCTCAAGGACGTTTTATCTGACACTTAAAGCAGGGATAATATCTTGAATAATAGTGAAGGGGTATAAGCGTTTTTCTTCTATGTAATGACTATATAGTTTTCTTAACAATCTCGGTAAAAGCAGATATAGATATTATAATAAAAACAGACACCCCATATAAAGGATTGATTGTTATCATCAATAAAAATATTGCTTTAAAGAATAGATTGATGCGCGCTATGGCGATTGCTGCGATTCTTATTATGTGTACTTTGCTTTTATCATCTTGCACATCTGAAAATACAAGTGAATCCAACAATCAAAGTGAATCTCAAAATACAAATAAATCTAACAGCTCCATCAGCAGATTTTTTGCTGAATATGACGCTAATAATAATGAAGATTCCAGCTGGAACAGCTCCGAAACGACCAATATATTATTAAAAGGCAATTCGATAACTCTGGACGGAACTGGTGCGGCGGTTGAAGGCAGTACCGTTACTATATTATCGGGAGGAACCTACAGCATAAATGGCACCTTGAATGACGGACAGATAATAGTAAATACAGTAGACAAACAGGTTGTTAAGCTGGTTTTGAATGAAGCGGATATTAGCTGTTCTTACAGCGCTCCTATTTATGTCTTAAAAGCAGAAAAAGCAATTATCATCCTGGCAGGTGGAACTGACAACCGAATAACTGATGGAGATTCATATGTATATTTATTAGAAGATTCGCAATCGGACGAACCAGATGCCGCAATTTTCAGCAAATGTGATTTGATTATAAATAACAGCGGCTCACTGACAGTAGATGCCAACTACAAGGATGGCATTACCAGTAAGGATAAACTTATAATCACCGTAGCTAATATCACGGTCAATTCTATTGCTGATGGTATCAGGGGCAGAGACTGTATTGCTGCCCGGGATGCGAATATCACAGTGAATGCAAAAGGTGATGGTCTAAAATCCAATAATGATGAGGACGCTGAAAAAGGATTTATTATCCTGGAGAATAACACCATAGATATAACAGCCGGAGAAGATGGTGTTCAAGCCGAAACCAATCTATTAATAAATGGTGGGAAGATGACTATATCTTCCGGCGGAGGCAGCGGCGATAGTGTTAGCAGTTTCCCAACAGATAACCGTATGCTAAATAACTTTAATAACGATGACAGTGATTCCGTCAGCACCAAGGGAATAAAAGCGGGTGTTGATCTAACCATTGAGGGCGGTACATTCAATATAGATTCTGCCGATGATTCCATCCATTCCAATGACAGCCTGACCATTAACGGCGGAGATATAACAGTTTCCTCCGGAGATGATGGCATTCATGCAGATTATACTCTGGCAATCAATGGTGGAGACATAAACATCACCCAATCCTATGAAGGGATCGAAAGCGCGGTTATCACCCTTAACGATGGTAACCTTCACATTGTATCCAGCGATGACGGAATAAATGTTGCCGGAGGAAATGACAATTCCGGAATGGGAGGACGTCCAGGGCAGGACGCCTTTAATACTTCCAGCAATCAATATCTTAATATTAATGGCGGATATATTGCAGTTGAAGCCAGGGGTGATGGCATTGATGTAAACGGTCCCGTCATTATGACCGATGGGGTTGTGATCGTGAACGGCCCAACCAGCGATGGCAATGGAGCACTGGATTACACTGGTTCCTTCCAAGTAACCGGCGGCTATCTCGTAGCAGCAGGCAGCGCGGGCATGGCCCAGGCACCAGACCAATCATCCACTCAGAATTCAGTAATAATAAACTTTACGTCAGCAATGGCAGCAGGTACCATAGTTCATATTGAAAACGATAAAGGCGAAGAAGTGCTTACTTTTGCACCCACAAAGCAATTTCAGAATCTGGTTTTATGCTCAGCAGAGTTGGAAACCGGTGCCACTTACAATATTTACTATGGAGGCAGCTCAACCGGTACAGTTAAAGACAGTTTGTACTCAGGCGGCACATATACTCCCGGCACTAAATATGAGAGCTTTGCCATTTCCGACATGGTAAGCAGTGTGGGTTCATACACCAACAACAGAATGGGAGGCGGCGGAGGAGTCCAGCCAGGAGGAAGAACAAAGGACAGGAGAGCTCCGGGGCAATAGGTAATTGTCGGACATTGGCAAAATATAAGCAAATATAAAGAAATAACAGCATAATTTTACCGACATTAGACTGCAGACAAATCTACAGGCCGATAACATAGGAACCGTCGGAGGTTGTAGACCTTTAAGATCAGCCCTAACAAGCGACATAATATAAGCAAAAATAAAGAAATGGCAACGTTGCCACGAAACGTTTGCCATTTCATTTTGTAACAGATCAATTACTCCCCAATTAGTTTGTTGTATTATAAACAATTACCAGTGAATTACAAGGAAATAATTAACATAATGTAGAAAGGGTTAAATCATAAGAACCTCAGTTATGAAATACATGCAGTATTCCAGATAATTTGGATAGATTCCTAAGGTAGTAATAAATACGATGTGCCGTTTTCTAATAGAACGTCTAATAGCGGCTAATGCCTAGAATAGACAATTGCAACGAGATGAAGCCTCATGCAATTATATGCAGTTTAATAACTCTAATCTTTGGTTTTATACTCTAAACCGGTAAAGGAGTCATAATGAAAAATATGCGTAAAATACGAGATAGTGAGCTGATATCGTTTCCGGACAGTCGAGTTTCTACCATAGATGTTTGTGAGTTAGGCTTAAATAAACACCATATGAAAGCTTTGCTTGAAATCGATGTAACAGATGCCAGGGATATATTTAGAAGGATAAAGGAGAGAGATGGAGCGAGCCTATCTTTTACAGCATGGCTTGTTAAATGCATCAGCACTGCAGTTGGCGAGTATAGAGAGGCGAATGCTTATTTATAGAACAGCAAAACCATGCTTATCTTTAATGATATCGATATCTCAATTACTGTAGAGAAGAAATATAGCGACTTAAATGTTCCACTACCCTATGTAATACGAGATACCAACAACAAAAGCATATTAGACATTCATCATGAAATAAGGAAAGCCAAAAAAGATACAGCAGAGGATGGTAATGTTGTAATCGGGTAACTCTAGTGGATTAAACGTTTAAAATACGGTCTTACGTTGGAGGTCAGCCAGGCAGAGGATAAAAAGGAGGAAGAACCAGAATCTCCCGATGAATCATGAAAGTGCCTCATTGGGGATATTGCTGAGGAGGTGGAAGCATAAGTATGATTATTGAGGATTTAACTCCGGAGCATAAGAAGTTATACTGCGTCTGCTTAGAAGATTGGTCCGATGAGATGAAAGAAGCTGGCGATCATAAAGAAAAATGGTATCACTCCATGAAGGATAACGGCCTGAGAGTTAAGTTGGCGAGAGACGATAATGGGGAAATAGGCGGAATGATTCAATATATCCCGATTGAGCATTCCTTCGCAGAAGGTAAAGATCTATACTTTGTAAATTGCATATGGGTGCATGGACATGAACAGGGAAGAGGTAATTTTCAAAAGAAAGGTCTGGGCAAGGCCTTGATTGAAGCTGCCGAAGAGGATGTAAAAATGCTGGGAGCAAAAGGGATTGCAGCCTGGGGAGTGATATTGCCATTCTTCATGAAGGGATCCTGGTTTAAAAAGCAGGGATATAAAACTGCTGACCGGCAGGGGATACAAGTTCTTTTATGGAAAACCTTTGCTGAGGACGCCATTCTGCCCAAATGGATACGTCAGCAAAAGAAGCCGAGTATCAAACCTGGTAAAGTAACAGTTTCAGCATTTATTAATGGATGGTGTCCAGCACAAAATATCGTATTTGAAAGAGCGAAAAGGGCTTCAACAGAGTTCGGAGACAAGGTGATATTTCAAGAATATGATACTTCTGATCGAGCAACTTTTCTTGAATGGGGAATATCGGACGCGTTGTTTGTTGATAAAAAAGAAGTGTGGACCGGCCCTCCCCCTTCATACGAAAAGATAACAAGTATAATTGAAAAGAGAGTACGAAAATTAAAATAGTGCGGATAGTGATTCTAAGAGACGTCGGCGGTGGTCAGCCTGGCAGGGGACCAAGAGATAGCAAGCCCCATAGAGAGTAGCAACTGTGAGTATTGGGGAGTGCAAGTTCAGTTTGCGACAATGGACAGGAGAGGCATGTCGAACATTGACAATATATAAGCAAATATAAAGAAATAGCCATCATTTTGCTAGCATCAAACTATAGACAAAGTCGATAAGATGACGACATTAGGCCCATCCGGGGTTAGAGACCATTAAGGGGTCAATTCCAATAATCAACATTATATAAGCATAAATAAAGAAATGGCATCATTGAGGTCGGTAAATAATACGCAGCCGGGATAATAACATCCCGAATTAAAAAGGCCATCAAGGAGTAAATCTATCATGTCTATCGAAGAAATAGGTTGCTGTGGAGCATATTGCAGAACATGCCGGGGCTTCATTGAGAAAGCCTGTCAGGGCTGTAAAATAGGGTACCGGCATGGTGGAAGAGATATCAGCAAGGCTAAATGCAAGATGAAAGTATGCTGCATAAAAAAAGAACAAAATTCCTGTGCGGATTGCGCAGAATATCCCGTATGTACTATAATCCAAGATTTCCATAATAAAAACGGTTACAAATATTCTAAGTACAGACAGGCTGTCGAATTCATAAGAAATAACGGATATGATCAATTTATTGAAATTGCAGATAAATGGAAAAATGCCTACGGTAAGTATGTGTAACTACCAATTATACATGTTAGCAGTTAAACACCCAGTGATGTTTGGCTGCGGCAGAAAATAAGAAAGGTTTTTTTATGTTTAATAAAATTATGATCCTGGTCCTGATTGTGCTCCTGCTGGCACCAGCTGCAGGATGTAATAAAAGTTCTACGGATTCTAATATACAGGATATCGAAAACCCTAAACAGGCGGAAAACCTGGAATACGAGGAGATAACTGATCCAGCTGAACTTGAACAGCTCTGGCAGGAATACCTATATGATTCCATTACTACTGTAGGCAACACCCGAGAGTTCAACTCCGCTCAGGAAATAGATCCGCTCAATGTAGCTAAGTACTGCTGGTTTAAGTATGTGGAAGCATACGGCAAGGAAAGCTTGGAGTTGGCTGGTGAGGGTAGTACCTCGCGGCTATTTCCATTGGATACCGTTCTGGAATATGCCCAGCGCTATTTTGATCTGACCAGTCTTGATGTTTCCAATATTAAGGCGCACTCCTATGACCAGCAAAAACAAGCCTTTCTTTTTAACCTTGGCTCTGATGACCGAAACACCCCTTCATATAATGCTGGCAACCCATGGGGTATTTACCTGGATAAGGTTACAAGAAACAATGATGGCACGATCACAGCCGTATTAATAAACTATGGACCAGGTCAGACCGAACGTATCGATTATACTGAGACTTACACCTTAAAGCAGCGGGAAGACGGCAGTCTGTACTTTGTAAATGGCAGGCGGGTTTATATAAATAACCATCTCGTTACGATAACAGGCCATTATCAGCGCTTTGATAAAATCATAGGCTTTGAAGGAAATATGCAAGAACTGTCCATGTTGGGGGAGCTTAACGGCCTGTTGATTTTGGCCTATACACCTTATGACCAAGAAAAAACGGCTTCCCTGATGCTGGTTGATCCTGAAACCATGAAAGTGGAGAAGCAGCTTGAAGTAAGCGCGAACTTTGCGGCTGCTGATATAAGTCTGGTCGGGGATAGTATTGTAATCCGGCTGAATGATAGAATAATAAGCGTTGATAAAACCCTTGCCCAATCGGATGAGGTTTCGCTGCCAGCAGCAATCACAGAGAAAATAAACAGGGAACCCCGTTATGATAAAAAAGGTAATAATGATATTTACTTTGGCGGGTACGACGTATCCAGTGATAAGAAAAGATATGTTTATACCGATGAAACCGGAGTTAAACTGTTGAATACTGCTGATAACAGTGAAAAACTGCTTGCCCCAACACCAGCGATTACCAGCAGAAGCTTTCAGTACATTTCCTATTATAATAGCCCCCGGTTTGTGGCCCATGAGCAAAAGGTTATAACCACCATGATAGGTTATGAAAGTGCCATGAATTATACCCTGTGCGACCTGGAAAGCGGAGCGGTAAAAACTTATGAAATCACTTCCGAAAGCTCTTCCACCTGCTTCATCCGATATGATACCGGTTTGCTGGAGGTTAATACCCCTATATATAACCGTGAAAAACAAAGCAGTGAATACAATACCTATTATCTGGATTTTAGAACCGGGGAATTTGAGCAGATTGTTCTTACCGAACCCGGTGATACAGGAGATATCAGGATGCCTTACCATTGTTATGTCGGTCAAGGCTATTCAGCCTTTATTACCTACAACACCGACTATGATGACAACGCCAACAATATGTTCTATCTTAACCAATTGAACCTGAATACATTGCTTATCGAGACCCAAATTATATCTATCAAGGCAGCCGAAACTCATATTCTGGGTGTACTGGCTGATGGGCGGATCGTGTTTTGGTATAACTATAATCCCAGTGAAAACGGGATCTGCATAACATAAAGGAGCAAGGAGAGAGTTCCTGCTTATATAACGAAATAAATAGGAACCTGTCTGCTTGCTGCCTCCTGCAATAGATCTCCCGTAAATTCTGGCAGGGATGTGCAAGGTTGTATTACTTTTTGACGTAATAAATAGAATAATCAGGAAAGGTGTTAAGATGAGGAAGAGAATGAAAGCAGTGCTATGGAGGATATCTGGTTACATATTGATTCTGCTGCTTGTGCTGACCTTACCGGTTATGGCTGCCAATGGTGCCCAGGATATCAGCGTAAACATAGATGGACTGAAACTAACCACCGATGTCGCTCCGGTAATCGTAAATGATCGCACTATGGTGCCATTCCGGGCCGTATCCGAAGCATTAGGCCTTGATGTCAGCTGGGACGCTCAGCGACAGACTGTGGTAGTCAGAGGAGACAGTCTGGTAGTAGAAATGAAAATCGGTACTAAAGAAGCTTATGTGAATGGTCTGCCTCAATTTTTGGATTCTGCACCGGTAATCGTATCAGGAAGGACCATGGTACCGCTGCGTTTTGTGGGTGAGACCTTTGGCTGTACTGTACAATGGCAGGGAACTACCAGAGAAGTGAGTATTCAGACTCCACCTACGGCGATGGGGGTTACAGGATTCTATGCCCTGGGTGACCAGGAGACCAGCAGTTGGAATAATCTTTTTGGCAGTTCTTATCCGAATCGGACGCGAGGGAATACGGATATCGTTGATACTATAGCGTTAGGCTGGTATAGCCTGGACGAGCAAGGGAACCTTTTAACCCGGAGTGAAACTGGCTGGCAGCGCCCTCAGGGTTGGGAGGACGTGCTTCAAGCGGCGGATGAATACCAGCTGCAAACCGAAATGATAGTACATATGACCGATAGCAATACACGTATCCGCAGTTTGATAAGTAATGACGCGGCACTTAATAAAGCGGTTGGGGAGATTGCGGCTGAAGCATCACTATATGATGCCGTCAACCTGGATCTAGAGGGACTGGGCTGGAACGATACCCCCGAGGAAGCTGCTCAAGTAAGAAAAGACTTTACTCGCCTGGTTACCGGACTTTCCGGCCAGTTAAAAAAGTCTGACGTGGAATTGACCCTCTGCCTGCATCCTTCTAATAGTGCTTACCAAGGCTATGATTACCAGGCTCTGGGCAAAGTGGCCGACCGGATCATTATTATGGCATATGATTATGGCAGCAAGCCAGAACCGGCAAATCTGGTCTATCAGGCCGTTGAGTCAGCGGCAGCCCAGGTTTCACCGGATAAATTGATCCTGGGTATTTCTCTGCCCAGTGAGAATACTGAAAGTATAAGGACTAAGATAGGTATTGCCAAACGTTTTCAGCTTCAGGGAGTAGCTCTATGGAGACTGGGGCTGATCTCGGATGATATGTGGAAAGAGATCCGGAACAACATTGCACCCTAAGGAGGAAAATAATGCTGAAGGTAGAGCACCTGACCAAGAAATATGGAAATGTTGTTGCTATAGACGATATCAGTTTTAACATAAAGCATGGTGATATAGTCGGCCTTTTGGGCCCTAATGGAGCCGGTAAAAGTACCACCATCAAAACCATTGCCGGGTTACTACGAAAGACTGCCGGCAGCATTACCATTGACAATTATACTAACACTTCCCAGGAAGCCAAGAAGAGGTTTACCTATGTACCTGAAGTGCCTGAACTCTACGATATGCTGACTGTGTGGGAACACCTGGTATTTATCGCCTATGCTTACAATGTTCCGGACTTTGAACAGAAAGCAGAACGCTTGATCGACCGTTATGACCTGTGGGACAAGAAAGATAAATTGGCCAAAGAATTGTCTAAAGGAATGAAACAAAAGGTCTCTATTTGTTGCGCTCTGTTGCCTGAACCTGATCTTTATCTCTTCGATGAACCGATGATCGGTCTGGACCCCAAGTCGATCAGGGAAACCAAGGTGATTTTTAAAGAGCTGGGCGAACAGCAGAAGACAGTACTGGTCAGCACCCACTTGCTCGACAGTATCGAAAACCTTTGTGACCGCGTTCTGGTGATGAAAAAAGGGGAAATCATCGTAGATATGGCTATGGAAGAAATGAAGGAAAAACTGGGGAACAATGAAATCGTATCCCTGGAAGACCTGTTCTTAGAGGTGACCAGGGATGAATGAATTCAAACTCCTGGCCCAAAGAGATGGCTGGATAATAGTTAACTATTTCGTGGAAATCCGGCAGAATCCCAAGAGGCTTCTGATCTATCTATTATATATATTCTGGATAGGTACCCTGGTCTTTAATTCGGTGATGAGGTACAGGCATGTCAGTGCGATGCAATTACAGTCAGGTCCACAGATACTTGGAGCGGTATTTGCTGGGTTAAGCACTGCGTTTATTTTATTTTTCTTGTATCGCGGCACCAAGGAGTCTTCCACCTTTTTTACTATGGGGGATGTGCATCTCTTGTTTCCTGCTCCCGTATCCCCTAAAAAAGTATTACTCTATAGCATGGTTAAGCAGAGTTTAGTGAATTTTCTCCTTTACGGCATAGTTATTTTGGCTTTCATGCCTATGATTATAGATATTGTAAGTGTAAACCTGGAATATCTCCCTTTTATGTACCTGGGTTATGTTGGCCTGGTCCTGGTTATTGGACCTTTGAACTTTTTAGTTTTTGCTATTGGGAGTAAATATAGTATCCAGCGGCGATTGCAGCAAGGACTTTTAACACTGATGGCTGTCTTTAGCTTCTATCTGCTAGGCTATATTATATCTGCCGGGAATCTGCTGCAAGGGCTGCTGCAGGGTTTGAATGCTTCCTTTATTGATTACCTGCCCGTGATCGGCTGGAGTAAAGTTGTATTTATGACCGCTATCACCGGGTACAGTACTTACAGTATGGTCGCACTTATCCTTCAGTTTTTATTTCTGCTTGGCTGCATATTCATTTCATACTATATTGCTGATGACTACTATGAAGATACCCTGAAAGCTACCGAACAGCGAAGCCTCCGCAAGAAACGCAAGGAGGGGGCAGAAAAACCTCAGCGTTCATCCTTTCTCTTTGGCAAAAGAAAGAATCTAATTGTGAAAAAGGTTGGAACCGGACCCTGGGCACTTTTCTGGCGCAGTAAGCTGGAGTACAGCCGAAGCGACTTCCATCCCTACCTTGGGCTTTTGACCATATTATTTTTACTGGCGGGAATAGCTGCTGGTATCTTCACCGGCAAACAGTCCGATGATCTAACTCCCATCTATATGACCAACGGGATAATTGCCTATATTATTTTCATTTTTTCAGCATCCACTGCCGGACAGCATGAATTGACCAAACCGTATGTCTTTCTGATTCCCGGTTCCAATCTGCTTAAGATCGTCAGCAGCAACTTGCTGGATATACTGAGGATGAGCGTAAACAGTCTGGCACTGAATATCCCGCTCGGGATAATCCTAAAGGTTCCGATTCATGTAATAGTGATCATGGTCATATTTATGGTGAGTTTCTATACTTTGAATTTGAGTTCCAACTTTTTGATCCGCATTATTTTCCCTAATGCCCTCGACCAAAAGGCCTTGTATCCATTATTTCTCATGCTGCAGATATTACTGCTCTTATTACCCGGAATAATAGTTGGGGGAGCTATGGCTCTGATCTACCAGAACCCGCTGCTGGCTTTTGTAGGCATTTCGCTGGTCAATATCATTATTATAGGAGTCCTGCTGCTGCTATCCAATGTGGTTTTTGCCAGGTTGGAATGGAGGTGAAACAGTCAGGGGACGGATCATAGGTCGAAGAAATTAGCAAACCAACGCCTGGTTTGTGTACGATATATCATTGAGGAGGGGGAATGTGAAGTGAAAAATACATCGATGTTAAAATATCTGGCTTTTGCACTGGTCTTATATGGCATGTTTATTGGCAGTCAATTTCTGCTGGAGTATTTGTCCGAATTAAATAGTGTTACTTATCAGTGGGGACGCACAATATATGTAGTAATGATATTAACTTCAATGTTAATTGGATTGTTGCTGGGGATAGAAACCCTTGGGCGTGCAGCATCTGATGAGAAAGGTTCCTGGAAGATAAATTGGCAGCGGTTTTTGATATTAGGTATACCAGCACTTATTATTGTAATTAATTTTATTTTATCTCTGTTCGGCATTCCCAGTCTTTTTTTCATGTTCACCATATGGTATACACTTATAAAATCCGAGTTTGTAATGATGAGTTCAGTGATCCTGGGCTATGTATTGGGTAGCAGTTTTTACCGGGATGAATCAAATCATCAAGCAAGTTCATGATAAAACAGTGCAGCTAATGTATTTGCTTGTAATACAATCCCTAATCTGGAGGTTGGTTTTTTGAAAAACACTATTATTTTTGTATTTTGCCTTGTAATCATAACCGTGACATTATCAGGATGTTCACAGCAGTCAAACAATATAATAGATATCGATAAACCACTTACTCAATCTCAGATTGACGAAATTATTACCCTTACCAATGAGGGTCTTATCAAAGACATAGATTATTCTAAAGTTACCAGGCCTGATGCTGAAGAACAAGCCAAAATAAATAATAATTGTCGGAACCTGGGGGAAAAGCTAAAAGGTAATGTTACTGTTGAAAATAACACTATCATTATTGCCCGGGTTAATGGTGAAGCTGTTATATTATCTGATTGGTATTATGAAATATTTTCGGAGATTACGAAAGCAGAAAACAGGAATAAGCCAGTTCCTTCTGACGAAGAAATATTTAATAATCTGCTAATAATCAAAACAATCAGCAGCACTGCAAGAAAACTGGGGTTGTATCCTCCTGAGAACCAGATTAATATTTATCTGGCTGATCAGCAAAAATGCATGGATCAGCTAAGACTGGAAGAGATTATAGTTTTATTAGAGGCCTGGGATATATCAGAGGAAGAGTACTTTTTGCTAATGAAAGACCACTTTGCCGACAGCCTGGCTAAAGCTAATTGGGGTGTTTATTTAGACAAATATTCAGATATTCCTGAAAAAGAAGAAGGATATGCAGTGAAAAGTCCTTTGTGGATTGATGAGGAAATAATAGAGCCGCTGTTAGAAAATGCTAAAGTGGAACTTACTGAAAAAGGGCTTCAATTGGGGATCAGTTATGATGAATAGTATCTGAAATAGCTTACCATTTGAGATTGCTCAGGTATTGAAGGAGGCCTTATCATGATATTTTTTTCCCCAACGGCTGTACTAATACTTATGGGATGGCTTATTAAATACAAAAAAGTAACCTGGCTAATTTCAGGATACAATACGGCTTCTAGACAAGAAAAGGAGCGATATGACATTGAAAAGCTTTGCCAATATATGGGTAATTTTATATTCGTATTAGCGGGCATATTCTTTGTAATGGCAATTTTAAGCGTTTTATTTAGCGAGTATTCTGATAAGATTACGTGGATTGGTTTTGGGGTGCTGGCAGTTGCCATAGTGTGTGGAATTATATATCTAAATACCGGAAATAGAGTCACAAAGGAATAACTGCTGTTGGCCACAAAATGAATGATCCTATCCAACGTACCAGAACCCACTTTTTGAATGAAAATGGTTTTATTACGGCTTTCATAGGGACGATAGTTCCATCAGTCCTGCCGTGAGTGTTTCTTCTTCCCCGGTATTTACAGTTCCCTCTACTGTTCCATCCGTTTCGTACCCATCATACTCTTCAGCATGTCACCTGTCTCTGCGCTGGTGATGTTTTCCACATTATTGATCTCTCAGTGCTCAAAAAAATACCATCCCGCCAGAGCTAATAGACTTATAGGCCGAGAATAATTATGTCAAAATCATAATCTGACCGTGCTTTCTTCTTTTTTTGATGACAAGAATTATTCATGCTTACTACCTGTGCCTCTACATATCTCTGATTGAAGATATTAATCTTAAAAATCTCTTAAATACTAGGAACGTGATCCGGAATTATCAAGTGGAAAATGGAAAGACCAAAAGTAATTGTTTTAAAATAAATCATCGAATAATAAATATCTAAAGAAGGAGGGGAGGGGATCAGTTGAATACACCGGGTGGTATTATGATAATTACCTATGTCTTGTTGTCAATTATGAATGTCTGGGCGGCATTCGATCGGAAATGGATACCCTTTTGTGTAAGCAAATCAATGCTAATGCCAGTACTGATAGGAGTTTATCTTCAAAAGAGTATATCCGTAATACCCTGGGTGGTCCTTGCATTATTGTTCGCCTGGTTAGGTGATGTATTACTGCTTAGGGGAGATAAGAGTGCTAGAATATCCTTTTACAGCACCAGATATGCATTTACCTGCGGCGGTTTTGCTTTTATCATGTGCCATCTTTTTTATATCCTGACTTTCTGCCAGTTAACAACTTCATTTATTGATTGGAAATTAAGCGCGGTAGTGTTCCTGGCGTATATTTTGATTGGCAAGTTATTTTATACACGTTTTGTGCAGAACTCCTTTGGGTTAGATATATCTACAAAAATAGGGATTGGAGTCTATATATTCGCTCTATTGATGATGAGTTTCAGCAGTACCTTAATAGTCAGTCCCCATGAGTCTATTACATATATTCCCTTTGTTGGTTCGTTATTTTTTATGTTATCAGATTTCCTCCTGGCCATAGGCTGTAAAACCAACCATGCTTTCCGTTACCGTCCCTGGGCTATGGCAAGTTATTTAACCGCTCAATTCTTAATTATATGGGGATTACTTTTAATGGAGGTCAATTAAACCCGGAATTAACGCACTAAACCTATTACTCCTACCTCCCCAACTTTATATAATATACCAATGCACTGAGCAGAATAATTACCAGATATGCGATCATGAAAGTTATCACCATGGAGCCCCAAAAGCCAGCTATACTCTCAGCCCCCATTGATGCATTGCCCACGGCAATTATAGCTGCTAGAACAATCTGTGCTATGTTGGTAGCATTGCCGGACATAAGCATCTGACCGTTGTTTTCCAGGGGGTTGTTTTGAAAACATTTCACTGCCAGCATAAAAAATAACCCCATCATAAGAATTAACATGAAGGTTTCCAGTGGGTAATTGGGGCAGTATTTAACGACTGCTGCTGCATTTTGCATATATTCACTATCCCTGCTTATGTAAGCTGGTATAGTTAGATAATGGATTATCATATTCACTTTCGATATGAAAGCCGGGGAAAAATTAAAGATTTGGATGGTGTTGTAGTTTATAATCATGACCCCAAGCATTGATGGCAAACCTGTGAACAGCATCGCCAGACAGACAGCTGATAGCAGATGTCCGGTAAAAGAAGCGATCATAAGGCCCAGGCTAAAAAGGGCGAGAAAAGCTGCTGTAGTGAGCAAGGCCCACTTAAAAACTAGTCCCGTACTGTAACTAACTGGTAGCAGCAGCCCGGCTACAATCATAAAAAGGGCGTTGACTACTATGATTCCCGTTATAGCTGCGCTCCCGGTCAGGAATTTGGCAGTGATAATCTCTGTTCTGCTTACTGGTGTGCTGACCAGATAGTTCAGGCTCCCTGACCTTTCCTGAACCAAAATGATAACCCCCAGTAAGATAACAATATACATTCCCACCTGTTCCAAGGTATTATGATATGAAGCGGAAAATAGTCCACTTATGTTGCCCAGTGCATGAGCTACAGTGTATCTCCCTGCATCTGCCCCAAGCAGATCCTTAATGCCGTATCCAAGCGGTTTAATAAGAGGATCATAACTCATTATTAGGAACGCGGCTAAGAAATACATCCGATTCTGCTGCCATTCTTTCCACAACAGGCCCTTATTTACCGGCAGAATAACATTTTTAAATGGCGTAGTCATAACTGTAACCCTCCTTTTTCATATAAGTGATAAAAACATCTTCCAGGCTGAGGTTTACAGGTTCAATAATAGTGGGGTCAAGATCACCAAGGGCCTCTCTGAAAGCTTGTTGGTCACCGCTGGCAGTAAAGGTATAGATTTTACCCTGTTTGCCGACTTCGATTAAGCCGGGCAGGGAATTAATCACTTTTTCGGCCAGATTATCTGAGGCAAAAACCACCTGCGATTTGTGTATAGAGTTTTTCAACTCATCAATAGAACAAGTTAATAGTAATTTGCCCTGGTTTATTACTGCAATATGGTCTGCCGTCTGCTCCAGATCATTTAGGTTATGTGAAGAATAAAGGACGGTTGTTCTTCCCTCGGCTGCCTCATCTATCATGGCTTTCAAGAAGGCGCGCCGTGCTACCGGGTCCAACCCTGCGGTAGGTTCATCCAGTATCAAAACCCGGGGTCTGATTGATAAAGCCAGGACCAGTGCTGCTCTAACTTTCATGCCCCTGGATAAGGTTCTTACTCTTTTACGGGTAGGGATCTTGAAATAATTACACAAATTCCGGCATTTACTTTCATCCCAGTTTTTATAAAGTTTTTGGGCCAGGATAAACATTTCTTCAACTTTGAACATAGGGTACATGTTAGGGAAATCTGGTACATATCCCACCTGCTGCCTGATATCCGGGCCTGATTGTAGGATACTTTTACCCATGATGCAGGCATCGCCTCGATCTGGAAGCAGAATTCCCATTAAGGTCTGCAAGAGGGTAGATTTGCCTGCCCCGTTGGGTCCAATGAGGCCAAATATAGTTCCCTGAGGTATTGACAGGGACAGTTCGTCAATAGCGATAATTCCATCATAGGATTTTGAAAGTTTACATATGTCGATTGCCGGTAATTCCATTCCTAAATATCCCTCCGCTCTCTTTCCCACTCCTCCATAGTCTCTAAAAACAGGGCTTTCAATTCATCTTCTCCGATTCCCAGATGAAATGCATCTACTCTGAGTCTATCCAATGAAGGTTTAAGCAGCTTCTTAATTGCTTCATTTCCCGGCGGTGCTTTACGCTCGGCTATAAAGGTACCGCGAGAGCGCATAGTTACTATAACCCCTTCCTGCTCCAGTTTTTGATATGCTTTGGCTATGGTGTTGGGATTTATGGTAAGTTCTGAAGCCATTTCTCTCACAGTAGGGATTTTGTCCCCGGGGTTATAAAGCCCTCGGGCCACTGTGTTTTTTATAGCATCAACTATCTGCTGATATACCGGGATGCTGGAACGAGGATCAATATTAAGATGCAAATCATCACCCTCATATGTACTATTTGTAATAGTACAAGAATATCAAGGATCATCGACTCTGTCAATAGAGGTAAACGCAAAAGACAGCCTGACGGTTCTTGCATTCAGGGAATTTAACCATGCGTGCTCTTACAAGCGGGAGACGGAAGAACGGTCCCCTTGTCTATAATAAAAACTGTTGACATGTATGGATTACATGTGTAAGCTATAGGTATTACATTTGTAATCGGAAAGGAGATTTTTCCAATGCCAACAACACCCCAAATATCTGATGCGGAATGGCGGGTAATGAAGATTATCTGGGCTAATTCACCCATAACTGCCAATGAAGTAATTGATAAACTGCAAGATAATACTCATTGGAAGCCCAAGACTATCAAGACTTTGATTCGACGATTGGTAGATAAGAAGGTTTTAGGCTTTCACCAGGAAGGAAAATCCTACCTGTATTTTCCCATAGTCTTAGAAAAGGATAGTATTAGAGTAGAAAGTGAAATCTTCCTGAAAAAGGTATTTGATGGTTCTCTTAATCTAATGCTGGCCAACTTTATAGAAGAACAAAGGTTATCAGAAGAGGAAATTGAGGAACTCAAAGGAATTATCGACAGGAGAAAGTAAAGGAGCGGTTAATAGTGCAGGGATTTTACCCTATCTTGGACTGGATAGTAATATCTTCGCTAATGGGAAGCATCTTGATTTTTTTAATTCTTTTTGCCAAATTGGTGTTCAATAATAAGGTGAGCGCCAATTGGCACTATTATATTTGGTTCCTGCTTCTCCTGAGATTGATCGTTCCTTTTACTCCCGAAAGTCCGATAAGTATATATAACCTGCTTATTCATGGTACTGAACAGATGACCTTTAGCCATTACACTCCTGCCTTCTCGGAGCCGGGCAGTCCATTAATGGAAGCTGGCATCTACGACGGTATTTCAACAGATATTAATGATAATCCAGAACAATTATACTCGGGACAGGTGCAGCCGAATGTTATTGATAGCCCGGGGCCAAACGATGGTAATAGTTTTAACTGGAAGGTGGTTTTGCTTCTGGTATGGCTGGCAGGAGCTGCACTGGCAGCGGGATATGCCATATATGTCAACTTCAAACTCTGGTCTCAAATTCGGCATGAACCCCAATTAGATAATGCATCAATTATTGAAATAGTACAAAACTGCAAGTCAGTTATGAATGTTTCTGCCAGTATCCCGATAGTGGTTACAAATAGAATTCATGCACCAGCCCTCTTCGGAACGATAAATCCAAAGCTGATCCTGCCGGAGAACATAATCAAAAACCTTAGTGATAAGCAAATTAAATACATATGTCTGCATGAATTAGCCCATTGGAAACGAAAAGATATTTGGCTTAACTGGATAACGGTAATATTGCAGATACTGCACTGGTTCAATCCAGTGATCTGGTATGGCTTTTATAGAATGCATCAGGATTGTGAACTGGCATGTGACTCACTGGTCCTGTCATCAATAGAGCCTGAACAACGCAAAGAATATGGGCATACCATCATCCAGGTATTGCAAATGAGGTTGATACCCCAATGGATTCCGGGAGCAGCTGGAATGCTGACTGGTAAATCCCATATTGAAAGGAGAATTACGATGATTGCAGATTATCAAAAAAAATCTCTTTTATTTACTATTGTAAGTGTTATCGTCTTGGCCGCTGTTGGGCTGCTTGGATGTACAAATGCCCAAAATATTGAGGAACCGTCATCAGGAGTTCAAAGCGATACTCAGACAAAAACAGAATCGGAAACTAATCAAATACTGGCAGGAGCTGTTGAATTGGAAGGCCCGGGAATAATCGTAACCCTTTCAGATTCTGATGTTGGTAACGAAAAAGGTCCAAATTACTCTATAATTCATGATACAGATATCATTTTAATCCTTAACCATCTTAAAGATGCGGGAGCTGAAGCAATATCTGTTAATGATCAACGTTTGATATCAACCAGCTCGATAGACTGTGCGGGTACTAATATCCTAATCAATCATAATGTGTGTACCAGTCCTTTCATTATTAAGGTCATCGGTAATCCTGAAAAATTGGAAAATGATTTACTATCAAAAGGTGGTTATATAGAGATGTTGAGATATCTTGGCCCGGAAGCAGTTATAGAAAGAAGTGAAAACTTGTTAATTCCTAAATATGATGGAGAAATCAGCTTTGAATATGCCAAGCTGATTAGAGAACCAGAGCAGCTATAAATAACAGCAAATTCAAACAAAGGAGATATAGAAATGTTTAAAAAAACAATAATTGCCGGCCTTATAGCTACCATGGCCGTCACAGCTACCGGTTGCGGCAAACCTGGGGTAGAGCAGGAAAAGTTTGTGTTGACAGACAACCTGAAGGTGCAAAAAACACTGGAAGCGGATCTGAACGGGGACAATAGCAAGGAGAAGATTGTTTTTTACGAGAAAAGAGAACATGGCATACCAGCAGCCTGGACCGTAGTGGTGGACGGATACGAAATGGCGACGCTGGACAGTCAAGACAGCTGCTACACCCTGGCGGACTTCAAACTACAGGACGTCGATGGTCAAGATGGACCGGAAGTATTATTCTACCGCTACAACACCGGCAGTTCAGCTGGGCAGTCTCTAAATATCTTTAAACCCGGCCAGGATGGTTGGCGTGAAATATTCAATGTCTCCAATGATTTTAGTATGGGTGAAGAAAGGTATGAGATAAAGTACCTGGGTAACTATCAGGTAAGCTTCAAGGATCAGAAAACCGGCCTCGAACACATTATTGAACTGGAAAAAAGTGTTTATAAAGAAAACGAAGCAATGCTTGAGAGAATTTCCACCTGGGTAGATCCCATCGCCGAATACCGGATCGATGATATTGACGGAAACGAGGTTAATGAAATCACCACCGTTCAGAGGGTTATTGGGATTGCCCACCCAGACAATATCGCTATCCTCCAAAACGTTTACCAACTGCGCAGCGGGGTTTACCAGGCCGATAAAATAATACTTACCAACGCCGCCGGGCAGCTACTGGCTGAAAAAGATCTATGATTCCAACCTCGCTGTTATCACCTTAATTCAGGTAAAGAACCCTCCCACACTATCTTTCATAGTGCAAGTCAAGAACCGTCCCCCTGTCTACAGATTTCTGGCTGCAATTTCCTTGATACAGTCAATAGTCCTGGAGCTGAAATTCAGATTATCGCAAAAGCTCTTATCATAGTTGATTTGATCTTCAGTTTTCTTTTCATACGCACCTTCACCGGAGAAAGGATCTGGAAATTCAACTAAAACAGCTTTGCCCTGGTCCAAGGCCCAACCGGAAAAGAATCCAGGATATATGGCCTCTTCAACTGTCTCATGGGATAGACCCATCCCCTCGCAGAATACTGCACAAAGCTCCGGGTCTCCGGCGGCAGAATTGACCCAGCCGTGGAAGTCAATGATAATATCGGGGTTTTCACTAAGTACCAAATCCCTCAATGCTCGAGATTCTGGCGAAGTGAAGGGAGCCTCTCCGGTCTGGTTGCGCGGATTTTCCCTGACCTTGAAGTGATAATCGAAATCCATGTTGATATCAATTCCCTGGGACAACTGGCATCTACCGGGGCCATTGCATGTCCATCCCTCATTAACCCCATCAGGATTAGCGCAGGGAACCACCAGCAATTCATAATTGCCCAGATCACCAGGATACTTTTTGAAATATTCGATGACATCACTTGCAATATCCACCAATAGCCTTCCATCCTGATAAAAAGCGTCTTCAAAGCCATGAATAGCAAAAACACACAGAATTTTTCGTTGAATATCAGTATTGTTATTGCTGATCCTGCAGCAGGTGAGTGGCCTATTGTTTCCAGAATAACCATATTCCTGTTCCACGAAAGCCACAGCAGTTTCCTCCTTAACCGGCTCGGCAGTCGACTCTTTTTGCTCCGGGCTGAACTCGATCTTATCCGGTGTTAAGGAATGGTTATTATTCCCATACCAGGAACGGGCTGCAAACAGCCCCGTGCTAATGACAGCCAGCAGCACTAACGCCAGCAGGAGCTTTCTGTTCATAAAAACAATCATTCCTTTCCGCTGTGCTCAAGGCACAAAAAGTAATGGGAAACTTTTAAGCATCGGAAGCACTCTGCGAGCACCACAATTGGGGTTCGCAGGCTCAAAAGTATAAGGAAGAAACTGTGAAGCAGTTTCAACACACCGCTGCAGCGAGGCAGGGATATCTTTTCGCCCCGTTATAATGTCTGATACCTTTTTTATCTATTCGCAGCCCGACCTGTTAATTCCTGTAATAATATTGACCCCGACCTCAGGTAGGTGTATATAATTGTAATGAAGGCAGGTGGTAAAGTGAACTCCAGTCTGTTTATTGGCGAATTTGCTGAGTTAACCGGGGTTACGGTAAAAACAATTCTGCATTACCATAAAGTTGGTCTACTGGATGAACCCCGCCGTTCTCCAGGTGGATACCGTCTTTATGGTGCCGCCCATCTGAATCATATGCGATCCATCAAATATCTTAAATCGCTTGGTCTTAGCCTTGGCCAGATCAAGACCATGATTGGAACACAAAGTGATCCCCGGTCTATGCGAGCTGTTTTAGAAGCGCTGCAGGGTGAATTATTAACACAGATAAAAACCTTGGAGGAGCGAGTGGAAAAAATTCAGAATCTACTCAACAAAGAGCCTTTAGACATAGACAACGGGAGGGAAGACCCTCCTACTTTCAAAATAGTAACCGACATACTAGGGACCGAAGCGTACCACGACTTGCCCGAACTCATGGAACAGGACCGTAATATATATGGAGTGCTCGATGATTTTGACTGGGGACTGGAACACCAGCCAATCTTTCGCCAGGTGGCGGAATACTTTCAAGCCCACCCCGAAGAATACAGGTTGTTTATCGATTATAATGAGCGGTTTAATGCTTTAATGCACCTGCCCGAAGATGTTCCGGAAGTGGAGCAGTTGGCCAGAGATTGTACGAGTGTCATGAGGAGTATACCCGTATTAAAGGAATTTTATCTAAAAGAAGGACCTCGGGCTTCTTTTGAGCCGGTTATCAACGAAATGCTTTCTGACCTACTCTCCCCGGCCCAGGCCAGGTTCTGCAAACTGTGCCAGCAATACCTGGATGAAGCAGCAGCGCCTGGTGATGAAAACAAGAATTCTTCCGTATGAAAGATACTATATCATCCATACTTAAAAAAGGTGAAAATAATCAGCCTCCAATAATTTGATAGAAAAGTTATTGACCCTGACCTTAGGTCAGGGTTCATACTTGTAGTGAAGGTAATCTGCACAACGTGTTGGGATGATAGTAGTGAAGTGATAGGAAGGGCAGGGGAGAAAATCTTAATGAAGATTCGCGATTTTTTATCAAACCCTAATTTTTCACGTTATTCATTGCTGGTTCTGTTATTGATCGTAATCCTTGATATCCTGCTAGGCTTCTCGGGGATAATCTCCCGAGAGCAGATGAAGATATTCCTCTGGATTCCTGCTGGATTAGAATCAATGTTTATCATAATTTGCTTGACCAACATTACCAGGATTATCAGGCGTTATCGCCTATTGAAGAAGGAAGGTATGGAGACTATGGATGCCTGGCAGGAGGCATTGGAAATCATCGTTCCACCCCGGCTGGCTCGCCTGGCTATGATTGAACCCCGCATTTATCACGCTTTGTATCTATCCTATAGAAGCAAACGACAAACAGATGATTCCCTGGAGTTTCAGACAAAGTTGAATAGTTATGAGTTACTGGTTAAAGTGTTTATTGGCCTATGTGCTTTAGAAATACTGCTGGTATCCATAATGCTGCCCAATCGATGGATGACGTGGAAAATACTGCACCTGGTCCTGGGTTTATGGGCAATACTCTGGTTATGGGCAGATTATAGAGCTATGCGCCTTTACTGCCATCAGGTTAACGATAAAAGCATTTGCTTTAGAATTGGGCTGCGATACTGCCAGGAAATACGATGGGAATCTATTGCCTCCATAACCAGGGCAGGGAAGTCGTCGCCAGGATTCGCCCCCGGTATGTTGAAGGATCAGCCAGGATGTCTGTATCTGGTTGCCGGTGAGCAGTGCAATATTGAGATTCAGCTACAGCAACCGGAATCTTTTCAGGGGATGATTAAAGATATAAAGGATGTCAAACAATTGTATCTTTCCCTGGAAAATCCCGAGTCCTTCTTAGAGGTAGTAAGCTCTCGGTGTCAAAACCGAGGGGACGGTTCTCGTGGTTGAGTGATTTCCGGATTGTTGGCTCGATTAACAGGAATTAACAGAGGCATTATTATCAAGGCATGATCCATGACCAATGACCAACCGCAAGAACCGTCCCCTCGGTTTCCTAAAAAGCCTTAACCCTGTGCTGGGGGAATACGAACTTTCTCTGCATCCAGTAGCTGATCAGAAATAATATAGCTTCGGTCATCAGTTTGGCAGGCACCAGATAAATCCCGAAGGCATGCACAAACATAGAAAGCAGCATATAATTACAACCCAGAAGGGCAGCTACCAGGGTATAATAACGCAAAAGTGAAGGTATGGTTTTATTCCTACCTTTTTTAAATACCAAATATTTGTTGCATAGGAAGTTGAACAGGGAGCTGCATGCCCGGGCTCCTACGACTGATAGCAGAAGATTGCCGGTCGCTCTCTGTAAAACCAGCAGCAGTATGAAATCTATGGCAGCGGATAAGATGGAGGCCCCGCTGAACCTCAAAAGGGGCAGATATACGCGGATAGAATCGGTCACTGGATTAAAATGAGATGATCTGTTACCATTCTCGTATATGGTAGAGATGGGTATTTCGCAGACTGGACAGCCCACTCGTTTCGCATCCAGCAGTATATTCAACTCGTATTCAAAACGTCGGCCTGCTACCTGCAGCAGCCATCCAAACATCCTGGCCGGATATCCCCGCAGGCCGGTTTGGGTGTCCTGAATCCTGCACCCCGTAGCAAAAGAAAACATGATCCTGGTAATTGTATTTCCCACCCGGCTGCGCCAGGGAACTTTCCCCTTTGAACTGCCTGCTTCCTAATGTGATGTGAGTGCCTTTGTCTTTTGTTACCACGGCAATCTTTAAAATATCCTCAGCTGAATGCTGCCCGTCACAGTCCGCACAGACAACACCTGCTTTTTCACCCTGTTCTTTAATGTATCGAAGGCCGGTTTTCAGTGCGATACCTTTCCCGCGGTTTTTTTTGTGATGCAGAACAGTACACCCCATTATTTCAGCAGCGTTAAAAATATCCTGAAAAGCATTTCCGCTGCCGTCATCGACTATCACGATTTCATCCTGGGTTCTTTTTTGAAGCTGCAGAACCAAATTCAGCACTTTTTTATCCGGTTCATAAGCAGGAATTAATATTTTCATAATAATTCGCTTCCAGGCATCCTATTTAACATATAAGATGTCGCTGGTACCCCTTTCTTGATTTTTACCTAGTGGATTGTTCACACCCGGCCCATGAAATACATGGTAGAGGACCCGCCTCCGTCCAGATTATAGGCCTCCGTGCATCCAAGATCAGCAAAAACCTCAGCAAACTCGGTAAGGGTCATACCCTTGCTGTATCCATTCATTCGACCATCCACCACTATAAAAACGTAGTGATTGGGCGCGATGATTCCTATCCCGGTGAGCGGGTTGGAACCCTGGATGGAATGGTTGCCAAAATTGGTGTCAATCTCAACCTTTCCGAGACCGGTAACTACTTCCGCGTTGGTCACCAGGGCCGGTCCAAAGGAAAGCGTTTGCCAAACATCATCGTCCAACAGCGCCTGGGCGCTGGTTTGGGTTTCATCGTAGATCTCCATATCACCGTTTACGTAGATCGCAAGCCCGGTTCGGGCAGGGGAGTCACGATAAATCACCCCGTTGCGAATGAGAATGCCGTCTTCACGAAAGCCATAATAGTCCCCATTAACAGCAAAAACAGCATCGTTATCCGCGGCAATCTGTGAGGTGTATTCAATGATATTCCTGCCAAACTGGTTTTTGGCAAAGGCAGAATTGAGGCTGATGGTATCTTTCAAAAATACATCGGCCACAAAATAGGTGATCGTATCCCTGCCCGTACCGGACACCACTTTTTGAATGGATATGGTTTTACTGTCGCTTTCGTAGTTCCGTTGGTCTGCCGTAAATGTTTCTTCATCAACTGCACTTGTATTTTCCTCTACTGTTCTATCCGTTTCCGTACCGGTCGTGCTTTTCTGTGTTTCACTTAGCTGTGTTTCGGTGATGTTTTCCACATTATCTATTTCAATATGCTCAAAAAGATATCGATCCGCTAATAGATATAAAGTTGTTCCCACTACGAGAATAAAAATCGTCAGGGCGATGAAAAGCCCGCGTTTCCCCTTTTTATTTTTGTGACCAAAATCATTCATGAACTTTTCTTGCGCCTCCTCAATCTATGCTTTATATCTCCGTTTGTGCATAGTATACGAGGTGAAGCTTAAATTTCTCTTAAAATTTATCTCAGTTTTTTAGTTTATCTCTAATACCCAAAAGCTGAGGAAATAGACTTAAAATCTAATAAAAGATGACAATATAGGTGTTTGCCTTTGGGTTGACACGTAAAGTATTGAAAATTCACCAGAGGGGTAAGGGGATATCATTGTAAAATAATGGTGAAAAGGCAGGTATATATGGTAAAATATTACTTAATTACAATTAAAATATATAATCATTATAAAACGCTAACTAGACTTTAAGGCAATATATCTGATTATAAGTACTGACCCTGCGGATGAATTTGAATAAACCGGAATGGTATGTAAGTATAATATGCAAGGCAAGAACCGTCCCCCCTTGCATGTGTTGTCAATAGCGACTCTACTGGGAGGCGATTGACCTTGGATAATATGACTTTTTATCTGATATTATTACAATCATTTACAGAGACTTTGATTCTAATATACCTGGGGCTGGTCTTAATTGGTTACAACAAGCCGCCTTTCCTAAAAGTTATGTTAATAGCTCTTTCCAGCGCCCTTTTAAGCTATTTCCTGCGCTCCATACCTCTGCCCCCGGGAGTAAATGTATTTATTCAGATTCCTGTTATAGCAGCCTTGCTAGCTTGTATATGCCAACTAACATTATTCTCAAGTATAAGCAGTACAGTTCTTGGATTTTTAGGCGTTAGTACAGCCGAAATCCTCTTCAATGCTGCGGTCTCCTTGTTTACCGGAATCTCTCCCCCGCAAGCCATGAATATACCATTATGGCGTATAATATATCCTCTTCCAGAGTTTGCATTTCTAACTGCATCAATATTTTGGCTGAGGCATAAACAGGTAGACCTGCTTGGTTTAATAAAACCCATATATAATAACAGTGCACAGAGCTTTAGAGATCACAGTAAATTCGTTATGCTCTTGAGTATGACGGTTATGCTGGTAGTATTAGCCTTCTACTGCCAGTTCTACCTGGAAGGGGCTACACCGCTATATTCAAGAGAATCTATAATAATTATCCTGTTCGCAACCTTAATCATCGCCGTAGTATTATCACTGACCTTAACCTGGAAAATGCTATATATAAGGAATCAGATAACTCTGGCGGAAATGCAAAATAATAATATTAGCAATCTAAATAATATGATGCAGATCATTAAAGCCCAGCGCCATGATTTTATAAATCACATTCAGGTCATTTACGGACTGTTAAAGTTGGGAGAGAACCAGCAGATTGAATCTTACATCAGCGGTCTGTATAAAGACATACAGCTTACCAGCGACATACTGCAGCTAGCCATTCCCGAATTGAGTGCCTTTCTATTAGTGCAAACTGGTATAGCGACGGCCAGCGACATATCTCTGGAGATAGAGCAGGAAACAGATCTAGCTGCTCTTACCGTACCATCCCCGGAACTGATAGCAGTGGTGGGAAACCTGCTCAAGAATGCTATGGAGGCTGTGGAGGATTTAGCACCGGAGAAAAGGAAGGTCAAGCTCAAAATATTTGAACGATCGAAATATTACATTATTCAAACCCAAAACTACGGGTTGATTCCCCATGAATTTAAAAACAGGATCTTTGAATCCGGCTTCTCAACTAAAAGTGGTCCTTCTGAACGAGGGGTAGGTCTAGCTTCAGTAAAATACCAGGTAGAGAAATGCCGGGGAATTATATTACTCAGCAGTCACCCGGAATATGGAACCCGTTTTACGGTTTGTTATCCCAAAGAAAAAGGGAGGAAGATAGCTTGAGTATTCATGAAGTATCAGTTAGATGCGCAGCTTACCTGGCGGGAGAAATCGGAGGTGATTCTCGCCAGGAGACTCGCATGGCTTATGGGTTGGAAATACTGCTGGGCGAAATCATAAAGATGACCTGCCTGGTATTATTATCCTGGTATTTTGGTATCTTGCTAGAGGTACTGAGTATCACCATCACTGCCGGAGTTCTGCGTCTGGCATCCGGAGGAGAGCACTGCAGTGGGTATTATCGCTGCCTCATCGGGGGTACTGTATGCTTCCTGCTGCTGGGCTGGGGAACTCATTACTTAAACGTCTTTTTTACTCCACCCCATGCTTACATAGGTATAGTATTAAGTTTGCTCGTTTCCTGGGGCGTACTATGGAAATATGCACCTGGTGAAACCGAAAATAAACCGATAAACAGTGAAGAAGAAAGATTGAAATTCCGTAAGGTTTCTCTATTCCTTTTACTTATATATGGCCTGGTAATGATGACCTTTACAAACTATATAAAACTACAGCCTTTGGTTCTTCCAATAATGATCGGAATGATCGAGCAGTCTTTTACCGTAAGCCCCTGGGGTTACCACTTTATTCATTTTGTAGACCGAGCTTTAATTTTTGAAAAAGCGGAGCTGTAGAAGAGCATGACTCTACAAGTTCTTATTGTTGACGACGAGCCGGCGACCGGCATATATCTTAAAGCTATTATCGAGCAAGTACCTGGAGTAAATGTACTTGCTGTAACTTCCAGCGCTAAAAAAGCTCTTGAGGAAGCAGCGAAATACTTACCCCACGTAGTGTTCCTGGATATTGACATGCCGGAAATGAATGGTCTGGAACTGGCCCGAACCCTGGTGAAAAGGCATGACGATATTAATATAGTATTTGCAACCGCTTTCCCTGATTATGCTTTACAGGCTTTTGGTTTATATGCTTTTGATTATATTCTTAAACCCTTTAATGAGAAAAGGATCAAAAATACTATAAAGAAACTAATAGGTAAAATGCAAGCACAACATCCTGCACCAGGCGAGTTAAGATATGTAAAACATATTGCGATAGACACCCAGGCAGAAAAAATCTTCTTAAACCCAGACGAAATTCTCTTTATTGAAAGTAATAGATCAAAGCTTAATATTAAAACTGTGAGGAATGCCTACATCATTAAGGGTAAACTTCATTCCTTAGAAGAAAGGCTTGCCCCTTATGGATTTTTTCGCACTCATCGCAGCTATCTGGTTAATCTCCGCCACATCAAGGAAATTACCCCTTCGGACTATACTTTTGAGATAGTCATGTTATCCGAAGATAGGGTTTTACTAAGCCGTCATAAAGAGAAACGCCTGCGCAAGAGGCTAAACCAACTGAACTAAACTAACCATTCTTTACCTCAACCCTTATTCCCAATAATGTTGTATTCTAACATTTGCAGTCATTTCCTTGCCTATTATTTTTCCTGGTTGTATTTCTTATTTCCGTATTATTTGCCATTCACCTTCGAATATTTGCCATTCAGCTCTGAAGTATTGAATTCTATTTAGATATAGTTGTAAAATACTATAACTACTTGGGTATATATGGAAGGAGGTGGTAATGATGTTTAAGTTCCCGAAAATGCGTGTTATACAATTGGCATCCATGTTTCTTTTATTCATAGCCAGTGCCGGAGTAAAACCTGCATGTTTGTTCCACTGGTACCAACCTAAGTTGCCGGAGTAGAATAATGGATGAAGAATACTAATAGGTTCTAAATCAGTTGTTATAATCAATATATATTATTTTTGGCAGAATTATTGAAGAACAGCCCATCTCGGGCCTGGGTACCCATGGATACCATCTAAAGCAACATCGTTATTAGTGCTCCTCCTGATAACAATTAGCTTTAGAGCAGAATGTTTCTCACCTGCGTACACTACAGTGGGCGAGAAACATTCTATTATTTTCATTTCTTTGTTATTTATTTTTCCTGAATTATATTTAGAGATTAGCAGCTTTTTATTGGACCTGGACAGGTTCTCACGAGAGGGAACCCTATCTCTTAAATGTTGGAATTATACCCGAGTTCATTTCTGCACCGTATCAGCACACGGTATTCATCTTCAAGTGCTGCATAATCAGGTTCACCGGGTTTGTACAGACTGAGTTGACTGAGCACCCTGGTAATCCTGGTTTCCAGCAGTAATTTTTCCTCTTCCATGTCGGATATCTTGAAGCTTGTTTGATATTCAGCGGCGTACTTTCTATCCAGATAGTCTGACACATTGCCCTCGAACCGTATAATTCTTTGCTTATCAAAAATCAACATATGGTCACACACCTGCTCCAGCAGGTAACGGTCATGAGAAATAAGGAGTATACTTCCCGGGAAATGCATGAGGCTTTGCTCCATGGATTCACGACTTAACAGGTCCAAATGATTAGTTGGTTCATCAAATATGAGCAGATCATATTCACCCATAATTGCCAGTCCCATAGAAATCTTCATCCTTTCTCCCCGGCTTAGTTCTCCCATTGCTATACCGAGACGGTCATAGTCTATCCCCAGGGCAGCTAGCAGCTGAAAAATATGTTTCTGATCATCCAGATTCCAATCTTTCACCAAAGATATAAAGTCAACTTTTTCACCCTGCGGCAGTTCCTGGCTCACATAGGTCATCCTGGCTGACTGGCTCAAGAATATTTCCCCAGCATCCAGGTTTTCCTGGCCCAGAATCATCTTCAGAATAGTACTCTTTCCACAGCCATTGGGTCCCAGGATACCTATTTTTTCGCCTCTATTTATATAAAATGTACTATCTTCAAAGAGCCGGTTATTTCCATAGCTTTTTGCAATGCCTTTTGCTTCCAGTAATCGTCGTCCTCTTTTTTTCATGGAATTCAGGATGAAATCAACCTGGCGTTCCTCTTCCGGTCGCTCGACTCCATCCTGGCGCATCTTTTCCAGCCGTTTTATTTGGGATTTTACAGATTGGTCACGCTTTTTGGCCTTTTTTCTATAGTATTCTTTACCGCCTTTAATTCCAGCGCCCTTCTGCCGGGATTCACGGTGAGCCTTATCCGACCAGTTTTTTAACCTTGCTATAGCGTAATCGATCTCTTTCTGTTCTTTCTGCTGGGACTGATAGGCGTGTAATTTACTTTCACATTCCTGCCGCTTCAGTTCCCGGTATGAGGAGTAGTTGCCCGGGTATATCCTCACAGTACCTTTCTCAATATCTGCTATATTAGACACCGTACGATCAAGAAAATGACGATCATGGGAGATAATGATCGCTGTTCCCTGGTAGCGGGCCAGCTCTGATACCAGATATTCAACTCCCTGGTAATCCATATGGTTAGTAGGTTCATCCATAATAAGCAAATCAGGATTAGAGGCCCAAATACTGGCCAGTGCCATTTTAGTCTTTTCTCCACCGCTGAGATTTTGCAACCGCTCCATCGACCAGTCCATGACCCGGTTCATGCCCAGGTGGCTGGCCAGGCGATGGAATTCACTATCCACCTGGCAATCAGTATTCAATACATCGAGAAAAAGCTCTGTTCGAGCTTCAGTCTGTCTTAAATAACCTATATTTAGCTGCTGCCGGGTAGTAATAATACTACCCTCATCATGATCGAGATAACCGGTTATAATATTGGCTAGAGTTGTCTTGCCAGCCCCATTGCGTCCAACCAGACCTATGCGGTCCCCCTGACATATATCCAAATCAACACCATTTAGGACGATTAGACCGCCGAAACTTTTCTTCACTTTACGACAGCTTAACAGCATCAAAAACACCTCCAGAAAACAACCAAGGCTATAAGCAACACCTGTAACTTACAGCCTTATCAAATCACATTAATACGTTCATATACCGAAACCTAATGGCGCCGGCTTTTATTGATTACTATGAAATCAGTTAACAAGTGTTCTGGTCACAGCAGGATTAGCAGAAGAACGTTAGTCCTTCCTTGATTCCTGCATATATTAATTTAGGCCAGAATACACTTGCGCATCTACTTTCTCCCAACTCATTCTGATGATTTATGATTGTATTTTAACATAAATAAAGGTCCCTAAAAAGCCTCTATTGCATTAATCCTGAATGAACTATAATTACATTTCTTAAACAGAAAGTCATTTTGCTTGTTTATTAACCATTGACGAAGCACCCCTGACCTAGCTTACCGGTCTTTTGACAAAAGAATAGTATTTCTGGTTTTACACACATTTATTAGGAATGTCATATTGTGTAAATCTAGTTATTTTATACTTGATAAAAGTTATAAATGGGAGAGTTCAATGTCTTTTTTTGATGAATATGTAATCAACACTAGTGACTTAGTGGAATCAGTGGGCAGGCAGGAAACCCGGGTAGATTTTGAATTGGATAAGAATGCAGGGGCCCAGACAGGTTCCGTTACCGGTACAGTTAAGGATGATCTCGGAAATCCTATTGCAGAAGCTGTAGTCAAATTGAATACATGCAATATACTACCTTATTATCATACCAATACTAATTCCCAGGGTATATTTACCATCAATAATGTTCCCGCTGGGTCATATCTTATAGCAGCAATATTAAGGAAGGTTATTTACTTCGCTTCGCACAATCAATCCCAGTTATTGACAAAATAACTACTAATGTCACAATAACCTTACTGCCAGATCCGAATGCCAATAAGAATATCATGTATGGCATTATCAAATCTAATATCGATAACTTGCCGATAGACGAAGTGAATGTCCAGTTATATAAAAAAGAAGATCCAGAAGACCTTTTGATAGGAGTAGTCTCGACTAATATACACGGGCAATATTTTTTTGCTGATATAGATGATGGAGAATATTACCTTAAGGTAAGCAAATTAGGTTATTATCAGACAGAAACGTCTTCCCTGGAATTATCAGAAAATGAATATACGCAATTAGATATTTCGCTGATCTCAGACCCTGCATCAAATACCGGTGTTATTTGTGGCATTGTCACGGATAATCAATCCGGCCTCCCAGTATCCGGGGCGGTTGTTGCTTTGTATTCAGTTTCCCATGAAGTGGAAACCCTAATAAAATTAACAAGAACGAGTGTTGAAGGTAAATATCTGTTTGGTAGCATTCTACCTGGAGAATATTTGGTAAAATCAACTCTGCAGGTTGAAGAGTGATGCGAGATGACTTTTTATGATAAGTATTATTTGGAAAGCAGCAAGCAGTTTAATCTGTCTGCCTTTGAAGAAATTCGGGTTGACCTTGATTTAGTTATTATTTATGGCGTCGTCAGGGATTCGTTTAACGATCGATTTATTGACAGAGCAAAAATAACATTACTAAATATAAGGCGTAACTGGATTACGGCAATAACCCACACTAATAGTAAGGGACAGTATTTGATATACAATCTTTTGCCAGATAAATACGTTCTTTATGCCAGGCATTATAATTATATGATTGCAAGAGCAGCATCATTGAGAATTGACAACTCTGAACATGTACAGAATAATCTATATTTAACTTTGGATAAATATCAAAACTATGAAATACAGGATATTCAAATGACTAATCAAGAAGGAATGTATTTATTCCCCCATGTTGTTCCGGGAAGATATGTTATAAAGGCCAAATTATATAATGGAACTGAAGTTCAAGAAACAATTGAGTTAACTGAATAAGAGTGTTATAGAAAACATTTTTTTCAACTGCACTTTGGAAAGTTCAATCATCAATTCTGCAGCTCATCCCATGATTAATAATGGCTTTTTCAATTCTTTCCAGGCGCTCTTCTATCCGCTGGTAGGGACTGGTGAAGATACCGCTCTCATTGTCAAAAAGGCGATTATCAAATATCCTCTCAAATGCAAACGAGTTGTTAAACTGGTCTTTATAGCTTACGGTTATGACCCGATTTGATTGCACCATTCCTGGATATTCGTATTCCGATGCCATCGGATATCTTTCATAAAACTGCTGTTCCGGAGTTAGGGATTCTACACTGAACCGCTTGATTTGCTGATTTCCCAGTACAATAGGTGGATCAATACTCACTGTAATATTTTTGGCTATACCTGCACCGGTATTTGTTGCCAGCAGATAAAGCCACTCTCCTTTAATTTCCATATCAGCAATTATGTTAGGCTGTACCCTGCATTGTATATTGGTTTTGACCAGCTTGAAAGCGATGGTAACATAACCTATAGCAGCCACAGCCGCAATAATTGATGCCGACAAAGCATACAGATCCTTGTATTCCAAGAGATGATCGATTATGTCATGAAAATCCATACTACAACTCCAAATTCATCATTGTGTGTCAGTAAAATACCATTCCAGTACCCGGGATGGTATTTTTAATATATTTGGCTTTTCCTTATCCTTGTATACCGTTATGTACATTGGAGTGTTACCCGGCCGATCCTACTTTAATCCGCACCTGACAAACTGGTGCCTCACAGGGGATCGAGGAGACATTGTACTCGTGGCAATCGCATCCCTATTTCTATTAATGGAAAGGACAGCTAAAATACCAGATTGGACCTGTAGTACTTATCCAACAGATTTTAGAAGTAGGGGAGGGAGAAGTCATAAATAAGCACTATTTCAGACTGACCAGAAGCTTTGCTGTATTTTGCTAATACCATATAATAAGGGAATATACACAAAAGCTGTTGGAGGTAAAAAGATTTGTCTTTCATGGATCAATTAGTAACAGCAGGAATCTTTATTGTTTTACTGCTGATGATAATTTTTAATAAGACCGCGGTAGAAAGCCTGATAAATAATTTTGAGTGTAATTCTAATATGCAAATAAGTGACACGTATAAATCATTCATACGATATCTGTATATTGCCACTTTGACTGTATTATCGTTATATCTGTTATACGGCAGGCTGCTTGGCTAGAACAACGGCGACTTAGATAATTAGACTGGGGATCAGTTTTGGGCATGATATGATCAAGCCAGGCAGGGGAGATCATTAGACAAAATATATTTTTGAGGTGATTAGATTGAAACGCGGTATATTGATGTTATTAACGTTTTTACTTTTAGCCTGTATTTTTCCTGGCTGTGGGAACAAGGAAGTGAAGTTACCCGACCAGGCAGAGGATAATATGCCAGATACATCACAGACCAAGCAGGTAGTCACAGCTGTGACTGACAATCCCATCGGCAATAATTCCTGGACCAGGCTGAGTGAAGCAAATATTGATTTAGATGCAGACAACCAGGAAGAAATTATCACACTATATACAGCTGCCCAACGGGACAGCCAGGGAGAAATCATGTGGGATGACGGGCAGCAATGGCTTTTGATGATTGAGGATGAAACAGGATTCTATCCATTGATTTCCGAATATATCCAACTAGGTTCTATATATTATTATATCTCTGATACCAATTTAGATACGAATACTGCACCAGTGGTTACCGGAATCACTTCAACTAGCTATAATTTCACACTTACCAACTATTCCTACAATGAGGAAAAGAAGGGGTACGAGAAAGATACGGTCTATGATTCAGGCCCTTTGAACACTGTTTACATGTCCATTCCAGGCTATAAATAGGACAGAGAATATAATGCATGTTTACTATGAAAGCAGCCGCGACTGGTTATCCAAGAATTATTATTTTCGCAGATTTGGTGAATTAAAGAACAGGCCTTCAATTGATTTCTTTCCGTTGTCATCGCTAAAGGATATTGTGATCTGAACATCACCGGATTCCTTGGAATACTTGGCTTTATATACGACTACAGTAAAGGCCTGGTTATTATTCTTAGTAACAGTTGAGCCACTCAAGGTTTTTCCCTCATAATCACCTATTTTCGATTCAAGTAAAGTTACCATGGCATCGAATTGTTCCTGGGTAAAAGCGCTCTTCATTGAACTGCTAAAGTCCTGGGAGAATGCGGCATAATCTTTATCCTTAATCCCGTTCAATACATTATCAAGCATTGGCCCAGCATAGCTTACATCAGTTTCTGTCGTTTGCGTGCTGCAGCCTGCCAAAAGCAAAATGAATATCATGCTTATGGCCATTAAGGTAATGATGATTTTATTTGACATACTTCTTTTCACTTTATAGCCCTCCAATCTAATTTTGTCCCTTAAGGACACTATCAAAGTCTTATCCCTTTCCAAAATGGTTTTGAGTTTAACTATGCTTCAGACCAGCAGCAGGTTCATCTTTATTTAGATATTTCATTACTGATTCCAAAATACCCTTTAATACTAAGGTGTTCAGTGAATAAATACTATTTTGCCCATTACGCCGATCACCTACTAAGTATGCCTGCTTGATAGTACCCAGATGATGATATAAATGTTGATTTAGATCTGGTACCTCGATTTAGTGGCAATGTTATTGACATTGGCGTTCACTATGTATATGATGTATATTAACGGCATATACAGATGTGCAATAATTAAGTTTAAGAGGAATTCTAATGAAAATCATTATCTCTAATATATCTGGTCAGCCTCTGTATCAGCAGATAAAAGACCAGATCAAGGCTGCAATACTTCATGGTGAATTACAAGAGGGGGAACTTCTTCCCTCAATTCGAGGATTGGCAAATGATCTGCATGTTAGTGTTCTTACTACCAAAAGGGTATATGACGAACTTGAATCAGAAGGCTTTATTCTGACTAAAGCAGGAAAGGGATCATTTGTAGCACAAGAAAACCTTGAGCTATTAAGAGAATCAAAGCGTCATATGGTGGAAATAAAACTTACCGAGGCATGGGAAACTGCTCGTTCTCTGGGAATTAGCAAAAAAGAACTATACTCTATGATGGATCTGCTGTTTGTAGAGGAGGATGAGGATTGAAAACGGTTTTAGAGGTCAAAGGACTAAAAAAGGACTTTAGCAACTTCAGCTTACAGGATGTCAGTTTTTCATTGCAGGAGGGTTGTATCACCGGTTTTATCGGTGTTAATGGCGCTGGAAAGACCACCACGATAAAATCGATACTTGGGTTGGTCTTAAAGGATGCCGGAAACATTAAGTTGTTCGACCAGAAAATTGATCAGAACGAACGGGAACTTAAAAACCATATCGGTATAGTCTTGGATGATGGTTATTTTTATGAAGATATGACCATGAAAGAAATGAAAAATGTTTTTGCTCCTGCCTATTCAAATTGGGATGAAGCTGTTTATAAGAGCTATACCGAACGTTTTAGGCTGCAGCTCAATCAAAAAATCTCTACCTTATCCAGGGGTATGCGGATGAAGTATGCTATTGCCTTGGCTCTTTCTCATCACGCCGACTTACTGATCATGGATGAACCTACCAGTGGACTTGATCCATTAGTGCGCAGCGAGTTGATGGACATACTTTTAGAATTTATGCAAGAGGAAGGCAAAACAGTATTTTTTTCCACTCATATTACCTCCGACCTGGATAAAGTAGCTGATGTTCTGATATTGATTGATAAGGGCAGAATCGTGTTAAACGAGGAAAAAGACACCCTGCTGGATACGCATGGCTTGATTAAGGGTGATAAAATAGCACTTGATGATCATACCAGAAAATTATTTATAAGACTGCAAGAAACTCGATACGGTTTCGAAGGAGTTACCAACCAAAAATCTGCGGTACGACAGCAGATGAAAGGTGTGCTGATTGAAAGACCGACTATTGAAGATATAATGCTGGCTTACGTAGGGGGAGATGAAGATGATCTTTAATCTAGTAAAAAAGGATTTAATACTGGCAAAACGCTATTTGATATTCATGCTGGTATTTGCAATTGGGGCACCAATTTATATAGAAATACAAACCGGTTCCTTAAGTGGGGGGTTTCTCGGCTTTGTAATTACCGTTCTTTTTGTGCTGTATATGTTGTTCAATACGGTATCAATGTCAGAGGACAAATATCAAGGTTCTGCACTGCTTAGTGCTACTCCTTATACGCGGAGCGCATTGGTTAAAGCGAAGTATATTTTTATCTTGTTGATATTTGTTGGCTCCTATATCATATACTCGATTACGTCCGCTCTTGTACTAGCACACTTACCAATGCTGAATATTTCAACTCTGGGAATTTCATTGTTTTTGATTGCCCTGTATTTCGGGATTATTATACCGCTTCAATACCAGTTCGGATACGAAAAAGTAAGATATATATCCTTTTTCGCTATATTTATAACGCCTTTTGTATTTCCGGGTATATTAAAGTGGCTTCATTCTAACAACATCAGCCTTCAAATGATGCTCCCTATTCCGCAGGGCATTCAGGACCTGCTGCCTTTTTTGCTGGCAGTACTAATTGGCTTTTTATCTATGGCGGTATCTATACGTATTTATTCGAAAAAGGATTTGTAATGATGTGCGATTTATCAAGTTTTATTAAACTAGCGGAGTCCTGCTGATATATCGGGACAGTGACTATTTATCAGCAGGCTTCTCTGAAAACTACTTATTAACGGCTTCTTCTAGTTTCGTCCAGTATTCATCATCTTCAAATCCCATCCGCCAGATAGCTACCCCCCGCAGTCCATAATCCTTGGCCAGGGCTACCTTACGGGTAACACTGTAACCATTTTCAAACCAAACCTGGTGTTTAGTCTCACCTACCCAATAATTATAATAGGCCGACTGTGAAACATCATCCCATTCGATTTTTGCTTTCTGGTACTCAGCCCGGCTTAAAGCTTCCCGCATGCTTATATACTTAACTTCAGTACCTGCCTCCACCGGCCAGTCGTAACCATAAGCACCGATGCAAACTACCAGTTTATCAGCCGGGATGTATTTTAAAGCTTCCTGGATGTTTTTCTCCACCCACTCATAAGGAGATACCGATCCCGGGTCCGTGAAAGCCGCATGCTTGTCATAAGTCATAATCGTGACATAATCAGCCAATTGCCCCAGGGCTCCATAATCATAAGCGGCTCCAATTTCCTCTAAACCATCCAGTTTAGGCATAACCGAAACTGATATCATCTTATTCTCTGCATGTAAGCGCTGGGCTAAATCACGAATAAATACTGTCAAATCATCTCGATTTTCTTTGGGCAGCAGCTCAAAATCGATATTCACCCCGGAATACTGGTTCTCCATTACTGACTCAACAATGTTATTAATAGATGTATTTCTGACCGCTGCATCAGCAAGCACGTTTTGGGATGCGGTATCCTTATTAACAAGGGGAAGCAGTTTGATTTCAGAATGGTTTCGCAGAAATTCGATGACCTCTGGTTCCAGACCTACTGGCGATACTTTTAAGCTTCCATCGATGTTGAGGGTATACCAATAGGGCATAAGCACGCTGATATCCTGGTAGTGCTTGTGAAGGGATGGCAGGCCATAGGTGAATTCGTTCCAACCTTTTTCATAGAAGGCCATTACTTGAATCTTCTTATTGGTGGGCAGCGATTTTTCAGAAGGATTCGGTCCTTTAAACCAGGTTAAGCTAAGAATTAGCAGCACACCTATCACTGCTGCCCCTGCAATCCAATAGGGGTATTTTTCAAGATATTCTTTAAAATAATCCACATTCAACACCTCAGAATTAGGATGTACAAAGCCCAGGGTATCTATTCTTTTTGCATAGGCAACAAACGCAAGTTGGGGACGGTTCTTGACTTGCATTTCCACCTGCTTGTGGCACAAGGCAAGAACCGTCCCCAACTCACATCATACAATAGCAGGAAATAATGACCAATAGAACGAAATTATAAGTAAAATGTCATACCCAAGTATGTACTTATGACAATTTAGTATTAAAAAGCAGAAAACCATGATAGGGTATGGAGACAGCATCAAGGTGATAATATCATGTCAAACAGACAGAAAATACTTCAAAGAAAGATACTAAATAAGGAACTAGAGGGAATCTTGAATTATCCGCTTACCATTGTCTCGGCGCCAATGGGATATGGCAAGACAACTGCGGTACGGGAGTATTTGCGTAAGAGCCGCATAAAGCATATCTGGATGCCGCTTAATGATGCGTCCGCCAACTGCGGATATTTTTGGAACCGTTTAACCCAAAGGATATCTGAGGACTATCATGAATTGGGTACTGAGTTACAGGGATTGGGTTTCCCTAATAGCAGCATTCATACCGACCGGATGCTGGACACACTATGGTCGATATCTCCATATGAAGATTTCATTTTGGTACTGGATGACTACCATTTAGCAGAAAACAATTACATCAACCAGCTATTGGAGACAATTGCCAAAAACAGAATACCAAATTTCCACCTGGTGATTGTCAGCCGCCACTTGCCCAACATTAATCTTACTGAACTGATGGTAAAGAATCTGCTGCTCCAAATTGATACTGCTTTTTTCCGTTTTTCTGACCAGGATGTATTACGCTATTTCAACCTCATGGGTTTTCCCCTGGCACAGGAGAATGTTTCTCATATTCAACATATAGCAGGCGGTTGGGTATCTGCTTTATACCTCATTTACAGAGGGATTAAAGGTGGAATACCCCTGCAATATATTACTACTGTACAGGAACTGATACAAAGTGCCGTTTATGAGCCCTACGATGAAAAAACTAAAACCACTCTTTGTGCTCTGGCCATACTGGGTACATTCACGCTGGAATTGGCCGCTTATGCCACCAGGATCACCGAAATCAAAACCATCATCAAGACCCTGCACCGGGAAAACGCTTTTATAGACCTGGATAAAAAAACGGGTGTTTATACCATACATCATGTTTTTAATGATTATTTAACAGAAGAAGCCGGCCATCGCGGAATAGAAACCAAAGAAATATGTCGGCGCGCCGGGGAGTGGTATCTTATGATGCGGGACAACATTCAAGCTTATCGCTATTTATTTCGGGGGGAAGCATACAATATGCTGCTGCAGGAACTGGAAAAGCCTGCATATATCAGTGTTCATGACCGGCCTATGTTTTTTAAATATTTTGATGCCATACCTCAAGAATATAAGAATAGACATCCGATATCCTACCTGAAATTTATCCTTCTCTTCGTTATGTCCGGCAACAGGCAAAAAGGGAATGAATTATTGAACCAGTTTGAAGAAGACATGGCCAAGGAGGAGTTATGGCTGCAGCGCAGCAAGGAAATTGAGGCAACGGTTCATTTGATTAAAATGTTCCAGTTTTTTAATGATGAAGTCAAGATGATATACCATATGGAATCCGCACTTGAGCTGTTAGATGGAAACGTTTCTGTAATTTGCAGCTATCAAAGCCCCTTCTCTCTTGGCAGCCCCCATTTCACCTACATCTATTACAAGGAGGCAGGTGCATACAAAACAACGATGGAGCTCCCCCTGGAAAAGTATGCTGAATTATCAGGAGGCTCTGGGCTGGGTTCAGCAGCCCTTTGCCTGGCTGAATATGCGTTTGAAATCGGGGATTTTGAATTGGTTGAAAGTAATGCCTTTAAGTCTATATACCAGGCCAGAACCAAGTATCAGACCTCTATAGAGATTTGTGCCAGCCTGACCTTGGTACGGCTCTATCTATTTAAATCCAGGTATATAGAAGCCCTGGCACTCTTAAATAACCTGGCCGATAAAGTAGCATCTAATATAGAGCCTATTCTCCTTAACACCTATGACCTGTGCCTGGGATATTTTTATGCCTGCAGCAGGGAATACGAAAAGATTCCTCGGTGGATCATCGAGGGGGATATATCCGTCAGCAGTGAATATGAAGAGATTCCGCGCTGGATCAGCAAGGCGGATATGTCAGCTAATTCCATCCTGCTTCAGGGTGCGGTATTTTCTTATGTGGTGTATGGTAAAACCCTCATTTTGGCTGAAGAGTGGCTCAGGGCCGAGGTACTGTGCGAGACGTTTATTCCTTATTTCAAAATTTATCATAATCAACTGGGACATATCCATAATTACCTCCATCTGGCCATAGCGTCTTACCAACAGGGTCACCAAAAGAAAGCCAAAGAATGGCTGTTACTTGGTCTTCAAATAGGTCAGGCTGATAATATCGTGATGCCTTTCGCGGAAAACGGAGCTAATTTGTTTCCCCTGCTCAGCCTTTTCAATGATAAGGATTGTATAGATAGGGGTTATATTAATCAAATAATCGACCTCTGCATTCAATATTCCGCAGCAATTCAAGGGATACTCATTCCTGAAAATCCCCTCTCACCACGTGAAAGTGAGGTGCTCAGGCTGATGGCCCGGGGACTGAGCCGTGAGGAAATTGCCATAGAAATGTATTTGTCCTCAAGCACCGTGAGAACACATATCCAGAATATTTATCACAAACTGGATGTAAGTAAAAAAAGTGCTGCCCTGCAAAAAGCGACGGAAATGAATATTTTATCATAAATACGCTTTTTCGTCCGATACTGTACTTTACGACAATCTTCTACACTGTATAGGTAGAGGATTGTTTTTTTTGGAGGGAGGTTAACTTTGCATACCTATTTTAAAAGAGTAACACCCAATGAAGACTACAGCCTGAGTATTGTTTTGGAAAACGGGTGCACCTTGAAATACTCCATGGTGCAGTTAGTAAACCAGCTGCGCTTCACTCCACTGAAGAATAGAGAGGTGTGGCTGTACCTGGAAGTATATCCCACCCATCTGGAATGGAATAAGGGCAGATTCCAGGTAACCTTGAATATCGAAGAAATCATCCCGGATCATTACCAACACGAGGAGGTATGAGAGGAAAGAGCGGGCTGCCATGCGGCTAAAATGAGATGTCCGGGATTCTTCGGCAAACTGAATAGGTATTGCGAAGTGATTTCGGGGCTTGCGTATAACTTTCGATCTAATGCTCAGGCCTAATCTCATAATATGTTAGGAGGATGTATCATGAAGTTGTTTAAAGCGGCGAATAGAAGCATGTTGTTTACACTGTTGGTCATCGTAGTAATGGTGAGTTTGCTGGTGATGCCTGACGCATCTGCCTGGGCGGTTACCGCTCCGGAAAGTGATTTTGAGTTTGATGCGGCAACCGGCACTATAACGAAATATATAGGTCCAGGTGGTGAGGTGGAAATACCCGGCACAATTGGAGGTATTGCGGTAACGGGGATTGGCGAATCTGCTTTTCCTTTCAATACTGATGTAACCAGTATAATCATCCCAGACAGCGTAACCAGCATTGGTGATAAGGCCTTTTATAAATGCTATAATCTGAAGAGCGCATATTTTGAAGGGGATGCGCCTTCTTCTTTTGGTGAAAATGTTTTTGATTATTGTGACTACTATGGTGACGAGGCCATTACCATATATTATCATGCAAGTGCATCAGGATGGACATATCCCTGGAATGGATATCCTACTTGTGATGAGAGCTTAGTGTTTGATAGTGAAACAGGAACCATCAAAGCTTATCATGGTGAGGGAGAGAATCTGTATGTGATAATACCTGACACAATCGAGGGGGTTGTGGTAAAGAACATTGGTGCACAAGCGTTTGATGGGGATTGGAATATCAACAGTATAAGCCTGCCTGACAGTCTTCTGAGCATAGGCGACCGTGCGTTCTCTCGGTGTTGGTACCTTACTAGCATAAACATACCAGATAGTGTAGGGAGTATAGGCCAAGGTGCTTTCGGCGAGTGTCATTATCTTACCAGTATAAACATACCTGAAAGCGTAGATAGTCTGGGTGCGGCGGCATTTTACTATACCGGCCTAACCAGTGTAAGTATACCCGGCAGCGTAAAGGTTATAAGTGATTCAGCATTTATGATGTGTAGTCAGCTTTCCAGCGTAAATATAGCTGATGGTGTAGAGAGTATAGGCAATAATGCATTTTATCGCTGTGGTTCTCTTAGCAGTGTGACTATTGGCGATAGTGTAAGCAGCATAGGCGATCAAGCATTTTTTCAATGCGTCATGCTGAATAGTGCATATTTTCATGGTAATGCTCCCACCTATTTAGGTGAAGATGTTTTTACCGGGTGTCCGGGCAGCTTGATCATATATTACCTCTCAACTAAGACCGGCTGGACAAATCCATGGAACAGATATGATACTGCGTATTGGACACCGGAGGAGCATTTTATCTTTGATAGCGAAACAGGCACTATAGAAGATTATATAGGTCCGGGTGGTTATGTTGTAATACCCAACACCATTGGCGAATATGCGGTGACGGGCATTAAATATTATGCTTTCTCTGGCTGCAGTAATCTTTCCGATATAATCATACCAGACAGCGTAACAAACATAGGCGAACTGTCATTTGCAGGATGTACCGCCCTAGGCAGTGTAAGCATACCAGGCAGTATAAGCAGGATAGATGATATGACCTTTTATGGATGCAGCAGTCTGAGAAGTGCATATTTTGAAGGTGATGCGCCTGAGAATTTCGGATCCCAGGTTTTTGATAATTGTGCGGATGATTTTATAATATACTACCTTATTGGTACGACGGGTTGGGCAAATCCCTGGAATAGTTATCCAACTGCTGAAATAGACATAAAAGCCCCCGGGATAGCTGAATTAAGTCCTGACGATGATGGTACTGGAATTAGTGTAAATGACAATCTGCTAATCATTTTTGATGAAGAGGCAGCAACGGGTACGGGTAACATAATCATCAAGCAAGCAAGTGATGATAGTACGGTAGAGACTATAGATGTAACTACAGAAAAAGTATCCATATCAGGTGCCACAATAACAATAGACCCTGATGTGACATTTGCAGAAGGTACAGGATACTATGTACAGATAGATGCAGGCACTTTTACAGACAATGCGGGGAATAACTTTGCGGGAATAAATGATACCAGCAGCTGGAACTTTACCACCAGGTATTATCCGGCAGAAATAACTGTAAACGGTTCCGAATCCATCACTATACCATCCTCGGGAAGTATTACTGCCAATTATACCGCTGCAGTAAAAGACAGGAACGGCAATATCATGGAAGGAGAGAGCGTAACCTGGAGTCTGCAGGGAACTGTAACCGGTGTAAGTGTGGCTTCTGCATCCGGTGCAGTAAGTATTGATAATACTGCTGGTTCAGGAAGTTTCATTTTAACAGCTGAAGCTGCTACTGCAGATGGAAGTGTGACCGCCAGTCTAACCGTTAACTTGGAGGCACCGTATTTGGACTCGGTTACCATTAAGGGAACTATACCAGAACTTACTATAGGATATGATTTCAACCTGGATAGCCTGATTGTTAATGGTTTTGATAAATACAACAACTTCTATGATATCAATGGTGAGACTGTAACCTGGAACCTGGAATCAGGCAGCGAATATGCCACCTTAAGCGACAGTATATTGACCCCGGAAGCAGTCGGAACAGGTTCGGTAAACGCTGTTGTAGCTGGAGTAAGCAGTGATGAAATAAGTTTCATCGTTGTAGAAGCACCTTATCTAAATACACTCGCCATTACGGATACTATACCAGAACTAATTATTAAAGAATATAAAAAGGATGGTTATGACCTGAGCAGCCTGACTGTTAGCGGTTTTGACCAATACGGAAATCCCTTCGATATTGATAGTGAAACTGTAACCTGGAACCTGGAATCAGGCAGCGAATATGCCACCTTAAGCAGCAGTATATTGATCCCGGAAGCGGTTGGAACAGGTTCGGTAACCGCTGCCGCAGCTGGAGTAAGCAGTGATGAAGTGAGCTTTACCATCGTAAATAGTGCATTGGTTCTAAGCACGGTTATTATTGAGGGGACGATCCCCAATCTTACTGTTGGAGATGAATACGACCTGGGCAGCCTGATTGTCAGCGGCGCAGACCAATACGGGAATCCCTTCGATATTGATAGTGAAACTGTAAGCTGGAACCTGGAATCAGGCAGCAAATATGCTGAACTGAGCGGGACTACTTTAACAGGCATCAGTGAAGGATCAGGCACGGTATCCGCATCTATAGCCGGAATAGAAAGTGATAAAATAAGCTTTACCGTGATAGTTGCTGTACTCGGACCAAGTTGGCCGGCGGATACTCAATTAATAGCATCGGATATCACCGCCAGCAGTGTTACGCTTAGCTTGAGCAATGCGGCTTCAGGTGCAGATAGTTATCAGATTTATGTTAATGATGTATGTATTGGTGATTATCCCAGCAGCGAACTGATCTTTGATATTAGCAGCCTGAATACTAACACCAAATATACACTTACAGTCTATGCGGCAGACAATGAGGGTAACGCAACTGAGGAGGGTATTTCGGTAAAAATAAGAACGAGTAAAGCATAAATAAAGCCTGTGATAAATAGTCAGACCGGATATAATACATAGCTTCCTGGTTGAAGTACATATTAGTTGGGGGCGGTCCTGGACTTGCATTATCAAGCTAAGAAAATGCAAGTCAAGGACCGTCCCCAACTTGTAATTAAGGATATTTAATGCAGCTCTGCTCAGCTTCCCATAGACTTTATAATATGGTCCATTATATAATTTAATAAGCTATTGATAAAATATGCATTCTCGTATACGAATAAATGGAGGCCATGTTACTATGTCAGAGTTCAATATTGAAAATATAGATGGATTACTGGTAGAAAGTCCATATATGGCATTGGTGATTGTTGACAAAGATGGATATATTACCGTTATGAATCAAGTCTTCCTTGATTTACTCGGCTTAAGCAAGGATGAAGCTATAGGTAAATATGTGCTGGAAGTACTTCCCAACTCAGAACTCCCCGAAGTACTAAAAACGGGAAGAATCGATAAAGCTGACATATGGCCTCTAAATGGCAGGGATACTGTAGTGACCCGGTTTCCCATAGTGAAGAACGGAGAAATCGTGGGAGCTATTGGGCAGAGTTTCTTCCTGGATATGTCCGGGGCCCGGATTTTGATGCAGAAACTGCAGGAAACCGAAGAAGAATTCCAGGCCTATTCTGAGGCTATGATCGAAAGCCCTTACATGGTTTATGTGAGCGTAAACAAAGAGGGGTATATTACCATGATGAACCAGACCTATCTGGATGAACTTAAGCTGGAAAAAAAGGACGTTATAGGAAAGCATATTATAGAGGTGACACCTACTTCCCAGCTCCCTGAAGTATTGAAAACCGGGCGGGTAGATAAAGCCGACATCTGGCCCATAAACGGAAGAGATACTATTGTGACCCGCCTGCCTATTATAAAAAATGGGGAGATCATCGGCGCCATTGGCAAGAGCCTCTTCCTGGATGTTTCCGGTGTCAAAATTATGATGCAAAAAATGCAGGAAACTGAAAAAGAATTCCTTGCTCTTTCGGAAGCCTTGATCGAAAGCCCTTACATGGTTTATGTTATTGTGGACAAAGACGGTATTATTACGGCAATGAACCGTACCTACCTGGATATCCTGGGCTTCACTAAAGAAGAAGTAGTAGGCAAACACATTCTGGAGATCACACCCACTTCGGAGCTGCCTGTAATCCTGAAAACAGGACATATTGATGAAGCGGTCATCTGGCCAATTAATGGGCGGGACACGATTATGAGCCGCATGCCGGTCATGAAGGACGGCAAAATAATCGGTGCCATTGCCAAAAGTCTTTTCCTGGACATGTCCGGCGCCAAGATATTTATGCACAAACTCCAGGAAACCGAGAAGGAATTTCGGGCTATCTCCGAGGCTTTGATTGAAAGCCCTTATATGGTTTACGTTATTGTAGACAAGGAAGGTATAATTACAGCCATGAACCCGACTTACCTGGAACAGCTGGGTATGGAAAAAAGTCAGGTGGTAGGAAAGCATATTCTGGACATCACCCCAAATTCACTGCTGCCTGAAACACTGAGAACCGGTCGGATAGATGAAGCCGATATATATACTATCAACGGGCGCAACACTATAGTTACCCGCCTGCCCATCATTAAGGATGGTGAAATAATAGGAGCTGTCGCCCGGAGTCTGTTTATGGATATGTCCGGTGCTAAAATACTGATGAATAAACTGCAGGAAACCGAAAGAGAATTAAATATATACAAGGAGGAAATTCGCCAGGGTTATCAGGCCCAATGGCAGTTCCACGATATAATCGGTGAATGTGCTGCCTTTGCCAGTGTTAAATCCGTAGCTGAACAATTATCTCATACCGTTTCCACCGTGCTTATAACCGGGGAAAGCGGAACTGGCAAAGAATTATTTGCCCATGCCATCCATAACTCCAGCAATCGCAGCAATCATCCCTTTGTTAAAATAAACTGCGCTGCTCTGCCCGAAAACCTTCTGGAATCAGAACTCTTTGGTTATGAAGAAGGAGCTTTTACCGGTGCTCGCAAGGGCGGAAAACATGGCAAGTTTGAACTGGCCATGGGCGGGACTGTCTTCCTGGATGAAATTGGTGACATGCCGCTGACTATGCAGACCAAACTCTTGACTGTCCTGCAGGATAGAGTAGTGGAAAGAGTAGGTGGTACCAAGCCTATTTTTGTCAACGTACGAGTTATCGCCGCAACCAACTGTAATCTTGAGCAATTAGTATCCGAGCAGAAGTTCCGCCAGGATCTTTTTTACCGCCTGAATGTGGTAAGATTAGACATTCCTCCGCTTAAAGAACGCAGCGAAGATATTCCTCTGCTGGTAAACACCCTGATACGTAAAATAAACAGTAAGCTGGGTACAGATATTAAAAAAGTATCTCATAAAGCTATTGAACTGATGCAGAATTATGACTGGCCCGGCAACATACGGGAACTGGAGAACCTGCTGGAGAGAGCTATCAATATGGCTGATATGAATCGAGAAAACTGCATTACCATCAAGCACTTTCCACTGCTAGTGGAAAATACCTATTTTAATGAAGAACCATCTGCTATTGATTCCTTAACTCTTCCAAATGCTATTGAACAGCTGGAAAAGCAGTTAATAATACAGGCCCTGGAAAAAAACGGCGGCAACAAAGTGCATACCGCCAAAGTTCTGGGCATTCACACTTCAGCACTATACCGTAAACTGGGCAAATATGGCCTGGACCAACTATAGCTCGCTGCTTAACAGCCTTATTGCTGCCGCCGCACCGATACTGTAAACCTGATTAAATCTTACTCAACTCTCCTATTTTGAGAATTACCATCAACTGGTATTATGATTATTTTTCCCCAATAACCGCGGTCATTACAAATTTTTTACCTCAAAGATAAGGTTGCAACATATGATTTATCTATAAAAACAGGTCTGCTCTCTTATTTTAGGAATTGCCATAAATGCGTATATTCTTGATAAAGCAGCTATTATTGATTTTATGCTGGTATCCTATTTTGATATATCATGGCAACTTATAACTTGCCTGAACTAATTGGCGGTATACCGTTATATTGCGGTATACCGCCTTTTTTTGCATAATTTGACCTGTTTTTGCTTACCTGGCACTTATCTTGCTATATAAGCTTATGTAAGACAATTTACTGCATAAAATGCAGATCATCTAATACTCTTGAAGATTAGGAGGTGAATTTTCACTACCGAAGGGTCCATCAATGATTTTTATTTAATAAGGAGGTCAAATGAATGTCTATTAACACAATCGCAATGCTTGGTGCCGGTACTATGGGACAAGGTATTGTCTGGGCACTGGCTGCCGCCGGGAAAAAAGTTGTACTATATGATATCAAACAGGAATTAATTGATAGGGCGATTGCTTCTATTGCCAAGAGTCTGGCGAAAGCTGAAGAAAGGGGCAAATCGGCTCCAGGAACCAAAGACGCTATACTGGGCAATATTATAGGGGTTAGTAATATAGAGGATATAAAAGACGTTGACTTCGTAATAGAGGCCGTTTTTGAAAACATGGCGGTAAAAAAAGACGTCTATACCAAATTAGATGCCCTGCTGGCTCCAGAAGTTATTATTGCTACCAACACTTCTTCTCTTTCTATTACTGAAATTGCTGCGATTACCACTAGAGCTGATAAAGTTGTAGGTATGCATTTCTTTAATCCGGCTAATGTCATGAAACTTGTCGAGGTTATTCCTGCTCTGCAGACCTCAGAAGAAACCATGAAAATCGTCACTGATCTCTCTATAGAAATTGGTAAGAAACCGGTAAGAGTTAAAGAAGGCCCGGGGTTTGTGGTCAACCGTATTCTAGTTCCGACCATCAACGAAGGCTGTTTCATCCTTCAAGAAGGACTGGCAACAGCTGAAGACATTGACACCGCTATGAAGTTTGGGGCTGGATGGCCAATGGGTCCGCTGACTCTATGTGATCTGGTAGGCGGTGATATCGCCCTGGCAGTAATGAATACTCTGTATGATGAGACCGGGGATCCTAAATACCGTCCCTCCGGCCTGCTTAAACAATATGTACGGGCCGGATGGCTGGGAATGAAGACCAAGAAGGGATTCTACAATTACTAAGCCCGGTCTTAGTAGAAGTGAAATCCAGATTGGATGTGGGGGAAAAAGTAATGGCCTATGAAAACATAATTTTGGAGAAGGAAGACTACCTGGCAATTCTTTCTATTAACCGTCCCCGGGCGCTCAATGCTCTGAACAAAGATACTCTCAGTGAAATAAGAAATGCCATAGAGGATATTGCCGCAGATAACACTATCAAAGTTGTTATTGTTACCGGAGCCGGGGACAAAGCCTTTGTAGCCGGAGCAGATATTGCTTATATGCAGCCGCTGTCTGCAGTAGAAGGGCGTGAATTCTCGGATTATGGTGAGAAGACCATGCGAATGATAGAACTTCTGGAGAAGCCCGTTATTGCTGCTATTAAAGGTTTTGCTCTGGGTGGGGGATGTGAGCTGGCTATGGCCTGTGACATCAGGCTGGCTGCTGATAATGCTGTATTTGGGCAGCCTGAAGTTGGTCTGGGAGTTATTCCGGGCTTTGGCGGTACTCAGCGCCTGCCTCGATTGGTTGGCGAAGGGCGGGCCAAGGAACTCACTTTTTTAGCTAATAACATAAATGCTGATGAGGCTTATCGCATAGGGCTGGTCAACCATGTTTACCCAGCAGATGAACTGATGGCAGCTGCCAAAAAGATGGCTGCTAAAATAGCCTCCAAGGGCAATCTGGCGGTTGGCTTTGCTAAATTTGCTATTGGCAAAGGACTTCAAGCCGACCTGGATACTGCTATGAGTATTGAATCCGATATGTTTGGTATGTGTTCTTCAACCTTTGATCAAAAAGAGGGAATGGGAGCTTTTCTGGAAAAAAGGAAGCCCTTATTTCAAGGGAAATAAATCGTTCGATGTTAAATTATGGGAGGTTTTAAATATGATGAAGGAAATTCAGGATGTAGTAATAGTAAGTGCCTGTAGAACCCCTATTGCAAGATTTCAAGGCAGCCTAAAGGATGTCCAGGCCTTAGACTTAGCCATCACGGTAGCTAAGGAAGCCATAAAAAGAGCGGGTGTTGCCCCGGGTGCTATTGATGAAATAGTTTTGGGCGAAGTATATCCTCATATGCAGGGATCACTGCCTGCCCGCCAGGTCGGCAAGGCTGCCGGTCTTCCAGATAGAAGCAATGCCTGTAATGTAAACCAGAACTGTGCCTCCGGTATGCGGGCTCTGGACGTAGTAATAAACCATATTCAATTAGGCAAAATTGATATCGGTCTGGTAGTAGGCGCAGAAAGCATGACCAATGCACCCTACATGATCCCCAAAGCCAGAATGGGCTACAGGATGGGTCCTGGCCAGATCGAGGACTCCATGCTGCATGACGGTCTGGTAGATCGCCTGGTACCTGGCCACATGGGCCTGACTGCCGAAAATATTGCTGAGAAATACGGCATCACTCGTGAAGAATGTGATCAACTGGCCCTTTTGAGCCATCAACGCGCTACCCGCGCTACCCAGGACGGAACCTTTACGCGGGAAATAGTCCCAGTCGAACTCAAGTCCAAGAAGGGTATCAAATTATATGAAAAAGACGAGCATATGATTCCCGATGCCAGCTTGGAATCTATGGCCAAACTGGGTACGGCATTCAAAAAAGGTGGCGTAGTCACCGCCGCTAATGCTTCCGGTATCAACGATGCTGCAGCAGCTGTAATCGTCATGTCCAAGGCTAAAGCCGAAGAACTGGGACTTAAACCCCTAATGAAATTGATCAACATCTGTGCTGAAGGCGTAGCTCCTGAAGTAATGGGTCTGGGTCCGGCAGTTGCCATTCCCAAATGCCTGAAAGAAGCCGGCATGAAATATGAAGACGTGGAATACTGGGAAATCAACGAAGCCTTTGCTCCTCAATTTATCGGTGTAGGCAGAATGCTCAAAGAAGACTTCGGTATTGATATGGATCTAAGCAAGGTCAATGTCAACGGCTCTGGTATCGGCCTGGGTCATCCGGTAGGATGTACCGCCCTGCGTATTGTAGTCTCCCTGTACTATGAGCTGGAAAAACAGGGTAAAACCATAGGCGGAGCTTCTCTGTGTGTAGGTGGTGGACCGGCTTACTGTTCGCTATGGACCAGAGACATTTAATCGATTCATCTAACTAATCTATATAAAGGGTGGTGGTTTGCACGGGCCATCACCTGCCTCTTTTAAAAATTGATTGGATGAAAGATAAGATAAAAAGGGAGGGAATGTTTAAATGGCTGCTAATTTTGCGGTTAATAATATAAGAGACTTTGAATTTATCATTCAAGAATGGCTTCCGACGGAGAGTGTTTTCAACTACCCCCAATTTGCCGATTACTACTCCAAAGACGATATAAAATCGGTATTGGGACCTATCCTGAAAATGTGCAAAGAAGTTATAGAAGCTACTAACGACGATGGTGAGAACAACCCGGTTAGTTTTGATAATGGCAAGGTTACAACTCCACCCAGTGTCGGGCCTCTTTTTCACCAGTTGCAAAGTGAAGGCTGGGGTACCAGCAATATCGATAATGCAGAGGATGCCATGGTGCTGCCGGAAATGCTGTATGCTGCAGTTTGGGAACTGATCTGTGCTGCTAACCCGGCTTTTATGCCTTATGTACTGCTGACCAGCGGAGCTGCCGACTTGATTCAAAGTTATGGTGATGAAAAATTGAAAGCTATGTTCCTGCCCAAGATGATGGATGGAACCTGGGCCGGCACCATGTGCTTGACCGAGCCCAGCGCTGGATCTGATGTGGGTGATATACTCTCCAAGGCCTTTCCCACCGATGATCCCCGTATCTTCAAAATTAAGGGCAATAAGATATTCATAACCGGGGGAGATAATGACTTTACGGAAAATATCATTCATCTCTATCTGGCCCGGGTTGAAGGTGCCAGACCTGGTACCGGCGGTATATCATTGTTTGTTGTTCCTAAATTATGGGTAAATGAAGATGGCAGCCTGGAAGACAATGACTTTCAAACTACCGGGGCTGAACATAAGATGGGCTTGCATGGATCAGTAACCGCCTCTCTGGCTGCTGGCGAAAACGATGGCTGCCGGGGTTGGCTGCTGGGTACAGATCCCCGCGAGAACGAAGGCAAGGGTGAAGGTATGGCCCAGATGTTCCAGATGATGAACCTGGCCCGCATGGAAACCGGGCACATGGCCCTATCCTGCATCATAAATGCCTTTGCCAATGCCCGCGATTATTCCAAAGATAGAATCCAGGGTCGCCTGATGACCGATCCCAAAGCAGGTCGGACAGCCATAATCAACCATGAAGACATCAAACGCACCCTGATGCTGGGCAAGGCCCATATTGAAGCTATCCGGGCCATGATGTATCGTGTTTACCTGGCCTTTGACCAGCGGCATCGGGATCCTGATCCGGAAGTTAGAAAAGCTGCTGCTAACCTGATAGAGATAACCACTCCGCTTTGCAAAGCTTATCCGTCTGATGAAGGTTGGTGGCTGTGCGGAGAAGCTATCCAGGCATATGGTGGCTACGGCTATTGTTCAGAATACCCGGTTGGACAACTGGCCTGTGACATGAAAATTTACTCCATCTGGGAGGGTACTAACTTCATTCAATCCATGGACCTGGTGGGCCGCAAGATGAGTATGAAGGGCGGAACTCTATTTGATAACTGGGTGCAGGAAATGATTGATTTCTATGAAGCTAATAAGGGTAATGAAACCTTCAGTAAAGATTTCAACAACCTGGGCCGGGCGCTGAACGCTTATCAGGAAATGCGCCAAGCCCTGACTGGATATTTCAAGAGCAATGCCAGCCTGGTTCCTCTATATTCACGTCGTGTATTGACTGCTACCGCTCAGCTGTATTGCGGTCGCCAAATCCTGGATCAGGGCCTGCTGGCCGATAAGAGAGCCAGGGAAGTGGGAGCAGATCACTATGACTATAATTTCTACATAGGTAAAGTAGCAACTGCCCAATACTACATGCGCAATGTAGTACCTAATGTGTGGACCACGGCTGAGATGGTCATCGATGGTGATAGTTCAGCCATTGATGTTCCTGTCGATGTTTTTGAATACTAGGATGTTAAGGAGGAAATGCACCAGTGGATTATAGTGCGGAATACCAGCGCAAAGTAACGCCAGTGGATGAAGCTGTAAAGGTAGTTACATCAGGAGACCTGGTACACTTCGGTGAATTTGTAATGAATTCCAGCTACCTGGATGCTGCCCTGGCCAAACGGGTCGAGGAACTTGAAAACGTCAATATATTTACGACCACTTGTCCGTATCCGCCCCAGTCGGTCCTGGCCGATCCGGATAGAAAACATTTTATTTATAACGATTGGCATATGAGCGCCGCCAGTCGCAAATTGCACGACAAGAATCTTTGCAATTATATACCTTTGACTTATCATGAAGGACCGTCTTTTTACGAGCGTGGTTATGTTGCTGCAGATGTGGCATTGATCAAGACAGCACCGATGGATAAGCACGGCTTCTTCAACTTTGGAACTTCGGTTTCGTTGACTCCCTCGTACTGCGATACAGCCAAAACCGTCATTGTCGAAGTCAATGAGAATGTTCCAGTTTGCCTGGGCGGCAACCGTGAGTCCATTCACATTTCCGAGATCGACTACATCGTGGAAGGCGACAATCAACCCATGATCCAGCTTCCCGAACTGCCCATTTCCGATATAGACAAGAAGATCGCCGGGATAGTGCTGGAACAAATTGAAGACGGCGCCTGCCTGCAGCTGGGAATTGGAGCCATGCCCAATGCCGTGGGAGCCATGATCGCGCAGTCGGATTTAAAGGACCTGGGTGTTCATACCGAGATGCTGGTGGATTCGTTTGTCGACATGTATGAATCCGGGCGCATAACCGGTCGGCGCAAGCAAATAGACAAATGCAAAATGGTATATACCTTTGCTATGGGCACCAATAAATTGTATGAATTCCTGGATATGAATCCGGTATGTGCCATCTCCCCTGTAAGTTATACCAATGATCCATTTATCGTCGGGCAAAATGATAAAGTGATGGCTATTAACAATGCTATTGAGGTTGACCTCTATGGCCAGGTGGCCTCGGAATCATCGGGAATACGCCATATTTCGGGAACCGGCGGGCAGTTTGACTTTATCTTTGGATCATATTATTCTCGGGGAGGTAAAGGTTTGATTTGTCTGACCTCTACCTTCAAGGATAAAGAAGGACAGTTGCAGTCCAGAATTAAGCCCATATTAACTCCGGGAGCAGTTGTAACCGTACCCAGGAGTGTCAATTTCTACGTAGTTACTGAATACGGAATTGCCATGCTCAAAGCCAAATCAACCTGGCAGCGGGCTGAAGCCTTAATCAACATTGCTCACCCTGATCTTCGGGATGAACTGATCAAGGAAGCAGAACGTATGAATATCTGGGTAAGGAGTAATAGGATAATCTAAATATTTAATATGGACCCCCTTTAAATTAATATAAACCACTCATTCTTAATAGAGCGGGTGATTGATTGCAGCTATCACCCACTCTATTACCCCTTTTGGGAATTCCTATGATATAAATTATTAACCCCCCTGGTGAACCCTGAATTCATGCATTATATAACCATGTTTCTGCCACTGATCTTACTTTTCATTTTGTTGCTCCTATTATTTCTGTTACTAAACCAGGTTTACGCCGTTCATAGAGGGATAGCTAAAATAAATAAGCATTAAACCTTAAACCTAATCATTTCACACATCTGCCTTCAATATCTATCTGCTGCTTCTATTTTCACCCCACGAATGATATCATTGACTTATATTTACAGTTTTTTCAGGAGCGAGTGCATGAAAACATTAATAATTGCTGATGAAGATTTTAAAACCGATACTTTTCACGATCTCAATGAAATAATACACGGGCTTCTCAACGATAGGGGATTTGAGACAGAAGTTATTGAGGTCGGACTCCAGGACCTCACTTTTTGCAAAGGATGTTTTAGCTGCTGGGTAAAAAAGCCGGGAGAATGTGTCATGAAAGACGCGGCATCTATAAACCGCAGCTTTTTGAACAGTGATGTGACTGTCTATCTAAGCCCGGTTATATTTGGACAATTCAGTGCTAATATTAAAAATGTAATAGACCGAAGCCTACCGAATATGCTGCCATTCTTTTATACCAGACCAGATGGTTCCACGGCTCATCCACCACGTTATGATAATTATCCCCGGCAGATAATCATAGGCTATGGTGAGGAGATATCTACGGAAGACAGGCAGCTTTTTTTGGACATAACTAAAAAGCACCGTTACAATATTGATGTTTTACTATATGGAGGTCACCATGATGACAGGAATATCATTGAGGCATTTAACCAAATCAATCTTGCGAAGATTGGGGATTTATCATGAAAAACATCGTCTTCATACAGGCCAGCCCTAAAATTAATGAGCCAGCAGTTTCGCAGATGTTTCTGGAGATGGCGATGGATAAATTTGATGAGAGCGTCTTTAATAAAGAATATATTAATGTCCGACAGAGCATTTCCCGGCATACGCAAAACAATGCCTTTGAATTATTGTCTCGGGCGGATGCCATAATAATGGCATTTCCGTTATATTTTTTTTGTCTGCCTGGTATGCTAATGAGCTTTTTGCAGGACTACTCTAAATTTCACCAGGAGAACAACCTTCAAAATAATAAGACCAGGATATATGCTATCGTTAACTGCGGCTTCCCTGAACCCCAAATCAATCTGGAAGCTGTGCGAGTAATAGAGAGCTTCAGCCGGCATATAGGATCTGATTTCCGCTTCGGAATACAAATCGGCGGCGGCCCCATGATGCTGTCACCTCATGTCATGAAGGCACCTTTTTTGAAAAGTACCGCGCAAAGTCTTGATAAAGCCTTTTCAGTCATAGCAGCAGATGTGGCCGATGAAAACCAGATATCGGAAAAATACATTAATATCGAATTTAACTTTTCCCGGCGCATATACTTCTTTATGGCAGAAAAGGGATGGACTTCCTTGGCGAAACGCAACGGGCTTAGCAAAAAGGAGCTGTATAAAAAACCCTATTGATCAAGAAACTCGGCTTAGGCCGATCTTTATCATGATCCAAGCAGCTTCTGTACTTATCTTTATCCCTTTGGAATAAGATTGATCTATTATAGGCAAGCGGGGTTAGTTAAGGAAGATGTGTATAGGGGATAGTGCCAAGCTTTTCGAGGGTACGTAGCATTGTCAATTTAATGACACAGCAAAAACGTCCCCCTGTGTCCTAATAAATAACGGAAGGGGAGTCTTAGATGTGGAGAATTAAAGATTTAAAATCCAGAGCGATAGCAGTTTTGAAGGAGAGTTACTGGAAAGCATTTCTGGTAAGTCTGATATTGGCCATCGCGGGAGGAAATCGTGGCTTTTCATTCAACTCTAACTGGCAGGTAAATGAGTCAGATTTTACTTCCCCCTGGGGTTCCCTTTTTCCAGGTGGTTTAGATTTGCCCCCGGCGTTTATTGCCTTCTTTATAATCGCTGTTTGTTTTTTCATATTAGTATTTATTGCGTTTCGAATTTTCGTGGGCTATCCGCTTGAAGTAGGTAGTCAAAAATATTTTGTAGAAGGACAGCAGTACCTATTCGATATGAATCATCTAGGCTTCGGGTTTAATAAAACCAGGTATCTGGATATTGTTAAGGCTATGCTCTGGCGAGGGTTTCTTAACTTCCTGTGGTATCTGCTGCTCATAATTCCCGGTATCATAGCCTTCTATGCTTACAGAATGGTTCCCTTCATCCTGGCCGACAATCCTAACCTGGATTATAGACGGGCCGTTCAATTAAGTACGCAAATGACCCAGGGACATAAATTTCACATCTTTTTACTGGACCTTTCCTTCCTAGGCTGGTTGATATTAGGAATACTCGCACTATTTGTAGGTGTGCTGTTTGTGCTCCCATATATCAACGCCGCCAATGCAGAATTGTACGCCGTGCTGCGGCAGAATGCCATTGAGAATGGTTTGTGTACTAGAGATGAACTTTTATTGTAGTTTATAAGGTGCAGGCACAGGGATAGTCCCTGTGCCTGCATGGTGATCATAGGACGGCTAAACCCTGAGCACCCAGAGTCGGCAGTCCCACATCTTCGATTACCTGTATTAATGCGAGTTGACCGTTCCTGCCGATGCAAAACGCACTAATTGATCCCTGGTTGCCATTCAGAACATAGAAGTTATATCCATCCTTACTCAACCCACTATCAATTGGGGCTCCTATTTGATCCAGAGTGCTGTACACAATGTCTGATAAAAACAATTCACCGTTGTCGTTGATTTCATAGGTAGTTATTGTACCGCTACCGGTGTTAGAAGTATATGCAAAAGGCTTATACCAGGAAGCAGCTACCCAGCATACAGCTGTTTGACCATTGGCAACTGAGCCGCTGATTACATCAAGCGTACCATTGAAATTTGTGTCATATGAAGATAATGCATTGGCTCCTGCTTCTGAAACCAATAGTAATCCATAGGAAGCAAAGACGGCTCCAAATGGTCCCGCGCCACTGGACGTATTAACGGTTGGTCCGGTCAGTGTACCATCAGAATTAACTTGAAATACACTGATATTGTTGGTTGACAATTCAGAAACAACCAGTTGACTGCCATCAGGCCTGAAGACGACACATGCCGGCACAGCATAGGCATCACTTAATTGATGAGTTGAGCCGCTAATCTGCTGCAAATGTCCATCGCTTTTTATACGAAAACCAGTCACGTTGGATGGGATGCTGTTCACATCGTCTCCCACGTTGGAAACATAGAGCAGTTTGTCAATAACTGCCAGGCTGTTAGGCCTCACACCGCCGGAAGGATCTATGTCAATCAGTTTTAGCATTCCACACTCGTTTACACGGAAACTGCTTATACTGTTACTGCCTGCATTTACGGCAAAGAGGAGACGTCCGTCATGAGAAAGGACAAGAGATCCTTGGGACTGCAGCGGATCCACTACAGCCTCACCTGTACCGCTGCCGCCTGTAGCATAAGCCTTAGCAAATGTGAGCCTGCCATCCCTATCTCTACATAAAGCAATTACTTCATTGGTTCCTGCAGCATTGGTCATAGCATAGACCATACCCTGCTGTTTTTTATATTTCATCCTATGCATTTTTTTGTGATCCTCCTTTATCAATTATCAATCCATTAAAAAGTTACATCACATAATATGCATTTGCTGGTGGCCTTGTTAAATTATTGTATGTATTCAACGGGCGCAGCCAGTGAACGTTCTTCAACTTTATGGTATTTATACGAACAGGGAGCCGTTCTTAAACTGACGCATTTTATCCATTGCGAACAGGTTGTGAACCGCCCCCTTTTTACTGTTCCGCTACTAAAAGAGCTTATTTGACTTTAAAATCTGGTTCAGGAGACCAGGGATAAAAATCCGGCATATCTCTATGGGAACTCATGGTGAAATTCGGCAGTCTCTTTTCCAGGAAAGCCGTAATACCTTCTGCCGCGTCAGGCTGCTGTCCAATCCAATGAAAACATTTAGATTCTATCCGGTGCGCTTCCATGGGATGATCCGCACCTGACATGGTCCATATCAATTGACGTATGAGAGCTGCTGAGACCGGTGCGGAGTTCCTGGCAATTTCCAGCGCAATAGCCCGGGCAGTAGGTACCACTTCTTCTGGCTCAACTACTTTACTAACCAATCCACAGTCCAACGCTTCCTGGGCAGAAAATACTTTTCCAGTAAGAGCCCATTCCAGTGCATTGCCAATACCCATTATCCGAGACAAAAACCATGAACTGCAGGCATCGATAACGATGCCCCGACGGACAAAAACTATACCCATTTTAGCAGCAGTCGAGGCAATGCGGATATCCATCGGCAATGTCATTGTCAATCCAATGCCTACTGCCGGACCGTTTATCGCGGCAATGATCGGTTTTTTCAAATCATAAATACGTAAAGCTAATATACCGCCACCATCACGGTGTTCATCCTGGGATACCTTTTCGTAATTGAAAGTAGATCCCCCGTCTTGTAAATCCATTCCAGCGCAAAATCCACGTCCTTCTCCTGTAACAATTATTGCTCTTATGTTGTCATCATCTTCTGCGTGGTCAAGAGCATCGATGATTTCATCACGCATAAACCTCGTATATGCGTTTAACCGATCGGGACGGTTAAGTGTGATTGTTAATACCCGTTCTGCGACTTCATACTTGATCTGTTCATAATTCATTTAATATACCTCCCTAAACACATATAGCTATTCTAAATACGAATTCTGCTTATGATATTATATCATTTACAGCTATTAGATCAGATATAAACTCTGATAGGATAATCTAGAAACATCAATCATGATTTTAGATCCACTGTTTATTAGAATGCATTTATAATAAGTCATTTTTGCCTCCTTTTCGGCTATATGGCATAATGGAAATCAAATCCTAGGGACACAAGGGGACGTTTTCACTGTGTCATTACAATAATGAATTGTTCTTCGAGATTATCAAGTTTAGGACACAGCAAAAACATCCCCTTATGTCCTTCGGGAAGGAAGTGCGATGGTGGACAGCTATTTCAAGGCAGCTGAAGCTGTAAAAAATGCCGGTGCTATTATAATCACTGCCGGGGCAGGCATGGGAGTAGATTCCGGCCTCCCTGATTTTCGAGGTAATGAAGGTTTTTGGAACAGCTATCCTCTATATAAAAAACTGAACATGGATTTTTATGAAGCTGCCAATCCTATTCATTTCAGTCGAGACCCGTCACTAGGCTGGGGCTTCTATGGGCATAGAACTCAACTCTATCGCCAGACTGTTCCCCATGAAGGATTTAATATTCTAAAAGATTGGATAAGCAGGTTCAATCTTGATTATTTTGTGGTAACTTCGAATGTTGACGGTCAGTTTCAAAAAGCGGGCTTTACTGAAGATAAAATCCTGGAAGTTCATGGATCTATTCATTATATGCAGTGCACCATACCCTGCAGTCATTCTATATGGGAGAATACGGAGGATATGGCGGTGGATTTTGCGACCATGAGGGCGGAGTCTATACCCAAATGTAAATTCTGCAGCTCAACCGCCAGGCCGAACATATTGATGTTTAGTGATTACAACTGGATATCGGACCGCACTGATCAGCAGGAAAGCAAGTTTAGTAGATTCCTAAGAACCACCAGCAGCGGAAACATGGTAGTGGTTGAAATGGGGGCGGGAATGGCAGTGCCGACCATAAGGTATTTAAGCGAAAGATTGGGCTCGCATCATAACAGTACAGTAATAAGAATTAATCCCAGAGAATATCACATTTCTTCTCCACATATCTCTTTGCCCAGTGGGGCACGTGAAGGTTTGGATATGATAAATCAGCACCTGTGGTGGGACAGGAGTTAGGAGAGTCTATGAACAAAATTATCTTAACTGAAGAAAAGGAGACCTTATTAATTCCGCTATATGGCAAAGCAAAGGCGAGCCAAAAGGGGAATCCTATCTTACAAGATAACAAGGCTATGGAAATCATTAATAATATTGACTATGATTTCGACTCTTTAAGCATACCTGATAAAACCAATACTATGATGTGTTTAAGAGCCAAGCTGATAGATAATTATACGAAAGATTTTCTGGCCCAAAACAATGACTGCGTCGCTCTGCACCTGGGCTGCGGGCTTGATAGCAGATATTACCGGATTGCCAATGAACAGGTTGACTGGTTTGATATTGATTTTCCGGAAGTGATAGAGATTCGTCAACAGTTTTATGAAGAATCGGAGCGTTATCACCTGCTGGGCTCTTCAGTTACGGAATCTACCTGGTTGGAGCAGATACCCCCAAATAAGGAAAATTACATTGTTATTGCCGAAGGGTTATTGATGTATTTACAGGAGAGCGAGATAAAAACCCTTATTAAGAACCTCAAAAACAGGATTGAGGGTTTCACTTTAATATTTGATGCTTTTAATGTTTACACTTCCCGAAAAGTAAACCAACATCCGTCAATTAAGAAAACTGGAGCTGTCATCCACTGGGGTATTGACAAGCCTGCAGACCTTGAGCAGTGGGGGATGGGAATCCGATTTTCAGATCAGATATTCTTTTCATCCAATAATGTAATCAGCCAGCTTAATCTCGTTACCAGGATAATTTATAAAATAGCTGATAATTTCTCTTTCGTTAAAAATGCCCAGAGGATATTGATATATCAGGTAGGGTAGGGCACAAACCCTGTCCCTTCAACTATGATTGATAATATTCAAGATTTTGTTGAAGCTCATCGTCCAGACTCTTACCCGTTTGGATTACCTTCTCATACCGGGCTTTTATAAACTTAAGATTTTTATTTCTAAGATTATTAAACTTCACTATATCCTGCGTGTATAAAGGGTGTTTTTCCATTTGCTTTAGTATCTCCCTTGAGAAAGTACAATATTTAAATAGGATTTTACGAGCAACTCGGTTTAATCGTATCAATCCTTTTGATTCGAAATTGATCCAAATTTTGTAGTCTGATGTAAAAATCTCTTTGATATTGGAACGATTCCTATTAATTTGCTCCTTAATTTTTGTTTTAGTTTCCCTTGAAAGATCAGGATTTTTTTTATAGAACTGAATATAGGTAGTATAGTCATTGACAAGACTGCTCTCTGTAGCGCCCTTAAGGGAAGAGCTGGACATTCTTCTGGATAATTCCCATCGGAATTTAGCTACCAAATCTAACATTATCATATCTAGATTTTCTGATGTTAATATTGGTATTATAAATCGTCCGGGGCTACTTTTGGTTTTTCCGCTTATCTCCTGCCACATTACTGCTCGCGAACCGAAAGTTGGAATCAAGATGATTTCGGGCATTACCGGTAACATAATCAATTCGTTTCTTATCCCAATTTCTTGTTTATTATATACAACTTCTCGATGAAAAGCAGAGTAATCAACGGCTAGAATTCTATCCAGGCTTGCTGCGATTTTTTCCGGTGTGACCAACGATTTGCTTATATCTCCACTGATCATGTCACTGTGCAAAATCGGTAAATATCCCCCCATTCTACCGTAACATAGCCTCTGTGCCACTCCTAACAAACCGTTGCATTCGTGTGCTAATCTTCCATCCATGTTTTGCTCAAATGTAATCCTGTCTTTTTCACTAAGTTGGCCCCGCTTCACTTTTTCCCTGAATGAATCATAGTAATCTAGACTATTTTCATTTATGGAAGGTTCTTTTTCCCTCGTATAAATATAATTCATCCATTTTTTCATATCATATATCAAACATTTCGATCCATTAGTATGATTACCCAAAGCCAGTTCATATAATGCTATATTTTGCTCAGCAGTAAGCAGCTTTTCGTCCATAAAGCCAAAATTAAGAAACATATTTATAAGGTTATCTTGATTAGTGTCTATAGTTGCTTTTTTTAACACAGCCTGATATGTTTCCAGGAATACTTCGCTTATGACTTCTTTTAAGCGCTGAATATTTGTGCTAACAATGGTCTTATCACCCAGCTTACTGAAGGCTTCCAGGCTAGCCATAAACATTAACCTTCTGTTCTGGGGAAGTTCCGCATAATCCATGATTTTCATTGCGCTATTTTGCAACTCGTGAGGTATACTAATCATATTGTCTTGTAAGTTGTTTACCATACGCGATTCTTTAATATCCATTTCAAACCCTCCTAGAATTTATATATATCAATGCATCATAGAGGACAATTCTACCATATGTAAGCAAGAATACATTTATGGCAAAAATTACATTTTGTATAATTATATATCATTTGGTCCAATTTTCCTATACTATATTACAATTTAGGATGTTTTTCCCGCTTAATTGATAATTATTATAATTCCTTTCTCAGAAGTTTATGAAATAATGGCAGGGTAGGGAACAAGGGGCCGTTTTTGCTGTTTCCTTCAACTGGAAAACGTCAAAATAAAAGTCTATTATTAAATTAAGTCATATAATAAAGCTTCTCATGTGGCCATGTGCCAATATTCAGACCTTAAAATGCGACAGATTGAGAACCGTCCCCAGTCGCACCACTAGTAGCACCAATAATACAAGGAGGAAACCAGCATGGAAAATCATAGTACATATAAAGTCTCTCCAGGTGGATATATTGAAGCCGCAGATGGTATATACCGAAAAACTCTAGTATGGGGGAATAATGCCCTCTTGAGTGAATTTAAACTGACAGGTGGAAAAAAGCTGCCCTCGCATAAGCATGACGAAGAGCAGGTGGGATACCTGGTTTCAGGTCATATTATCCTTACGATCGATAACGATAAATATGATATGCTGACCGGTGACAGCTGGGCGATTCCAGGAGGCATCAAGCATTATGCGGAAATTATTGAAGATTCGATTGCTATCGAAGTTTTTTCACCGATAAGAACTGATTACCTGCCCAATTTTGAATAACAGACACTATAATAAGCGGTAACCCATGATATAGCATCAGGCAATGTAACACAAAATCCAGGGTAAAGGAGATTTGTTTATGTCTGATTGGATTCCCAAAGGATATCTGATATTTGAAAAGGAAAGAAGCAGACCAGCTCTTGACCTGGTTATGCATATTGATCACCCTGATCCTGTAAATATACTGGATGTAGGGTGCGGCCCTGGAAACAGCACAAATATTCTATATACCAGATGGAAAAACGCTAAAATTACTGGTATAGATAGCTCACAGGCCATGATTGATACCGCAAAAAAGACCAATAGTGCCATTGATTGGATATTGTGTGATGCAGGCGAAGATCTATCTCACCTGGGCCAATTCGATATCATATTCTCCAATGCGGCGTTTCAATGGATACCGGGAAACGATATATTAATACCCAGACTGTTTAATATGCTGAACCCTGATGGCATCCTGGCAGCACAAATACCATACGTTAAAGAAATGCCAATCCATAATATCATTATGAACCTGGTAAGTAGTTCAAAATGGTCGGAACATTTTGAATATTTGTCTTCAACTTATAAATTACACTCACCAGGTTTTTATTACGATATTCTTTGTGGTGTAACGAAAGATATCAATTTATGGGAGACCAGGTATTTCCATGTTATGAATAGCTATGATGATATTTTGCAATGGTATAGCTGTACCGGACTACGTCCTTATCTGGATTGCCTTCATGATGACAAGAAGAAGATGGAATTTAAAGAAGACATTTCAACTGAACTTAAAAAGCATTATATAAAATATAAGGACGGTAAAATACTATTTCCCTTCAATCGTATATTCTTCATTGCCAAATACTCGCAATAAGACTGAGACAGGATAGGGGAAGGTTCAAATGCGATAGATTGAGGACCTTCCCCTATCGCATTTCTAATTAACTACATTCCTGCTGATTCCGCTTAAGAAAGCCTCTATGTTGTGGACTATCTCTTTTAGCAGCGTTTGTCTCGCTTCTATGCTGCCCCAGGCTATATGAGGGGTGATTATCAGCCGGTTGCTGTTCTTTATATGCAGTAAAGGGTGGTTTTCTTCCATCGCCTCCTTTTCCAATACATCTAGTCCGGCACCGGCGATCAATTCTTCATCGAGAGCTTTAGCCAGATCTGCCTCATTAACAATACCACCTCTGCCCAGGTTGAGCAGCAGAGCCTGTTTTTTCATGAGTTTCAGCTCATCATATCTTATCAGGTTATAAGTCTGCTGGTTTAAAGGAGCGTGTATAGATACTATTTCTGAAGTTTTAAGCAGATCAGGCAGCTCAACTCTAATATAGTTGTCATCATTGTTCTTGCCTGAAGTCGAATAATATACCACTCTGCACCCAAACGCCCGGGCAATATCAGCTGTTGTCTTACCTATAGTGCCCAATCCGATTATGCCCCAGGTTTTACCCTTGATTTCCCAGAACAATTTATCCAGATGGGTGAAAATATCACTGGTGACATATTTTTTCGATTTAACATACTGGTCATAGTACGATAATGACTCCAACAGGTAAAAAAGCAGCGCAAAAGTATGCTGTACAACGCTGTGGGTAGAATACCCAGATACATTGGTCACTGTGATATTGCGGCTCCGGGCATGTTCCAGGTCAATAGTATCGGTGCCGGTCGCAGCAACACATATAAGCTTCACTCCAGGAGCATGATGCAAATTAGATTCATTTAAAACGACCTTGTTAGTAATAATAATGTTTTGATCTTTAATTCTCTCCACGACTTCTTCCGGGCGGGTGCTGTCGTAGATAGACACTTTCCCAAATCTATTGAAAATGCTTAGATTAGCATCTTCTCCCAGGGTATCGGCATCCAGCAAACATAAATTGTTCAATATACCACATCCATTTTCCAATTATTGCTGAGATTGATCTTTATTACTTATCCTATTATTTATAAACTTTTTGCTCGACTTGGGCAAGGGTTGACTATGGATAGGGAAGACAAAAGAGAAGCTGTGTCCTAAAGATGATAACGCCATTATCACCAGAATAAACAACAAAAACGCCCACTTGACATATATGACTACTTTATTTTTGAACCAGGCACAGGAAAATTCGAACGATATATAACTAAAATTATGCAAGTCAAGAACCGTCCCCTCTTGCATGTGAAAATAATAAGTTCCATTTTATAGTAATAGAGGTAATATTATATAACTCGTCGAAACCGGTATTGCTCACGAGATACGAAATCCTATGACTACTGTACATGGGTTTCTGCAGTTGTTAAAAATCAACCAGGATATGCAAGGGTACACCGAATATTTGGAAATAATGCTCAGTGAATTGGAAAGGGCTAATTCCATCATATCAGGTTATCTGTCTCTGGCAAGCGAGAAATTAAGCGAAATCCAGGAAGAAAATCTTAATAGAATCATTAACAGCATTGCTCCCTTAATTCAGGCAGAAGCTATCATGACTAATAAGTACGTCAAACTGGACCTGGAAGACATACCTAATTTGATGCTGGGCGAAAATGATATACGTCAACTTATTCTAAACCTGGTACGTAATGCTTTAGAAGCTTCAGAAGAAGGCGATGGTATAACCATACGAACATTTGCAGTGGACGGAAAGATAGCCCTCGCCGTACAGGACAATGGCGAAGGTATTCCTGATAAAGTGTTAGCAAACATTGGAACTCCTTTTCTTACCACTAAGGATGGGGGGACTGGTTTGGGTCTGCTGATCTGTTATAACATTGCAGAGAAGAACAATGCAACCATTGAGGTAGATACCAGTACCGATGGAACCACTTTTTCAGTTTAGTTCAAAAACCTCCATGAACAATCAGTACTATTCTAAAATTGAGTATGAATTATGGATACTTCCTCTTGTAAGTCTTACACCGGCATCAGAGAAAATTGTCCGGGTTGCACACTTGATCCACTATATATTCCATATCTTTTGAACTGCTTTTGATGATCCTTGGCTTCGGGGTAGGATTCTTGATGGTCCCGGTGCTGATGGCTATGAGGATGCATCAAAGTCGGTAACTGTTAATGCCGGTGAGAGCAGCACAACTAATTTCACTCTTACTGGACAATCTGATGAACAGCTGCTAAGCGTTTCGAAAATATCATACAGCAGCAGCAGTAGATTCCTAATTTATCCATTTCTCCAAAGGTAGTAGATGTATCAGGGAAGGCTGTTGCTAATGCGCTTGTTACAATACAAGTATATTTAAACGATAGTCTGTATTACAGCGGCAGCGGTAATACAGGCTCAAAAGGAACCGTATCCTTTAATTTATCAAATGCTTCCTCAGGTACATACCAAACTATCTTTGAAGATGTTCAGGCCGACGGATACTCATTTGATGGGATTACTCCGGATAACTCATATACATTACAATCCAGATTTGATTCTAAAAGATAAATTATTAAGGTATCATTTAATAGTCTGAAGTATTAGAGAGGGCTGCAAAACCAGCTCTCTTTTTATTTTATGCAAAATATTTATAATTAGAGTAATTAATAATATAAAAAAACGGAGATTCAGAATTGCTTGAAATAAAAGGGAAACACAGCACGGCAAAAGTATTCACAGAAATATAAAACCACGCCATCCCTAATATATAATTTACCCGCATCCATTAAGATAATTTGCGCCATTGAATTATCAGTATCCAGTTTGACGTTATTAAAATTAATAAATCAAAGTGCTTAACCAGGGATGTTTGGGATAAATATCCTCCTGCATTCATTTTTATTGCCATAATTAATAAAGATTATCGATTTATTTAGCATTAATATGCGAATTCTGGTACAACAATAATTTGTCCCGCTATAAGATAATGCTATTTCAATATTTGATTTCATTACTTCCATTAATGCTATAGTGTTGTTTTATATTGGGGAACTAAACAAAAGTATATAATCCTATAGATTAATGACACCAAACAACAGGATAATTTAATAACATAAATGTATAATATTATCAATAATAGAAATATATTATAATTAATATATTGCAGGTTGCTATCTGAATGATGTGCTTTTTGGGAGAGATAAGGCAAAGAATCGAAAGTAAGAAAATAGTGAAAATTCCGGTGCTGTTTTCTGGATAAATGCAAAAAAAAAGAATTGAATCAATCAAAGGGCAAACCTGTTTAAAAGTGGGGACGGAAAACTACGGGCCTAAAGTATTACGCTATGGCAGCCGGGTTGCATAATTATGCACCCGGTTAGGTGTGCTATATCGGATATAAACAGCAGGAGGTGAAGCTGAAAACGAAACATGATCAAACAGCACATTTTAAGGTATATTGAGGGGGATTTATGATGAATATATTAAAAATACATAATAAAAAAAGAAAATTTGTATGTCTGGTTATAGTTGTGATTACTAGTCTGTTTCTTTCGTCTTTTTCAGCAGCGCTGGCTGATCCCGCTCCTGAGACTGATTTTGAATTTGACAGTATAACTGGCACAATTACTGCCTACATTGGTTCAGGCGGTGATGTGGAGATACCTGCTGAGATTGATGGGGTTGCAGTAATACGCATAAATGCTTACGCCTTTGATAGCTGTACTACTATTACTGGTATAAGCATACCGGACAGCGTAACCAGCATCGGTGAATACGCTTTTTTAAAATGCACTAACCTTACTAGTGTTACACTATCAAATAATATCACGACCATAAGCGACAATGTATTTTGCGAATGCAGTTCCCTTACCAGTATAATCATACCGGATGGTGTAACCAGTATAGGTGATTCGGCTTTTAATAACTGTAGTTCCCTGACTACTATAACCATACCAGACAGTGTGACCAGCATAGGATGGTATGCCTTTAAATCTTGCAGCTCCCTTGGCAGTGTAATACTATCAAGCAACATAACCAGTATAGGAAGAGGTACATTTACAGCATGTGGCTTAACAAGTATAACTATCCCGGATGGAGTTACCAGCATTGACGATTACGCCTTTTATTTTTGCAGTAACCTGGAGAATTTAAATATACCTGATAATGTTATCAGCATAGGAAGTTATGCTTTGGCTGGCACAGCACTTACCAGCGTAACGATACCAGAAGGCATTGACACCATAGAAGAAGGAACATTCAAAGAGTGCACTTTGCTTAGCAGTGTTGTCATACCAGACAGCATTACCAGCATTGGTCAATGTGCATTTCAGTATTGTGCTTCTCTGGATATTGACATACCGGATAATATAACTAGTATAGGTGCTGGTGCTTTTTGTGGCACAGCATTAAGCAATGCAGTAATTCCAGCAGGTGTTAACACCATAGAAGAAGTAACCTTCTCCGATTGCAGTTCTCTTGCTAGTGTTAGCATACCAGACAGTGTAACCAGCATTGGCGAAGATGCATTTTACGGCTGCCTTTCCCTTGGCAGTGTAATCATACCTCATAATGTTTCTAGCATCTGCGATTACGCTTTTAATAGCTGCAGTTCCCTGGAAAGCGCTTATTTTAATGGTGATGCACCTTCAACGTTTGGCACTGAGGTATTTGATGAATGCGCTGAAGGATTTGTAATTTATTACTATTCGGGTACCACCGGATGGTCGGATCCCTGGAATGGATATGACACCGAGGCAATTGCTGATACAACGTCTCCTACCGTAACTGGCTTAAGTCCTGCCGATGATGCTGCAGATGCAGGGTTGTATGACGACCTAATAATTACATTTGATGAAAATATAGCAGCAGTTACAGGAAATATAACTATCAAGCAGAAAAGTGACGACAGTGAATTGGAAACAATGGATGCAGCCGGGCCAAATGTAGACACATCAGGCAATACTGTGACAATAAATCCAAGTACAGAGTTTACAAACAATACCGGCTACTATGTACTGATAGACGCGGGAGCCTTTGAGGATACATCAGGAAACAGCTATGCGGGAATAGCAGATGCAGACAGCTGGAACTTTACAACCATTGCCGAAAGTGAGCCTGAATTTGAATTTAACCCCTCAACCGGTTTGATAACTGGCTATAATGGTGCCGGTGGTGATGTGGAGATACCGGCTGAAATCGACGGCGTTGCGGTTACCGGTATTGGTGACAATGCATTTCAAGATTGTGATACCCTTACCAGTGTAATCATACCAGCCAGTGTAACCAGTATAGGAAGTTATGCCTTTTATGATTGCACCTATCTGGAGAGCGTAGCTATTCCAGATGGTATTAGCAGCATAAGCAGTTATGCGTTTTCCGGAACCGCTCTTACCAGCGTAACCATACCCAGTAGTGTTAACACTATAGAAGTAGGAACGTTTTATGGCTGCTGGTATCTTGAAAGCGCATCTATAGCAGATAGCGTTACCAGTATAGAAGATGGCGCATTTTGTGACTGTCCTTCCCTTACCAATATAACCATACCGGAAAGTGTAGGCAGCATTGGTATTTACTCATTTGCTTATTGCACCTCTCTTAGCAGTATAACAATATCTAGCAACATAACCAGTATAGCTGAAGGAATGTTTTTAGAATGCAGTTCCATTGCAAGTGTAACCATACCAGATGGTGTTTCCAGCATAGGCATTCATGCTTTTGAGAATTGCACCTCTCTTACCAGTATCCTTATCCCAGATGGCGTAACTAGTATAGCCAGCTATGCGTTTTCTGGAGCGGGGATTACAAGCATAACCCTACCAGAAGGTGTAACCAGCATAGAAGAAGGAACATTCTGTGAATGCAGTTCCCTTAACACCATAACCATACCTATTAGTATTAGCAATGTGGGAGACGGCGCATTTTATTATTGCAGCTTACTTGAGAGTACATATTTCGAAGGAAATGCACCTGCTGCTTTTGGCACGCAAGTTTTTGATGAATGCGCAGATGATTTTATCATCTATTATTACTCGGGTACGACAGGTTGGTCAGATCCCTGGAACGGTTATGATACTCATGAAATAAGTGACACAACACCTCCAACGGCAGTAGCATGCAGTCCTGCAGATGGTGACGAAAATATTGGATTAAATGCCAACCTGATAATCACCTTTAATGAAGCTGTTACTGAAGGCTCAGGGAATATAACTATAAAGAAGGCAAATGATGACAGTACAGTAGAAACTATAGATGTAGCTGGAGATAAAGTTAGCATATCTGGCAAAAAAGCGACTATTAATCCAGATATTACATTCACCAAGAATACAAACTATTATGTGCTGATAGACAGCGGGTCCTTTAAGGATCTTTCAGGAAACAGCTATGCAGGAATAGCTAAGGCAGTAACCTGGAACTTTAAAACCGAATCAAGTACAGGAGGATTTCCAGGTGGCGGTTTAGGAGGCGGCAGTGCCAGTACGACTGAACCAGAAACTGTAGAAAATGTACAGGAAGAAGCTTTATATGGCGTGCAATATACGGTTAAAAACTTTGAAGATATCGACTGTTACCCATGGGCAGAAGAAGCTATAAGAGCCCTATCAGAAAGAGGTATTATTAATGGAATAAGTGATACAGAATTTGCACCCCAGGCAAACATAACCAGAGCCGACTTTGTAGTATTAATTGTAAGATTCCTGGAATTAGATGGTGAGACTGCGCAAAACTTCACCGATATAAATACAGGAGCATATTATTTTGAAGCAGTAGGTATCGCCAGCAACTTAGGAATCGTATCTGGAACAGGAAATAATGAATTTAACCCTCTGGAACCCATATCAAGACAGGACATGATGGTAATTATTAAGAGGGCATTGGACATCACGGGCAAAAGCAGCATACTGACAGAAGAAACTGGTAAAACGCTTAGTGATTTTGGTGACAGTGATAAAGCATCAGTTTATGCCAAAGATAGCATAGAATACCTTATTGGAAGAGGGATCGTTAATGGTGATGGAGGACGGATTAATCCGAATGGGTACACAACAAGAGCGGAAGTAGCTGTGCTTTTAAATAACCTGCTCAAGCAGTTAAATAACTAGCGCAGAGGTTATTAGCAGCTGTTTTCTGAAAACTTAATACCGTGTAGCAGTAATTAATCTATATAGTCCTTAAAAATGCTGCAAAGGTATAATTGACCTTTGCAGCATTTTCATTTTTATATATAGGAGATTATTGAGGAGTAGCAAGACAGCTGCCACATATTTTATTCCTGCTATTATTGAGACAATCGAGCTCAACAATATTAGTAATACTCACGGATAATAATTGTAGCACAGCCATTCCCGGTGCACAAAGTATTGGCAGTGCCACATCCTTTATTACATGAATTAGGAAGACTACACCATCTCTGCCAATGCAAAACATACTAAAACCCTGATTACCATTCAGAACATAAAAGTTGCAACCATAGCCATTGTTATTATTTCAATGCTAGATCGTTAAAAATTGAACATAATATTAACATGAAAATGTATTTCAATAAGAATCCAGGTTTTGAAAGGATTACGATTTCCTAAAATGAAGATATTCACTTCTTTTTATCAAGTTCAAGATGCTCAAAACATTAGTATTCAGCTGCAAATTCAGCATTGGCTTCATTATGAATTATTTACTCCTCAATTCTGGCTGCTTATATCAATGTTAATTCTGCCCTGGTTTTTATGGTGGAAACTTGTTGATAAAAAGAGGTTTCTTGAAATTATCATTTACGGCTTATTAGTATCAACGCTGGTGATTCTGCTTGATGAGGTGGGTTGTCAGTTAAACCAGTGGGAATATGCCTATGATATTGAGCCTTTGTTTCCCCGAATGACACCTATGAATTATACAATACTGCCTATAATATATATGCTTCTTTATCAGTATTTTTCGCAATGGAGATCATTTATAATTGCGAATGTAGTAGTATCAGCCATATTCTCTTTCATTGGAGAACCATTATTGGTCATGAGTGGTATTTATGTAACGCTTGAGTGGCAGCATGCCTATTCGTTTCCTATTTATACCTTAATTGCCGTATTATTAAAATTAATTGTAAACTGTATTATGAAAGTGCCGCAGCGGAATACCTAATTATGATTGTCTTTTACTACTTAGATAGAAGCTTGATTCGAACCAGCCTGATATTTTAATAACAATCTCATAGTGTCCAGCAATTATTTCAGGTTATTCTGTGCAAAGTTTGCAGAATTGCAGGGCTCATATGTCTAAGGTAAGCGAAATGATGATGTGAAAATCCTAATACTATATTTTAGCGGAACCGGCAACACATATTTTATGGCGAATAAAATAAGAAACGAACTGTATAGATGGGATTACGATGTATATCTGTACTCTGTAGAGGATTTTCAACCAATTGACACTCAGAATTTTGATGTTCTTATCCTGGGATATCCTATTTATGCCTGCGATATGCCTGTATTTTTACAGGCATATGTCAATCAGCTTACGCTTCCTGTAACAAAAAATGTTATTGTATTCTCTACTATGGGTATATATGGTGCCAAAGCCTCGTTGAAAGTCGGGAAGAGGCTGATCAATAAGGGGATGAGGCCCTTACATTTTGAAGAAATAAAAATGCCGGGTTCCGATGGCCTGGTTAAATTCAGATGGAAGGGACCATCTGCTTAAATAATGATCCATGGACAGACACTGTAGTAATTAGGAATCTGGAACCAGGCCAATGATAGAGACTAGGCGGGAGTGGTGTTAGGGAAGCTCAAGTACTTCATTGCCGGTAATTGTGCTGCTTTATTATAATGATTTCCCTTCATTATTCCCATATATTCTAACAAGGAAGGAATATCTATATATTGCTGTATTTCGTTCAAATACTTTAGAGCTATGATAACCTGTTCAACCTGCTTGCTGTTTGTTAATTGCTTTTCAGCTGATAAAATTGTTTTGTTATCGTTCTTAAGAGTATATAACTGGTCTATCGCACTATTTATTTCTTCTAAAGTGCTTAAAACAATATAAATATCCTGGGAGTAAGTCTTAGTCTTTAATAGACTTATAATATTCTCATCAATTTCTTCTTCTGCAGCAATTACCCAACCTGACGGTAATTTCAGTAAAGGAAATATTTTATGATTTTCTAAAAGACACTGGTCAAAATAACTGGCATACTTTGGGTTAATTAAATTGCTTAACGATGAAAAATACTGCATATGCAATACTTCAGCCAGCGTTTTATATAAATCATCGGCTTCTAACATTTTTTTCTCGATCAATATTGAACCTAAACGTTTTTTCGTATTCTTTGAATGTTGAAGCATATTGGCTAATGCAGGTGCTTCTACCAGGTTTTTTATCAGAAGTTCATCACCAAGTTTACGGTGATAGCGTACTAATACTGATTTAGGTAAGAATTCATGATCTGTTTTATTCCATTTTTGGTTCTTCCTTTTTGAAGCTCCGAAAAATAACTGTCGCCATGCTCCTATGGTAGCTGAGAAATTTATAATATTTCCCCAAACAGTGCGTATCGGTATTAAGGGAGGAAAACAGCAGCTTATTAGAGCGGATTTAAAACCATATACGGCATTTATAGCAACAGAACGTAATATTTGTCTTTCTACCATTAGTATAGTCAAGCATACTGATATCCACCAGGAAGGTGAATACTTTGGATAAATAAGTGGAAGTTCAATAAAAAGAGAAATAATAAAATATATTAAAACTGCATATCCAGGTATTGTAAGCAAATTTCCAATCTTGGCTTTCCAGTCCTTGTATAGACTAAACTTAGAAACAAAATCTAATGTATTTTTTTTAAGGACTTCCCTCAACCCAAAAGATTGAATAGTAATACCGTAGATCCAACGAGTTTTCTGTTTAACCGCTGCATGAAAATCGTTGGGAAAAAGGCTTCTTGTGGCAACAAATTCCTTTACAGTTTTACCTTCATCATTGATTCGATTAATGGATTCCAAAACATAATGCAGGTTGAATCCGTGTTCTTTTAAATATAAAGATAGTTTGTAATCTTCGGTCAAACTTCCTACTGAAAATACATCTTCCTCTCCGAAATAGTCTAAGACTTCTCTGGAAATAGCAAATCCTGTTCCCGCACTTGGCACAAATCCACCAAGAATATCGCGGGCTACCATATTTCGAAAATGGTTTTCGGCAAATTCGTCAGCATATGTGCCAGATGTCATATGTGTAAATATGTTCTTTGGTCTGGGCATTTGTTGTAAAGGAAATACCGGCAGCTGGACCGCATCATGTTCTTTCAGAATATGATTTTCCAGTTTCAATTCATAAGGATGAACTACGTCCTCGGCATCATGTAATACTATCCCAGCAAATTTCCAACTCTGCATTTTTTCATATTTTTGAATATTCCTTAAGACATTGTTAACATTATCGGCTTTACATGTGGGTCCGGGTAAGCCATTAATAACTACGTGCACATTATCATGTTTTTCGGATAGCTTTTGGGCAACAGCAATTGTTGCATCATCATTAGGATAAACTCCCAAAAAGACATGATACATTGAACGGGGATAGTGCATGGATAATATCAAATTATCTATAACATCTCCTAAGACCCCATCTTCATGCCAGGCAGCTACCACTATAGCCATTAATCTTGGAGGTTCTTTATCCAAGTCTTTTAAATCGATTGGTTGATGTTTTTTCTTTTTGGAAACAAAGAAATATAGTATATCCCAAACCAGATCATCGATTCCCATCAGAACATAAATTAAAACTAGAATAAATCCTGCAGTATAAAGCATGTTATCACCCCTTATGAACCTTCAGACTAATGCGTCTTAATCTACTGTGGTATCCGGAGTTCACTGCTCTTAAATGCAAAACTATCAAAAATAATGTCGAAACCTGGATTCCGTGAATAGTGTAACATCTGCAGCAGGGAAAATGGAACCGGAAAGACTTGACACATTAACCATGTTCATAAGTGAGTAAGCAGCAAGCATAAGATAATATGAGTATGCAGCTATAAACAAATAGGCCTGCTCCCTTTGTTTGCCGGCAGGGGGAAGGGGAAACCATGGCTGTATAAGAATATATGGCTTTCTTAATGCAATTTATCCATAAATAAGCCCTTTATGATATAATTTCCCTGAACCTACATTTTTGGGGGTTTCTATTCCTGTATTTGAGGAGGCAGCACTACTATTAAGCATTTGAATGCAAGAGGGGACGGTTCTTGACTTGCAATCTTCAAGAACCGTCCTTGTCGAATGTATATGCCTCTTCATTTATCAGGGTAGATATTCCAGCAGATGAAATATATACTATTATTGAAGTAGCTTTATAAATCATATTTAAACTTATGGGGAGGAATCTGTGACTATGATAAACTTAAGACTTCGTAAGCAGGCATTAGTTATGATTTTTTTATTAGTTATGAGCCTGGTTTTCACAAGTTGTATACCATCATCTTTTGCTAAACCGGAGTATTCCAAAAGCCGAGTAATTATTATTTTCGATGATGAAGCATCAAAAAATAATGTTAAAGATTTTATCAAGCAAAAAGGCGGGCAAATAAAATCTGATTTTAGTATTGTTAACGGAATGGCCGTAGATCTTGATAATTTTAACCTTGAAGATTTGAAAGCATTCAAAGGAGTTAAATCAGTTGGCCTTGATGCGCGGGTCTATGCCTCTGATATTGAACTCGACAACTCCTGGGGCGTTAAACATATAGGTGCAGGAATAGTGCATGAGGCTAACAAGACAGGAGCAGGTGTTAATGTAGCAGTTATTGATACAGGTATTGATTACACTCATCCTGAACTGGAAGATAACTACGCAGGTGGGTATGATTTTGTAAACGATGATGATGATCCAATGGACGATAACAAACATGGCAGCCATGTGGCTGGTATTATAGCTGCAGAAGATAATGACTCAGGAGTAGTGGGGGTGGCGCCACAAGCTTCTCTCTATGCATTAAAGGTGCTGGATTCGTCAGGCAGTGGCTATGTAAGTACGATAATCGAAGCTCTAGACTGGTGTTGGGAAAAAGACATACAGGTAATAAACATGAGCCTGAGTTGTTCATCTGATGCTGTGGGCTTCCATGATGCTATAAGCAGCGCTTATGAAAAAGGCATTGTTATCGTAGCAGCAGCGGGGAATGAGGGCATAACATATTTTAAAAAAGATAATGTTCAATATCCGGCCAAGTACCAAGAGGTTATCGCTGTTGGTGCCGTTGACAGCTCAGATAACAGAGCGTATTTTTCCAGTACTGGTTCTTCATTAGAATTGGTTGCTCCTGGAGTGTCCGTTTATTCCTGCATACCTGGAGATAAATATGCTTCTTTAAGCGGAACTTCTATGGCTTCACCCCATGTAGCTGGAACAGCAGCCTTGATTCTGGCAGATAATCCTGGTATGAGTAATACCGCTGTTCGCCAGCTTTTACAGGATACAGCTGATGATCTGGGTACAGCAGGCCGGGATACACTGTATGGGTACGGATTGGTTGATGCTGACGAAGGCATAGCAGTTGAAAACGGCAGCATATCAGGTACAGTAAGTGATGGCAACAGTGCTATTCAAGGTGCCACAGTAAGCTGCAGTGCAGGATCAGCTACCACGAATGCATCTGGATACTACACAATATCTGATGTGGCCCCGGGCACTTATAATGTAACGGCTTTTGCTGATGGCTACCTGGATGATTCACAGTCAGTAAGCGT
>JAENYG010000003.1:103120-166050 GCA_016841875.1 Syntrophomonas sp.
ATAATGTAACGGCTTTTGCTGATGGCTACCTGGATGATTCACAGTCAGTAAGCGTGAATGAGGGTGGAAATATTACTGCCAACTTCACCCTTACTGCTGATGAAGATGAGGAACAGTTGGCAAGAGTGAAGAATATCTCATATAAAAACCGTATTTTATATTTAATGATAACACCAACGATAGTTGATGCTTCAGGACATGCTATTGAGAATGCACTGGTTTCCATAAATGTTTATCTAAACGATGATTTGTATTATAGCGGAAGTGGCAGAACCGGTTCCAAGGGAACAGTATCATTGAAGTTAACTGGTCCCTCCGCAGGCACATACAAAACTGTCATTGAAGATGTAGAGGCAGATGGATACCTATTTGACGGCATTACCCCGAATAATTCTTATACCTTAATAGGGAAGTTTTTTAGATAGAAGATGATGACTCAATAAGAGATAATAGATTGAATTCGAAATTTAAGAGAGAGCTGCTGTAGGCTCTCTCTCTTAAGTTCATATAATAAAAAACATAAGCCATACGCATAAGAGCTGCAAAGAAATTGAAAGCACTAGACTGTGTTGATAACAGGCTAGTGCTTATTTTATGTTTACACTTCTCTTATGGTGATGTTGACGTTATAATTCGAGTTTGAAGTATGTAACATGTCTTCTAAAGATTTCAGAATCGCGTTGACTACTTGAGGGGATTCCTGAATAGATAGCGAAAACGACATCTTTTCTCTTGTTTCATACGTTTCATAGGCCAGCGAAATAGGTGTTTCTTCAATCTCTAGCGGAGCAACATTATCCGTCGCCATTCTGTTAGGGGCAGCAGCTGCTTCAGAGTTTCCCTTGGTTATATTTTCAGGTTCAGGATGATTATTATCGTTCAACTTTAATTTTTTTACCAGGTAATAGTACTTGCTCCGAGTAAGATTCCACTTTTTAAGTATTCCGTTGATCCCCATACTCTTCTTCATCTCCTTATGAATATCAAGCTGTTGATCCCTTGGAAGACTATTGAACTTCTCCAGTGATACAGCAGTCATAAACTGCACCTCCTGTTTTAATTGATGATAAAATTATTCACTTAAAATACAACCTGTAAACCTATGAATATGGTTTTTCCCGACTAAACAGAATTCTTAGATCACAAATTTTTATGCCTCTTGTTTAAACAAACACTTAATAAACCTGTTCATCAATTTTGTATCTTGCCTAAGGTTGGATTGATAGTGACCTAATTCGCTGATCATCATTTACATAATTTGGTGTAAAATATATGAAGAGCTTTGACCGCACCCGTTAGCTTAAGACTTAATCGAATACTTAACTTGTTGACTTGTTGAATCACTATGTAACTGTAAAATGTCAGACTAATTTTCCGAACCTGCAGCAATATTTTAAGGAGGACATTACCACTTGCTTAAACAAACCCTGCTGTCCCAAAAGACCAAGTTTGTTTTACTGATGTTAGTAATTCTGCTATGTACTACGTTTTTAGCAGTGAACTGCTATGTTGTAAATATAGGAAAGAAAAGTATTTATACTGCTGATACTGTTCCCGATGCTGATGCCATTCTTGTTTTGGGTGCTTATGTCTACCCGGATGGAACATTGTCTAATATGCTTAACGATAGGCTTATAACAGGTTATGAACTCTGGAAACAAGACAAGGCTCCCAAAATCATTGTCAGTGGGGACCATGGGCGTACCCAATATGATGAAGTAAATGCCATGAAGAGCTTCATGATGGATAAATGTGTTCCTGGTAAAGATGTTTTTATGGATCATGCCGGTTTCAGTACTTATGAAAGTATTTATCGCGCCAGGGATATCTTTCAAGTAAAGCGGGTAGTGATCGTGACGCAAAATTATCATCTTTCGAGAGCCGTTTTTATTGCCCGTGCATTAGGTCTGGAAGCATATGGAGTCGCATCAGATAGACAGGATTATGGACCAGTAATGATTCAGTATCAATTAAGAGAAACTGCAGCACGAAACAAGGATTTCTGGCTGGCAGCTATCATCAAACCTGAACCTACATTTTTGGGAGAGGCTATTCCCGTATTTGGGGATGGTGGCGCGACTGATGACCAATAGTAATGAAAAAGGCCGGAAAATGAAAATCAATAGAAAGGGGTAAATGAAATGAGCCAGGAAATATTAAGGGTCCTGGAATTGATTCAGGAGGGCAAAGTTAGTGCCAGCCCCTTTGCCTTTAATAGTGGGGGAGGGGAAGATAAATGGTTTTAACCAAAGCTCTGGAGGCATATGGTAAATACTTCCGTCTGATCGCAGCGATTGTACTTCCAGTAGGATTACTTACCGGTTTGATTTTATGTGGAATCAGTAATTCGGAATACATGCCCACGCTGGACTATCTGGTGGTATTTAATATTCCGGGTTGGCTTTTAAGTCCATTGTGGATTGGAGCCTTGATATATGCTTTATCAATGCTCGAATCAGGGCAGGAATTCACCTACAAAAATGCAGTTGTATATGGCTTAGCGAAATGGTGGAAACTCGTAATCATAGGTGTTATAGTCATTGGTTTCAAGTATATCCCTGTAGTTGGCAGCAAATTCACATTTGAGCATAGCTTTTTATTTTCATATCTACCATTTTTAATTGCAATCTTCATAGTGATGCGATATATCTTTATATTTCCCGTACTTACGCTGGAGAACAGGGGGCCGTTAGAGTCATTGCGCAGATGTGCAGAATTATCAAATGGCAAACGCCTGAGTATGTTTTTTGAATTTATCGGGCTGTGGTTCTTGCTTAAGGTAGTTAAATTTCTTATGACTATGCTCCTTGGTATGGCAGGTAATCTTCTTGGAGGAATATTCTTTACACATGTTTACTTTATTATAGTTATAGGTATGATTGAGCCAGTGATGAATTCACTTATCATTGTTTGGATTTACTACTACTATCTTGAGCAGAATAAATCTATCAAAACCTAAATAGTGATTACATATGGTCAGCGTCACGTAATTATAGAGGAGAATACATTATCTTCTCCAGCCCCATCCAAAATATAGAGAGTATCCTCATCATCATGTCCTCACGAGAAGGCAGCTCTGTTAAGCATAAATAACTTTAATAAAACAAAACATATTTGGACAGGCAGGATAGGGAAGTTATATTATGAGATTAACGGATAAGAGGGGGACAACATGACAGTAATTTATTTGGCAGGTGGCTGTTTTTGGGGACTGGATAAATATATATCATCCATTCGAGGTGTGCAGTCCACCCAGGTAGGTTATGCCAATGGCAAAACTGAGAATCCCAGCTATGAAGATGTTTGCTATAATAACACCGGACATGCAGAAACGGTTCAGGTGGTGTATGATTCCAGTATGGTGACGCTGGACTTTCTCCTGGAATTATTCTATGAAGCAATTGATCCTGTCTCGCTTAACCGACAGGGAGGAGATGTGGGTGTACAGTACCGTACCGGAATATATTATGCCAATGAAAATGACCTGCCGCTGATTGAACGCTCCATAAACAAACTGCAAAAACACTATGATAAACCTATTGCCATCGAGGTAAAGCCGCTCGATAATTTTAGCCCGGCGGAAGAATACCATCAAAAGTATCTTGATAAGAACCCGGGTGGCTACTGTCATATCGGAAGGGATAAATTTGTTAGAGCAGCAGGGGCTATTATTGATCCGGTTGACTACCAGGCACCGGACCCGGAAAAGCTGCGGCAATCTCTTACCAGCACTCAGTATGATGTGACACAGAATAATGCCACTGAGCCACCGTTTAAAAACGAGTTCTGGGAATCTTTCCGACCGGGGATTTATGTGGATATCACTACCGGTGAGCCCCTTTTTGTTTCCACTGATAAATTCGAATCGGGGTGCGGCTGGCCTAGCTTTTCAAAGCCAATTGATCCCAATGTATTGCGTAAAAAAAAAGATGCTTCACATGGAATGCTTCGTACCGAGATAAGGAGCCGCGCAGGAAACTCCCACCTGGGTCATGTCTTTAATGATGGTCCCAGGGAATCAGGCGGCCTGCGATACTGTATCAACAGCGCATCCCTTCGCTTTGTACCGAAAGAAGATATGGAGCAGGAGGGATACGGGTACTTATTAGGTTTGGTAAATTTATTGGAGTGAAGTAATTGCCGACCAACTCGTTAGGCAAGGAATAAAATAGTCAAACTTCTCAGTTACATTGCGATATTTGTTTTGTAAATTAATATTGGATATAAGTTGAGTAACTAGCTCCGGTAAATGTTATTATTATATATAAGATTGGACTTCAATGAGCAAATTTCTTCAGTAGGAAGTGATTGTTGATGCATATGTTAACTGAATTAGTTAAGAACAATGAAAATTTTCTATTGAAAAGAACTCTGGCTTATGCCATAAAGCATGATTACGTAAAATATACCACTACTCTAGCGGAGGCCAGAATATCTTCTATCAACGGATTGTCCCAGGCCTTGCTTACAGCTCTTAGTACTTACCAGGATGTTCCAGAACTATATATTGATGAAGACTATTCCCTTGACCAAATTGCTGCCTATGGAATTCTTCAAGCCAGGCGTCATCGTTATCGCGGGATTAATCTGGAGATGTTCCTGGGTTTGATGATATATTATCGCCAGGCTTACCTGGATCTTGTGCTGGAGAATGATTTCCCTGAAGCAACCAGGAATAAGTATTTACTATTTATTCTTCGGTTTTTTGATCGCGTAGAAATGGGGTTTATCCGGGAGTGGACCAGTGAGAGCAAGGAAGAATTAATCGAACAGTTACAAATCAGCAATCGAAATATTACCAACGAAAAGAACAAGTATTTAACCCTCTATGAGAGCATTCCTACCCCTATAATAATTCTCAACCAAGACAATTTAATAGATAACCTTAATCTATCAGCGGTTGAATTTCTGCAGGGCGCTGCCACGCCTGGGGCGGATTATTACTCTAAAGATAAAGTCAAGCAGAGTGTTGAACAGGTTTTCCCGTGGCTGGTAGAGGAATTAAATATTTTTATGGCGGGTGATAATGTTAAGGCCAAGATCGAAAAGGAAATCAATCTCCATGAAAAAGGCATAAAAACCATGTTGATCAGTTTTATGCGTATGTTGGACGTCAGTGATAAATTTAAAGGTACGGTGATTATTTGTACCGACATTACTGAAAGAAAACAAATGGAAGCTGCCATGAGCCGACTTGATCGGCTTCATTTAGTAGGTGAAATGGCTGCCAGTATCGGTCATGAACTCAGAAACCCAATGACCACGGTAAGAGGTTATCTACAGATACTCAAGGATAAGGACGATTATGTTCAAGATATAGAGTCTTTTGTCTTGATGATTGAAGAGCTGGATAGGGCAAATTCTATAATTACAGAATTTCTTTCCCTGGCAAAAAATAAATTGGTCCAACTTGAATACAAAAACCTTAATGACGTCGTGCTAAATATTTTTCCATTGATACAGGTCAAAGCTGTAGCTCAGGATATGATCATTAACCTTAGATTAGGAAATATACCTGATATATGCATAGATGATAAAGAGATTCGTCAACTGTTACTTAATTTGGTTTACAATGGACTGGAATCAATGTCGTCTGGGGGAACTCTAGCAATAAAGACATACGTTCGAGATGAAGAAGTCATCTTAGCCATCCAGGATCAAGGCCCTGGAATAGACCCCGACGTCCTGGAAAAGTTGGGTACACCCTTCTTGACCACCAAGCCAGAAGGAACCGGTTTAGGTCTGGCAGTATGTTATGGTATAGCTGCCAGACACAATGCTAATATTGATGTAACCACCAGCAAAAAAGGAACTACCTTTATCGTTCGTTTCCCCGATAGTAAGTAGCTCTATCTCAATGGGAATTTACTAAGACCCTCCATTGTCGCACTTATAGCTTGGACTTCCCCATATGCTGGAATATTGTGACCTTTGCAGCCTGCTGTCTTTATTTACTTCGCACCTTGAAATAGTCATAGGGAGTGCCTGATGCAGTTTTCAGGTAAATTAGTGGATCTTATTTTACTGTATGGGTGGCTCTATTAGATCAAAACATACAACATTCTAAATAAGCAAAGATATTCATCCACTAATTATCATATTTTTAATAACTTTTACAAATTCCTGGCCAGCCAACCTCTGTTTTAAGCTTCTTCAACATACCTAACAAAAATTAAATACTATTTCAAAAATTTCCGATAAATAAAATAGGCCATATTTACTAATTTATATAAATATTTTAATTTATTCATGATATTTGATTTATGAGGTGAGTAAAATCCAAAATGCTAACAATTATAAAAAGATAATTATAATATTGTTTCTTATGATTTTGATAGTAATTACATGTAAAAATAAATACGACTCCTTAATCAGCGATTTTGAAAGTGAAGCAAAAGCCAAGGAAGCCATGATAAATCGGCATATTGATTTAAGCAACAGTTTTATTGATTCATTGGCGATATATGGTAATAATTATTTCAAGCAAAAGGAACATATTGATTCGGAGCTTTATAATTATCTTGAATACGACTCCACTTCAAACACCTATAACCTGGATGCAATAGCTGGCACAGAATATCAAAATAATGTGGGCAGCCTTACTGGACAAGGACCAATTCAGGAAAGCGGCCTTTATAGAGATGAAATAAATCTAGCTCTGGGATATAACCAATACTTCAACAGTTTATATAAATTGATGCCAGATGTTGCATGGTTATACTATACCAGTGAGAATAATTTCATTAATATATATCCCTGGATTTCATCAAAAGACTTCAGCTACACCGATGAACTTCAAAAAACAGAGTTCTATACATATGTAACTCCGCAAAACAATCCTTTGCGAAAAGCTCTTTGGACTCCTGTATATTTAGATCAGGCCGGAAAAGGTCTTATGGTTTCATTATCAAGTCCAATCTATAGTTACAATACTTTTATGGGAGTTATCTCGCTTGACTTAACCAATGTTATGCTCAGCGAGATGATTGCTTCAAAATATGAGATATATTTGATTGATTCTACAGACTCGATTATAGCCACAAGTCGCAACATTAAGTTTGATAAGGAAGTTATTAAACTTAATGCGCTGTTGGATGCTTCCCAGGATGAGATGAACCAACTAAAAGAGGCAGAGAATAAAATACTAAGATTGAAAGATTATTATATCTATTCATTTGATTTTAATAATGCACCCTGGAAGATGTACCTTCGCGTATCGGTATGGTCGATCATCTATCAATCAATATTATTCACCTTGCCTTTATTGTTGATTTGCATATTTTTGTTATTTACTATTTTTGAGATTGAAAAACGCAAAAGAGCTGAAGCACAACTTACCAATTCCCTGGAAGAGTTACAGTCATATCAAACACTTCTGGAAAATGCAGCGAAATTTGATTTTCTTACTTCAACTTACAATAGAAGAGGTTTTAAGCAAGCCTTCGATAAAACTGTAACTGCTAATACTGCAGATAAAACACCAATCTCATTTATACTAGGTGATATTGATCATTTTAAGGATTTTAATGATACTTATGGACACGCTGCTGGCGATAAGGTACTGATCGAGATTGCCACCCTGATGAAGAGTAATAACAGTGATGATGATTTGGTTTGCCGCTGGGGTGGAGAAGAATTTCTTATAATGCTGTATAACAAAACATATGAGGAAGCAAAGTTTTTTGCAGAGGATATTCGCCGACAAATTGAAGCTGTTGTTATTCCGTGGGATAATTCCAAGGTGCTTAAAGTAACCATGACTTTCGGGGTAACAGAATATGACTATGATGGAAGTTATGAAACTAGTATTTCCGAAGCGGATAGTGCTCTTTATATCGGAAAATTCAAAGGAAGAAACCAGGTAATTATCTATCAAAGCCTGATGGCACACGAGCAGATTTTGAGATATGAATGGTAAAAGGGCTATTACTTGTCCCAGCTTATATGCTTGAGTCATCGGGGTCCACGCCCCTCGTTTGATTGCTGCTCAAGAACAGCACACATTATTCTGGCATATTACAAATAGATTTGGGCAGAATATACCAAAATTGAATGCGAAATTCATTCTGGCAATCCATTAGCAGCAGAAATGAATGATATGTGGCAATGGGGGGCGTGTAAAGTATGACCTCTTCCTATCATCCTATCGAGGGCGGATACGATATACCAATGCGTGTGGTCGGAGCAAACATCCCCTATGAATGGATGATTTATATTCTTATGTTGATCCCCATAGGCATTTTTTTCTATGGTTTTTATCGACGGGTACGGATATGGCGGTTGGGCAAAGGGGATCAGCACCGAATAGACCATCCTAGGACACGTATATGGTCAGTGATAAGCAATACCTTCGGACAAAGACAGTTAATCCGCAAGCCTGCGGTGGGTTGGGGACACTTTTTTCTGTTCTGGGGTTTTGTTTTTCTCTTTTTAGCCACTGCTGCATGGGGCATGTGGAGCAAAATCAATTTCCCGCCCATGGTAGGCAAAACCTATATTATTGCCTCTGCTATCGCTGACATTACTGGGTTGTTGGCTATAATTGGCATTCTGGTTTTGGCCATAACCCGGTACTTAGTTAAACCCGATCGCTTAAATGATACCAGGGCCATGGATGGGTGGATTCTCCTTTTGATTTTTGCTATTTTATTTACCGGGTATGTTATAGAAGGAGCGCGTATTGCGGCTCAAATCAAGCTTTCCACCACACTGACTCAGATTGCTTATGAGCAGAGCGCTTCACCGGTGGGGTGGATATTTGCGGGTATGTTCAATGGCAGCAACATGGCCGGCATCCTGCTCTGGCACCGCTGCCTCTGGTGGTTTCATATGGTGATCGCTTTTCTCTTTATTGCTTCCGTTCCCTTTACAAAACTGTGGCACATTTTCACCGGCATGATTGCTTATTATGTCCGCGATCTGGAATCATCCCATGTTCGAATGGTTTACAATATTGAAGAAGCTGAGAGCTTTGGGGTCGAGAATATCGAAGAATTTGGCTGGAAGGACCTGATGGACCTGGATGCATGCATCCGCTGCGGCCGATGTCAGGAAGCCTGCCCCGGATATAATACGGGCAAAGTTTTAAATCCCAAAATCACAGTGATTCAGGCCATGAAACAGCATCTGGATAATAAAGCACCTTATCTATTGAAACCTATCCCTGCCACCGACGATACCCTGGCCATAACCGACGATGAGGATGCCGTAGTCTCCGGAGCAGCGGATGCTTCATTAATCTATGAGGTGGTGACCCCGGACGTATTGTGGGCCTGTACTAATTGTCGAGGATGTGTTTATCATTGCCCCATGTTTATTGAGCATATCGATAAAATTACGGAAATGAGGCGCAATCTGGTCATGTGGCAGGGTGATATGCCCGCAGAAGCCCAGAGCGCTTTTACCAACATGGAAAGAAACTACAATCCCTGGGGTGTGGGTCGGGCTTCCAGGGCTAACTGGCTGCAAGAGCGGGGCATCAGGGATATGGTCAATCTGGTTCCGGAAGATGGAAAAGAATTTGAATACCTGCTCTTTGGCGGCTGTGCCGTTGCCTTTGATGATCGTTTTAAACGGGTAGGAGAAGCACTGGTGAAAACCTTCCACGCAGCAAAGGTCAGCTTTGCTTATCTAGGTACGGAGGAACATTGCTGTGGTGACTCAGCCCGCAGACTCGGCAATGAATATTTATACCAGGCACTGGCCGCTAACAATATCGAGACCTTTGAGAAATACGGGGTGAAAAAAATTATCTGCCTTTGCCCCCACGGTTATAATGTAATAAAAAATGAATACCCGCAGATGAATGGGATATATGAAGTCTATCACTATACCGAGATTCTTCAGAAACTGCTGACAGAAGGAAAATTGAAAATCAATTCGTCCGAACCCATTCGTTTAAGCTATCATGATTCCTGTTTCCTGGGCAGACATAACGGAATCTACCAAGCACCGCGAGACATACTTGAAGCGGTCGGAGGAAGTATTACCCCACTTGACAAATCCAAACAATTCGGATTCTGCTGCGGTGCAGGCGGAGGGCGAATGTGGCTGGAGGAAGAAGCAATCGATGGGTTTAAACGGATTAATGAAGCCCGTGCGGAACAACTGATGAAAGAAAACCCGGAAATGATTGCGACCAACTGCCCCTTCTGTCTGACCATGATCTCTGATGGTGTAAAAGTAACAGATTATAGCGAATCACTTAAAGTGATGGATCTTGCTGAGATATTGTTCAGCCACTTGAAATAATAGAACTATTATTCTATCGGCTTTATAGCCATTACCAATAGACAGCGCCTTTTCTCGCGGTTTTCTATATTCAGGATGGTCTGGCATTCCGGCAAGAACCTCCAGAAAACTTTTCTTCTGCATATGAATAAAGATTTATAAAATGTATTTTTGGCAGGGTAGGAAGCATGTATATGGTTGACAATAATTATTATTATGTTAACTAGAGTAAATCAAAAATGTTACGGGGCTAAATGCACCCCTTTATTTATTGCTTTTTGTTTATCTCTGTTTCAAGTTCCCATAGCCTCGTTAATATCATGTCACCCTGATTAAAACCGGGGTGGTAATTTTTAAGCCTTCAAAAAAACCATCACTCCATTACCCTTCATCTGGGTAACGCCGTGTCCGGCCGACTATCGGCAAAAATACCATTCATAACTTTCTCCCATAAACATACCTGTTTTCGATGAGCCACCGCAACGCGGAATGGATATGACAAATAACCAAAAATCGTCTTGAGCATATGTCAATTATCCTATATTCTTTGAATCAATTCTCGACTTGCTGCAACCAATAACATTGGATGGTTGTAATTATCCAATATTGGTTGTTGATTAGCGGCTAATATACAAATATAATGGAATCGGATCAATCCAATGAGGTGGTTTGGTATGCGAGTTATAATTAACAGAGACTCTAATACACCGGTTTATATTCAAATTTTTGAACAAGTACGGCGCCAAATCTTATCTGGGGAGCTTCTGCCCGGCTTTCGCCTGCCCGCGGAAAGAAAACTAGCGGAAAGTCTGGGCGTCAATAGAACAACAGTATTAAATGCATACCGTGAACTGAAGGCTGAGGGCTTGATAGGCTCCCGCGTTGGAAATGGCACTATGGTACTTTCATATCCCGATGAAGAATTGAGTGCTGACAACTCTTCACGGGAACCTGCATGGAATCAGATCTTCAGCCAATATGCGAACCGACTGGATTCTTATTTAGTCAAGGATCTGCTGGTACTGGCAAGCAGGACTGATGTTATTTCATTTGCTACAGGTATTGCTTCCCCTGAAACCGGACCCATACAGGCTCTGGAAGGAATTGAACATGAACTTGTTCAAAGCAGAAACTTTAGAGCTTTGATTCACACTCCTACAGAGGGCCTTCTATCTCTGCGCCAGGCTATTTGCGGACTTATGCAAAAAAGAGGAGTCTACTGCCAGCCCGATGAGATTATGATGCTCTCCGGCTCCCAGCAGGGGATCGATTTGGCCGCACGGATAATACTTGACCCAGGAGATATAGTGGTCGTGGAGGAACCTACCTATTTCCCGGCCATTCAAGTTTTTAGAGCAGCCGGAGCAAGAGTGATCAGTGTTCCCATTGATGACAAAGGCATGAAGGTCGATGTGCTCGAACAGTTATTGCACCGGTACAGACCAAAACTTATTTATACTATACCGACTTTCCAGAACCCTTCCGGAACTGTATTGGAACTGGAAAGAAGGAAGCGACTTGTTGAACTGGCCGTTAAATATAATGTCATTATCCTTGAGGACGATGCCTATGGCGATCTATGCTATGAAGGCCACCTGCTTCCTATGCTAAAATCTATGGATAACGATGGATATGTTATTTATTTAAATACTTTCTCAAAAAACATTTACTCCGGCCTGAGATTGGGATGGATGGTAGCTCACAAAAAGATTATTAAGGAATTTTCTTCGGCCAAACAATTAATGGATCTTCACTCCAACAGTCTATCCCAATGGATTGTTGAAAGGTTTATTGAGAACGGTTCACTTGAAGCGCATTTGATCAAGACTTGCAATGAGTACCGGACCAGAAGAGATATCATGTATGAGGCTCTGTCTAAATATGCTCCTAAAGATTTAATTTGGAACAGGCCCAAAGGCGGCTATTATATATGGTGCCGACTACCTGATGGTGTATCAGCATCAAAGCTGGTAGCAAAAGCAGCCGATTACAAGGTGTCTTTTGTCCCGGGCTCCCCCTTCTTTGCTTCAGAGCAGGGGGATGATCATATCAGACTAAATTTCACCTTCGCACCTATGAAGGATATTGATGAAGGAATCAAAAGGTTATGTGTAGCAATGAAAGAGCTGCTTAAGGAAAAGGGCAATGATGATTATTCAATGACAGAGATCAATCCCATTGTATAAGCAGGCTCTAATAAAAGGTTATTGATTATAATGGCCAATAGAAACTGGAGGCAGGAAAATGGAGTATAAGTTTGCAAACAGGATGTCATATTTAAAGGCTTCGGAAATAAGGGAGATTCTAAAGGTAACCGAGAGACCTGATATTATCTCATTTGCAGGCGGTCTGCCTGCACCCGAGCTTTTCCCAATAGATGAAATTATGGAGGTAAACAGGCAGGTGCTGGCAGAAGATGGCGCATCAGCATTGCAATATACCACCACGGAAGGGTATGCACCGCTCAGGGAGTGGATAGCAAACAGAATGAATTCTACGCGGGGAACTGATTTTGATGCAGACAATATCCTGTTAACCAATGGATCACAGCAGGCGCTTGATTTGTCAGGCAAGGTGTTTCTCGATGAGGGAGATACTGTACTTTGCGAAAGTCCTACTTACCTTGCTGCCATCAGCGCGTTCAAAGCTTATGGCTGTAAGTTTGAAGAAGTACCCACCGATGATGATGGGATGGTTCCCGAAGCTCTTGAGCGTATTATTGAAACTGCCGAAAGAGCAAAAATCATATACATAATTTCTGATTTTCAAAATCCCACCGGAAGGTCCTGGAGCCTGGAGAGAAGAGAGCAGTTAGTTAGTATTGCCGCCAAACATGAGCTTATGGTTATTGAAGATAATCCGTATGGTGAACTGAGATTCGAAGGTGAAGCCCTGCCGTCTGCGAAGTCGTTTGACAAGACGGGCTGTGTGTTTTGTCTCGGAACCTTTTCAAAAATATTTTGTCCCGGATACAGGATCGGGTGGATCGCAGGTGACAAAAGAGTCATAGAAAAATATGCACTTGTAAAACAGGGCGCTGATCTGCAGTGCAATACGATTGCTCAGAGAGTGATAAATAAATATCTCGAACTATATGATATCGACAACCATATCGAAAAAATACGCCAGGTATACAAAAGGCGGAGAGATATTACCGCTAAAAGCATGGAGGCTGAATTTCCTCCAGGGATAACATTTACCAAGCCGCAGGGCGGTCTGTTCGCTTGGGTCGAACTCCCTTCTCATATAAACGCCAGGGATGTGCTGGAAGAATGCCTTAAGAAAAATGTTGCATTTGTTCCGGGCGGTTCCTTTTTCCCCAATGGCGGAAAAGAGAATACTTTCAGAATCAATTTCTCAAACATGCCGGAAGACAGAATCATCGAAGGCCTAAAGTGTCTGGCGGGGGTTTTAAAAGAATATGATAAATAACCGGGAAACGTAAAACTGAAATGTTCATAGTTGAAGAAAGCGATCACCTCTAACTCAATTCCACCAGGTGTTTCCAATAGCGCTGGGGCATGCATCTTTTTTGCAGACGGGGGTTGATGCGGCTGGATATGGCCATACTGTTGTAATACTCTTGCCAGAGTTGCTGGTAATATTCCTCCTCTTTGAGCAGTTCCAGTCGATGCTGCAGAGTAAAGTCAGTGGCAACCCATTCTTTCCGGTTGAAAACGGCAGCCAGATCCCGGCTCACATCATGAATGACCCAGTTTTGACCCGCCATTCTGGCAGCAAAATGTGGAGCCAGCAGTTCAACGACATTATGATCTGGTTCAAGGGCAGCATAATAAATATTTCCACGCAGCAGTTGAAAACGCAGCAGACCCAGTAAACGATGGCGTTCCATACTGACTTTTTGGCTGAGGCGGTGAATCCTGTGCACCCTCTCGTCGCTGAGCAGCAAGTCCAGTTTGTTTCCCAGTTTCCACCCCAGATGCAGATAGTGGTAAATCCAGATACCGGCCTCCATATGTTCCGATAAGTAGGCATAATATATATGCCTGAGACTCCTGGAACTTATTTTAGTATCGATGGCTTCATAAACTTTGCCAGCTTTGGTTTCATCCGTGATGATTCTTTCTTCCCGAACAAATAGCTTAGGAGTCTGGCCGGGGCTGGACAGCAGTTGCTGGGGAACCTGCCGGCGGTAATATATTTCATAAATTGCGGTCAGCAAACCATTGAAACTGCCGTCGTAAACAAAGTCCAACATTATATTTCTCCGGTTACTGATGAGAATGCATCCTCAGGAGCTATCACATCCGACGAAAAGCTAAAGAGGCTCGGTTGTTCAGGACCAGCAGTTTTCGGCGGTGATAAAGTCAGCCTGGGCCGCAGCAGATGTTCCTCCATAGCTGTCTGCCCGCTGTACTTACCCTTGCAGGTTATGAAATACTGGGCTCTTTTCATAGTAATGCCTATCCGCTTCAGATCATCAAAATCCAGAGAATGCATACGACGCGCCGTCAGTATTTTTCGGGCCGATTTCACTCCGATTCCCGGTACTCGCAAAAGTTTTTCATAATCAGCCCGATTGATTTCCACTGGAAAATAATCGAGATTACGCAGAGCCCAGTCTGTCTTGGGATCATAATCCTCGGTAAAATTAGGATTTTTTTCATTAAGCAATTCATCCGCCTGGAAACCATAGAACCTCAGCAGCCAGTCAGCTTGATAAATACGGTGTTCCCGCAGCAGCGGAGGACTGCTAATATCAGGCAGATGAGGATGATGGCTGACCGGAACGTAGGCAGAATAATATACTCTCTTTAAGCCGAAACGCTTATACATATTTTCGGAAAGCTTTAGAATCTGCAGATCAGGGTCAGGAGTAGCGCCAACAATTAGCTGAGTAGTCTGACCAGCCGGCACAAATGAGGGTGCCTTGCGTGATTTTCTGCGTTCTGCCTTTCGGGCTGCAATATTGGAGGTCAGAAAGGTCATCGGCTTAATAATGGCCTCACGTTTCTTTTGAGGCGCCAGTAATCTGAGTCCCCGTTCAGATGGCAGTTCGATATTTACACTCATGCGATCAACATATTTCCCCGCTGCTTCAATCAACAGATTGTCAGCACCTGGAATGGCTTTCAGGTGAATATAACCATGAAAATTATGTTCTTCGCGCAACTTTTTTACCGTCTGCAGCAGCATTTCCATAGTATGGTCCGGGGAGCTGTATATGGCCGTACTCAGAAACAGACCTTCGATATAATTGCGGCGGTAGAAATTTATTGTCAATTCGCACAGTTCATCCGGTGTAAGCGTAGCCCTGGGTAAATCATTGGAAACCCGGTTCACACAGTAGGAGCAATTGTAGACGCAGTTATTACTCTGCAATATCTTAAGAAGTGAAATGCAACGGCCGTCGGCGGTCCAAGTGTGGCAGATGCCGCTTGATGCGCTGTTGCCCAATCCGCCAGGTTGATTGGTGCGTTTACTGCCGCTGGAAGAACAGGATACATCATATTTGGCCGAGTCCGCCAGGATTTTTAACTTCTTCAAAATTTCCATCATGCTTCACCCCGAACATATATTCTCTTTGCATTCTATCATATAATAACCGCACGTACCAAACAAATGTTCTGCACAACGAATAATCAAATATAACGCTATTTCCTCCCATATTTCCTGTGATTAGTAATTGTAAGCAACGATATGGAATATAGATCTACCTGGATATTTAACTGCCTCATTTTGGCTGGCAAACCATAGTTATTCACTCCGCCCACAGAATAAAATCAAAATGCATCCCACATATTGCCATATTGATAAACACAATATATTTCTTCGTGTGCATATATATACATATAACCGTAATTGTTTGTCAAAATCACCTGAGTTCAACCGAGTTTGAAAGGGGGCAGTTGTTGTATGGATTTTGATTTTCAAGATTTGATAATAAAAGATCGCGGCTCCAAGCAGCATGAACTATTTGAGGGAAGCTTCTTGGAATACTTAAGTATAGTTAAAGAAAATCCGGAATTAGCCATTCTGGCTCATGAGCGCATGCACAAAATTATTATGGGGAGGGGAGTAGAAGCAATCAAAACCGAGGATAATCAACGCTTGAAAAGAATCTATGGAAAGGAAACAATAAAGAGATATAAATTCTTTGAAAATGAATTCTATGGCATTGATAAAACCATAATGGAGATAGTTCGCTACTTCCATTCTGCTGCCATGCGGGGGGAGGAATCCCGACAGGTTCTTTATATGGTTGGCCCGGTGGGGTCGGGAAAATCCTCTTTGATGGAAAGCCTGAAAAGGGCTTTAGAACAGCATCCTCCAATATTTGTTCTTAAAGACTGTCCCATGCGAGAAGAGCCGCTGCACTTGATTCCCAAACATCTAAGGGCAGAATTTTCAGAAGTTTTAGGGGTGAACATCGAAGGAGATTTATGTCCTGTTTGCCGATACAGATTAATTCATGATTATAAAGGGGAATACGAAAAATTCAGAGTAGTAAGCAGCAATTTTTCCATCCGCTCACGTAAAGGCATAGCTGTGGTCCCCCCAGTTGATCCCAACAATCAGGATACATCAGTTCTGGTCGGTTCCGTAGATATCTCTAAAATGGATTTGTATCCCGAGGATGATCCAAGAGTTTTGTCATTAAACGGGGCTTTCAATGCGGGCAACCGGGGACTGGTGGAATTCATTGAGATCTTCAAAAATGATGTTGAATACTTGCATACCATACTTACAGCTACCCAGGAGAAATCAATTCCCTCTCCCGGTAAAAATTCAATGATCTATTTTGATGGTATAATTCTGGCCCACTCCAATGAATCTGAATGGAACAAATTCAAAGCAGATCATACCAATGAAGCCATACTGGATCGAATAGTAAAGATTGAAGTTCCTTACTGTCTGGAGTTAGACGAGGAGGTTAAAATATACCAAAAGATACTCAAAAGAAGCAATTTTAAGGCTCATGTCGCACCTCATACTATCGAAATGGCCTCTATATTCGCCATCATAAGCCGCCTGACCCGTTCATCTAAAGTGGATGTTATAAGTAAAATGCATATTTATAATGGAGAAGAAGTTTTGCAAAAGGATGCAACCCAAAGGGTAGATATTAAAGAATTAAGAGAGGAAGCTGGAAGGGAAGGATTTGTGGGGATCAGTACCCGTTTTATAATGAAGGCTATTGATAATGCGTTTTCGGAATCAGAACACGATTGCATAAATCCGATTATTCTATTGGATTCAATTACCAAGTCGGTTAAGGCCAGTGATTTTGGTGAGGAGGAAAAGAAGAAGTTACTCGGTTATTTACAGGAGGTTGTAAAAAAAGAATATAACCGGATTCTTGAGAAAGAGGTTACCAAAGCCTTCATCCATGGTTATCGGGAACAAGCAGAATCACTTTTTAATAACTATTTAGATCATGCCGAAGCATTCGTGAACAAAGTAAAAATCAAGGATATAAATACCGGTGAAGAGCTGGATCCAGACGAAATATTTTTGGAATCAATTGAAGCCCAACTAGGTTTGACCGGGAGTTCAGCAAAAGGGTTCCGGCATGATGTAACCGCATATATGTTTACTCTTTTACGAAATAATAAAAAAATTGAATATGGGAGCTATGAACCCCTTAAGGAAGCGATTGAGAAAAAACTCACTTCCTCCGTCAGGGAATTATCTCGTATTATCACCCAGGCTAGAGTAAGAGATAGTGAACAAGGTGAGAAGTATAATAAAATGATTGAAGAAATGAGAAGTAATGGTTATTGTGAACATTGCTGTAACGTTATTCTTAAATATGCGGCTAATAATTTGTGGAAGGATTAGGCACAAAGTCGTTGCTGCGTTAGCCTTTATTTCTCTAGCAAGAATAGATAGGAGGTGATTTATTTGGCCATTTTCCGTGATTATGATAGTAGTGGAGGAAGAGATAGAAGCGCTGAAGACCGAAGACGTCACCGGCAGCTGGTAGAGGATTCTATAAAGAAAAATATCGGCAATATAATTGCCGAGGAGAGCATTATCGGAAAAAGCAAGGATAAGATAATAAAGATTCCCATAAGGGGGCTAAGGGAATACCAATTTATCTTTGGCAAAAACCGCCCGGGTGTGGTGCCGGGAACGGGCGATGAAAAACGCGGTGACCGGTATGAGGGAGCAGCCGGTTCAGAGGGGCAGGGTACCGGTGAGGGAGCAGGTACAGCTGAAGGGGAAGATTATTATGAAATAGATATTACTCTCGAAGATCTAGTAGAATACCTGTTTGAAGATCTGGAGCTTCCTCATATGGAGAGAAAAAAGTTCTCTTATATCGAAACAGAAAAGACCAATAAGCGGTGGGGAATTCAGAGAAAAGGGATTCCTCCGCGATTATCCAAGAAACGTTCTATGCAGGAAAGAATTAAAAGAAAAAAGATGGTGGAGAGATCATATCGAGAGATGGATGTGGAGATAGATAATGAACGGTTTCCCTTTAGTGAGGAGGATTTACGATATCACAGGATCAAAGAAGAATTGCGACCTCAATCCAATGCGGTAGTAATGTGTCTGATGGATAATTCTGGTTCAATGTATCAAGATAAAAAATATTTGGCCCGGAGCTTCTTCTTTCTGCTGTATCAATTTGTCAAATATAGATATGTCAATGTTGAACTGGTATTTATTAATCATACCACTACGGCCCAAGAAGTTAACGAGGATGAATTCTTTCATCGAAGCGAATCGGGGGGGACCTTTATCAGCAGCGCCTACGAAAAAGCTCTGGAAATAATCCAGGAACGCTATAGCCCTGAAGTATGGAACATATATGCATTCCATTGCAGTGATGGTGATAACTGGCAGGCAGATACACCCAAAGCCATTATCAAGGCTAATGAATTATGTTCACAATGCAATTTATTCGGGTATGGTGAGATCAGATTAACTGGTCGTTATTATCAGAGCTCTGTTACTATATTAGATAAATTTAAAACGAGTATTACAGCTGATAACTTTATAGCTGTATCTATCGGCAGTAAAGAAGATATCTGGCCCGCCTTCAAGCAGCTCTTGACCGTTACTGATAAGGAGTGAGCAAGTTGCTAGAATATACAATCGCAGATCTGGAGTATTATAACCATATTATTGAGGAAGCAGCAGACAAATTTGGGCTTGATTGTTATCCCCAGGAATTTGAAATATGCAATTACGAGGACATGCTCAGCTATGAGGCTTATTCAGGCATGCCTTCACGTTACCCGCATTGGAGCTTTGGCAAGGCCTGGGAGAGGAAAAAGACTTTTTATCGTTACAATTTGATTGGTTTGCCCTATGAAATGGTGATTAATTCTGATCCCTGTCTGGCCTATCTAATGAAAGAAAACACTCTGGCATTGCAGGTTCTTACTATAGCCCATGTATATGGACACAATGATTTTTTTAAGAATAATCGCTTATTCAAAAATGGAACCCGGGCTGAATATGCTCCGGAGATGTTTAAATCTCATGCTAACCGAATCAGTGATTACATAGCTGACCCTAGTATCGGATATGCAAGAGTAGAGAGAATTCTTGATGCTGCCCACGCTTTGCGTTTTCAGGTTTATCGTATTTCTAATGAAAAACATCTATCCCCGGATGAATCGAAAAAAATCCTTATGGATAAGTACTATCAGTCAGAACTAAATGAAAGTCCATTAATTAAGGATAAAAAGGGGGAAGGAGTGCCAGATTGGGATAAAGTACCACTGCAGCCAGAAGAGGATATTCTCCTATTTTTGCTGCGCTATGCCCGTTTATCTGAGTGGGAGAAAGATATTATTAACATTGTCCGATCTGAAGCACAATATTTTATCCCGCAAATGGAAACCAAAATAATGAATGAGGGCTGGGCCAGTTTTTGGCATTATAAAATTTTAAATCATTTGAATTTACCCCAATCCATGCATCTCGAGTTCATAAAGAGACATAATCAGGTCATTGCTTCGCATCCGGGAACACTCAATCCATATCACCTGGGTTTTAAATTGTTTAGCAAACTGGAGCGCGAATCGGAAGATAGCCGGCGGATATTCGATATCAGGGAACAGGAAAGGGATGTTTCTTTCCTCCGCCGCTACCTGGACGAAGAGCTGTGCCGGGAATTAAATCTATTTGAATTCCAGAAAGATAATGATGATTATGTTATAAGTGAGATTTCTGATGAGCCAGGATGGAAAAGGGTACGGGATACCCTGATCATGAATGTGGGTCTGAATGGTATACCCATAATAAAAGTTAAGGAAATAGGTTCAGAAAACAATCTCGTTTTGGACCATGAATGGGATGGCCGGGAATTATTGGAAGAATACGCCCATCATACCCTCAAATATATCGCACGTCTGTGGGGGCATAAAGTAAGACTTCGTATCCATGGAGCTTTGAAAGTACTGGTATCTGATGGTGATTAATAGTTATATTACGACATGCCTAAATTTAATTGAGTGATTGAGCAGTGCATCAAAATAATTTCATTATTTTTTCAGAAGGTTCAGCATGAACCTCATTTTTCAGGATTGCAACATAGTTTTCATAAATACGTTTGGCCGCTTGTCGTTGGTTCTCAGCAAGCTGTGCTTTAATCAAAAGATAATAAGCCTCATCCATATAGGGATTGAGTTCAATCAGTTTATAAAGAAGCTGTATCGCCTGAATGTTTTTTGAAGTTTCAAGATAATACTTGCTTACTCTCAGCGTTGCTTTTTCGAAAAGGGTTTCATAAAAGGATCTGCTCTTTTCCAGCCATTCTCTGTCCAGATTATAGAGATATTCCTTGTTGTAGCAGCTGAGAATGTCTTCCATTAAAGCTATCTCTTTTTCCCCTAGTTTATTGGCATTGGAGAGCATCATCAGGGCGGAGCAATAGTAGCTTTGAATTGCAAAAAATACATCTTTTTCAACCGTGTACATCCCAATTTCATAGGTAATGTATTCATATCCCGGTTCTATTTTTTGCAATCCTTTACGTAAATTGTATAGGGTAGCATGGAAAACATTATCAATATTCTTGCTCTGGGAATCGGGCCAGAGTGCTTCGATTATTTCATCTTTGGCAACCTTTTGCCCTTTATGAAGCAAATAAATAAGCAATTCCTTCGCCTTTTGGGAAAACAGACCTTTGAGTGTTATTTTGTTGTTATGGTAATAGATTTCAAAGGAGCCAAACATATTAGCCAAAAAGGGTACTTTCAGGGAGTTTTCATGTAAAGCCTGCAGTATTTTATAGTTGGTTTCTAGCGTATGCTTTTCGGTATTAAATATTTTAGTAATAATATTATCTTTTTTACACCGGTCATCCAGTTCCATGATAAATGATTTTTGGGTAAACGTGAGTTTGTCTTCAGGCAGGACCTCAATAACGGGTCTGAACATTTTATAAAGGGATATACTCATTTGAATAAAATTGTTTGCAGCTGAAAGTTCGATGTAAAGCATTCCATATTTAGTTGAATTGTCATTATCATTTTTCTTAAGAGCTATATAAGCCAGGGAGCCATAGAGCATGGTCAGAAAATATTTTGGTTTGGCTGTTTCGATCAATTCCCGGCCCCTGTCTATAAATTTCTCGCCATCTTCAAATCTGTTCATCTGCAAAAAAATAATCCCCATAAGCATACAACAGATGGCTTCTATATATCCGCCTTCTTCAATTGCTTCTTTCACAGCCTCTCTGGCTGTTGCCTTTGCTTTAATAATATTTCCCCTCTTTATGTAACATCGGGACAAAAGCATTTTACTAAGTATCTTGAAAAAAGTTTCCCCGCCAATTTCATCGGCTGTTGCTATGGATTTATTGTAATAGATTTCGGCTTTATCAAACCGGCCTAAATCAACATAAATATGAGCCAGTTGGTAATAAGCGTAGGGCAAAGTATCCAGGAGATTGTACCTTTCTTTGATGGCAATGCTGTCTGTGGCAACTTCCAGGGCTTTATCAAGCATACCCCAGTCCTGATAAATGGTGGCCAGACAGCTTCTTTGAAAATGAGAAAAGTAAATATCATTATCAGACAGGGAAGCGGCTTTATTATACAGGGCAACCGAATTGGAATAATCACCTTTGAGATAATTGAAATGGGCCATACATACCACTATATGGGCTATCATATTATTATCCATAGTGTTGAGGGCTTTTTTATAGGCTGTTTGCAGGGTTTTTTCTACATTGGCAAAGTCTCCTATAAACAGATAGGAAAGGGCCGTTTCCATCGGTATGTCAAAGCGTTCCCCGGCTAGTATTTCCATGACATCTTCCAGCTTGGCAATACTTTCCTGATATTGGCCCTGGGAGCGTAAGATACGGGCCTCAACGTTCAAGCACCGGGCGTAGCCGACCTGATCCTTTTGGGCGGTATAGAGTTTTTTGGCCGTATATAAATATTTCTCCGCCATGTAAACAGAAGAATCATAGACATTTAACTCCGCAGCCAAAATACATAAAAAACCTTTGGAAACAATATACTCATCATCAAAGAAGAACATCCAGTTTTTGATTATTTCCCAATTTCCCTGGCGAATCAGCGAAGGGACATGTTTCTCCATCATTTCAGAGGCCTGGTCCAGGAGATTCGCTGCCAGCAAGTAGTTAATTCCGGTTACGGGACGCTTCATATTGATGTAGGTTTGGGCAGCTTTGTTATTTTGCTTCAGAGGATCGTCCATCTGTTGTTTCAGTGTCTGAGCAATAAGATCGTGTATTTTATAAGCTCCCACATCTGTTTTATAGAGCAGGAAGTGCTGCTTTTCCAGCTTTTCTAACAGCTCTGCACTGTTGACTATATTTAAGTAATTATCACAAATGTCAGGTTCCAACATATCAAAAATGGAGGTATTAATTAGAAAGGATTTGGTTTCAGGAGACAAGGCCTCCATTATTTCCGAATTTATATAATTGATAATTGATGATATATCGGATATTTTATTAGCTGTAATAATCTGACCGGACAATAACAACAGGTTTACCGAGGCAATCCAGCCGTTGGTATTTTCATATAACTCATCCAGAGTATCTTCCGAATAACCAATATTCCTTAACTGCAAGTACATATTTAGTTCTTCTCTTGTAAAACGCAGCTCATCACCTGAAAACCTGAGCAGACGTCCGCTGGATAATAATTTTTGATCAGACAGGTCTATTTTTTCTCTCGCCGTCAAAATAAAGTTTATCTTGTTCGCACTTACTGCACAAAGCATATCTGTTAACAACTGCAGAGATTCTGTATTGCTAATAAAATGGACATCATCGAAAATAATGGTCAGTCCGTTTTTGAATTGTTTGCTGATATGGCGCATGATTATTTCCGCAGTCAGATAGAGCCTGTTCTCCGGAGTTTTAATAAGAATTTCCGATTCACCGGTCAGATACTTCAGGCCCGCTATGATTCCCTGGATCAATACGCGGCTGTCATTATCATTCTCATCAGCACGGTACCAGAAAACAGGTGTATCATGTTTTTGGGCAATCTGATAGGCAAAATAGGTTTTACCATATCCAGCGGGAGCTTCTATCAAATTGACCGTTGCTTGATTTACCGTATTTAACTTAGAAAGAAGTTTTATCCTTGGTACAGCTTTTTCTATTAATGCCGATTCAAATTTGTATTGCCAGACATTGTTCATGGTTCATTCCTTTTTTCTTTTTATTAAGTAGTTAGTCTCTTTCTTCCCTTGGTAAATTCGCTAGTATATAGTTGTAATCCTACAAATAATATGGAATATTTTTTAAAAATTTCAGTTTTTTTTCAGTGCCAGATTATAAACTTCTTTCAAGACGATTTATTCTGAAAGGAGTTTCTTATTGTGAAGAAAATTATGATTATGGGACTGGTATTAATTTTATTGCTGGGTATAGCAGGATGTGGTAATAGTGACCAAACAAATTCAAATGATTCCTCGTCCGATGGCCAAAATAGTGCTGCTAATGGCGTAACAAATGGTGGAAATACTCAACAGTGGCCAACAGATATAGGAAATATACCGGAATTTACTTATGGTGATATTGATAGGGTTGAAAAGGCATCAGAAATGTATGATGGTGTGAAATTTTTAGAATATCATATCTATTATACCAATATAAAAGACGGTGCCGGTGATAAATATTCTAGTGATTTGGAAAATGCCGGATTTAGAGAAAGTCAACCTCCAATGGAAAATGAAAGCTCTATAAACGGAGTCACAACTATTGAATATGGACATGACATATTTACTTTTGAAACCGAAGATACAATTTATAATATCAATGTTGATCACTGGATAAATAGTGATAATAACGGCGCTGTTAATATTGATATTCCTGTAAATCCTGAAGGTGGTGGATCAATGGATAACAACAATACTGAAGGAAGCGACGAAGTTGTTGATTCTGATACAGGTGATAATGACAGTTCCGGATTCAATTGGAATACCCTAAGCGATAGTGAAATACCGAAGGATTATCCCCATGATATTGTTCCCATTGTTGGTGTAGATGGTGGCGATATATTGGGAGCATCTCGCCAAGAAATGGGGGGAATGGGAGTTTCTTATGTAATTGTATTTGGAGTTAACGACTCAGTTGCAAATGTTTCAGATAAAATAGGTAAAGAATTGAAACAGAATGCATCCAATGCCGGTGGAACATTCAATTCGCTATCAAATCAAGTTTTTATGGGAAAAATTGATAATTATGAATACACAGTTGCTATTGGAGATGGAAAGGCTGATGGATATACTACCACTGTAGACTATACAGTGATACATTTGGCTGAGTAGCGAATGAAGCAAGCAGCGTAAAACTGATGTAGAAGTTAAAGCGGAGATAGAAGCTGAGAATGGTGAGGCAATAGGAAAGCTATTGGGATTAGAAAAGGCAAAACGATAGAAAATCTTTAAAATGATAAAGAAAAGTGAAAGTGTAACGCAGCGGCAAATCGCTCTTGGAATAGGACTTAGTCAGAATATGAAACATACCACCAATGAAGCATATGGTATAATTTCCCTATGCCAATGGGAGGTAAAAAGAACGTCCTCCTGCTTCCCAAAGGAAATTATTTGATAGTTGTCGAATGCTATAATTTTAACTCTACATTTATCCTTGGACCCTTGATTGTATGTTTTTCTGCCACTATCAAACCCGGGAGGAGGGCTGAGCAGAAATGAATGAAGGAAAAATACTTGATCTGGTAGCAGCTATAGGAGCTACGGATGATACTGGGCAAATACGCAGTAAGACCCTGGAAATGCTCAGAAAGATAGTCTGGTTTGACACAGCAAATTTTTGGCTGTACCCGCCTTTTGCCTCCCATTCCGAGCAGGCTCTGGTCACAATGGATTTAACCCAGAGTTGCCTGAATATCTATTTACAGCATTACATGAACCTGGATGAGTTTCATGATGCGTATAACCAGAATAGTTTATTGATAGCCCGCAGTACGGACTTGCTGAATTATAGCAGCTGGACGCAGCGAAACGAGTACTATAACGAATTTCTCAAAAGCAATTATATCCATTACTTACTGGGTTTTGATATCAAGGATGATTATATGGCTTATGGAGCTATATGCCTGCACCGGGAAAAAAACCTGGGAGATTTCAATGATAACGATCTCCTAATGCTGCGTTTGATATACCCGCATCTGGTAAACAGATTAAGGTGGCTTTATGAAAGGCAGTCACTGCTTTCAAGACTGGAAGCCTGCGTTACTCTCGAAGTCCCTTCTTATAAAATCGATTATTTTGATTTACTTACAGCACGGGAACGGGAAATAGTTCAGCAGGTTTTATTCAGCAAATCAAACCGGGAAATAGCAAAAAATATGGGTCTTTCTATCAATACCGTAAAGATGCACCTGCAGAATATCTACACAAAACTGGGAATAAAAAGGCGCAGTCAACTGTTTACCATATAACCCAAAAAGCAGGCTATGGGTCATATCTTGAATAGAATTATTGGCCTAATAGTTTTTCGGCCTAATACTTTTGGGTGTAATATATTCATACCATTTCCTCTATAATTAAGTTCTGCTGAAAGCAGCTTGCTTATTAAAGCTGACTTTTTAGGCAGAACTTATTATTTCCAAAGGGAGGGCTTACTTGTGATTAAGAAAATATTTTCCCGAGCAGCTGCAGTGTTTTTACTCGTGATTTTTACAATGACACAAATACTATGTTTGACTCCAGGGATTGCCTCAGCAGAAACCACCTGGGAAACTGTTGGAAGCCCGGGATTTTCAGCGGAAGGAGAATGGGGAGCATATGGAACAAAAATAGCATTAGACAGCAACGATACTCCTTATGTGGTCTATCAGGATAGCGCCAATGATAATAAGGCTACGGTGATGAAATTTGATGGAACTAGCTGGGTAACGGTAGGAGATGCAGGCTTTTCAGAAGGTTATGCAGGTTACGTTTCTATAGCAATAAACAGCGACGATGTTCCTTATGTAGTATATGTAGATGATGGAATTGACTCCAGGGCTACTGTAGTGAAGTTTAACGGAACAAGCTGGGTGACAGTTGGAGAGGCAGGCTTCACACCAGAATCAACAATGAACACTTCAATAGCAATAGACAGCAGCGATACCCCTTATATAGTCTTTGCAGATAATGACAGTGATGTAAAGGCTACCGTGATGAAATATAACGGAACAAGTTGGGTGACGGTTGGAGATGCCGGCTTTTCAGAAGGCCAGGCAGATTTCGATTCCATAGCAATAGATAGCAATGATGTTCCTTATGTGGTTTTTAAGGATTGGGGAATAGATCAAAAGGCTTCCGTAATGAAGTTTAATGGAACGAATTGGGAATCAGTAGGAGAAACAGGCTGTTCTGAAGGCCAGGCAGGTTACACTTCAATAGCAATAGGCAGCGATGATACTCCTTATGTAGTTTTTAGGGATCATGCCCACGGAGCCCAAGCTACGGTGATGATGTACAATGGCACAACTTGGGTGCCAGTTGGAGAGGCAGGTTTTTCAGAAGGTAACATAGCATACCCTTCAATAGCCATTACCAACGATGATACTCCTTATGTGGTATATGTAGATGATGCCAATGATTCAAAGGCTAGCGTAATGAAATTTAATGGAACAAGTTGGGTAACGGTTGGAGATGCTGGCTTTTCTGAAGGAGAAGTAAGCTACACTTCAACAGTAGTAGACAGCGACGGAAATCCTTATGTGGTTTACAGAGATTATGCCAACGGTTACCGGGCGACGGTGATGCGGTATGTTGAATTATCAGAAGATGCTGAAACGCCAACCATTATCACCCAACCGGTAGATGATACGTGCACTGTGGGAGAAGCAGTATACCTGGCAGTGGAGGCCAGCGTTACCGCAGGAGATCTCTCTTACCAGTGGTACAGCAACACTATAGACAGCAACATTGATGGAACCATTATCGACGAAGCGACAGACAACAGCTATTCGCCTCCAACCGCAGAAGCGGGAACGACATATTACTACTGTGTGGTAACTAATACCGACGATTCCTCCCCGGGAAATACCACCGCCACAGCTGCCAGCGATGCAGCCGAGGTAGTAGTCACTGATTCTAACGTTACACCAGCACCCCTGGCTATTACTACCACAAGCCTGCCGGATGGCAGGGCAAATAGATCCTACAGCATAACTCTGGAAGCCAGCGGCGGCACTGAGCCTTACACCTGGAACATCACCGGCTTGCCCTCCGAGCTGGATATCAATACTGTCACCGGTGAGGTCTATGGCATCCCCGAATCTGCAGGTACATCAACCGTAGAGGCCACGGTATATGACAGCAATAGTGCCTGGGACCTGGTCACTTTCAACCTTACGATTAGAAATGCTTCAAGTCCAAGCTCAAGTGGATCTAGTAGTTCAAGTGTTGAGCCGCTAAAAATAACTACTGATTATTTACCTGAAGGTACAGTAGGTGAATTTTACGGTCAGACCGTTTCAGCCAGCGGAGGTACGGAACCTTATACATGGAGTGCCACCGGCCTGCCTGAGGGACTTTCCTTGAGTTCAGACGGGCTGATAAGCGGTATACCTGCCGAAGAAGGAATTTCAACGCTGGTATTAGAGATATCCGATCGCCAGAATCGGAAAACCTCCAGCACCTTGACCCTGAGTGTAAACCCGGCTCCACTCAGTAACCCCCCGGAAGTTATTTTAACTGACATTGCCGGCCACTGGGCTGAGAATAATATTAAACAGATTGTATCAGAGGGCATCATCAGCGGATATCCGGATAAAACTTTTCTGCCGGATAAGGAAATTACCCGGGCTGAGTTCGTGACCATGCTGGTCAAGGCGTTCAAACTTGAGCAAAAGGATGGACCCAGATTTGCTGACGTTTCCGGTCATTGGGCCTCAGCTGACATAAAAACCGCAGCTTTTTATGGAATAGTCGATGGATATGATTCTACCCTCTTCGGTCCCGATGATTTTATTACCCGTGAGCAAGTAGCAGTTATGATAGTAAGAGCCCTGGAACTTATCCAGACAGGGGAAGAAACAACCTTCAACGATCGCGGTTCAATATCCCCCTGGGCCAGAACCGCTGTTGCCGCAGCTGTTTGGCATAATCTTATGACCGGCTATCCGGATAATACCTTCAGACCTTCAGCTTTCACCACCAGGGCTGAAGCGGCGACGATAACTTACAACGCTTTGTACCAGGAATAAACAGTTTTGTAATAGGCTTTTTAAAGGGGCTGTCTCAAGAGTAGAGGCAGCCCCTTTTACCTTTTCGCCAAATTTATTTATTTTTACTGCTGCTTTATTGATAGAGCTTACGCATGTTATAAGAAGATACGAAAAAGCTTGGGGTTAGAACAATACTCAATTTAAGATCGCTGCGTATTGCGGCCAAACACCTGCAGGTACCGTAGCAATTGACTCACTTATCCTGGTATCAATGATTGATACTGTATTGCTCCCTGAATTACAAACTACAAGAAATCTGCCATCAGCAGTTAATGCCATCCCTTTTGGTAATTGTTCTACTGTGATCGTTCCTATTTGCAGGTGGGAAAAAACATCAACAACCTCCACATAATCAGCTGCATAATTGCTGACATAGGCGATATTTTCGCAGAAGTTAAAAACAACATGCCAGGGTACTCCTCTATCCAAGTCAATATCATTTGGCGAAGCTTCAGCAATGATGGTGTTGATTGCGCTAAGGGTATAACTATTACTGTTTGCTGCCAGGGCCAGGGTATTTCTCCTGGCAACAGCTATTCCAATCGGAATACGTCCCACATCTATATATTTTAGGGGCAGGTTTACTTTAAGATCGACCACGGCGACCTTTTTCGTTTCATAGTCGCTCAGGGTTACAAAGGCCAGCCTGCCGTCAGCTGTAATGTCTAGTTCCAAAGGGGCTGACCCATTCGGAAGAGAAACCTCAGTTACCACCTGCTTATGAATCGCATCAACAACTGATATATTGTGAGTTGTCTCGTTTACGACATAAATCCATCTTCCGTCAGGTGAGACCTTGACTCCATTGGGACGAGCAGCTGTAAAAGAATCTGTATTAAGATTAATTGTATGAACGACCTGATTGATACGGGTAGAGATCACTGACAGGGACTCGTCGCCCATATTTGATACATATACAAATCTCCTGTCCGGACTTATAGTTATACCATAAGGATAAGAACCTACCGGTATATCCAGGATTTTAGACTTGGTAGGTATCTCAATCATAGATACCGTATGGCTCATAAAATTACTCACATAAGCCAGTGGCCTGCGATAGTATCCAGGGTGCCCGGCACCTTTTTCCTGGCTCGGGGGAGGAGGAACTGCCGCCTGTATTTTCAAATTTTCGGCAAGCTTTTGCTCAAGTTCACTTCCTTCAATGATCCCCGGCAGTCTGATTGGCACTTCATTTTCTTGGTTCATAGACATAAAACTACTCCTCCTAGCTGAGCAATTGCTTTACTCAAAAATATGCTTGATTACATTCTTTGGTTACTTTAATAATTTTTACCATGCGTGATCTTATACTCCTCAGGAATACTGCTTATAGGTAAAGATTTTCCATTTGGTTGGTAATTCGCGTATAATGGTTTGGTAAGCAGCCGGCTATGAACCCTGTGATTTTTGTGATCCAAATGAACCTTTGCCTGATGATATGTGGAGTACTGATCAGGTAGAAAAATAGGGCAGGGGAAGGTATGCCATCTCGCATTCCCTTTTGCACGAGCAGGATAATTGGGAGTCAATGTTGAACGATAAATTGCAGGCTGTCTTTTTGTAATACAGAAGTGATCTCAAATGATTCTTTTAACCTTTTCAACAGAGTTCTGACCTTGATAATGCTAACCCGAATATTAAGGAATATAGTGACTACCTTTTACCTCCGAAGTAAAAGAAAGTCCATTGGCTTCGCACCAAGAATGCTTAATGCAGGGCAAAGTTTTTTATCTGCCGGTTGACTATAATTATTTATAATGGAGGTTTAGTAATGATAGTGACGCCAGAACAAATAATAAAAAAGTATTTTCCTGAACCGATAGAAACAACCAGGGATCTGTATGCCCGTTTAGGTCTGATTGAATACGGTTATCCCTATTTAAATTGGCTAAAAGACTTGGAAGAACATTGCCTCTCAAAATATGTGGATGATTCAGAGTACAAAATTCTGCCTGATGACGAGGAAAACTTCTGGATCAGCGAAAAGGCGTTTCGGACTATTATAGAAACCAGCCCGTCTAAAATAGGTGATGAGATCAGAAATTGCGTGGCATATATCTCCAGAAAAGTTGCTACAGACCCCACCTTTGCAAGACAACTGCAGGACCAACTTGATCAAGAAGCTGGCATTGAAAAAGTAACACCCAAAGTTTCCAAAACTCTAAAATCTCAATATAATAAGTCCGGGCAAGATGCCTTTGAATTCTCGGTTAGAACTGATAACCGGCTTAATATAGATATTGTTTCCGGTTACAATTTCCAGCCAGGGCAGAAAATCAAGGATGCTGGTTTCTTGTTTAAACTTGTAGCAGAAAACGGTGTTCCTTACCATATAATTGATATTGTTTTATCTCTCACTAACGACCATACACTCTCATATCGGACTGTATGGTGCTGCAGCGAAGAACGCCAACGATACGGCGCCATCCTTACCAATAGAATCATCAGGGTGAACCTATTTGAAGATAATAAGAAGCTAGTTGATAGTTATAATTATATTGTGGGTCCGTCTGAGATAAGAACCTTGGAACTTGAACTTGAAAATGCATTAAAACTGCTTCTGGAAATTAACCTGGATGAAATAGATCTTGACCAGCTGGGAGAAAAAATATTACTTCGTTACAATCTAAATGATCAGGCTTATGCCCAGGCCATTAAGGCAGTGATCCCCACTATGGCAGAATATCGAGCCAAAGGTAGTGCTGATATGATAGAATCTGCATTTCGTGATGCAGTAGATCAATACTGGGAATATTACGTTTTGCGGCCTGATCCTACCAAGGATTTTGCAGATGACCTGGATCAAATGATCAAAGATCGTATACCACGGATTACTCTTGCCTTGACAGTCGCAAATATGCTTGATTACGGTGATCTGTTCGATAAATACTTTAAGCACAGATTCACTAATAACCAAAAGGAAGCACTCTTGATCGAAGGTAATCTACGGCTAATATATAGCTTGGCAGAAGCAACAGAATTTGACCCAAGCACTGCTCCTGACCAGCGCATAGTTGATATGTGTGCCTTTATTATTGATCATCTTGATTTTATGAAAAGAATGTTAATTGAAATGGGTCATTGGCCGAGCAAGTAATAAGATGTAATAGGGGACACGGGGACAGGTTCCTTGTCCCACAGGTTCAATTTATTGGTGGGACAAGGAACCTGTCCCCGTGTCCCTTTATCCCCGTGTCCCTTTATCCCCGTGTCCCTTCGAGGTCAATTACCCTCGTTTTCAGTGACCTTATTTTTGTTTTTTCCACTTTTTATAAACATCGTCAGGGAGGGGCATATAGAAGTCAATGGCCCCGGCTGGGTCCTCGATTGGACGAATATCATCATCCATATTGAAGCTGGACCCTGTTTTTTTTCCGCTTTTCATTTTAAATATCACCTCCTAATAAGTTCTGTTATTATTTTGCCCGCGTATTGTTTTTTATCTCGCCCACTTTTTGTAAAGTCAACGAGATAAACCATTCAGAACAGATCAGGAATCAATTTATTTAGTTTAAATTTAGGCATTTACAGAGGGAGAATATTAGGGGGACGGGGTTGTTGACAACTTTTCAATTCTCAGGCAACTATACTCTGGGGTAACAAGAATAATTAAAGGGATCTATCCTACCAAAAAACTCGGTTCTTTCAAGGTATTACCCAACTTCATTAAATTACTGCTACCGTATTGACCAGTCTCCCTATCCCTTCAATATAGCATTCGACTATATCGCCATTATTAAGGAACTTATGAGGCTCGAAACCCATACCGACTCCGCTCGGTGTTCCCGTGCAAATAATGTCTCCTGGTTTAAGAGTCATACCTTTGGATAGGTCGCTGATGATATAAGGTATATCAAAAATCATATTACCGGTATTAGAGTTCTGTCTTAATTCGCCATTGATACGGCATTGAATATTCAGTTCCACCGGAAAAGGAATTGCATTTTTATGGACTAGGGCTGGGCCCATGGGACAAAAAGTATCCAGGCTTTTTCCTTTATACCATTGCTTGTGTTTTCCTTGCAGATCACGAGCAGTAACATCATTGACTATGGTATAGCCCCAGACATATTCTTCGGCTTCGTCCGCTTTAATGTTGGTTCCTTCTTTGGCAATAACTACGGCCAGTTCAACTTCATAATCGACCTGGCAGGTATTTTGACAGGAAAACCTTATATCATCACCATGAGCTATGGCCGGCGATGCCATCTTGGTAAAATAAATGGGAGCGCTGGGTATTCCAGTATCTGATATTTTAGTCATCTTGATCTCCCGGGCGTGTTCCTCGTAATTTTTACCCAGGCAGATAACATTTCTTCTTGGATAGGGAATCGGGGCCAAGAGTTTAACAGAATCTACTGGAAGCGAGGTTATTTTATTATCAACCATTATACTTTCAATTTCATCCAATAAATCCGCTGTCGTATTCTCTATTAAATCGAGCATGGAATTGATCTTTACACTTAGATTATTTTGTAATGGGATCACTTTATCTCCTGCCAATACGCCAACTTGCTCACCCCTGGAAAAGTAACTTATAAACTTCATTTTAGCTTCCTCCACATTGTGAATTATTTATGTCCTGATAGCCGAGATCTTAACAATTAGTATATTTCCTATTTTATTTTACCGTATTTTGCCTCAACTAATCTCCAAAGCGTTATGTATACTAATTAGCAATATAAAATAGATGATTGATTAAAGGTAATTAATTGTTTTATCGAGATAAGAAAATAGACGATAACTTGGCTTAAAAGCCTGACCTGGTAAAATATAGAAATACCTAAAGCTATTGAGCAACGAGCGATAACAAGAGAACCGTCTCCTGTCGTATACAAGGACAAATACCGGAGGGAATGCATTTGGAAAAAGTACTTGTGGTGAATGACAGTCGCTTAGAACGACTTGTATTGAAAGACCTCATCAGCAGTATGGGCTATGCGGTAGAATCCAGCGATGATATCAATAGTATCGCCACCATAGAAGGTTATCGTCCAGATATAATCATTGCTAATCAAACCATGAATTATATACAGGGGATTGACCTGATTCGTCTTGTTAAGGATAAATATACGGGTATTCGTTGTTATCTTTCTTCGTGTAGTGTTCTCCCGGAGTCTACTCTAGCTAATGACATAGAAGGCTACTTCCAGACTCCCATTAGCCCTAGGGATTTGGAACAGATTTTGAGGGAGGAAGTTCAAAGCACCGCTAATTCCGCTGATAAAAACTCCACTTTCTTAAACCAGCACAGGGTATCCAGCAAGGAAGAGATACTTACTAAGAATAGCTTATCCTTTTGTCCATTTTGCGGAGAGCGTCTCCCTGATCACTCCCGCACCTTTACTTTTTGTTCTTTCTGTGGTGCCAGGTTGCCTTAGTGGGAAACGGGGACAGGTTCCTTTTCCCAGTTCCGATAACTAGTGGGAAAACGAACCTGTCCCCGTTTCCCACTGTTAACATTGACCTATGTCTAATTGATAAATATAGTCTTGGATTCTCCATCCCACCTAACATCTGCTCCTAAACTTTCTGCAAGAAAAACATACAACCATTCCCATCTTGCACTATCAATAAGTGGCAAGGCAGGGGAGGAAACCATCAGCCCTGCGCCATTTTAGAAATTTGTACCTTGTTCAACGGAAGGCGGTCCATGGTATAATTTACCTATAATATGTCTAAAATTTGTGGAATTACTTGGTAAGCATCAGGTGTGGTTTTCACTTGAAATGTGTTGCCTAATTATACATTCTGACATACTTTTAGCAGCCCTGGTAATATGTAATACCCAGTAATTTCTCGAAAGGAGATGGCCACTATGCCCCTGAAAATAATTCGGAATGATATAAGCAAAATGCCGGTTGATGCCATTGTTAACGCGGCGAACACCGCATTAAAAATGGGCGGTGGAGTATGCGGAGCGATCTTCGCTGCTGCCGGAGCTGATAAACTGCAAAAAGACTGCGACCAGATAGGGAAGTGTGCTGTTGGTGAGGCAGTCATCACAAATGCTTACAACCTGCCCTCCAGGTATGTGATCCATGCAGTTGGTCCTATATGGCACGGTGGCAGTCATGAGGAGGCACACCTGTTATATAACTGCTATGCCAACTCCCTGATTCTTGCCTGGCAGCATGAGTGCCAATCTATCGCTTTTCCCTTGATCTCGTCGGGAATTTATGGGTATCCAAAGGATCAGGCTTTACAGATTGCCATTTCTGCTATCGGTGAATTCCTTCTAAACTACGAAATGATGGTTTACCTGGTTGTCTATGATAAGAAGACCTTTGTTGTCAGTGAAAAACTCTTTTCTGCTATTGAAAAGTATATTGATGACAACTATGTTGAAGAACACCGTCTCAGTGAACGCCGCCGAGGCATAGAGCCTTACGAAATTCCGCAGCTTGAAGAAATGCCCGAACCTTTTGATATTTGTGCCTCTATGCCTGCAGTAGAGGTAAAACCAAGTCTTGAGGATCTCGTCAATCAACTGGATGAATCTTTTTCGCAAATGCTCCTGCGGCTTATTGATGAAAAAGGTATGACCGATGTAGAAACTTACAAGCGGGCCAATATCGACCGCAAGCTGTTTTCAAAAATTCGCAGCACTAAAGGGTACAATCCCAGCAAGGTCACAGCCATAGCTTTTGCCATTGCCCTCGAACTGAATTTGTACGAAACCTGTGATTTGCTTGGTAAAGCCGGATACACTCTATCTCATAGCAATAAATTTGATGTAATTATTAAATATTTCATTGAAGAAGGCAATTACAACATCTATGAGATAAACGAGGCCTTGTTCGCTTTTGACCAGGTTCTGCTCGGGGCATGATTGTCGCTTCGCAAGCGACCAGTCAGCCTCCTGAAATTGTTATCCTGTAATCATAAAAAAAACGGAGGATGACAAAATGAAAACAAACATAAGCGAACTGGTATTTATCTTGGATAAGAGCGGTTCTATGTCAGGACTGGAGAGCGACACCATCGGCGGCTATAATGCAATGCTAAAGAAACAGCAGGAAGAGCCTGGTGAAGCCATTGTCACCACGGTACTTTTCGATGACAACTACGAGCTTCTGCATGATAGAATCAACATCAAGGGTATCTGCCCGATCACAGAAAAAGAATATTTTGTCGGCGGTTGTACTGCACTGTTGGATGCCATTGGAAAGACCATTCATAAGATTGGAAATGTACAGCGGCACACCGGCGAAAAGCAACGGGCAGATAAGGTAATGTTCGTGATCACAACCGATGGCATGGAAAACGCCAGCCGAGAGTACACTCCTGAAAAGATCAAGGAAATGGTTGAACGGCAAAAAGAAAAATACGGATGGGAATTCATATTCCTGGGAGCCAATATTGACGCCATTTCTACCGCGGCCAGATTTGGCATCAGTGCCGACCGAGCTGCCAACTATCATGCTGATAGTGCGGGCACGAGATTGAATTACGAGGCAGTCAGCCATGCAGTCAGCGAGCTTCGTGCCAGCAGACCAATAACAGATAGCTGGAAAGATGAGATTGATGAAGACTTTGCACGCCGGAATAAAAAGGGCAAAAGACCAGACCCCCATCCGCAATAAACCAAGTGAAGGCGGGGATATTCAGCCGCAGCCTTAGACCTTTTCTAGCCGGCTTCACCTGGGTATCCCCCGGCATCAAATCACGCAGGAACATAGCGGTCTGGTTAATCAGGAGACTCACAACCTTTAATGGTGTGAATCAAGAAGACCGAAATGTTTAGTGCTGATCCATCTTTTCCTGCACAGATTTTAGTTTCTGTTCTATAGATGCAGATTTGTCCCGCCGATCATCGATCCGAATAGTTGTTGATACCCGCATAGCCCCATTGTCAAAAGGTACCTCATGCATTTTTCTAACCGCGGCCAAGATGATATCTAAATCACCTTCTAAAACTGAACCCATAGGGGTCAATACCAGTTTTATGCTCTTTTCATATTCCAGAACTTTGTGGCAGTCGGCAACATACTGGCTGACACTGGTACTGCCGGTTCCTATGGGTATGATTGCCACTTCAACAATAGCCATAAAAGCTCACCTCTCTTAAAATACTACGTAAAAATATTATCACAAAATCGTTATAACTAAATCCAACGTAATATTACAAGAATATTTTAGCAGCTGAGTTAATAAGCATGTGCAGGATTACTGCTAATATAAAATATCTTATCCTTTGCGTGGTTACAGCTTTAAAATTTATCAAACTAAGACCCAGGTGTAATGCAACAGCCACCAGTCTAGTTAGGAAAGGGATTATTAACATAGGAATTAGGCCTGTGAAGGGGATAGGCATTATCGCAAGATTGACCCCATATACAACAGCTTCAGTTGCTCCGAAGGCAACCCCGAAAATTACCACTTCCTTATAATCCCTCTCTAAGTAGTTCTTTATCGGTAGGTATTTGAATAGTTCTTCCAGAAATGCTACGAGCAACAATTTAAATGGAATAAATAAAGAAACATTGGTGATTATAACTTGAAAAGGCTGAAAAGGGATGAAGGCCATAAAAAATAATATCAGTCCTTCCAGGACGATGGCAGTGAGAAAAGCAATCGTACCAGTAATGACAATTTTATATGGTACTTTCCCAAACATTTTTTTAAGGATCAATATCATAAGGGGATAGATTAGAATTAGTATGAGGGACTGAGTGAATACCTGAGTGAATCCCGGATTAAGAGTCAATATCTCTGGTTTAATCATATAATGCGCCCCTTTAAATAATATGCCAATAATTTCCTTTAATTTATCAGATAATAGCTCTTTCATCAAGCTGTTCTGATCCTTGTTCTGGCTAATGAGGTTTAAATGTACCAGGTCGGGGTTGATTTTTGGCAGGCAAAATGCTGATCAAATGTATGTTATAATTCACCTTAGAAATTGTCCAATTGAAAACAAGGATGTATATATATGAACGACTCAGGGGCCAGATATCTAGAACGCTGCGAACACTTTTTGGCCAGGAAAATGCGGCTGGAAAAATCATCAAATGTAATAAGCAACTTGCGCTTGGCAACTGTTCTCAGTGGAATTCTTTTGACGGTGCTGACTTATTATTATGCGTCAAAACCATTATCATATGTTCTGTTCTGTGTTTCACTGATATTTTTCATTTTCCTGGTGGTACGTCACGATAGAATAACTAAAGAAATTAGTATTTATAATAGTTTGGCAGAGATAAATAAGGCATGTCAGCAAAGAATTGCAGGCGATTGGACTCATTTTGCAGATGATGGCCAAGAATTTATGGATTCCAAACATCCATATTTAAATGATTTAGATATTTTTGGTCATGGTTCACTGTTTCATTGGATCAACACCGCCAACTCCTACCATGGGAGAGAATTCTTAAAGGATATGCTTGCCAACCCTCTGAAAGATGTTGACAGTATTAAAAGAAGACAAAAAGCTGTTAAAGAATTGGCAGCCAAATTAGATTTTGGTCAATATCTGCAGTGCAGGGGAATGGCCGGCAAGGATATCTCCAATAATCCTGAGAATTTAATAATATATGCAGAAAGCAATAGCAGCTTGTTTCCTTCAAATTCGCTGAATTACCTGTTATATATACTGCCGGGGATAACTATAGTTTCCTTTGGTCTGTACCAATTCTTTGGATATTCATTATATATACCCCTTGGCAGCTTAATCCTTCAGATAATTATAAATATCGCAGGCGCCTTAAAGGTAACCCATATTATAGCCAGCCTCTATTCCCATAAAAACAAGATCGAAGTGTACCAGAAAATGCTGGAAGTCATAGAGAAAGAAGAATTTGATGATGAATATTTATCAGACTTACAAGCGGTTTTGTTTCATAATACTAAAGCCGCCTCCCAGCAAATAAAAATTCTGGACAACATGGTGGGAGCACTATCTTTCCGGACCAATCCCTTCATTCATGTCATTATCAATAACATCTTTTTTTGGGACTTTCACTGGGTCCTGGCCCTGGAGAGATGGAAGGAAACATCCGGACGTTCCTTTAGAAGCTGGATTCACACCTTAGGGACATTCGAAGCTCTATGCAGCCTGGCTTTAGTTGCTCAGCTTAACCCGCAGTGGAGCTATCCCACTTTCGATCTGAATGGATTGTTGATAAAAACAACGGATATGGGCCATCCCCTCATTAATGATAAAGCCAGAGTTGTAAATGATTTCGAAATCAATAATCAGATATGCATTGTCACCGGCTCAAATATGTCAGGGAAAACCACCCTTTTGCGTACTATTGGTATAAACCTGGTGTTAGCCTATGCCGGTGCTGCTGTTTGTGCCAGGGATTTTAAGTGTTCAATCCTGGATATCTATACTTCAATGAGGGTAACCGATGACCTTAACGCCGGAATATCAACGTTTTACGCAGAACTATTACGTATTAAAATGATAATTGAGTACAGCCAAGCAAAGCAGCCCATGCTGTTTTTGATTGATGAAGTTTTTAGAGGAACTAACTCCCGGGATAGAGTAGTCGGAGCCAGGAATGTGCTGATGAATTTGAATAAGAGCTGGATATTAGGACTAATATCTACCCATGATTTTGAGCTCTGTGATTTTGAAAACGATAATAGCGGCAGAATTATCAATATGCATTTTACTGAAACCTATTCCGAAGGAGAGATTAGCTTTGACTACCAATTAAAGCCGGGAAGGTGTCAAACTGCCAACGCCAGGTATCTAATGAAGATGGTTGGTATAGATATCATAGATTAGTACGGGGTCAAATTACCGATAAGAGCCCGATAATTATATGGATAAAGAAACTCTTATTTAAATAGTTGTGAATATTTCGATGCCCCATTGGCTATATGATATACATAGACAACTTCGCCAATTAATCTATATAGGCATACATATTGGCCGCACACCAGCATTCTGTAGTCAGCATCTCTAAGCTCCGCATCAGGTGCATATGGACAGGATAAAGGAAAATCCTCAAGCCGAGAAAGTGCATCCAGTATTTTATCAGTTATTTTCCTTGCGGAAGCAGATCCCACCACATGAAAATGATAGCTAGCAATCTCATCCAGCTCTTGCCAGGCAGGTAATAAGATTTTCAGCCTGAATTTATTCATTATACTTTTTCTCCAGGCGTTTCCTAGCTTCTTCTATAGTAATAGTAGTATCTCCCGATAATCTGGACTGTTCCGCTATGGCTATCTTTGAGCGCAGTTTCAATAACTGCTCTCTTTTCTCAAATGCTTCAATGCTCATTACAACAAGATCACCCTCGCCATTTTTTGTAATATATATAGGCTCTTCCACTTCATGGGCAAGGGCTGATATAGTATTATAATCGTTTCTGAGTGTTGTTGAAGACTTAATAATCATCAATAAATCACCTCGCATTAATTATTCTGATATTATTATATGTTAATTCTGCCATATAATAAATGTTTTCTATGTTTCCATTGATATAATCTTCATTCATTTCATTTTAATAAAATTAAGATATGGATTTATAACTAAATGTTTATGATTTAGATATGATGCTGACAATTCATTGCCTTATAATTAAATCATAGTTAGAATAACAGAAGTAAAATTTAAATACAGAGGATTATAAAATCACAGCTTAGGTCGCGAGGTAGGTATATTTTGAGCAAGAAATTATACATTACAGAAAAACCATCGGTAGCTGGCAGCTTTGCCAGCGTGTTAGGAATAGAAATATCCAAATCCGATAAAAACAGGGGATATGCGGAAAATGACATAGCCATCATCAGCTGGTGCTATGGTCACCTGGTGACTATGGCTTATCCGGATACATACGATCCTGCCTATAAGTCATGGCGGATAGAGCATCTGCCTATTATTCCCCAGGAATATAAATATGAGATTATTGATCATGCAGGTACAAGAAAACAGTATGAAGTGATAAGGAAACTGATGCATCGTAATGACGTTGATATGATTTACTCCTGTACAGATAGCGGACGTGAAGGCGAGTATATATTCCGTCTGGTCTATCAGGAAAGCGGAACAAATAAACCTGCCAAACGGGTATGGATATCTTCTCATACTGAAGATGCAGTGAGAAAAGGAATCGATGAATCCAAAGATATCTCTGAGTACGATTCCTTGTCCCGGGCGGCCTATTGCAGAGCTAAAGAGGATTGGCTCTTTGGTATGAATTTCAGCAGAATATACACCTGTCAATATGGCAAAGATTTAGCAGCTCGATTAAAAGAAAACAAGCGTTCAGTTATTGCCATTGGGCGCGTGATGACCTGTGTCCTGGGTCTGGTTGTGGAAAGAGAACTGGAAATCAGGAACTTTGTACCCCGGGTTCATTATGGGATCATAGCCAGCTTTATCTCTCAAGAAAGCAGCATTGCTTATAAGGGCAAATGGCAGCCTAAGAAAAAAAAGGGGCCAGCACCAGCTGATGAACCTGATAGCGAAGAAAAATATCTCAGCCAGGAAGATGCCCTGGCGATTATTGAAAAGTTGAAGGGGCATGAAGCCGCTATAAAAAAGGTGGATATCAAAGTCAAGAAAGAACCGCCCCCCCTGCTTTTCAATCTGGCTGAACTGCAATCGGAAGCCAACAAAAAATACAAACTTCCCGTTGATAAAACTTTGGAAATTGCTCAGAACCTTTATGAGAAAAAACTTATATCTTACCCCAGAACTGACAGTCGTGTGTTGTCCACAGATATTATTCAAGAGATACCCAAAATCCTTAATGGCTTATATAAAAATGCCGCTTTCAAGGACTCTGTTATTAGAATTAAAGATTTTGGCAAGCTGGCCATTGATAAATCCAGCAAAAGATTTGTGGATGACAGTAAGGTGACTGACCACTATGCTATCATTCCCACCTATGTGGCGACTGATTTGTCCAGGTTGGATGCAGACACCCGAAATTTATACAGCCTGATTGTCAAAAGGTTTCTGGCTATTTTCTATCCGGCTGCAGAGTATAATACCGTAAAGATAGAGACGGAAATTACAGGTGAAATCTTTGTAAGCAATTCCAAAACATTAAAAGAGCCCGGTTGGAAAGAGGTCTATGAAGTCACCCCTGCTAAAAACGAGGAGGAAATGTCCACCTCGCCTATTCATTTGCTCGTCAAAAAAGAAAAGTGTGACACCACGGCCCTGGATTTGGAGCAAAAGGAAACGAAGCCACCTTCCCGATTTTCCGATGCTGCATTGATTCTGACTATGGAAAAAGCGGGGAAGTATATCGAGAACGAGGAACTGCGGGAGCAGATCAAGACATGCGGTATAGGTACTTCAGCCACGCGTTCGGGGATTATTAAGAAGCTTACGGATATTGGCTATATTAAAATTAATTCCAAGACCCGGATTGTTTCCCCCGAGCCTAAAGGAGAGGCGATTGTGGAACTGGTCCGCCTATCAGCCAGGGAACTGTTAAATCCGATCCTGACTGCCAGTTGGGAAAAGGGCTTGTTCATGATTCAGAATAAAGAGATCACCGAAGAAGTATTTGAAGAAAAGCTGAACAGCTATATCACCCGAACCATTGAAAAGGTTAAGAAGAATAGAGGTGCGGCACTTCGGGTTAATAATTAGGGAAGGACATTTTGACAGTAGCATTACTAGGTTGCAGGAATAAGCATAAATACGGACTAATGGAAATATTCGATTGACTCCAGATTCAAAATATTTAATACAAAACCCACCGAGATTGTAAATAACATAATTGTTTCTAAATTTTTCCTGTGTTACTGTAAGTAGAAAAGGTGGTGCGGAAAAGCTAAATGGTTGAAAAGACAACGAGAGTGATTGGCATCATTACTATACCGCCCCTATTCGTTTTGCTAGTGGTTAGCTGGATATGGGTCTATGGTGGTGTAGAAGGATTTAGCTGGATCTGGTATCTTATAACTCTGGCACTGCTAGCCGTCGTTCCAATACTGGCTTACCCACTGAGTTGGGTCTTGCCGAAGATACGTGCTCATGGACGGGAAGGGCAACGCAAACTGGCTTTCATTCTTTCACTGATCGGATATATAACTGGCGTTGTAGTCGGGCAGGTGGGCGGTGCTCCCATGCTAATCCTATACCTATTCTGGGGTTATTTGCTTTCGGGTTCAACACTGGCGTTCATTAACCGGATTCTCCATTACAAGGCCAGCGGTCATGCCTGTGGCTTGGCCGGGCCGATTACCTTCCTGGCGGTCGTGAGCGGTGGCAGGTTATGGTATTTATTTCTGCTGCTGCCTTTTGTATTCTGGGCCCGGATAAAACAGGATCGACACACTATTGGCAACATGTTAGCCGGGACTCTGGCGGGATTATTACCCACTGCAATGGTGTTCTTTTTCTATATAAGCAACTATCACTATCACTTATAAAATGTTAAGGCCAAGAGAAGGAGGTACTTTTTGTTGGCCTATTCTTATCGGCAGTGCCATAGCAATCGATCTGGTACGTTTATTTATGGAGGTATTCCCAATGAAAATGAAATCCTTAGTTGTTGTCAGTGCCGCTGTACTGATCTGTATCTTTGCTGCTGCAGCGTTGGCCAGTAATCCTATTAAGCTATTGGTAAATGGTCAAGAGATAGTGTCAGACGTACCGCCCCAAATTGTTGATAACCGAACCATGGTGCCGGTGCGATGGATTGCAGAGGCACTGGGGGCAGAGGTCGAGTGGGATGAGGAAAATCAAGTGGTCAATATAAATAAGCCCTATTTTGTTTCTAGTTTGCCGGAAGCTGAAGCCAAATTATATCCATTTGAAGAGATAAATGGAATGTATGATGGATTCATACTGGAAGTTCAAGGGAAACGCCAATATTTTGATTGGAAAAACGTCAGCAATCCTACCTTTGCTCCTGAGCTTCTGTTTAATGACATTAACCAGGATGAGGAAAAAGACCTGATAATTATCTTAACTAACGGGACAGGCACCGGAGTTCATACCGAAGACATTCATGTATTAAACCCGGATACTTTTTCAGAGATAGATGTAGAAGATCCGGCTGATATTGTTAAACAGAACGTAAAAACGAAGATTGAACTTAATGGAGATCAGGCAGCCATCCAAATCATAATAGACGATGAAGAAACGATTATTTACAAAGATAAGGAAGATGCTGCTTTATGGTTCGATTATGTAGGTTTCGGAAGCAGCTACCGTTATGAAGTGATTGATGATAAATTGATGATCAATATCCGTGCGCAAGTGTCTCCAGGGATGTTTGTCGGAGAAATCCAAGCTGATTACGTTCTTAATGAAGGTAAGTATAAGGCAGAAACAATTAACTTTGAAGGTCAAGATAAGGGTAATTAAATGTGTAAAAATTCTAAGCATTTACAAATTCTATGATTCCATGTACGAAATCATAGAAACTACCAGTGTGGAGATGGTAAACGGCGGTGTTGCCGTTAAACGGCCGATTACTCTTTTGGTAGATTTAGTCGGAGACCGCTGCCTTATCACGGTTGTTAACATTGGTAATGGCTGAGGAGAATGGTTTGATAAAAACAAGGAAATATTGGCTTATCACAGGTCTGTTAGTAGTCTTATTATTTGCCGCTTTTTATAATGGTCTGGTGGTCAAGAAATACATCATAAATACTAATAAATTGGATGCAGATCAGTCTGTAAGGATAGTTTTGATTAGTGATCTGCACAACCATGTTTATGGAGAAAACCAGAGTAAAATCATTTCGTCAATCCGCAAGCAAAGTCCGGACATTATCGCACTGACAGGAGATATCGCCGATGATGAGATGCCAATTGAGGGTACCGAACAGTTCCTGGCTGGCATTCAGGGAATTGCTCCCACATACTACGTGTCCGGGAACCATGAATATTGGTCCAATGATATCCAAAACATAAAAAATACCATTCGCCAATATGATGTTACGATTCTGGAAAACACTTACCAGCAGATCAAGGTTAACAACTCATCGATTATCATTGGCGGAGTTGATGACCCGGATATTGTTAAATATGAGAAACCAGGTTTCGATTGGGAGGGCGAACTCTATAAAGCTTTCCTGGAATTGCAGGATAAGCCTGACTTTAAAATACTCTTGGCTCACCGCCCGGAATTGATAGAAATATATAAAAGAAGCGATTTTGACCTGGTACTATCAGGCCATGCCCATGGAGGCCAGGTTAGAATCCCCTTCATACTTAATGGACTTTATGCTCCTGATCAAGGCTGGTTTCCCCAATATGCCGGTGGGGAATATAAGCATGATTCCTTGATTCATATAGTAAGCCGTGGTGTTTCATTTAATCCTCGTTTACCACGGGTATTCAATCCTCCTGAGATAGTAGTTGTAGACATCAAGGGGGAATAAGGACACCGTTAATGCATCTTTACAAGCAGAGGCCAGATGCTGGTCAGGCGTTACTGCCAACATTGCTGCCTCGCCTTCCATCAACAATCCCCAATATTATCGATTCACACTGGATCAAGCCTACTGGAAAACCATACACCCAAAAATGTCTAATGATATAATGCCCGCTGGAATTTGTATAATAATGTAATTTCACAACATATTAAAAGGTAATATTTAGCATTGTGTGGAAATAATTTAATAATTAAGGTTATGGATCGGAAATTAGGATAAATAACCGTTTCAATTTGAATATGTGGACTACGGTTACAATGAATTGTACAGCTGTCACGTAGTGGGTAATGTCTAGCAAATTATCCGAAGTTAGGCGTAAAAAAAGCTCAAACCCGAATTAAGATTTGAGTTAATTAACAGAAGAGTTCTGAGGGAGAATTCCTAACTTTGGATAATTACATTGCACGAAACCGCGGTGTGTAGTGCTTATTGATATGGGGATTGAACACCTCATCTCCGGTCAAATCATATGACTTTAAGGAAAAATTGGTAGCAAAATGTATCAAAGCAGCGTTAATCATGCTAAAAATAGACATAGCTTCCCCCTCCCCATAACATGGCAACTTTTAAACACATGCAGTTTCACTAGTGATAGGGGGAGATTTACCCAGATACAAAAACCGTTTGGGTTTTTCCGATCCGCAGATAGGGCATTTAGATAAATCTATTCCAGTAAGCTTCTGGATGAGTTGAAGCGTAGAAACTTTTTCTTTGGTTAAAAAAGGCGTATGGGTAAGCTGTTTGCAAATCTTCAGTTTAATTGTCTTGTTACGATTGCCTAGAAAACCGTAGTGCCTGATTTTCATAAAGCCACTCGGAAGGATGTGAATAAGAAATCTGCGTATAAATTCATCGGTGGAAATCGTCATCACCTTATGTTTATTGGCATCCTTGTAATCGCGCCATTTGAAGGAAACAGTATCATTTTCAATGCTAACGATACGTTTATTGGATATAGCCACTCGATGAGTATATCGACCCAGGTATTCAACAACGCAAGCTGCATTTTTAAACGGTGGTTTGCAGTAAACAATTCATTCCTTGCCATAGAGAGAGGAAAGCAGCTTTTCAAATTCCTTTTCATCGGAAAGATATGTTTGACTGCCGTGAAATTCAAGCTTATTTTGGCCGTAGAGTTGTTTAAGATAATACAGAAACTTGCCTCGGAACTTGCGGGATAATACCTTAACCGGGATGAAAAATTTATTTCTGCTATTCACCCATTTTCCGATGGAGGATAATCCCCCTCCAGGTACAATACAGTGAATATGCGGGTGGTGCATGAGGTTTTGTCCCCAAGTATGCAAAACAGATGTAAAGCCAATCTTGGCACCGAGATATTTTTTATCAGAAGCTAATTCGGCAAGTGTTTCAGCAACAGCCTTAAACAAAAGGGTATATACTGTTTTTTGATTTTGATAGGCCATTGAATTAAGCGTATCAGGGATTGAGAATACCACATGGAAGTATCCAACATTGAGCAGATTGCTTGTCTGGTTTTCAATCCAGCGTTCTTTGGCAAGAGCTTGGCATTTGGGGCAGTGCCTGTTGCGGCAAGAATTGTAAGAAATTCGAGTATGCCCACAACTGTCACAAACCTCCTTATGACCGCCTAACGCTGACGTTCTGCATTTTTCAATGGCCGACATCGCTTTATGCTGTACAAGAGTGAGTTTGTGGTTGGTTCGATAGTTTTTGCCGTATTTTAGGAAGATATCTTGAACCTCAGCCATTGGTTTTTTCCGATTCAGCAATCTGATCAAGCGGACTTGTTACGTTAAGAGATTCAATCTTAACCAAATGCAAATAAACGCAAGTCGTGTTGATATTTGAGTGACCAAGCAGTTGCTTAATGTGGTAAATACTTGTGCCGGATTCCAGCAGGTGAGTGGCAAAACTATGTCTTAGCGTATGGACCGTAACATTTTTAGTAATTTTAGCCTTATTTATATATTTGCGAAATAGATTTTGTACAGCTCTGGGTGTTATATGTGTGCCGGTATGATTTCTGCTTAAAAAAGCCACTCTTTGGGGCGATAAGCTTTCCAATAAGCGCGTAGCACCTCGAGAATGGCTTGAGAAAGTATGGCATATCGATCTTTACTGCCTTTAGCGTTGCGGATGAATAACTGCATTTTATCGCTCTGGATATCTGAGACTTTCAGAGAGGCCACTTCGCTTAGACGGAGCCCAGCACCATAAAGGGTCATGAGAATGCATTTATCTCGTAAGTTGTCGCAGGCGTTAAAAAGGGTTTGTATCTCTTCTTTGGTAAGGATGTCAGGGAGTTTGTGTGGTTTGCGGTGGCGGGGGATTTGTCTCGGGTTTAAGCTAGCGTTCAAAGTTACCCCATACAAAAAGCGGAGACCACTGTTGTAGCTATTAACCGATTCAGGAGCAAGATTCTTAACTGTAGAAAGATAATGAAGAAACTGTCTAACATCTTCAACATCAAGCTCGGTCGCAGGTTTATCAAAGTAATCCTGAAACAGCTTAGCTTTAGTTAGATACTCATCCAGGGTGGATTTGCTTAACCCCCTGAGTTCAACATCGAATTTAAGCTTGGCTAAAACCTCTTCTTTAGTCACGGCACAAACATCTCCTTTAAAATAAAGTAGCTATATTGTAAAGGAGACCAATAAAAAAAGAACTATATTTTTACAGATCGGTTCGGGGCAATCGATTTGGTAGATGATACAGGAACCACCGCGCCAGCGGTTTAGTGCAATGTCTATTAGGCGAACCTAATATGAAGTGCAATACTTTCGGTTATAGCAATAATGCGAAGCCTTTTGTAAATAAGTAGGGCAGATTCTATAGGAGTTAAGCATAAGGAGTTTTTATTGGTGGAGATGAAAAATTATGAGTAAAAAAGTATACAAGAAAAAATATAGGAAAATTTTATTAACCATTTCAGAATAAGTTATTTGCTAAAATTGGAGAGCTTAAAGTGGTTATCCCCGTATACCGTCACAATATAGCCGCGAACGCATATCATATAGTGAAAGCACTTTGAAGGAGGCAACCTGATATGTATAATAACGGACTGTGCCTGCCTCAAACTGTCAGCGTGCCCATGTCGCTGTACAAATCGAAGCAGGGTAAATATTTCGATGGCTATGCGGGAAAACTCTTTTTTACGGGCCCGGACATGAGGGCATGGGCGGGCCTTTTCAATCCGCCTGATTCACGGGTCAACCTGTACATTAGCGCGTGGGCGGCCACAAGCCTGTACAGCGATTTCCGCATCCAGATATGGTTCAACCCGGTGCTGCCCGGCAGCCCTTACCTATCTGATAGAGTATCGACAACAAATTTCACGCTGAAGCCACAGCCGCAGCCGAAGGTTCAGCTGCTGTATGCTTCCAACGTTAACGGTAAACCGGAGGGCGGTATGGAGGCATTTTCATTTCGCGGAGGACCGCAGAACACGATATATGTGCAGGAAAACGGAAAGTTCATCTTCCCCCCGGGCGGCTCATTCGCATTGGTTTTGGCGCACCCAGAGGATCCTGATGCACGGGCGGAGGGGCGCGTTGCCTTCGGCTGGTATGAGGAGCCGGTAAGGAAGCGTTGACGGAGCGGCCGCGGCCACCATTTTGGGCACCTTCCGGATCAGGGAAGCAAGGGGACGTTCTTTTTGCTTCCCTTTCTATCTATAAAAGTTCAAACCTAGAAGGCTAGGCTTTGATTAAAAACGGTTACCCGAGTTATTTGCTTTTATGTAGCCCACTTGACATGATTAATCTATCTAGAAGTTTATTTTGTTTTTGTTTATCAATGTTTGAAGTAACGTTACCGGGTTCCCATTCAGCAATGCCTGATATTCTAAACTAGGGTTTCTGTTGGCATTAGTCTTTGTTATCCTAAGTAATAAATTCCTGGAATTGTTAAATTGCCTCAGTTTTATCTGAGTTGAAGAGCCCTAATATTAAACTGATATTGGTTTTTAGAACTCGGGAAGGAAGCAAAAAGAACGTCCCCTTGCTTCCTACCTTTGAGTTACCCTCTAATGAACATAACAAAGGTGATGCGCAGTAGGCTAATAACACGAACCTGTTGTGCTTCCTGTTATGCATATTTAGTACTGCGCAGTCTGTTAATTATGCGCAACAAACGACTGAAAGCTGATTGCTCTTGCTGCTAACGGCTAGACTGGTCTTGTCCCAGATGCAGATCTTTTAAACTTATCTAGTCTGAGAGTTGCCGAATTGGAGGGATCAGTTACGAAATCGTCAGCACAAATCATTGACACTGGAAAGGTTAAATTCGATTATTTGAAGCAGTCAGAGAATATGGCCGCGGTTATCAAATATGTTATGACCTACTTCAATGAGTACCTGACATTGGAAACTTGTGACGCAGAACGTCGCTAACGATGCTCCACTGGAAGAATTGGTAGACAATATGCTGCGCGCAGACTTTGCGTTTTAGGTCTCTTCAAAGGCTAAATATCTTACCGAAAATAGTGTATCCGGTTTCCATACACAGAAAATATTTCAGACCCATGAAGTTTCAAATTAGCATAATGGTAACGCTACAAAAAAACTGTTGCCATTTTCGTCGTCGCTCTCCACCCATATTTTCCCTCCGTGTTCTCTTACAATACTCTTCGCTATGGCAAGTCCCAAGCCAAAACTGCCATGGGTGCTTCTTGATTTATCAATGCGGTAAAACCGCTGAAATATTCGTGGGATTTCTTCCTTCGGAATAGGCTCTCCGTCATTGAAAACCGAAAGCAAAGCATTTTTTTTATCTATTTCTTTCAAGTTAATCGTTATTAATCCTCCCGAAGGGCAGTATTTAACCGCATTATCCAGCAAGATAGATAAAAGTTGTTGTAAACGCTGTGCATCTCCGGCTACGAAGATCTTATCCTGCACTTCATAAGTCAATTTTTTTCTATCGTCAAAAACAATTGGCTCAAAAGTGAGAACCGTGCTCGTTATTAAAAAACTGAAATCAACACGTTCCCGAACCATTGTGCCTTTCGTGCTATCCGTTTTGGCCAGCGTGAGCAAATCATCTATCAGTTTTTTCATGCGCGCGGCCTCGGCTCGGATATGCCCCATCCTGCGGGACTTTTTTTCATCTGTAAAAGTCCCGTCGGCGCTCAGCATTTCGGCGTTGGAAAGGATGACCGTCAGTGGTGTCTTAAGCTCATGGGAAGCATCGGCGACAAACTGCCGCTGCTTTTTCCATGCAAGTTCCACTGGGCGCACTGCCCAGCGCGATAAAAAAATACTAACAAAAAAGAATACCGCAAGCGCCGCGCCACCGATCATGAGTGAATTTATGATCAGGCTCCGCAGCATCGCCCGTTCCATGGATATGTCAGCGAGTGCGATACGGACTCCATCATCCGATTTTTGAAAGCGCAACTCGTAGTTTTGCAGTATTCCGGAGCCCTCCTCGGCGTTCATAGCCGCCCGAACAGCGGATTTCGCTTCATCTTCTTCAATAAAGTACAATTGATTAGTCAGGAATGATATTGTCCCATCGGCGCCGATTTCAGCCACCATAATGGGCATACGGGTACCAGGCGAAACCGCGCCGACCGGATTCCGCCCGTCTTCGACTTGCGGCGGTCGCAAGCTCTGTAGTGGCGACTGCATTTTGAGTGCCTGCTGGAGCATGGTTTCACTCATACGCTGTGTGTTACTTGATGTTGAAAGAAGCATGGAAACAAAGACAGCGAGCAGAATGAGCGTGACTACACTCATAAGAATGAATATAAATTTGCGCCGCAGCTTTTGTATCATTCCAATACCTCCAATTTGTAGCCTACCCGCCGAACAACGGAAATCTTTACTCTTGATCCGACATGTTCAAGCTTTTTACGCAGAAAACTCAGGTATACCTCAACGATACTGTCATCTGCTTCGCTATCATACCCACAAATCTTTAAGAAGATATTTTCTTTGGAGAGTAAAATACCTTTGTTCGCAATTAATAGCCGCAGAAGTTCCAGTTCCCTCACATTCAGTTTAACAGACCGATTCCCGCAAACCAGTTCGCTTGCGGCGATATCAATGCAGATATCGCCAAACTCAGGCAGCTCGGGCCTGATTTCATCTCCGCGCCGCAGGATCGCCCGAAGGCAGGCCAATAGTTCAGCTGTTTCAAATGGCTTGGTTAGGTAATAATCCGCTCCGTGATCAAGCCCTTTTACCCGGTCTGCAAGCTCCGATTTTGCAGTGAGCATTAGTATAGGCGTTTTTATATTTTTTCTTCTGAGCTCGCGAACAATCTCAAAACCGTTGATTTTAGGAAGCATTACGTCAAGTATGATTGCGTTATATATTCCGCTCAGAGCGTTGTCCAATCCTATTTCCCCATCGAACGCTATATCGGCGATATCTTTATTTTCCGTGATAATATCGGCAAGCGTTTCCGCAAGTCTTTTTTCATCTTCCACGATTAAAATCCGCAAGCGACTCATCTCCTCTAATAATAATGATAATTATATTATGCACAACAAACTTAATCAAAACTTAATGCCAATTTTTTGTGTTCACAAAATTTCATAGGCGAATTAAGCTTCGATTAAGTTTACCACCGTAAGATGCAGACAAAGGAGCTGATGCACATGAACGAATTGAAATACAGGCATGAATACAAGCATGCAATCAATCTTCTTGACTACCACTCGCTAAGGCAGCGTGTGAGAGTTGTGGCAAGAGTTGATTCAAATGCCGGAACAGATGGACGTTACCATATTCGCAGCCTCTATTTTGACAATGACGACGATAAGGCGCTCAGGGAAAAGATATACGGACTGCCCAATCGGGAAAAGTTTCGCATACGCCTCTATAATAACGACGATGCCTTTATTCGTCTGGAAAAAAAGAGCAAGAGAAACGGGTTGTGCAATAAGCAGTCAACCGCACTCACTCGTGAGCAAACGCAGCGGATATTAGATGGTGATCTCGCTTGGATGGCTGAGTCAAACGAACCGCTCATTGTGGAGTTTTACAGCAAGCTACGCTTTCAGAGGCTTAGGCCCCGAACCATTGTGGATTATTGGCGCGAAGCGTATATCTTCCCTTATGGCAATGTCCGCGTAACATTTGATTCGGGTCTACGTACAGGACTTTACTCCACGGGACTTTTTGACAGCAGTATGCCAACATTAAGCGTCGGCGAGCCGGGAGTGCTGTTGATGGAAGTGAAGTACGACAACTTCCTGCCGGACATCATGCGTGACCTGATCCAGACAAATACGCGTCACCCGGGGGCATTTTCAAAATACGCGGCCTGCCGCATTTATGGATAAGGAGAATGAATACGAATATGAATTTCAACGATTTGTTTAAATCAAGTTTCTTAGAAAATATCACGAGCTTTTCGGCCCTTGACATGGCCATCGCCATGGGGCTTGCCTTTGTTGTAGGGCTTTTTATCTTCTTTGTTTATAAGAAGACCTACACAGGTGTCATGTATTCGGCGGGCTTTGGCATTTCGCTCATCGCAATGTCATTGATTACCACATTAGTTATCCTCGCCGTGACCTCCAACATCATTCTGTCACTCGGAATGGTCGGCGCGCTGTCCATCGTCCGTTTCAGAACGGCCATCAAGGAACCGCTTGACATTGCGTTTTTGTTTTGGTCAATCGCTGTGGGCGTCGTTCTGGGCGCGGGGCTTTTACCGCTCGCCATACTCGGTTCTGTCTTTATCGGAGTTATCCTCGTGCTGTTTGTCAACAGGAAGAGCGTGGATTCTCCCTATATTCTTGTCATCAGCAGCGAAGGAGAAAAACAGGAGGATGAAATAATGAGGCAAATCGCCCAGAGCGTGAAAAAGCATTCCGTAAAAGCAAAGACTGTTTCCGATTCCGGCATGGAGTTAACGCTTGAGGTTCGCCTGAAAGAAAGTTCCACAAAGTTTGTCGGTGCAATTAAGGCGATCCCCGCCGTGAGAAGCGCGGCGCTTGTTAGCTATAACGGCGACTATATGTCATAAGGAGGCGAAACCGTCATGATTAAGCACAAATGGATCGGTGCAATCGCGGCGCTGCTCATGGCGGTCGCCGTGCTTGTCACAGGTTTTGCATACATGAATCCTTCGGCATTCGTCGGGGTTACGGGAACGGCTGAACCGGCCTATGTTGCGGCCATGGATAAAAATCAGATTATGGATATCCAGATCATTGCCGATGAAAAAGAATGGGCAAATATGCTCGAAAATGCAACGGCGGAGGAATATATACCCGCGACGGTTGTTATCAACGGAACCAAAATTGATAATGTCGGCATCCGTCCAAAGGGGAACTCCAGTCTGAGCACGGTAGCGCAGGACGATACAACTGACCGTTTCAGCTTTAAAATTGAGTTTGACCACTACATCACCGGGCAAACATGGCTGGGGCTTGACAAAATTGTGATTAACAACATGCAGGGCGATGCATCCTATATGAAAGAGTATCTGTCTTACGATATCATGGATTATGTCGGCGTTGAGTCTCCGCTGTATGCGTTCGCGGATATTTCGGTCAACGAGGAAGTGTGGGGTTTCTATCTTGCTGTTGAGGGCCTCGATGACAGCTACGCCCAGCGCATTTATGGCAACGATCATGGTGAACTGTACAAACCGGAGAGCATGGGAATGCGCGGCGAAGGGAAGATGAACGAGTTTATAAACGGTGACGAGAATGCGGAGCAAGCGCAGAACAACCGACAGGCGCAGGAGCAGCCGCAAGCTCCAGCGGTAAACAATGAAAATCCGCAAAATGCAGCAGACAACCCCGTAGGCGGGTTTGGCGGCGGAGGAATAGGCGGCATGTCATCAAGCGGCGTATCACTCCAATATATTGATGAAGAATCATCAAGCTACTCATCAATTTTTGACAATTCGGTGTTTGATACAACCGAAAAAGATTACAATCGTGTGATAGAAGCGCTTCGAAAACTCTCCAATGGGGAGGATTTGGCAAACACCGTCGATGTGGAGGCGGTACTGAAATATTTTGCCGCCCACACGGTCGTCGTAAACCTCGACAGCTATATTGCCAATATGGGACATAACTATTATCTGTACGAAGACGGCGGGCAGCTGACTATTCTTCCTTGGGACTACAATCTGGCTTTTGGCGGCTTTCAGTCGGGAAGCGCTTCGGATGTCGTCAATTTCCCGATTGACACGCCTGTATCAGGCGTAAGCCTTGAAGACAGACCGCTGCTTGGAAAGCTGCTGGAAGTGCCGGAATATATGGAGATGTATCACGGCTATTTGCAGCAAATCGTCGACGGCTACTTCAACAGCGGCTTGTTTGAACAAACGATGGATTCTATGGATACGTTAATTTCTTCCCATGTAGAAGCCGATCCGACTGCGTTTTACGACTATGATGCGTATAAGACAGCGTTTTCCGAGCTAAAAGAACTTGGGCTGCTTCGCGCGGAAAGCATTGAGGGGCAGCTCAACGGTACAATTCCCTCCACAAGCGATGGGCAGAGTGCGGATTCGAGCAAACGGGTTGATGCTTCCAGCGTTAATCTCTCTGTGCTCGGCGACATGGGCGGCGGCATGGGCGGCGGCGCAGATCGGGGAGCGGGAGGTATGGGCGGAATGCAGGGTGCTGACATGGAAACGATGCAAAAAGCCATGGAAATCATCCAGTCCGCAGGCGAAAATGAGCTAAGCGAAGAGCAGCTTGCCCAGCTCAAAGATCTTGGCTTAACCGACGAACAGATAGCGCAGTTCAAAAATATGACACGAGGCGGTTTCGGCGGTATGGGCGGGCGGCTCCCGGGAAACGCGCAGGGCGGTGGAAATAACGTAACTGCCGGGCAAAATCCTGGCTTTGAAAATCCAGCGTCGGTCATAACATCGGGATTCGATGTAACCGCATGGTTGTTTGTCGGAGGTTGTACAATTCTTCTTTTGGCAGGATTGTCGTTTGTGGTTTTGTTTAAAAGAAGGCGTGGTGCGTAATCAAGCGAGCCGATCAGGTTAAGTTTCCTGTTCGGCTCGTTAAATTATTGAGTTGCGTGCAAATGACCAAATCTTCTTCTCTTCTGTTCTTGGGAAGAGGCCGGGAGTGCGAGGACAGCACCCTCACAAAAACTTCTGACAAGCATCGGGCCAGCGGAGCCGATTTCGCCGTAGATTGAAGCTGCGGCAAAAATCCGGCCTATCAATGGTTTATCGTTGATACAATGCCATGTTGGGTACTGCGAAATTCGGGCCTTCATTGTAAAGATACCGTATATATGAACGGAAGGGGTTAGGGATAAGCGTTTTTCTGTATATAGTACCGATGATTCAGAAGCCCTACTATAGCTTATCAAAGAATTGGGGGGAGTTTATTTGCCAAAGAAATCAATTCTGACACTAATTTCATCAATTTTATTTATGCTAATCTTCTTCACTGGATGCAGCAGTGAAAATACCCAAGATAAAATTAATGATGGATTAAATGTTTATAATTGGAGTTCAGCATTAGGTTCGGTTAGCGAAACTGATTTAGATAAAACCAGATTGTCTTATTCAATCAATTTAACTAATGAAAGTAACAAGAATATCTTCATAAAATCCATTCAACCCTCAATCAATGAATCATTAAAAGATAAGATTTTAAGCGAAGAAATATTGCTTACTGTAAATAAAGAGGTAAAACCCAAGGAGACTATTCAGATCGATGGCGAAATTATTCTTGATACAAAAGGATCAACAAAATCGGATTTAGATAAACTTAGTCTATTTATTACGGATATTAGGGTCACTTCAGAGGAAACTATAAAATTGTAATTATTGCGTGTAATAATAAGGCCCCGGTATGAGATAATAGGAATTAGCAAGACAGGGGAGTGGTTATAAATGATAAAGGTCTTCGTGTATGGCACCTTTACGAGAGGTGGTCGTTATCATCAATATTGTCTGCAGGGAAAGAAATTCCTGGGTAAAGGTTTTATCGAGGGATACACAAAATATATCCTGGGTGGCTTGCACGGTATCCTTCCTGAAAAGGGGAAACGTGTGCAGGGCGAAGTGTATGAAATTGACCCGGCGACGCTTACCAGACTAGACTTTATTATGAATAATGGACCTGCCTTTACCAGAAGGATTGTTGACGTGGAACTGGAAAACGACGAGACTTTACAGGCTGAAGTTTATATCTGGAACGGATCAGTTTAGCAAGGGCTGCTTTGGAAGCAAGCAGAACCATATTTCTTGCTGCAATCAGACTATGCTTTCAACCTGGCAGTAGCCTTGACCCCGACCCTTAAAGTCTCAACATAGTCAATACTGAATTTCTTGACCCGGTACAGTACAGCTATATCCCCAGAGGCATATCCTTCTTCATCATGCAGTCTTATAATCTCGCTGATAATGACGCTCCAGGATACTGACCATAAATTATAGAAACAGTCGGGCCGGAGATTTGCTGCCGACTTCCTTCAGCCTGTACCCGTAATGGTGATTCTGAGTCACCGCAGACACCCTTGTCTTAAACTAACGGTTACTGCTACCTTCACCGTTCGGGACTTTCACCCTATAGTCAGCGCCCAAGGCCGGGCGCGCTAAAGTAATGGATAGCCTAGTAAGCAGATTATCAAGTAATCAATATGCAAAAGTTTCATTTTAACATATTGTATTTTCTAATAAATTTACTTCTAGCATTAATAAATACTTTGTTATAGAATATTAATAATTATGGTCTGACCATCAGGACACCTGCTTATTTGGGATGAGGTTATTATTTGTGTCAAGACTGTCTTTTTGTAAATACTTTAATATTATTGCCAGCAGCTTTGGAAGTGGGAAAAGTGAGTATTAGATAAATCTTGCAAACCCTCAACTTTTCTGAACTGGGAAAGGAATTGTTTGCCTGGCGCTGCTGCTCCAGGCATTTACCGCCAGGTGATGAAAGCTGCGGCTATAATCTTTTGACGCTGGTCAATCCTTTTCGCCCCTATACCAGAAGTATAGATGGCATAAGTATCACGGAAGAATGGAGGATCAATATGTTAGAAATGAGAATCAACGGGTTTGGCGGGCAGGGCTCCGTTACCCTGGCTCATTTATTAGCGCAGGCTGCGCTGGAAAACGGTGAGCAGGGGCAAGCTTTGCCTTTCTTTGGTGTGGAACGCCGCGGAGCTCCGGTCCGGGCAGCAGTGCGCATGTCTCCCACCACTATCCACGCGCACAGTCAATGCGAACTGCCGGATTATGTGGTGGTGATGAGCGAAAAGCTCACCGAAGCGGCGGTCAGTGAAGGCATTTCTGAGATCGGCACCGTGATCATCAATGCTCCCCACGCCGTAGCCGTACAGAAGTACCCTACCTGGCACGTGGACGCCGACGCTATCGCCCACGAAGCCGGATTATTTTCGGCCGACGGACCCTTAATCAATATTCCACTGTTTGGTGCGGTATGCCGGGTGCTAAACATCCCACAAAATATTATGGAACAAACCATCATGAATAAATGGCCGGGCAACGGCGAACGCAATCTGGATGCCGCTGGCAAGGCTTATAACACCGTAACGCAGATTAGCGTGAAGCGCGCTGTTAGCGCATAGCGCGCCCTTATTTGTATTAGCGAAAGGAATGTAAATAAATGCAATCAGTTACTAAAGCCTACCGGCCAATTTCCTGGCCGATGAAGGGATCCGGCGGTGACACCGGTTCCTGGCGAACGCACCGTCCGGTCGTTGACCATCAGATATGCAATAAATGCCAATTTTGCTGGGTATATTGTCCGGAAGCGGTCATTGACCGCAATGAAATTACTATTGATTACACTTACTGTAAGGGCTGCGGCGTATGCGCCGTAGAATGCCCCACCGGCGCAATCACCATGGTAAAGGAGGATGAGTAGCAGTATGAAAGCAGCGCAAGTTATAATGGATACCGGCACCCATGCCGCCGCGCTGGCCGTGAAAAGCGCCCGGGTGGACGTAATACCCGGCTACCCCATCACTCCTCAAACCAGCATTATGGAAGCGATAGCTGGCATGGTTGAAAATGGCGAGCTGAACGCCCGCTTCATTCCGGTGGAAGGCGAACACAGCGTTCTGGCCGCTGCCGTGGCCGCATCCGCTGCCGGCGCCCGCGTTTTCACGGCCACCTCGGCCAACGGCCTGCTGTATATGCACGAAGTTTTACATATGGCTTCCGGTGGACGTTTGCCGGTGGTAATGTGCAACGTCAACCGCGGTGTTTTTGCTCCCTGGACCCTGTGGGCCGATCATCAGGACTCATTTGCCCAGCGCGATACCGGCTGGATTCAATATCATTGCTCCTCCAATCAGGAGGTATTCAACACCATTTTGCAGGCCTTCCGCGTGGCCGAACAGATCAACATCCCTGTGATGGTCAACTTTGACGGCTTTGCCATCTCCCATTGTCTGATGCCCCTCACCCTGCCGCCCCAGGAGGATATTGACCGTTTCCTGCCCCCGCATAAACCAGAATGGCGGCTCGACCCGGCTAATCCCTCTTCCTTCAGCAATGTGACCATGGCGGCCGAATACGCAACTTTCCGCCAGTTGCTGTCCGACGATATCATGGCCTCCATCCCGATGGTAAAGCAGGCTGCGCAGGAATATAAGGAGATCACCGGCATGTGGGATGGCGACACCATCGACACCTATCGGCTGGAAGACGCCGAAGTGGTAGCCTTTGCTGTCAACAGTATGGCGGCGGAATTAAGACTTTCTATCGATATGCTTCGCGAGCAGGGTATCAAAGCCGGCCTGTTACGGCCGCGCCTGTATCTGCCTTTCCCGACCGAGGATATCATCAGCGCACTGCCAAAAAATGCGCAGGTGATGGTACTGGATCGCAACTATAACTACGGCCACCCCGGCGGCATTTTGGCTTCAGAGCTGAAAAGCGTGCTATATGGCCGACGCAACGACATCACGGTTAAAAACCGGGTAATGGGCATTGGAGGCATCGATCTGACCCGCCGCTTCATGGCCTCCGAGATTCGTGCCATGATGGATGAATAAATAAGATAGACCATGAAAGGAATGGATATAAGATATGGCTACCAGTATTAAAAAATTACCGGATATTGAGCAGGTTTTAAGCGGCAACGGGGCCTGCGGCGGCTGCCCCGCCACAATGGCGCTGCGCATCGTGGGCAAGGCTTTGGGGCCAAATGCCATCATGCTGCTGACCCCCTCCTGCTCAGTAGCCAGCATGGGCATGACCCCCAAGCTGGGCTACAACTGGCCGTGTATTAATATAACCTTCGCGAGCGCTGGCTCATCTGCCTCGGGTATTACCCACGCAGTTGAAATAATGAAGGAAAAGGACCGCCTGCAGGGCGAGCTGCCTACCGTATTCAGCTGGGTGGGCGATGGCGGCACCTATGATATCGGCTTCCAGGCGCTTTCAGCCGCAGCCGAGCGCAACGATAATATGATTCACTTTTGTTATAACAACGAAGCCTACAGCAACACCGGTGTGCAGCGCAGCGGTGCTACGCCGCGCGGCACCTTCACTACCACCACTCCCACAGGCAAGCGCCAGCCCAAGAAAAACATGCCCCTGCTGATGCTGGAGCATAATATTCCCTACGTAGCTACCGCCACCGTGGCTTACCCCGGTGACCTGTACGACAAGGTGGTAAAAGCTAAAAACATCCAGGGCATGAAATATATCGAAATTCTGGCCCCCTGCTATTTAGGCTGGCAGTTCGATATGCCCGAAACCGTGCAGATGAGCCGTATGGCTGTTCGCAGCGGTGCCTGGTTGTTATGGGAAGCAGAAAATGGCAAGATCAACTTTAATAACCCCAGTTCGCAAATCATCAGCGGCAAAAAAGAAGCTGAACCGGTGGATGAATATGTAATGAAGCAGGGTCGCTTCAACCGCCTGCTTAAAGGCCCTGACGCTGCACAGCGCATCGCCGAAATTCAAGGCGACATCGATCGCGAGATCGCTTTTATGCGGGAACGGGCGAAGATCACGATTTAGTTTTCACTACAGTTTTTACTAGCCCTTCATAGTCATGACCACCGGTGGTAACCGGTGGCATGCACACGCCCTATCAGGACATAATACCAGTATTTCCTTAATGCACACTGGAAGTCCGCCAACCATATAGTATCTATAAGCTGCCCCATAAAGGGGCAGCTTTAACTACTGGCTTATTGCTTTTTTCATATATAGCCTTTGTTCTTTCAGCTTGCTTAAGCTCTTCGATAACTGACTGTAACTGCTCAAATTTAATTTCTGCAGGTAACTGTACCGGCGATACCTTGGAACCCCATAGCGCTTCGCTAATATCTTCTCCCCGCCTTACTGAAACACCAGCCAGGTACATTTCAATCAAAGCTTCTTCGACCGATCTTTCCCTACGCCTTTATCGTTTGATAATAGCGGTTTCAAATGCTAAACCTTAAAGTTAATTTATTCGAAGATAATAAGAAGCGGTTTATTTTGTTTCAGTTTGGATACCACATTTTATTTACGGTTGTTAAAAAAGGAATATATAGTAGAAACTCCGAAATTCAAGATAAAAGAGCAACCTTTGAGAAGCAGAGATATGACACTGACAAATAGATTTAGTTATTAAAAAGTTAATAGGAGGTTAAAGTTTGAGAACAAAGATAAAGTTGAACTGTTCCATGTTACTGGCATTTATAATCGCTGTCATTTTCAGTACTGTTCCAATAGGAACATATTCTGCAGCACAACTCACTGACATTCAGGGGCACTGGGCACAGCAAGCCATTCAGGAAATGGTTGACCAGGGCACAGTAACCGGAATGCCTGATGGCAGCTTCAAACCCGATAGCAGTATCAGCAGAGCCGAATTTACAGCTGTGCTAGTTAAGGCCTTCAAGCTGGATAACACTAGCGGCATAATATTTAATGATATCAATGAACATTGGGCCAGAGATTACATAATTACAGCCAATGCCTATGGTATCGTAAACGGCTATAGCGATACTGAATTCGGACCTGATGATCCTGTCACACGTGAGCAAATGGCAGTAATGGTAGTGAAGGCAGCTAATTTGCGTAGCAGCGGTACATCTTTAAGCTTTAGCGATAATGCAATAATCTCTAGTTGGGCTAATGATGCTGTAGAAATTGCCAGTGAAAATAAAGTTATTACTGGATTTCCTGACGGAAGTTTCAGGCCACAAGCAAGCGCTACAAGAGCACAAGCAGTACTAACAATCACTAATGCACAGAAAATTATTACGGATAATACCCCGTTAATAAATCCCATTAACTATGAGCAGGCAGGAACTTATGGACCTGATTCCGGGACAACAACTATCAATAATGATGTAATTATTTCAGCATCTGAGGTTACATTACAAAATATGATTATTGAAGGTAAATTAGCAGTAGCTAAATCAGTTGGAGAAGGTACCGTAATATTGAAAAATATCGTTGTCAATGGCAATACATACATCAACGGCGGTGGAACTCACAGCATATACTTCATAGATTCCCAAACCGGTAAGACCTATGTATTTAAAGATGAAGGACCCGTACGTATTGTTATTTCTGGAACAACTGAAATAAGTGAATTAATAGCACAATCGAGTGCAAATATACAGGAAGTTGACTTAACCGGCAAAGGTCTGGATGGTGTCGTAGTCAGCAGAAATACTGATGATGGGATAATAGTTAACTTGACAGGTATTGTAGTAAATAGCTTGAGCGTCGAGACTGACCAAGTCACTATAATCACGGATAGCCATACTACTATAAATAATTTTACCGCAAATGCACAGGTAGCAGTAACCGGTACTGGAACCGTTGAAAGTGCAACGATTAATGCCAGTGGTGTAACTTTTGTCACCCAACCAACATCGCAGACAGTAGCTGCAGGAGTAGATGCACCTACTATAACCGACACATCTGACGACGATGATAGCGATAGCAGTTCAACTTCACTGGTTGCTATCAGTAATATTACTGGTATTGCTCAAACAGGCTCAGTATTAACAGCAGGTACATTGACACCAGCCGGAGCAACAGCGAGTTATAAGTGGCAAATATGTGCTGCGGCAGATGGAATATACGCTGATATTGCGGGAGCGACAGCAAGCACATACACACCAGTTGCAGGTGATGCCGGCAAGTACATCAGAGTAGCAGCAACTGGTACCGGCAGTTATTCCGGCACTGTAAGCAGTGCAGCTACCTTAATAGAAACACCCACTCAGGCTACACCGACATTCAGTCCAGCCGCAGGAGCAGTTCCATTCGGAACCGCAGTAACGATTACATCGGAAGGCGCAGATGCAATATACTACACAACCGACGGTTCAGATCCAACTATAGCGTCAACCAATCAAGCCACAACACCCTTGGTAATCAATGCAGAAATCACAGTAAAAGCCATCGCTGTAAAAGCAGGTCTCACCAACAGTGCTACTGCCAGCGCATCCTATACCCAGGCAGAAGCAACAGCACCAGCCTCTATAGTATTGGCAGCAGGCAGTACAACCCCAGTTGGCGGAGTCACCAACGTAACTATTCCAGCAGCAGGGGATACTGATGCCACCGGCGCAGTAAGCGACTGGGTAACAGGTACCAATGATCAGATTACCTTTACCGTAAGCGATGCCGGTGAAGCAGCATCAACAATCACCATCAATGGTTCAGACTATACCAGCGGAACCGATTATACCATTGCGGCGGCTGCCCCGCTTACAATAGTAGTAACCACCAGCGAAGCCAACCGGGCTG
>JAENYG010000003.1:166060-211082 GCA_016841875.1 Syntrophomonas sp.
GCGGCGGCTGCCCCGCTTACAATAGTAGTAACCACCAGCGAAGCCAACCGGGCTGAATGTGTAAGGACATTTACGGTATCTGTAGCTGCCGCACCAGCTCAGACCACACCGACATTTAGTCCGGAAGCGGGTGCAGTTCCATTCGGAACCGCAGTAACGATTACATCGGAAGGCGCAGATGCAATATACTACACAACCGACGGTTCAGATCCAACTATAGCGTCAACCAATCAAGCCACAACACCCTTGGTAATCAATGCAGAAATCACAGTAAAAGCCATCGCTGTAAAAGCAGGTCTCACCAACAGTGCTACTGCCAGCGCATCCTATACCCAGGCAGAAGCAACAGCACCAGCCTCTATAGTATTGGCAGCAGGCAGTACAACCCCAGTTGGCGGAGTCACCAACGTAACTATTCCAGCAGCAGGGGATACTGATGCCACCGGCGCAGTAAGCGACTGGGTAACAGGTACCAATGATCAGATTACCTTTACCGTAAGCGATGCCGGTGAAGCAGCATCAACAATCACCATCAATGGTTCAGACTATACCAGCGGAACCGATTATACCATTGCGGCGGCTGCCCCGCTTACAATAGTAGTAACCACCAGCGAAGCCAACCGGGCTGAATGTGTAAGGACATTTACGGTATCTGTATCACAAGCACCAGCAACGGTCCCAAGCGCTATAGTATTGGCAGCAGGCAGTACAAATCCAGTCGGCGGAATCACCAACGTGGTTATTCCAGCAGCAGGGGAAACCGATACCACCGGTGCAGTAATTGACTGGATAGCAGGCATTCAAGAAAAGATTACCTTTACCGTAACCAATGCCGGTGAAGCAGCATCAACAATCACCATCAACGGTTCAGACTATACCAGCGGAACAGATTACACCATTGCTGCGGCTGCCTCGCTTACAATAGTGGTAAACACGACCGAAATCAATCGGGCTGATTGCGTAAGAACATTTATGGTAAGCGTAACCAAGAGCAGCAATACTAATTTAGCAATTAGTGATGGGTCTATAATATCCAGCATAAACAATACTTCTAAAGATATTGTTCTCCCTTCGTTTATGAGCGAAGGTCTGAAAACTGCCGGACAGGTATTAGGCGCTGTCGAGTCTCTTGATGGCTCAATACAGTCATATGAAATGCTGGGGGGAGATAGGTCAAGTATGGCAAATGATGCCTATATAGGCGGAACTTGTTATCTTGTAGTAACTGCTGCTGATGAAGTTACAACAGCAGAATATGAAGTTTATTACAGTTAATATATCCACAGGGACGTTCCTTTGATATATCTGCAAAGGCTCTCCTACCGGGAACAGCCGCCCTGATCAAGACTCGGGGCGGCATTGGGGGAAGTGAAAGAAAATTAGGGGATGTCCCTGGTGAATTGAATGGATATTACGTTTTATTCTTTGCAGTACGGAATACTGCCTGTTTAAATTTATTCTTAAATATAATATTGTATTTTTATAAATGAAAACAAGGGACGGCTGGATGAAGCCGTTTTTTCATGTTATTATGTAACGGTAATCGCAGGTGGGAACTAGACTCCAGAAGATTTTGTCACCTTTAGACAGCTTAATAACTTAAATTCAATTCCGGTTCTACCATGAAAGAGGTGAAATAATGAACACAACCCCTCCCGAACCTTTGAGTGAACCCGTATCTAAACCAATTAACTACCGACCTGCTCTAGTAATATCACTTGCCCTGGTGGTTTGGCTGATCTTGGTTGCAGGAGGCTATTATGTGGGCAAACTTTACATTGACCGGTCCATTGAGGCAGTTCAGCAAAACAATGCGGTACATATGATCACCATTGAACAACGTATCGATTCCCTGGATACTCAGATAAGTGAAATTGAACAGGCTATAATCGATACTGACCAAACCCTGGCTGATTCCGGGTCAACCCAGGAAAATCTAAATGAGAAAATTGAAGATCTCGATAAACAGCTCAAGAATTTGGAAGACAGCCTCAATATTCTTAAAGAAGCACCATAGGCAAGATTTCACGTGGGAATCCGGGTGGTTATATGCCATACGCCGATATACCTGTTGCTGATTCGATTGAAAGAGGTAGCTTTATTATGAAATGGAAACCTTATTTGATTATTATCATCCCAATATTTTTGCTGGGACCATTTATAGGGCCCGGTTTGGCTATTATGGACCTTGAGAAGTATACAAATCAGATGTCTTTACCGGCTCAGGAAATCAATCAAAATATTGAACAATTAGAAAAGAGCATCTCATCCCTTTACCAGAATACCGTAACGGTTAGTGAATCGGCAGCGGAACTTGAAAAGGAGTATCGGGATCAGGAACAGACTCTGGAAGAGTTGGCTAATATCAGCCAGAGCCATAAGGAGATGTCAGATCAGATTTATGAAGAACGGATTCTGGCTATGCTGGGACCACCTATCGATTCTTATATTTCAGACAAGGTGAATATCAAGGTGTTTAAGCTGGATGAAATGGGCTACCGTGGATATATAGCTAAAGTTAAATTGTTTGATCCTGGAGCAGTCAAAGTACTCCTTGGTCAAGACAAGTTAGGTTCCGGAGAAACAACGAGCAGTGCAGTCACCAGGACCGGAGCTATTTTGGGAGTAAATGGAGGGGGCTTTTATCATTCAGGCAACCAGATTCTGCCCCTTGGCAATACCGTGGTGGACGGAGAGTTTGTTAACGGGTTTCATCCTTCGGATGGAGATATCTTCTTTGCTGGAATCAGCCGGGACGGCGATCTAATAGGTGGTATTTTCTATGATAAAGAAAGCTTGACCCGCCTTAATCCTCAACAGGGGGTCAGTTTCCTTCCCATTCTGATCAAAGATGGTCAGCCCCAGGCTGTGCCCAAGGAATGGGAAACCACAAAACAACCTCGAACCATTATCGGCGAATATGCTAACGGTGATTTTGTCTTGATTGTGGTGGACGGGCGCCAGTCAGATTGGAGTTCAGGCGTAACCCTGGAGAGACTCCAAAACAAGCTTGCCGAGCTGGGAGTTAAGGAAGGATACAACCTGGATGGCGGTGGTTCCAGCACTATGGTTTTCAAGGGCAAAGTATTGAATCGTCCTTCAGATGGAAATGAGCGGGCAGTTTCTAATAATATTGTAATACTGCCATGAGAAACGCGAGGAAGGTTACATTAAACCCCTGGATGTAATTAATAGCTTTGATTAATGACCTCTTAATAGTAAATATAAGGTATTTCTAAGGAAAGGAGAATAGGGAACATGGCACTATCTCAATGCAAGCGGGGACGGTTCTTGACTTGCATTTGCATATGAGTAATACCCGGGGACAGAGTTATTATCACCTTTAATACTTTAGTCAAATTCCCATTATCCACATACCCGTTAGCCTAATATGCGCAGTTTATGATAATTATACATTAAGCCTAATAAGGATATTGATCGATCACAAAAGCTGAGAATTTGGAAGGAAGCTGTTAGCATGCGAAATATATTCATTATGTTTACTATTTTATGTATTTTATTGCTTTTATCTGGATGTTCTAATAATAATTTATCAAATAATATTGATGAATCAAATGATATCAATAATACTGCGGAGAAAACGTCAGTACCTTCATTAAATGAGCTGCTGACAAGTGAGTTAACAGCGAACTTAGAAAGCATTGGCGTTGATACCAGTGCTCTCACCAGGCTGGAGATTGTTGAACCTGAGGTAGATGATACATCATACTATCTTATTTCATCCAAAGAAGGAATTCAAATATATTTAGATGCGGACAGAAATGTTGTCAGTATCGTAAATTTTGCAGCAGAAGATAATGGCCTGTCAGCGCAGGATAATGTTCTGGTATTACTAGATAAAGTTCGTAAGCTGCTTAATTTGGGTGATGACTATATCTGCTCTGATGGTTATACATCCTTTACCTTTACTCGTCAGTATCCTAACGGTCTTAAAAATATATATGAATCTGTCAATGTTCAGGTGAGTTCAGTTGCTCCAGCCGTAACAGTACTGCGGAGGTTCAATGTACCGCCTAACCGTATAGAACCAGTATTAACTGAAGCAGACGCTATCAAAGCGGCAGAAAATAATGAATATGCAGTACATAGTACCGAAGTGCCGTTGATTTGCTATTGTCCGCCAGATTCAGAAACCGGCGAAGTAAGGTTAGCCTATAAAATTCATTATGGTACTGAATCCTGGGCAATAATTGATGCCGAGAATGGTGATGTATTGGGAATAGATGCTCTAAAATGAAATATAGTAATTTCGGATTAATTTCTTATTTATCGTGAAGATTATGAGCATAATGGGCTACTAATAAGTAACTTGCATTTCCAATTATTTATAGAATGTGAAATATTGATGAGGTAAAAATCATGAGAAAGCTATTATTTTCAAGAGAAAGCGACTGTATTCAACCAATACGAAACCTTATTGAGAAACAAAGACACAAAACTTTAGTAGCATGGGCACTTGATTGTGCACCACGAGTTTTAGAGATATTTGAGAAAAAATATCCTGAAGAACAACGTCCGCGACAAGCGTTGGAAACGGCAGCGGCATGGGCGCGGGGCGAAGTAAAGATGCCGGTGGCGAAAAAGGCCATCCATACGGCGCATAACGCTGCCACTGCGGTAGAGGGTGATTATGCCGCTCAGGCTGCCGCTCGTGCTGCTGGACATGCCGCCGCCACAGTACATGTTGAAACACATGCATTAGGTTTAGTATTCTATGGGCTTACAGCATTTATTTATGCGGCGGACCCTAACGTAGCAGACGATATTGTTGAAAAGGAATTAAAATGGTTTTATGACCGTCTGATTTATTGGGAAGCCAATATCGACAAGATAGACACAATATGGGCATCGTTTTTAATGAGGGATGATGTTCCAAATAAAGAGTTGCTATTAAGACAAAAAGCAGAGCTAAAGCAAAAATGAAATGTGGTATGCGTAGATTGGTAGCGGGTGACTGGTGCTTACTATATTAATCGGTGTGCATTTTCAACACCAGATAATACTTTTATTTGGTATTTTTATAGCGCTGCAATATGAGCATAACACAAAGATAAACAGGGATTTAAAAGGAGAAAGTTATGCTTGAAGCTGGTTTGCTGAATTTAGGGAGCCTTGTACTTGGGCTAATTGCATGGATACTTCCTGTGGTTAATCTCTTACAGCACAATAAGGCTAATCACAGGCACTGGATATTCTTTTCCGTAACAAGTGTCAGTGCCTGTGCTATCTCACTGTGGATGCAAATTTTCTATACCAATCATCTGGTAAAGATAGAGGATTGGTCAGCACTTATAGATACTTCCCATGCGGTGGCATCGGTCGCCACATTACTTCTTGTAGTTACAATTATACTTAATGCAATTACATTGGTTGTATATTATGGGAAAAAGTTAAAAGACTGATTCCAGACGCTCCTTTTCTATCTGGGGCCGGAGAAGCTGGGATATCATGAGAGAAGGATGCCGATAGAATGATGAGGCCGGTAAAGTTGAAGGATATTGTGAATAAACTTGATGAAACCGGTGAGGAATGGCTTGGCTGGTTAAATACCGAAAACGGAGAGATCATAATCGTTAGCAGAGAGTATATGGGTATTGCCGAGGACTCTGAAGAAGATGACGATTGGGAGAAATACCAGGATTGGGAGCGGGACCTTATCCAGGAAGCAATGAATATCGTGGAAAACTGGGATCAGTATGAACCGCTTCCAGATAAATATTACCTGCATGAGTATCGCATTATGGAGAGATTTTCTTATTCACACGATGATGAAGCCGTTTCAAGAAAGCTATGCCAGGCGATAACCGGTAAGGGCGCCTTCAGGCGCTTTAAAGACCTGATTGCCCGGCTTGGCGTCGAGGACCAGTGGTACCAATACAGGGAAAACGCCTTCACGGAAATGGTCAGGGAATGGTGCGAGTCCAAAAAGATACCATATATATGAACGGCAGGGGAGAGGGATAAACGTTTACATGTAATTCTGTGGCTTAATTGTGGTACTATAAAGCCACAGATATGGAAAGGAGTTTATGGGTATACCGCGAATCATTCCAATTCGGGATTTGAAAAATACAAGCAAAATTTTGCCGATATCTAATTGGCATAAATATGGGGTATTTAGTATAATTTAATTACTGATTTAAATAATAAATGGGATTATACGATGAGCACCATTAATAAAAGGAATTCAGATATTATTAAGAATGCGGCATTTAGTTTTCGGACTGAAGGATGTTCGGTTCCTGCATCTTTTCAAAAGCGGGCAAAGCATATTTTGTCTGACAAATATCGCGCTGATACCATTATCAGTAAGCACATTAAAGCCTATTCGAAGGATTGAAACCAGTGACCGGTTATTTTAACGCATACAGCGCAGTGTTGGACAATAAATTAGGCATTACTGATTCAAATGAGCTAAAAAAGGCAGAAGCCAGAATAGCTTACCTGCGTCAGATAGAAATTGAAGTTGAACCTTTGCCCAGAAATCTGGGCTTTAATTATTTCTTGTCGCTGCATGGTCCCATAATCCCGAGGAAAGGTGGATCACATGATCCCAGCAGAAAAGTTATTCGCCCATGGCAAATTCATTACCGAAACCGAGCTGCAGAAAATCTCCAAAGAACGGGATTATCTGCAGTTTCATCGTGTAATTGAAGAATTGATAGAGAACGGGCTGCTGAGTCCGGTTAAGGCATCGGGGAAGAATGGCAGAATACCGCCTCTATATAATAAATATCGTATTATTAAGCCCCGGGAAGACTACAGTGAATACATGGATTCCATCCGGAGGCTTAACCCGCTTTTAAATATTCCCGAGTATCTCAATCGTCCGGAATTGTATAAGAAACATTTTGATATTGTGGAGGGATTGAGCCATTATTTATGGTATAAAGCGGAGTTGCTGAAAGAACCTATGTCGCGCAAGGAACGCTCCTTTTCTATCTGGGGCCGGGAGAAGCTGGTGGATGAACATTTTTCTTTGGCTCGGGAGATACTTCGTTTTAATGGCCTGGAGGAGAATTTCCTGAATTATTATGACACGCCGGAACCATTTTTTGAGTATGTTCACAGCTATTCCCGGGAGATGACCGTTCTTATCCTGGAGAACAAGGACACCTGGTTCAGCTTCCGTAAATTGATGCAGGCTACCGGCAAGAACCTGATTGCAGGCACTGCAGTGGACTTGCTTCTATATGGTGAAGGTAATAAAATAAGCAAAAAGGGTGCGCTGGAGGATTATGCCAGCGGTATGCTGCGAAACCAGGAGGGACAAACTGTTAATTTCTTGTATTTCGGCGACCTGGATAAGGAAGGGATTCGCTTGTTCTTCCGTACTCGGGAAGCCAATCCCAGCCTGACTATTCAACCCTTTGCCCCGATGTATAAACTGATGCTGGAGTTGGCCCGAGGGCGGGAAATGCCAGAGTCGCCGGATAAACGTGATTTGCCGGCAGCAATTAAAGATTTCGCTGAACTGCTGGGCGGTGACCAGGCCGGGGTTATTAACGACCTGCTGGCCAAAGGAAGATATATTCCCCAGGAAATTATTAATTATCAGGTCCTGGCAGGTATTTTAACTTAGAAGCGAGGATAAACATCTATGAAAAATTGGGATTTTCTCGAAGGTTTTGAAAAAAGAATGCAAATTTTGGCCGCTATTGACTCTATTGTCAACCGGCTCAACCGCAACATGGCCCTGGAGAACCTTTTTGAGCATGCCCAGTTGGACAATATTATATTTTCAGTCCTGGTGTTTATCATGGAAAGAACCCTCAGTGAGGATGAGGAATGCACCATCGACAGCATAAGCGCATTCCTGGAAAGCATTATTCCTGATTATACTCAGGATTTTCCAACCAATAACACCCGCCAACTGGCTGAATATATCATCAAAGACATCCTGCAAAATGGAGGGGAAGGCAGATATTATCCGGTTATGAAGTACGGAGAGGGATTGATCCCTACCCGCATAAGATTGATAGATGATAAGCTCAAGGACAGCGATAAAGGTTACCTGGTAAGTTACCAGCTTACCAATCAGGGTTATGACCTGCTTTTCCGTACCAAGGAAGTGGAGCAGGAGATCAGCTTTACTATTGAAGAACTAAAACTGCGGGAACTCATCAAGCGCAAGAACTATAAGAAAGCTATCAGCCAGAGTGCTAATCTGCGGCAGATGATACGACAGAAAAGGAATGATATAAGTCAGTTTATCCAGAGGATTCGAGAGAATATTTATGAGGTTGATATACAGGAATTTGAAAAACTGGTAGGCAGCACCTACGCCCTCTTGGAAGAAGAGTATGGAACCATGAATGAAATTCATGATATGATAGTGCTTTCAGAGCAGCGCCTGCAGGAAGAGGAGAGTACCCGGGGCAGTCTGGATGAAGATATGAAGAAAGCACGCAGAGAGATCAGTATCATTCGCAGAAATATCACCAGTACCATAGACGAACAAAAACAAGTGATACTGGAGCGTCACAGCCTGTCCAGAATTTACAAAGACATGATCGAGGATTCTTTTTCCCTGTCGCTGGCCCGAGTTTATGACTTTGAGCAGGAAATCCTGGTTCCACTGGGAAAATGTCCTGAAGAGAAGATCAACCATCTATGGGAACTGCTAAATCCGTTGTTTAAGCCTAATCCCAATAAGAATCTCAATCTGCTATCCCTGTATGAACGCCAGGCCCGCATACGCCCTGAGGATGAGGCGGCAGAAGGCGTTTCCATTGTGGAACTGGGCGAAGATCAGGAACTGCAGAAAATTAAAAGGATAAATGCTGCCCACATAGAATTAATCCGCTCCATTCTGGAATTGGCTGCAATCAAAGGCTCTTCCTATCGATTTAGTGAATTGTATACCTGCCTGCGGAACCATCTGGATATCTATAATCAGCTGATGGAGGATGATCAACTTTTCAAATCCATACTAAAGCTTTATGATCTAAATATTATCGATATCGGTGTCTGGCAAGCCCAACATGAAGAAGTGGTGGCCAATGCTACCGGAGAACTGGACGTAAACTTATGTTTATGTCACATTCAATACGACCGCCCGGATATGTACGGGGTCAGGAAAATAAGCATACAAAAGCCTGATGATAAGCTGTTTGAGGACGATCTTCTATACAAGCAGGATGATGCGGTTTATTCTAAACATATTGTTATCAGCGACTTTCTTATCGAGGTGGATATAGTATGAGTTCAATAAATACCGCTTTGCAAATATTCAGAAAACTTTTAGACAAAGGACAGATTGAGCGAGAGAGCGATGGAGACCTTTTTCTGGAGTTTCGCAATGGAGAAGTCAGGTCTGTCCTGACCCATCTGGAGGAAGAGTTAGACTTCAAAATTGTTGAGGCTTCCAATACTTTCTACCTGATTCCGGACAGCAGCAACAATTTGCTGGGTTTTGTAAGCAAAGATCTCCGTGAGTGGGTGGCTTCCGATGCCAGATTATTAGATAGTTATCTCCTCTGTTATATTTCCATGTATACCTTTTATCTTTTTTACGGCGGGCGTAATCGTAATCCCAAGCAAAGAGAATTCTTACGGGTCAGTAAATTATTGGAGGAACTGGACCTGAGGCTGGGACGAGCTCTGGCTGATGACGAAGCCACAGCCGGTTTGGAAGAACGTTATGGCCTCAATTTTATCAAGCTGGCTGAACTCTGGGAGAGCAAACAAGATTTTGAGGAAAAGGCGCGCAAGACTAAAACCGGAACCATCCTTAATGCCTGCCGGCTGCTGGAACGCCAAAATTTGCTGCGGTTGGTGGATAATGACCGGGAAATTAGATGCACTCGCAAACTGGATGACTTAATGCTGAATTATTATTTAAGTGACACCCGGGTAGACGAGATCCACGCCTTATTCGAAGGGGGAAGCGAGCCGGATGCCAAAAATCAATAGGATCAGAATCGTTAATTTTTCATATAACAATGATACCCGTCATATAATTGACGAGATTTTTAATTTCCATGGCGGTGAGGACGCTCTCTTGAACCTGGCCAATGGCGGCGGTAAAAGCGTTCTGGTGCAGCTTATGATGCAGGTTGTGGTGCCCGGCGTTAAGATACAGGGTCGCAATATCGCAAGCTTTTTCCGCAAGAAAAAGTTACCATCGTATATTATGATGGAATGGAAACTGGACGGCGGGGGAGGGTACCTGCTTACCGGTATTGGCATTACAGCTGGAGAAGCTTCGGAACAGGAAGGCTCCAGGCCGCAAGTGAGGTATTTTAATTTTACTTCAAAATATATCGGGGCCAATGCCTTCGATATTATCAGCATTCCGCTAATAGAGAGAAACGGCGAAGTTTTAGATATCAAGCCTTTCCGGGAAGCCCGTAAAATAATAGCCGACAAAGGAAAAAAAGATCCCTACCTGGTAGGATATTACCCGGAGGATGAAAAGGATCATTATGTTAAACGCCTGGCCGAATTTGGTATAGTCCAGGATGAATGGCGCAATATCATAGCCAGGATCAATGACAGTGAAAACGGTTTGGAGGATCTATTCCAGAAGTACCGCAATTCCAGCCATTTGCTGGATGACTGGATCATTAAAACCGTGGAAAAAGTCATGTTTAAAAGCCCAAGCGAAGAACAGCAATTGGAAGCCATGCTGCAAAGCCTGGTGCAGGAGGTGGTGGAGAATGAGCACTTCATCATGGAAAAGCAGCTGTTTACCGGATTTCTTCAGAGGCTGCAGGAAGTACTTGCACAGCTGGGCGGCTTATTAAAGGATCTCGAAGATCAAAAACAACTGGCAGCAAACTTGGCTGCATTATATTTATACCTGAGCAAAGAGATAAATACCCGGCAAGATCAGCTGCAAATCAACCAGGAGGCAATAGATGCCGCTAAGATTGAGGAACAAAGGATAGAACTGGAGGAGCGCTCCCATGACTGTTTAATCAAACAAGGGGAGTATCAGGAAGCTCTGTCCAGGCTGACCACTGCCGAAGAAAGTTACAGTGAGGCAGACGCCGCACTAAACCAGAGCAAAAAAGAGGAAACCATTATGCGAGCGGCCGGCCTGGCCATGGAAATCCGGCAGTTGAGCTCTGAATTGTCCGGGATCGAAGAGAACCTGGCCATGGCCAGGAAAGATTATGATAAGGATGAACGGGCCAGCCGCCTGGAATATGCTTTGAAAATCAGGTATCAAGAACTGCTGAAATTGCTGGCAGCTGAGCTTGGCAATCTGCGGGCCGCACAAATTGACCGGCAAGAAAGACTGGCTGGTGAGAAGCAAGAACTGCAGGGTATGGAAATAGAAAAAAGCCACCTGGATTTGGATAAGGGAAGACTTGAAGAACGTTTGAGAACCTATAAGGAACAGGAGAATCGCCTTCAGAAGTGGCTGGGCAGGCAATGGATAAGAAATCTCCTGAGCGAACTGGAACCAGCGCAGATGGATCAAATCTACAACAGCTTGCTGGAAGCTAAAAAGCAGCTGCTGAGAGACCATGAAAAAGTGCTGACAGAGAAGTCCTCCATTGCTCAACGCCAGCAGGACATAGACCAGGAATGGAAAGAAATCCAGACCAGCAGGGAGGATAATAATAGGGTTTTACTGGATCACCAACGTGAGCTGACTGCCTACCTGCAAAGGGAGCAAGAAGTAAAAAACATACTGGACCGCTATGGTTTTGATTCGTCCCTCTGTTTTGAAGGGGAGCGTCTGTCATCACTTTTTGCCAAACATATAAAAGAATTGGTGTACCAGACGGAGACAGCTGCCCGAACTCAAAAGGAGATCGTGGAATCACTCTCTTCTATAAAGAATGGACACCTGCACACTTCTCAGGAGCTGGCATCTGTTCTGGCCGAGCTGGACATTGAGTATGACACCGGGGAAAGCTATCTGCGCAATCAAAGACCCGATATTCGCCGGAAAATGCTGAGTGGTAACCCCATTCTACCTTATACCTTTATCATGTCCAGGACAGACATAAACCGGATAGCGGAATCAGGCGGCCTTGATATAGTCCAGCGCCGTATTATTCCCTTGATGGCCTACGAGGATTTGAATCTATTGATTGAAAACCAGGGCGGGATTGCCCGGCCTCGGGAGGAAATCGCTTTCGCCTGCCTGTATGAGGGCAGAATCTTTGATAATGAAAATTTAGAAGCACTGATTCTGGAGCTGGACAAAAAAGGGGAAGAGGCCGGAGAACGCCATAGCCACTATATCGAAGCTCACCATGCAGCTCTGCTGGATAGTTCAGCCTGTCATAGCTTTGATTATACTGCGGATTTTCGTTACGAATTAGAGAAAGCAATAAGCTCCGGCAAGAAATGCGGTAAAGAATTAGATCAACAGCTTGCTAAGCTGGAAGAAGAAAAAAAACAGCTTATCCAGCAACGTAATCAACTGGATGAGGAAGCCAGGAAGCTGGCCGAAAACATTCCCCGGGCGGAGGAATCACTGCTGGCATTCCGGGAATATATGGAAAAAGAGCCTGACTACCAGGAATGCCGTAGCAAGCTGGATCAAATTGGGCAGGAGCTGCTGAGCTTTGAACAAAAAAGGGGTCAACTGAACCAAAGCCTGGACAAACTGCAAAATGATATATCTGTTGGGAAAAATCGTATCACGGAACTGGAAAGACAGGAACGGGCGGCTGAACAGCAATATCCTTTGTACCAGGATGCGACCCCAGCACAAGATGAAGCAGGAAGCGTCGAGGAACTGGAAAAACGTCTGAATGCCATAAAAGAAGGTTATAACCAGGAAATCGGACAACTAGAGCAACGGCAGCAGGATTTAACCGGAAATCGTCGGAAGACACAAAAGAAGCTTGATAAACTGGGACTTAACGAGGAGGATTACTCTTTAACCTTTTTTAATGAAAACGAACATGAATCCATTCAGGGAGAAATCATTCGCCTTGAAGCATTACTTAAAATAAAACAGGGAGAAAAAGAACTTGCATCCAGATCGGAAGCTGCTGCTGCCACGGCGATCAAAACCGCTATGGACGAGCTGATAAGACTTGGTGCTGAAGCCCCGCTTCCTCCCCAGGAGATAAAAGGCGATTTTAATGCGCGGCGAGTAAAGCTACGTCGGCAGGCTGAAGAACTCAACGAAATGAACAGAAACATTTCCCAAATATTATTCCGCTGCAACAGGAGCAGGGAGAATATTGAAAAAGCGGTGGATCTGAACACTGTCGAAGCTGCCAAAACTTTTGTCCCCGAAGCAGATGTTTTGGCTCAGGCCTCTCGCTGGGAAGATGAGTTCCGCAAATTACAAAATAGCAATCATGCCAATGCGGATACCATAAAGAATCATTACCTTCTCTGCAAAATGGATTTCCGGGAAAAGAATCTTAATCTGGACAGTATATTTAAAGGGCTCGACCCGCTCTGGGATAAAGCGCAAACAGAGTTTGATGATTTTTACTACCTATTTGAGCGAATGAGCCAGCATAGTGATAAACTGGGCGAGTTGATTGCCATTTATGAGTCTCAGCTGGCCAACCTGGAACGCAATAAAAAGGATATGGTCCAGCAAAGCTTTCTTCAGGGGCGGCGAATATTTGAAGAAATCAGCTTGATATCAGAGAGTTCCAAGGTTCGCCTGCAAGGCAGGTCCAGGCTGGTACAAATGCTGAGGATTGATCTGCAGTTTGATAATCATGAGTCTGCCCGGCAGCGGATGAATGAATATATTGAGGAGTGTATCAGCCAGGTCAGAGACAAAACCAGGCAGGAAAATAAAGATAATGAAGTGCGCAAGGTGGCAGCCCGTTTAATGTCCAGCCGCGAACTCCTCAATATATATATTGGCACGGCCCGAATACCGGTCAGTGTATTTAAAATTGACATGAACATGCAAAATAGCAGGCTAAAAAACTGGGAAGACGCGGTACGGGAGAATTCAGGCGGGGAAAAATTCGTAGTTTTCTTTTCCTTGCTTTCCGCCTTGATGGCGTACACCCGAGCGCGAAATATGGAAGCACTGGGAGCCGACCCTGACACCGATACCCGGGTACTAATCATGGATAATCCCTTTGGCCCCATTTCATCGGAACATCTGCTCCAACCCATGTTTGAAATAGCTAAAAGGCACCGAACCCAGTTGATATGTTTATCCGACCTCAAGCAGAATTCCATTATGAACTGCTTTAACCTGATCTATATGCTCAAAGTGCGAACCGCAGCCATAGGCGGTGATGAATACCTCAAATTTGAGGAGCATGTTCGGGATGAAAATACTTTACATAACGATGAAAAACTTGAAAAAGCCGTATACCGGGTATCAGATTTTAAACAAATGCCTATGTTTGTGGACGAAGAGTAATAATACCTGTTAGAAGCAGGCGGTTGAAAAGGCCACATTATCTTTGCCCAGCCGCTAATGAATTCGCAGCTACTAATATTTGGTAAGGAGTGTTCCCGGTTGCTCTAGTTGAAATATTATTGCCGGGGTAAATTGATTTGCTGGGTAATAAAATTGCACCCTAACGGACAATAAATTCTCCGTTACCATATCAACGCGGGTCCTAAGATTTAAATCTATTTAGTGAACTTATAGTCTATAAACACTATTTTTGCTCCTGATTATTTGCGATTTAAGCCCCCTAAAATAATTTTCACGATGTTTATATCATGGAGTTATTAAATGAAGCAGATCAGAAGCGTATATCAAACAGACACAACTGGGTATAATCATGCCTGGCAGCTAAATCATACAAACAGGTTAAAAACCAAGATCAATCAGATAAGCACAGTGGGTCACTTTTTGCGTGACAATCCCGCACCTTGCCCCGACCTCATTTCCTTGCTCAGGTATGTTTAACCCATTAATAACATGCTTTAGTATACTGAACTGGAAAAAGCAAATCCCTATCTATTATCTAAGAAAAAAGCTTTATCAAGCATGTTTGATTTCAAGTGTAGACATACCAGATTTTCTTAACTTGCTTGGCAAAATTGATTTTAGTTCAACTTTATCTTCTGAAGGAGTAAACATCGAAAACAAATAATATACCGGACTATAACATAGCAGGAATACTGCAAGTGCGACCATAGCAGGGAAACAACAAATACAACAAATACACCGAACAATAAATAGCTTTTTACTATACATATTTTCACTCTCCTTCTCTATTTTTTCCCAACTTCATGAGTGTTGACAATAAATAATGCAACTTCCGTTCCAGTTTTGCGTTTAATTAAAAATAATCTTCATAATTAAATATAAAGCCCCTAACCGGGACGTTATAAAACCTTTTTATATACAATTATCAAATATCAACAGCCAGTTAACTTGTATCATAGTTGTCACCATTCTGTTAGATACCTAAGATAACCGTGACAATCATGATACACTTCTGTTACAAAGCCAGGAAGGCACACTATTATCTTTTTCCCCGTAATTTAGCCACTGGTGAATTGTAAAACTAAGTGTCATTTAAAGCAAAGAGAGTCCCACCGGGACCATCTCATCTGTAGTATGGAATTTGGCCTCGGATAAGGTACAATATACAGAAAATATATAACCCCATACAGCTGGAAACAGATCAACTGAAAGATCGGATACTGCATAAGGAATTCCCATATTAGGACATGCAACAACGAAAGCGGGGAAGAAGCCAGGCTGCATTATAAGCTTACGGAGATTCAGAATGGAGATTAATATTAGATAGTTCGACATAGCATATACCATATTTATGGTATAATTTGCCTATATTTATTCCTGATATTGACAGGATTCTTGCAGAGACGATGATGATTGCCAGCGATACATAGATGCAAAACGTCCCCTTATGTCTAATTAACTGTTATTTAGACGTAAATAATGCATGGTTAATGGCTTTCGGCTATAATCGGGCAGACGTTTTGGGTCATACGTTTTCTGAACTCAACGTTTTTTACGATCAAGAGGATCTTTATAATAAGAGGGTACGGTTAGATGAGAACCAAACCCTTTATAATTATGAACTTCCTTATCGAACGATTAACGGTGAAACACGCATGGGATTAGCCTCCTCGGAGACTCTCAACATGAATGGGATGGATTGTTTTTTACACACCATGATCGATATAACCGCTAATAAGGAACTGGAAGCCAATATAGCCCGACTGGACCGCTTAAATCTCATCGGAGAAATGGCGGCCAGCATCGGACACGAAATAAGGAATCCCATGACGGCTGTGCGAGGATTTATTCAGTTGTTAAAGCAACAGGAATACTATGCCAAAGATGAGGTATATTTTGACCTAATGATAGAAGAATTAGATCGGGCCAACGGTATAATATCCGAATATTTAGGAATGGCCAAGGATAAAAGAATAGAACTGCAGCCCCAATACCTTGATGAGATAGCTAAATCTCTTTATCCGTTGATTCAAGCTGAAGCTAATCGGCAAGAGATGGATGTTAAACTAGAACTGGGCAAACCTCCGATGCCTATAATTGATGCTAATGAAATCCGGCAGTTAATTCTCAACATGGCTAGAAACGGTATTGAAGCTATGTTACCCGGTGGGATGTTAACTATTGGTACAACGTTGGAAAATGATGAAATCATCCTCTTCATCAAGGATGAAGGTCAAGGCCTTCCTCTCGACATCCTTGATAAGATCGGCACACCTTTTGTTTCCACTAAAGATAACGGAACCGGCTTGGGTCTGGCTATATGCTATAGCATTGCTGCTCGCCAAAATGCCAGGATCGATTATATGACTGGTTCTGAGGGTACTACTTTTAATGTTTGCTTCCCAAGACCTGTTGAACAGATTTCACTATTTCAGTAATATTGCTATATCCATCAAAATCAGGTAAAAGCAGGAATGGTAAGCAAACCTGAGGAATATCGATGGAGTAGTTGTCAAGTATATTATGGTGGTTTGATGACCATATGGTTAAGTTCGTTATTCAAGGTGAGCTGATCTAAGAAGGAAAAAAGACGGTGCTTCTTGACCAGCTATTCCGTCAAGTTCTGGACACACCGTCTATCTCTGGACATTTAAGGCTAACTATAACAGTAATTGAGAGTAATAATTTTCTAAATTGATTTTGCCAGCTGAATAAGGCGTTCCGCCATATTCGCCATTTCAGTTACCGAAGCCGTAACTTGCTGAGTGGCTGCAGCTTGTTCCTGGCTCTGTTTAACTGTATTTTCGGAAGCGGCAACAGCACCATACACTGTGCCATCAATTTTCTCTATTAGTTGGCTAATCTCATCCGCTGTTTTTTTCGATTCGTCCGAGAGTTTCCGGATTTCTTCAGCAACCACTCCAAAACCGCGTCCATGCTCACCCGCTCGGGCGGCTTCAATAGCAGCATTCAATCCCAACATTTTGGTCTGGTCAGCGACGCTTTTTGTAAAGCCTACAATCTCACTAATACTGGCTGCATTTTTTCGTACTTCCTGGATTAATTCCGCCAACTTACTTTCGGTAATATTGATCTCTCCAGCGGAAGCTGCAATTTCCTGCATTACACTGGCTACTTCAGAAGTACTGGCATTTAGCTTGTTAGCCATCTCTAGCAAGTCGCGGGCCAGGTTCCGAGGAACCGTAATGCCAAAAGTACCAACCAGGTCACCGGTCTCATCATCATAAAGCGGAATGCCAAACATGCGTATATTACCGTATTTCTTGGTACTTAAGTCTTGCTGGATCTTTCTACGAGCTTTGATAGTTTGAGATCCGGTGTCACCATCAACAAGAGGTGTCCCTACTTGAAAGTCCTTTAAATCAAATTTCTCTGACCCCATCCTGTTAACTATCTTTTCAAGATCGGTAACCCCAACCCAAGCCCCTTCTGGTTGAGAATCAATAATGATAGGGGCAAAAACATCGAAAGCGTCTTCAACAGGGTGAAGTTTGGGGGTATAGACACCATAAGTACCTACCACTGGTTTGCTTTCGTCATCATCTTCGAAGAGAGGCATTACCCAAAGGTGTAGTAATACTCCGTAAACATTTCTTTGCACAAGTTCCGAGATTTCCTGACGAGTTTTTATACAGCGCTCGATTGTTCCTCCCTGAACCAGACGCTCTCCGTCTCGGATGCCAGCTACATCGAGATTATGAGATCTTACAGAATCATATCGCTCCGTGTCTGTTGTAAAGTAAATAACCCCATCTTTTCCATAAGTCTTGGTTATTAATGGGGCTGATGTTTGAAAAGCAATTTTTTTTTCCACGAGTTTGTTTTAAAATTTTCTCGTGACCCTCTACAAAAGTCATCATCATATTAGCCATATGGGAATCCATTACTGTAACAATTGATGGTTTCATATTAACTGCTTGTTCACGAACCCGTTCACTTCCAGTAGCCTCAATAACTATTTCCAAACCAGGTTGTTGTATCATTACCTGAAGATTGAAGATCATTAAATACTGGAACCCCTAATTCCTTGGCTAACTTTATCCCAGGTGCTTCATAGTTAACATCACAAATACCTAGTATCTTGAATTCTTTAATACCACTGAACGCTCTTAAGATCGTTGTTCCCCCGTTACCACCGCCAATAATCGCAATATTCATTTAATATCACTCCCATTAATCGCAATTTATCTGCATGCAGCAAATTTCTTAATGGCTTTTCTCTTCATTGAGAAACTTGCCTTTTAAACAAAACCCTTGGATTCTCTAACCTCCTTTCAAATTGGTCCTCAGTTTTATCTTTAAATAGTAAAAGAGCTCCCACAAAATGGAGCTCTATAGCTCTCTTAGTTAAATTGTCTGAAAATAAGTGATGATAAGGGAAAGTATTACATTACAACAAAAATCAGGCAACACATACATTATTTATTAATATCGGGAAAGTGGATTATTTTGATTAGTAAATACTTTCGACAATATGAAAAGTTCGCGTGATGAATTATTTCAATTTAATAGTAAGCAAATCTATGATGAAGAAAGCTTAAACCGCCTTAATCCTCAACAAGGGGTCAGCTTCCTTCTCGTTCTGATCAAAGACCCCCTTGCTGTGCCCAAGGAATGGGAAACCACCAAACAACCTCGAATCATTATAGGCGAGTATGCTAACGGTGATTTTATCTTGATCGTGGTGGACGGACGCCAGTCAGATTGGAGTTCAGGTGTAACCCTGGAGAGACTCCAAAACAAGCTTGCCGAGTTGGGAGTTAAGGAAGGATACAACCTGGATGGCGGTGGTTCGAGCACTATGGTTTTCAAAGGCAAAGTATTAAATCGTCCTTCTGATGGAAATGAGCGGGCATTTTCTAATAATATTGTAATACTACCATGAGAGACGTGAGGAAGATTTAAATTGAATCCCTGGCTGTAATTAATAGCTTTGATTTTAGGTTTGAACGCCTCGGCCATGAGTGGGCCTGAACATGACGGTCCTAATTCCTCCAGCAGGCATGGTATTAACTCCCTTACAATTTAATCTTGTAAGGGAGTATTTTTAACCGGTAATGACTGTGCGTGATAGGGGAAGGGGATATGCATTTTCTGGGCTTGATTGCTTTGTTCAATAGTACCGTGTACCAATATCCAAACCCCCGGGGCCTTCAACACCAGTAACGGTACCTAATTTAACGCCAAAAGTAGTGAACACGGCGACTTGTCCTTGACCGGAAATAAATAGTTTTTTTTCTTCATGATCAAGTGCTATCTGGTCTACGCCGTAGTATGATACGATATCGAGTCCATGGGCAAAGGAACGGGCCAGTGTCAAGTTGCCGGAAACCGGGTCGAAGTTGTAAATATCAACATTTACTAAACCTAGTGAAAACAAATATCTTCCGGCCCTGGTAATAACCATACTTTGTGGTTGGTTAGATGAGGGTACGGTGCTGATCAAACTAATGTTATCAGGAAATACTGTACTTAGTACGCTAATAGCATTAGAAGCATTAGATATGAAGGCAAATTCCCCATCAGGGCTAAAGTTAATGTTAATGGGATTGACTCCAGCAGGAAATTCCAATCCTGTATCTGTGAGGACGCCTTTATGATCAATATGAAAAACATGTACCTGGTCATCATCATATTTTGCGGTTAATACTAGTCCGTTGCACTTCGGAGATATGGCAACAGCTTGAGCACTGGTGGGTATAGAAGAGATTATAGTATTCATTTTTAGCGAATAGGACACAATGTCTTGATTGGAAGCGGATCCATCAACACTTAATGCAAATATATTACCCGGTGTTAGTTCAACGTCTTCAAGATAGGTATCTGCAGTTGCGGTGCGAACAATTCTTGGATGCCTAATGTCCCATAAGCATAGCTGATAGAATGTTTTGGTTAAAAAAGAGGAAACAACCGCTATATGACCATCTCTGGTTAGAGCTACATCTATTACGTCTGCGTTTATTGGAATTTGTGTTATAACAGTTAGCGAATCAGTATTAAAAATACTGACCTTTCGGTTGGTATTTTCGGCAATAATGCCATAATTAAGTCTATTATTTGACATGATTTCAACCTCCCTTAATAAGCAGTGAAATTATAAAATAGGTCCTAAAACAATATATGTAGTTCACAGTCAAATGGTTAAATATGCCATAATGAAATTGTTCTCTTGGCTATAATGTATTATGCTAGACTATGGTACCAGTCACGGAGATGCGGGGAGGCACCTGCTAGGAGGGGCCCACGTGCACCTTAATATTACAGGGGGATTGAGCTGGCCAAACTGCTGATATTTAGTAACACGGCGGGCAGTGATGGTTTACATAATGTTACTGCCATCTCTCTTTTCGTGCGATATAATCTTATTTGCTATATATCGCACTATATGCTATAATCATCGTACGAGGTGATTGATATGAATGAAACCACAAAAGTTATTACCGCCACTGAGTTGAAGACCAATCTGGGTCAATACATCGACTATGTTATTGATGACCACGAGGTTGTTATTACCAAAAACGGTAAAAAGGCCATAAGAATTACACCTTACATCACTGATATCGAACGATATTTTTTGGTCAAAGAAAACGCATTAGATTATCAATATGGCGGCAAGAAAGTATCATATGAAGAATTCATGGAGATTTACGAGAAAAGCGAGCTAAGAATGGAATATATCAACGGTGAAATAGTCCTTTTGGCTTCCCCCAGCACCTATCATCAGGACATATCCGGGAATTTGCATATCCATCTGCGATCATATTTAAAAGGCAAGAATTGCAAGGTTTTCTACGCCCCTTTTGATGTTCATTTCTACAAAAAAGACCTTAAAACACCTGATGTAATGCAGCCCGATTTGCTTATAGCATGCGATTTGGAGAATAACGTTAATGAAAACGGCCGATACATGGGTACACCCACGCTTTGCGTTGAAATTTTATCAAAAAGCACTCGTTCAAAGGATATGGTAGATAAGCTCAATACTTATATGTTATCCGGTGTGAGGGAATTCTGGATTGTCGATCCTTTTAAACATTCTGTTATGGTGTATGGCTTTAAGGACTTAGAAATTGACGAGTATACCACCTGTAAAATCGGGGATACGCTAACATCGTATTTTTTTGAGGGTTTAGAGATTCCGATAAGTGAAGTATTCGAGTTTTAAAAGCGGCTGAAGAGTTGATTTTTCATTAGTTTGTTACTGTTCATTCTTGCTCTCATAATGCAAAAGAGTCAACCCCTCTTAATGAGGACAGCAGCTCTACATAGCGGTTTATTTCGCTGGGAATCGCCTGCTGGGGCTGCCGACCCCACGACTCCTTTTTCTAACGTAAACCTGTCTCGTATACAACCCAACAAATTACGATTATTTAATATGAAGCTCTGATATCGTTTAAGTACGGGAAGGAAGCGCAAAGACGCCGGGCTTTTCTCCCGACGTCTTTGCCTGTTATCTTTGATTATTTTATATACTCATTGCTCACTAAAATATCAGCGATGACTTCTGTGGGAACAGTGAATTCCTGTATTCCCATACAACCGGGGCCGACTTCATATTCGTCAAAGGATATTACCAGTTTTCCTTCTGCACTGATATAGAAATTTTGCTCCGCCGAGATTTTATCAAAAGTCTCGATAGGTTCATCCTGACCTTCGATCGCAACCCAATAAATTTTTCCTTCATCTGCTTGCATCTGCTCTCTCATTTGTGACTTAATATTCTCACTTATGATTTCTACATAGCTATCATCTTTAAACAAGCTGGGCAGAGTTATCAAAAGCTCATTTTCTTTGTCTATGGTATCATATTTAAGCTTTTCTGCACCCGAGGCTTTGATAATTACAGTATAGCGCCCTATGGACAAAAGCTTATCCGTATCGGTCTTTACGATATAGCCGCTGTCTACCGCGAAATTGCCGGCTCCGTTTTTCTTCATATCTTCCATTTCCAGCATAAATTCTTCATATAGTTTTTTGTTTTCCGCCAGATATTTTTCATTCAAGCTATTCTCCAGGTCTTTATCTTCCAAACCTTGAATGGAAGGGACCTTGATATCTGCCTTGAAATGATCTTCATTTACAGTATATTCCCTAAAAGTCAGCACTTTCACCATGCCGCCTATAACCGGCACTTTGGACAGGGTGGAAGCAAAGGCGGTGCTGCTGTTGATCCCTGTTATAAGCAGGGCTATGGACACAGCTATTGAAGCCGCAGCTGTACTTACCTTTCTAATAAACTTTTTCCTTTCCATTTCATATATCTTCCGCTCTTTTAAAGCTTTATTCACTAAAAAACCTAATTCATCCGGAATAGGAGTTTCCAGATACTCCTTTTTAAGATCCTCTAAACCTGTATGCTTCATATTAAACCTCCTCGAAAGCGCTTAGCTTTATGCGCAGTTTTTCCAGGGCCTTGTATAAACGGGTTTTTACTGTATTAACATTCACACTAAGAACTTCGGCAATTTCATCAATTTTCAAGTCTTCAAAATACCTTAATATTACTACACTGCGGTACATATCCGGTAAATTGTCCAATGCCTTTTGCAGGTCAAAGTTTTCATATTCGTCAACCGTAGCCAAGTTCAAATTTGCCAGAGCATCCTCATCTACAATAGCCAGCCGCTTTCGCTTGCGCAAAAAATCCAGGGAAGTATTAACGACGATCCGGTAAAACCAGGTTTTTATATACTCGGGTTTTTTCAGGGAACCCCTGCAGGCAATTGCTTTATACACAGATTCCTGGACAATATCCAGAGCATCATCCGCGTTTCTGACATAACTGTACGCCAATCTATAGTGATTTTCCTTGTATTTAACCGCGTATTCTGCAATTTGTTCTTCCAAGTAACTTTTACTCATTAACGCCAAACCTGCTCCTCTCTCTTGTTTAGATACGTATCTTAATCACTTGACATTTTATAGACGCCTGTACTTTATAAAAAGTTTGTTGATAAGGCAAAATAAGTTTCGCAAATCAATGTGCCGCTTCCTCGAAAACACGAAACCCAGCTAGCCACAACCCCGCTGGCAATCAATACTGAAATGACAATAAAAGCATGGCGGAGATTAAGTAGGTCTTTGTATAAATACATGGCTTTGGCATAGATTTAATTAAATAAATGCTAAAGCGGTGAATCCTTGAAAAGAGTAAAGGTAATATTTATAAATCTGCTGATTCTGACCATTACCTCATTTATTTTACGCACGGTTAACATATCGTTTCAGGTATACCTGGCCAATAAACTTGGCCAGGAGGGCATGGGGCTTTTCCAATTAATCACCGCTATTTACTTTTTGGCTATAGTCTTCTCAACCTCGGGCATTAAATTCGCCACCACCCGCCTGGTCGCTGAGGAAATGGGAACCGGAAGACCGGCCGGAGCAAACCAGGCTGTACGTAATTGCCTGGCTTTTGGTATGATATTCAGCGTAGCGACAATGGCAATAATAATCCTTAACGCGGAATATATCGGGAACCGCTGGCTCAATGAGCCGCGAACCATATTATCGCTGCGGATATTTGCCTTAAGCCTGCCCTGTATCTCATTGTCATCCGTTTTAACCGGATATTTTATTGCTGTGCGTAAAGTTATCAAGTCAGTGGCGGTACAGTATTTGGAACAGCTGATAAAAATAGCTGCGACAATACTGTTTCTTGGCATATTTATATCCAAAGGGCTTGAATATGCCTGCGCGGCTGTAGCTGCAGGAGGCTGCACCGGCGAGCTTTGCTCATTCCTGCTTCTGTATTTACTTTATAAAACTGACCGGCAGGGAGTAAGTAAAAGCCGCGAAGCCGGACCCAATTTAATATCACGCATGCTCCGTATAGCCATGCCCGTAGCATTCAGCGCCTATACTATGTCTATTGTAAGAACCATTCAACAATTATTAATACCCTACGGACTTAAAAAGAGCGGTGAGTCAAGCAAGGAAGCCATTTCCACCTTCGGCGTAATCCAGGGCATGACCATGCCCATAATAATGTTCCCCGCAGTGCTGCTTGAAGCGATTTCCGAACTAATCGTCCCGGAATTGGCTGAATGCCGGGCAGGGAACAGTTACAATCGGATGAACTATATAATAGCCCGTGTTTTCAACCTGGGAGTTATCTTGTCCATAGGGGTGGCGTGGTTGTTCTGGCGCTATTCCAAAGAACTGGGAATGACCATTTATAATAATTCGGAAGCCGCCTATTTCATTATGATGCTGGCCCCTCTGATTCCAATTATGTACCTTGATAATATCGTGGATAATATGCTGAAAGGCATAGACGAACAGGTGAGTTCAATGAAATATAATATGTTCACATCATTAATTAATATTATTATGACATATTTACTGCTCCCCAGATATGCCATAATCGGGTATCTTATAACGACTTATATCACCAGGATACTGAATTTTGCCTTGAGTCTAAACCGGCTGGTAAGAGTGACCAGACTGGAAATTGACTGGCACAGAATAGTCAAATCGGTGTTCTGTATAATCGGAGCCATTGGTATTGCGGTTCTGTTGGAAGATATAAACCTGGTAAATCCCACTTTGATTTATTTACACCTCATATTAACCGCTGCTATCTATATATTCCTTCTGCGTGTGTTCTCCTGCATAACCCATGATGATATATTATGGGTCAAATCCTTGTTTTCAAAAACAACTTAGAGGGGATAAAAGCAGCGTGCGATATGATCTATTGTCGAAATTATTTGTAATTTGGTGTTAATTAAATGTAGGGTAACCTGCTCAATTCGTCGAATTTCTTGGAAATAGTACATTTCCAGATATATGCATAATTTGGATCAAGAATTTGCCGATAGGCTAGATTGTCGCCATTATAAGCCATTATAATGCTGCAGGCCGACACTGGCGAGTTGTCCTTCTTGTAATTCCGAGAAAGGCAAAACAAACTATAATGTCTAAAATGCGAAGGTGAATTGTCAATAATTATCAGGTATTAGATTGCTAAACTGACATCCTGGATGTTGAAAAATGGTGAGTAGGCAAGTAGCGTTGCCCTATAATTTATGAGTACCTTTGGAAATTTTAATAGATAGGAGAGTAGGCGTATGAGCAAAAAGATAAGTCAAGAAATAATAAATCCAGATAAAGATCTTTCGCCTAGACAAATTTATAAATTGAATAAGGAATTCTACGAGAATTACTATACTGATTATTTCGCTACTAAATTATTTATATTGGGTAGCATGTTTAGTAATTCAGATGATTTTTTAAATATCATTAATGAGAACGATGTTGAAGTAGGCGTTTATCAAGTTGATTCGGATACTATTAATGTTGAAAAAAGTGAAATTATAAAATTTGTTAAACTGGAATTATCAATACTTTATTATCACTGTATCGAAACATTTTTGCGTTTGTTTATTGCTCATTCAGAGTTTAAACAATGTCCTTGGTTAGAATTATCTCGATATACTGATTATAGAAAATTCAAGAAAAAAATACATAAAATGAGTAAAGGGAAGTTTGATTTTGCGTATGATAAACTTGATCCCGATCAAATCGTTACATATATTTTATATGGAACTGAAGATCTGGGTGAGATGGAATTGCCCGGTACAATTACTAAAGAATTAGCCCTTGAAACCTTAAAAGAGTGGATAATCTGGTCATCAAAAGAGCTACTAAATGTGTATGATTATAATTCATACAAACATGGGTTAACAGTATATTCTGACTCAAAAGGATTCGAATTAGTGGGAAAAGATGGTAAAAAAATTAAAGAACATGGAGAGGGTTTAGTATTTTTAAATAAAGTTAAAAAAGTTGAAAGGTACAAATGGCAAAAGACATTTATTTTTACGCCGTTAGATTATAGGGCCGTCATGGTACATATTTTACAAGGACTTATAAGGAATATTATTAACATAGGAAAAAGAACTTATCTAGAAGAAGCCGACAGTCTTGATATAGTATTTGTAGGAAGTAAACCGTATATATTTTACGATCCGGTAAAAACAGAAAATCCATTAGGGTTAACAGTTAAATCATATTCGGTAGAGTTAGAGTATATAAAAAAGGATTGATTTGGGGATTTGTTTTCGGGTAGAACTTGAGAATTTAGTTAGGGCCAGGCCTGACATTGAAATTAAATATGACAAGGGGGGGGGGACCTAGTTATAGTCACCATTGAGAAATTTGCATTATCCATATTCCCATTTGGCTAATAACACGAGTGCCCGGATAAGCGGATTCTACTAAGCTATTAACGAATTTTTAAGTGGTATCAATTGGTATAATATAAAATGTAATCCGAATTACTTTTAAAAGGAGCTGGAAAAGATGCCAATCGTAACTTCAACCGAAATGTTTAAAAAGGCTTATGAAGGTGGCTATGCAATCGGAGCATTTAATGTCAATAACATGGAGATCATTCAGGGGATCACTGAAGCCGCCAAAGAAGAGAATGCGCCACTGATATTGCAAGTTTCTGCCGGGGCCAGGAAATATGCCAATCATACCTACCTGATGAAACTGATTGAGGCTGCTGTAATAGAAACCGGACTGCCGATTTGCGTACACTTGGATCACGGCGACACCTTTGAACTGTGTAAATCATGTATCGATGGTGGTTTTACTTCCGTAATGATAGACTGCTCACATTTCTCCCTTACGGAAAACATCAAGCTCACCAAGCAGGTGGTTGATTATGCCCATGACAAGGGTGTAGTGGTTGAAGGAGAACTAGGCAGACTGGCAGGTGTAGAAGATGAGGTAAACGTATCTGCCAAGGACTCTTCCTATACCGACCCGGATGAGGTTGAGAAATTTGTTACCAAAACAGGTGTGGATTCTCTGGCCATTGCCATTGGAACCAGCCACGGTGCATTTAAATTCAAAGGTCAGGCGAGCCTGCGGTTTGACATTCTGGAAGAAGTTCAAAGAAGACTGCCGGGGTTTCCCATCGTTCTTCACGGTGCTTCCTCAGTTATTCCTGAATTTGTAGATATGATCAACACTTATGGCGGCAAAATGTCTGGAGCCCAGGGAGTGCCTGAAGACATGCTCAGAAAAGCCGCTTCCTTGGCCGTGTGCAAAATTAACATCGATTCTGATTTACGGCTGGCTATGACCGGAACCGTCAGAAAGTATTTAGCTGAAGACCCTGCAGAATTCGATCCCCGGAAATATCTGGGACCGGCCCGAGAGGCCATAAAACAATTGGTCAAAAACAAAATTGTCAATGTATTGGGCTGCAACGGAAGGGCATAGAAAATGCTGAGAGAATTCTTTCCGCTTGATACATTTTAATATATCATTCAACGGCTCGCTGGAGATTTGTACTCTGCGAGCTTTTTTATCCGGTTTATTAAATCCTTCAAGTGCTTGTTCCGTTCAAGAAAAAGTAGGCAGGTTTTTCTGTAATATGCAATAAAAAAGAATTTTGGATATAAGTGCAGGAAAACCTTGGTAAATGTTGAAAGGAGAAAAAAGGAAGATTCGAAAAAGATGGGGTTGGCCAGAGGTAGTTCGTTATAAAAACAAGAGGATAGTGCTAGTGCTACCGGTTTCTGGGTTTTATTAAGTGGATTACTGTCTATTAGTGGAAGTTCAGAATCTTATATAAAGAATATTCACGACAAATTTCATAAATATCTAAGATACTACTAATTACTAAGTGTGTCGTGAAAGAAAAGATATGTGAAACTCACTAATAACTAAACGAACATATTAAACTCATTTTTTATTAAGAGACAATTGACGAAGCCAAGCAAGTCCTATTTGAGTACATTGAGGTCTTCTATAACTGACAAAGAGTACAAAAGCGGCTGGGGTATCTCAGTCCAATCCAATGGCTTAATCAGTGGCAGCGACAGACTTCCAAATTAGTGGCTTACGTCCAAAAAAGTATTGACTTCCCGAACTTCACTAAGGAGATGAAATAAAAATGTCCATACCAGATTTCAATTCACGTGGCGTTTTACCAAAGGGATTCTTTCAGTGTACAATAGAAGAGTTTTTGGACAGGTATTGTTATCCAACGCAAGTGGGCGAAAATCGCAGAACTGAATATAAAATAGTTCTGGAACAATTATTTGGCCATTCTATTGAAAGAGGCGCAAGAAGTATTATTTTCGGGGGTTCTTTTATTACTAAACAAGAAAACCCTGAAGATATAGATTGTATTATACCTGTGCCAAATGACAGATGTATACCATCGAGAAATGAGAATATAGTTATTTCTAATTGTAAACTAGATATTCTTTATATTAATGAAAATAATCAAAAACTAGTTTATAGCCTAATGAATATGTTCTCTAAGGACAGGTTTGAACTTGATGTGGGTTTAGTGGAAGTGAGTTTAGAAGATGGCTACAAGTCCTTCTGGAGTGATTTTATGGAAGAGTACGATTTTACGGATTTATTACTGCAAAGAGAAGCATACATACATCGTCATTTTATTATTGGTAATAAAAGAAGAGGTTTACTGGTTACTATACATGGCATAAATAGCCATGCACTGTGGAATTTAGAAATAGCACCTACTATTAGTTCGAACGACTGGATTTTTGCTCCTTTTTATTACGGGTATGAACAGGTTGCATTATTTACTGAAAAAAGAAAAAGTGAGATATTAGATAAATTTAGAGATTGGATAGATTATATATATAAATGTTATAATATTGAACCCTCCATTTTTTCACATAGTTTTGGAACATATATTATAGGAAAATATATTGCTGGGTTTAATTATACACCGCCAGTTAAGCTATGCAATATTATCCTTGCTGGAAGTATTCTAAACCCCGGTTTCGATTGGATATCAGCATTAGAAAAGAATCATATAAAGACCGTATTTAATATAATATCTCCCAATGACCCTTATGTCCCTTATATGGATACTTTGAAATGGCTACGCAAAGATAAACTATATGGTACAGCAGGCGTGAAAGGCTTTAATCAAACTCATCCAAGACTAATACAAGAGTCATTTGAAGTTTTTGATCATAGTAGTATGATTAAGAATGATGTGTTTACCCATAAGGTCATGCCTTACCTCAACCTAATGAACAAGTTCAATATTTTTAATAATTTTGAGTATGTACCTTCGGACGTGTTCGCTAAACTAATGGGTAAGAGTGAAGCATAGTGGGGTTTTCCCGATAAAACAGAGACAGGGAAAGACAGTCAGAGTTAGGTTTTCTCCCAAAATCACAGTATTGCTCAATATCTCATAATTCCAGTTTTTCTACGTTGCCTTTTGCCCCAAATATCTTTGCTTAATGCTGCTGGGGAAAAGTGCCAAGGGAACGGGGTTACTGTCACACGGACAGTTCTGATTAGGTTGATAATGGGTATATGAACGATTAAAGTGGAATTTCTTATTATTTTATACAACACGCAGATAGGCAGAAATTTAGAGGAGGTAGGAGGATGGCATTTTCGGAAATTAGTATTTATCAGGTAAAGCCAGATAAGACGAATGAGTTTGAAGCTATTATGAAAGACGCTGTTCAAATGATGAAAGTAATAGACGGTTGTCAATCTCTTCGACTTATACAGCGTACACACTATATAAAGGATATGAAAACTATTAAGGATGGGCTTCAACCTGACAAACTTACTCGTATTGTAAAATGTGTTCGCTATGTACTCTACTGGGAATTCGATACAGATAAAAATTATGGTAAAGCTCAAAAACAGTTGTATGAAACTCATTGGAAAGCGATAGAAAAGTGCTTGATTGCTCCGCATGATAAAATCTTAGGTGAAGTAATCATTTAACAGTACAAGACAGATAAATTTTAATTTAGCGAGCAAGCAACTTTCTATAATTAGCATAATCTGAATGACTATAGAAATTATTGAACATCAGCTAATCCATAATTAAAGTACTAAACAAAATGCAGTAACAGCCAAAAGATAAGTTATACTGGATATTAGTAGGATTATGATAAGAGGGATTATTTATATGACTTTGTGTTGGGAGGGTTAATAAATAATGAAGCAAACCGCAATAATTCTCCTACCGGTATAACGTAAAAATGAAAGGTCCAATTTGAAGAATGTTATAATCCATTATGTATTAGCGATAGTGAAAGGAATGGCAATAAGTATGAGAAAAGGAATAAAATTATATAATGTGCTGTTTCCATTATGGTTTCTGTTGATATTTCCAATATCTTGGCTTGTTGTCTTGCCTGCTAATTTTCTGATTGATAGTATAGTACTGCTTATTACACTTAAATTACTAAAACATCACGATATTTTGAACACTTATAAGAAATTAATTATTAAAGTATGGATATTTGGTTTCTTATCAGATTTTATCAGTGCAGGATTTATGTTTTTGACTCAGGTTGTTGATTTTGGGGATTGGTGGTATCATTACATCGCGAACCCAGTGGCTTATAATCCATTTGATAACCCGTACTCGTTATTTTATGTTTTATTAGCCATTACCATAGCGGCAGTATCAATTTATTTCCTTAACTTAAAGTACTCACTCAACAAAATGGGAGCTGATATTGCTGCTAAGAAGCGGATTGCTCTAAGTCTTGCCATTTTCACAGCACCGTATATTCTGCTGTTTCCCAGTCAGGTGCTATATTAGTAGAGATATTGTTTAGCAACCGATGACATTACGTATCAAAGTTAATATATCAGCTTCGCCTAATCCAACTTATACAACACCATATATAAAAAGTAGCTTAAAATTGTATTAACAATAATTGAAGCAGGTGAACTCATGAAAATCATACATACATCCGACTGGCATATCGGGCGGGCCTTGTATGGGCGCAAGCGGTATGAGGAATTTGAGGCCTTTTTGAACTGGCTGGCTGATTACATAAAAAATGAAGAAATTGAGGTTCTGCTGGTAGCAGGGGACGTGTTTGACAATATTGCTCCCAGCAATCGAGCCCAGGAGCTGTATTACCGATTTCTGTGCCGGGTGGCGGATTCGCCCTGCCGCCATGTGGTGGTCACGGGGGGCAACCATGATTCTCCCTCCTTTTTGAATGCACCCCGGGAAGTGCTGCGTTATCTTAATGTTCATGTCATTGGCTGCATGCCGGAATCCATTACCGATGAGGTTATCGTCCTGTCGGACGACAATGGGGCTCCGGAATTGATCATTTGTGCGGTTCCTTATCTGCGAGACCGGGACGTTCGCCGGGCCGAGGCTGGAGAAAGCTATGAAGAGAAAGGCCGCAAGCTCATAGAGGGGATTCGGACTCATTATGGCGGTGTTTGTGAGGAAGCTGAACGAGTGCGGCAACAGCTCAACCAGCAGGTTCCGATTATTGCTATGGGGCATCTGTTTACGGCCGGGGGGCAGACCATTGACTCGGACGGGGTGCGGGATCTGTATGTGGGGTCCCTGGCCCATGTTGACAAAGATATTTTTCCAGCCTGCATCGATTATCTGGCCCTGGGTCATTTGCATATACCCCAGAAGGTTGGGGGCTCCGACTTCATGCGTTATTGCGGATCGCCGATACCTATGGGCTTTGGCGAAGCCAGGCAGGAAAAAATCCTTTGCAGACTGGAATTTGATAACGGGCAGACTGTTGTTACAGATATTGCTGTTCCCAGATTTCAAAACCTGGATAGCATAAAAGGGGATTGGGAGCATATAAACGCCCGCTTGGAAGAGCTGAAGAGTCTGGACACCAGCATTCTTCTGGATCTTATCTATACCGGAGAACAGATCATGGGAGATCTGCGGGATCGACTGGATGAGCTCACGGCCGGCACTAACCTGGAGATCTTAAGGATCAAGAATGAGCGGGTACTTGAGCATGTGGCAATCAGTTCCGGGGAGGAAACTCTCGCCGACCTGAGTATTGATGAGGTTTTCAAACGCTGCCTGGATGCCAATAAAATACTCCCGGAGCAGCAGGATGATCTCATTAATACCTACCGTGAGGCGGTATTGATGGTTCAAGAAGAGAACGACGGTTTGGAAACGGAGGCTTAAGATGAGGATACTTAATGTTCGCTTCCAAAACTTAAACTCCCTGGCGGGTTTATGGAGCATAGACTTTACTCATCCGGCTTATACCTCTGATGGGATTTTTGCCATCACGGGGCCCACCGGAGCCGGCAAGACCACTATTCTGGATGCCATCTGCCTGGCCCTCTATGGAAGAACTCCCCGTCTTAACCGGGTCACCAAGAGCACCAACGAATTAATGTCCCGCCTTACGGGTGCATGCATGGCGGAAGTCTGCTTTGAGACTCAGGCCGGTCGTTATCGCTGCCAGTGGAGCCAGCATAGGGCTCGTAATAAGGCAAACGGGGAATTGCAAATGCCCCGGCATGAGCTTTCCCATGCGGATACCGGTGAAATAATAGAATCCCGGCTGCGTGAGGTAGTAGAAAAGATTGAGCTCCTGACCGGCATGGATTATGAACGCTTTACCCGTTCCATGCTGCTGGCCCAGGGTGGTTTTGCTGCCTTCCTTCAGGCCCCTTCCAACGAACGGGCACCTATTCTGGAACAGATTACCGGAACTGAAATTTACAGCCGCATTTCCATAAAGGTACATGAACGGAGAACAGAAGAAGCAAGGAAACTGGAAAAACTTAAGGAAAGTGCCGCCGGAATAAGATTATTGGCTGATGAGGCCAGGCAGGAACTTCAATCTGATCTGGAAAACAAGCTGGCCCTGGAGCCCCGGCTGGCAGAACAAAGAGATATAGCACAAAAAGCCATGCTCTGGTTGAAGGATATAACCCGGCAGGAACAGGATCTAAAGGTATTAACCGAAAAAAATACCCAGCTTGAACAGCGGGTGAAGTCGTTTAAACCTGAATTGGAGAAGCTGGATAAAGCCCGTCGGGCCAGAGAACTTGATGGAGATTATATCAAAATCACCGGCAAGCGGGATGATCAAAAGAGGGAACTTGATGAACTGGCGGGTAATCTGGAAAGGCTGCCTGCAACTGAGGAAGGCTTAAAAAACATCTTGAATTCCCGCAATTCCGCCCAAGATTTGCTGGCTGCAGCCCAGCTTAGGCAGAAGCAGGGACTGCTGGTCATCAAGTCCGTCCGGGAGTTGGATATCACTATTGAACACAAGAATAATCAGGTTAAAGCATTGGAACAGGATATTACCCACTCGGAGCAGGTATTTGATGATACTGAAAACCGCATTTTGGATATTGAAATCCTGCTGGTACAATACCGGGAAAAGCTGGATGAGATTCAGCAATATCTTGATAATAATCAGGTTGATGCCAATTTAATCGAGAATCTGACAGCCATTAAGCAAATATTCAACACGCTAAAGGATATGGATATTCAATCCAGTGAGGCTCAAACAAAATCGGCTACTGCATCCGGGCTTATGGATGTGAGCCAAACCTCGTTAACCGAACTTGAGTCAGACTATAATGTAATTGTTATTCAAGCCCGGGAAGCGGCTGACCGGCATGAGTCAAAACTTCAAGCTGTCAAAACCTTGCTTGCAGGCCGCGAACTGGAGGACTGGCGCACTGAACTGGATTCTCTGAAAGAGAGAAAATATCTTGCGGACAAACTCCAGCAGAGTCAGCAGATAATAATCGAGACCAGGAAATCACTGGCGGAAACGGCGGTTCAGCGAGACCGGCTCCTGGCGGAGCAATCCGGTTTGCAGGAAAATATCAGGTTAGGCGATAATCAGCAACAGCAGCTGGAAAATGAAATCAGCCATTTGGAAATTGAGCTGGATTTGCTGAAACGAATCCAAAGCCTGGAAGATCAGCGGGCGGATCTGGAAGACGGTAAGCCCTGTCCTTTGTGCGGTTCGATTCATCATCCTTACGCCCGGGGGAATTTACCCAGGGCTAATGAAACCGAGTCGTCCCTTAATAATGCCCGAAAAGAGCTCAAAATTTTAGCGAAGAATCTGTCTGATTTAAGGGTAAAACAGGCTGAATCCGCCAAAGACCTGCAACAGCTGGATGGTCATGAAGCGGATTTAAATGCGATTTTTGCTCAGGCAAGCAGCACCAGGGCCGATTTTCTGCAGCAGCTGAATATCGCTGGGCTGGATGATGTCCTGCCAGACCTTATAGCCAGGGAAGCGGAAAAGATTCAGGCTCAGATTGTGAGATACTCACAGTTGATCAACCAGGTTGAACAAGAAAGCAAAGAAGCCCAAGAGTCCAGGCATGAATTGGAACAGCTTAATAAATCCCGGGCCGATGCGGAGAAGAAACGTGACCAGTGCCGTCATGACCTGGAAATGGCGCAAAATGAATATGCTATGACAGAGAGACAGGCCGCATCCTTAAAAAGGCAATATGGCCAAACCCGGAACCAGGCTCTTCTCCTGGCTGAACCATTTGGAACAGGTATAGATGATCTTACCGTCACCAATTTGGATTCCTGCCTTGACCGGCTCACCGGGCGCCGGGATAAATGGCAGGCCAAACAGGCTGAAAAAGAGGACCAGAGGAAATTGATCAACGCCAATGAATTTGAACTGGTTAAAATGCAAACGCTGCAGCACAAATTAAATGAAGAATTGCAGATCAAGGGCCTGGATCTGGAAGCCGGGCGGGAAGAATTTAATAAATTAGCAGGGGAGCGGCAGAACCGCTTTGGTGATAAAAATCCGGATGAGGAGGAAAAACGGCTCAGTGATGATGTGCAAGCTGCCGAAAAGGAATTGGAGATGGCAAATGACAAGCTGCGCAATGCTGAACAGGAACTCAAAAACCTTAAGGGTAAAATCGAAGCAATCACCTCCTCAACCCAAACCCGGGCCGGAGATTTGGAGCAAATGGAACAGGGTTGGCTTGTCCGCCTCACCCGGGCGGAATTCATACATGAGGCTGATTACCGGGATTCGTGCCTGGATGAGCCGGAGTACACAAAATTACAAAATGCGGCTGAGGGATTGAAAAATGAACAATTGGAGACTTCGGCCCTTATACAGGACAAAACCATAACCTTGAATAAAGAGCGGGCAAAAAATGTTACTGATCGGCCCTATGACGAATTGGAAAAGGAATTTACCTCCTGCGAAGCTGCTATCGGGACCATCCGGCAGGAAATCGGCGCAGTTAAACAGCGTCTGACTGAAGATGAAAAAGCCCGTCACAGTCAAAAAGAAATAATGGAAACCATTGATTTGCAAACCAGAGAACTATCACGCTGGAATATCCTCCATGACCTGATAGGATCGGCTGACGGGAAGAAATATCGCAACTTTGCTCAAGGTCTTACCTTTCAGACCATGATTGCTTATGCCAATCAACAATTAGCTAAAATGAGCGATCGCTATTTACTGGCAACGGACAACTCTGAACTGCTGGGTTTGAATGTTATAGATAATTACCAGGCCGGGGAAATTCGATCAACCAAGAATTTATCCGGAGGCGAAAGCTTTATAGTGAGCCTGGCCCTGGCACTGGGGCTGTCCCGCATGGCCAGCTACAATGTTCGCATTGATTCCTTTTTCCTGGACGAAGGCTTCGGCAGTCTGGATGAATATGCTTTGGACACTGCCCTGGAGACCCTGGCCGGGCTGCACCAGGATGGGAAACTTATAGGGGTTATTTCCCATGTTCCTGCGCTTAAGGAGCGGATCAGCACCCAAATACAGGTAATCCCTCAGACCGGCGGACGCAGTATTATAAGTGGCCCTGGCTGTGAAAAAGTTACTGCGGATATTTAAGATTAGAAGCATGGTAGAGCAGTTTACATAATATGTATTATTGTCAACTATATAAATTATACTTGATTATGGTTTGGCAATGGCAGTTAATAAAGATTGAGGGGGAATTATCGTGGCGTACTGTAATTAACAAAACAAAACGGCGGATTCTAATCCATCGCCTCGTTGCAGCGGTGTGTTGAAAGTGCATTGTTTCCATCAAAGATCAAAGCGGCAGCAGAGGTGCCCATGGACACATATAGGTTAAGTTTCTTCTCACTATAAATCGCTTAAAATAATTCGCTCTTTATTGCAAGGGCAGGGGATACAGGTTATATTTTAAACAGTGACCTGGTATATGATATTGGCGGTAGGGAAAGGAGATATGAAGGTTGTGCCTGGAAAAAAAGACCCAGAGATATATAAGATTTTAAGGGATACACTAACTCGCATGGAAGAAGACGCGATCAAGTATGAAGCCAGACGAATAAAAAAACTATGGAAGCAGGTAGAACTGCCGATGAGTCTTAAAGACTGCCTGCTAGACCTTACTAAATACCAGTTGGATAATATTAGACATAATCTTGATATTAAAAATGTCAGCGCTTTAAATAAGAATGAACTGGCGGAACATCTGGCATTGTATCAGTCTCGAAACATGATTAATACACTCAGGTTACTGGATAAGGGAAGATTTCAACTGCTGCAAAAAATTGCCAGGTCAGGCGGTTACATAGTTTGTGATGGGTTTGGTTTTGATGTGACTTATTTTGTTGAACATTGCCTGGCATTTTGCGGAACGATGGACGGCCAACGCGTCATGTTTATGCCCGACGAACTGCTGCGGGCTTTTCAGGCGGCAGATAACCGGGATCTTGCAGCCACCGTAAGCCGTAATACTGATTGGATAAACTTGACCTGCGGAGCTCTGTATTATTATGGGATCATGGATATATGGGTTCTGGCAGATAGAATAGGTAGTATAACCAAACAAACGGTGGATTTTAAGCGATACTATTCAGTAATAGCAATGGCATCTGATTTCTACCAACAGATAAAGGTTACCGCCCAGGGTATTATGGATGAACGGGTGGATGACCCAAAGGAATTGAAAGCCGCGATAAAGAAACATGATGAACTTGACTATTATCCTTTCAGCAAACGGCAGTTGCTGGATGCCAGTGACAGTGACTTTTTTGAACGCACTCCGGTTATGAAGAAACTCGCTCACTTTTTAATCAATAACTATGGCTTTACTAAGAATGAGGCTGATTATATCTTATTGGAAATATCCGACATGATTATGATGAAGTGTTCAACGCAAGATATCCTTGAACTGCTGCTGAATTTCATCGAAATACCCGATTCGCAGACTGCGCAAATCCTGGCTGATTTAGTCACTTCAGTATTCACCCATACAAGAATGTGGGAACTCAAGGGACATACTCCTTATGAATTGATCCCCGACAAACAAAAACATCGTAATCCCGAGGTTAAATCACAGCAAGCCAATGCAGCCAGTGTGTACAGCCTAAGAACCGGGGCAAAAATTGGCCGCAATGATCCCTGCCCCTGCGGCAGCGGCAAGAAATACAAGAAATGCTGCGGTGCCTGAACTATCGCTAGACTTTACCTGGAAAGCTGATTTGACGCAATCCGGATAGATCGCTTGATAATTGGGGATGTCTCCCAGGATGAAGCATTGATCGTATTGGTTTTAAAGCAAATTCGTATAGTTTCGCTTACCGGAAACTATACGCCTGATTTCTACGATATCACCAGCCACAACATAAAAAATCAAGTATGCTTTAACAATCAGTATTTTATAGCCTCTATTAGCCAATCGCCGGTTTTTCGGGGTAACCCCCATATCAGGGAATTCTTCTAGATGCAGGATAGCTGCATCAATCTCATTCAATAGATCTTCTGCAGCTTTTGGATCGTCTGCAATAATATAGCTAAAAATATCTTCTAGATCATCGTAAGCCAGTGGCAAATATTCAACGCTATATTTACCCATTAAGCCGCGCCCTTAGCCTTGCCATGACTTCACGGTGAGGTATTCTTTTGGTCCCCTGGGCGCTTTGGACTTCGGCTTCATCCAGGTTGTCATATAACTCCATAAGTGCTTGCTGTTCCTCATATAATCTTTGGCTCATAATTACCAGGTGACCATTTCCGTTCTTGGTTATAAAAACCGGCTTTTGTTCCTTGATGCATATTTCTTCAATTTCGGGGGTCTTATTTCGCAAATCAGAAACTGGACGAATAACAGGCATTATGCTCACCTCGCATTATTTTTATATTATTATATCATAATAATGATAAATTAATTCATTAAGTTTGTTGATGGTGGTCTCGTTAAGTATTATGGTTTCCTCCCATAGTACTCAGCCCCACGGGTGAAACCCAATTAGCATTAACTTATTTACCAAGCCGTTTACCAGTCGTGGTGACGGGTAATACCGTAAATAGCTTCAGCGGATGGAGTGGGAAAAAGATCATATTCGAAAAAGAAGCCAACAAAAAGACCGTCCCTCCATTAGCCTTTTCGTACTACAATAACATATTGGCATAATATCGTACTATATGCTATAATTTTCGTACGAGGTGATTAATATGGATGATACCACAAAAGTTATTACCGCCACCGAGTTGAAGACCAATCTGGGTAAATACATCGACTATGTTATCGATGACCACGAGGTTGTTATTACCAAAAACGGCAAAAAGGCCATAAGGATTACCCCTTACATCACTGATATCGAGCGATATTTTTTGGTCAAAGAAAACGCATTAGATTATCAATATGGCGGCAAGAAAGTATCATATGAAGAATTCATGGAGATTTACGAGAAAAGCGAGCTAAGAATGGAATATATCAACGGTGAAATAGTCCTTTTGGCTTCCCCCAGCACCTATCATCAGGACATATCCGGGAATTTGCATATCCATCTGCGATCATATTTAAAAGGCAAGAATTGCAAGGTTTTCTACGCCCCTTTTGATGTTCATTTCTACAAAAAAGACCTTAAAACACCTGATGTAATGCAGCCCGATTTGCTTATAGCATGCGATTTGGAGAATAACGTTAATGAAAACGGCCGATACATGGGTACACCCACGCTTTGCGTTGAAATTTTATCAAAAAGCACTCGTTCAAAGGATATGGTAGATAAGCTCAATACTTATATGTTATCCGGTGTGAGGGAATTCTGGATTGTCGATCCTTTTAAACATTCTGTTATGGTCTATGGCTTTAAGGACTTAGAAATTGACGAGTATACCACCTGTAAACTCGAGGACACTCTGACATCGTATTTTTTTGATGGTTTAGAGATTCCGATAAACGAAGTATTCGAATTTTAATCAACATAGTATATCTGATCAATGGGAATAGCCAAGTTCAGATTTTGACCATCAATAAATGTACCCGTTGTTATGCCAATTACCTCACCAAATTCGTTTATAAGTGCACCTCCGCTACTACCAGGGGATATAGGTGCAGAGATTTGGAACCAGGTTTGACCGTCAAATAAACGTTCAGGGTTAGATATTAACCCAGCAGAAATGGTGTTTTCCAATCCTAATGGACAACCAATAGTATAAATTGTTTGTCCTCCCACAACCTTAGCAGAGTCGCCGATTTTTAAGTAATCAAATCCAGTTCCTGGTATTTTCAATATTGCTATATCATTAACGATACTTGATCCCAGTAACGAGTCAGCCCACAATACACTTCCATTTGTTGTAAGAATTTTTACGTAACTAGCCCCCTGTATTACACCTCACCGTCATCTGTGATAAAGAATCCACTGCCTGTACCAAGCAACTCTGAATTTGAATCGTAAGCCTCAATATAAACCACGCTCGATGAACATTTAGCATATATGTCTTTTGACGAAAGTACTGAATTTAATTCCGAGTTGACTTCAGGTATAGAATAGGTGGAATCATTTGGATTGGATGTTATCGTTCCTTGATCTTGATTAAAAAGCCATGTTGCCAAATTCTTATGGGTAGATGCTTCCGACTTAAATGAAGCAATATAGTCATTATCGTTATAATCTGTATACACAAAATGTCCATCAAAAACTCCAAAGTTTATATGGTTTTGCTTAGTTTGTACACTACCCCATTGATTTTTTGCATTTATTTCATCAATTCGTGCTATCCAATCAAAGTTGTAGTATAAAGAATTATTAAAATAATTAATATCAACAGGAAAACCCATAATACTGGTATCCCCTCGATATAATAACTTTTTGGAAGTAATATTATTTAACATCACTTTATTTACATTACCGCTTCTTTCAACATAATACGCTATGTTACCATAAAATGAAACGGTACTAACATTTTGCAGAATCGGTAATTCTGCCTGTGTACTAATATCCAGTTCCATTATTTTTGATTCTGCCAGATAATATAAATGACCATTAATGCCTGAAAGTCTATAAGCCCACCCTTCACCACTCTTTAAGGTATATTGGTTAGTGCCAGCGATCTTTCTTATATCATATAAAGAATAGGCGGCATCTTGATCTGACGTATCCCAATCAGGATTGTTTTTAGTGGTTAAGATATACAACTCATCTCCATAAATAGTTAACCCAGAAATATAATCTCCATCAAATATTTTACTAACTACATATGAATCTAAGCTAATCTTTTTTAAAATACTCTTAAAATCATAAGTATTAAAATCAAAATCAGCTTCAACTATATACAGTTCCCGGTTATACATCGATTTTATTTTAGGCGCTTCAAAATGAGATTTATTCTCAAGTATATTCCCGTAATAAATTATGTTTGTTTTCTTAGTAATAGTGTTATACTCGGCTATGTTATATCTAGAAAATGTTTTATCCCAATAAACAATATAAACTTGGTTTCCACTCTGAAAAACACTCGAATAATTTTGTATATTACCTTCTTGGCCAACTATTTCAGAATTATAGTTGCGATCATGGGCAAGTCTATTTAGGGGGTCTATCAGTCTTCCAATAATCGTTGCAATTTCAGCTCTGGTTGCTAAGCCATTGCCATCAAACAAACCTCCTGATTTGCCGCCAATAATTCCTGACGAATACATTTTTTGAACGGATTCACGGTAAATAGCACTAATTTCATCAATGTCGGGGACAGCTAAATCATTTATAGCCGCAGTATCTTGGGAAGATAATATTTGCGCAAATAAATACGCTATTTCAGAACGCGTTATATATTGGGTACTCACATCTGATACTGACGTATAACTTGGTGGCAGTAAATTGTTATTTTGAGCATAAATAAAGTATTTCTCATACCAAAAAGGTGAATCAATTTCAGAAACTAGTTGTTTGGTATAAATTGCATGAACTCTCGCTGCAATTGTAATTGCTTGTGCTTTTGTAAGATTCCTATTAGGTGCATAAAGGTTTAGGCCAACCCCATCCATAATGCCATAATCAAATACTGTCTTAACCCCTGAATAAAACCAATTCACTTCTTTTACGTCTGAGAATGTAGTTATTTCCATCGATTTTATTGTATTAAAATTACTTAAAGTGCCAAAACTCTGAGCATTAGCATTTTTGCTGCCGAACAATAAAACTACAAAAAAAATAATTACCAGGACTTTAAGTCTCTTCATGTTAATCTCCTCTGTTTTATAAACCATCTAGTTTGAAGGCTTCGTTCTTTTTTCAGCTTACTGTATTTCCCTATAATATCTGAATTATACATTATTTGCCTAATTTATTCCAGGAATACAAATTTGAGATACCCTCAACGTAATATATTTAAAAACAATTTGATTATTGCAAAAGTCATCTCTGATTATTGCCAGTCAAGTCCCTGTCCAGAACTGGCATGAGACTTTACCAGACCCTACACTAGCAGACGCGATTATGGATGGAATTGTTCATAATTCTTATAAGATTGACATTAACGGGCCTTCTATGCACAAAATATTTGGTAACAAGCAAAGGTAACACAAAAACCATAATCACTATGAGTCATTCTGCTAGGCAGTAGCTAAATGGCTAATTGGAAACGGAATTGGTGGTCGGCCATTCCCATACTTAGTGGTCAGTAGACATCGGAATCAGTGGTCGATTTAATCGTAATATGCAGACGGGGGATTTGCTTGTAATTTAGGCTAATATCAAGAGTAACACCATACAGGAAACGCAACCCGCTGTTATATGTATTTATGCTGCCATTGCTAAGCTTTCTCTCTGTTTTTAGATAGTGCAGAAATTCACGGATTTCATTTACACCTAATTCTGTTGCTGGTTTACCGAAATGCTTTTGAAACATTTTAGCCTTAGTAAAATACTCCTCTTGGGTATGCAGGCTCAGCCCTCTGAGCTCCATATCAAACTGTAATTGCTTGAGTATTTCATCTTGTGTCCTGATAGTACCATCTCCTTTAAAATAGATTTCTTGTATATTTTAAAGGAAAATGTTATAAATCAAATTGGGAGTATTTTTACCAGTTCTTGTTAAAATGGACAGACTTTATAGTTACCACCGCGCTAGCGGTTTTGTTCTATCCATATAATGCGATTCAAACACCTCTTTCCCCTACCGTCCGCTCAGCAGGGGAGGGGAAAGGAAATTTTTATCTAATTCTGGAGTGTACTTTTAAAAGGGGTTGGGAATAAGAAATGTACTCAAAAAACGGATTAATCGTCTGCTTAGGCTTATTATTTTTATTGAGTATAATAAGTGGTTGCGGAATACCTGAGAGTGCAAATAATGCATATGATGATGATTCAATAATTGTACAAGAATTTGATACTTACCGTCTTGGTCCCTACAGTCTCATTCGCATTAACAATGAAATCAGTTTTAAATATGGTAATTTTTACGGGGCTTATACTGTTTTTAGCCTGGAATCAGAAGAAGATGCTGAAGTTAAATTTGAATATAACTCAAAAGTAGATAGTGGCGACTTTAAGGCCGTATTAATTACTCCTAAGAAAGAAATACAGAATCTATTGATTGGAAATGAACATGGCGCTGAAACTGTACAATTAGAAAAAGGAATTTATATATTTAAGATTGTGGGAAGAGATGCTAATGGAGAAATAAAGATTTCGATTTATACAAATCAAAATGTTGACATAATAAGCAGCGATTGAGTCGTAAACTAGCCAGAAGGAGGATTTATGCTTTCGAGGAATCTCTCTGGGCAAATTCCAACCTTATAAAAATTATATTCAATTAGAGTTAAACTGAATTATCTTAACAACATATCCTGAATCCGGCAAATAATTTATCTCGTATTTGGTATTACTTTTAAAAGGGATGTAGTTATCTGTTTCGATTTTCAATATAACATCCTGAGGAATCACAATTCGATATACACCGTCACTAATGTTGATCACGTTATTAAGAGGAACTTCATTGCTAATTTCTCCAGAAAATCTAACTATATTTGTGAGGGTTCCTGTGTATGTTGAGAAATGCCCGTATTTCAAATTGGAGTAATCTTTAATGTCACTAATGGAAAAGAAAATAAACAAAATCGCCATTAAGACTAAACAAATAATAATCAAAAGAGTTGCTCGCTGATTGAGTCTTTTTATAGATGGACCTGCTGTGTAATCCTTGTTCTTAGTACGCTTTAGCTTAATGTATTCAGGTATGAGTAAAGCTCCTACTACTAACATAATAGCTGCTAACCCTAAGTATAATATTATGTAGTGAACAGTCGAAGCTAATAATTGGCTACTTGAAATCTGATATATTGTCACAATTACGATATTTCCTTCCATTAGGACTTGTGATTCAATATTGCTCTCCAATCGTCTTATCCCATATTTCATTAATTCTCTCAATATCAACGTAATATCCTAATTCGTTTATAAATTCATCATTGTATTTAGCGCTGACGAAATACCTTTTGTTATGCTTTTTAACCTCTATCATAATTACAGGTGTATTTTTATTTGTTGTGATTACGCCAGGTGAAATTTCACCAACGGTTGACTTTGTTACTAAAGTAATTTGATCATATGTGACCATTGTTTTGCCTATGAATCGAAATATGGTAAGGCCAGAACAATCTATTAAATATCGCTTTGCTGTTTGCATATTACAAAATACGGATAAGGGGATAAATACTATGCCATAAAACAGATGTTCCAAGAGTACCGATCCTAAAAGGAAGGGAAGAATGAATAAAGCAACTGTAATTGCCACCATTCCCCAATAGCCCATTTTGTTTGATGAATCATAATACATCATTGAACTCCCATAATTCCGGATTACTTAATGAAATCTTACTACAAAACACAAAATATTGTTTATATTTTCCTTGCTGGTATACAGTATAACACAGCTGTATTTAATGCTATTTTTATAATACGAATAATAGTACGCAAACAATACTTCGTGTTTGATGGCAGACATATGCAGTGTCGGGATATACCTGGGGGATGTAATATTGATATCAACTTCCAATCATCCATATAATGTTACATTCAAGAACCCCGTTCCCTATCGTGTGGTGATAGGGGAGGGTGATAATTGTTTTTCTTTGATTAAATGTCTTGAATGCATCAACTTTATTTTTAATTTTGATTCCTTAGAACCAACATATCTATTCCGGTAACTATACATAAGTGATATAGATACACCAGCTATAGAATGCATGTTGATCATTTAGCATATTTTTCACTTTTTATATCGATAGGTCCTATGATAAATTATTCTTAACGAACTTATAGTCCATATTCACTATTTTTGCTCCTAATTATTTGCGATTTAAGGCCCCTAATAATTTTTTCATGAAGATTATATCGTGGAGTTATATCATGAAATATTTCATTAGTCTATTTCAAGCAGATTTAATACGATGTCATCTGAAAATTACCGGCAATGAAAACAGGAAGATTCTTCACTCCGATCAGAATAACAGGTTGAGCATTCATAATTAGTGGGACGTTCAAATGACAATTCGTAGCAAACGGCCAGGTGTAACCGTCAAGTAAAAATGAACAAAAAATGATAAATAACTTTGGACACCTAA
>JAENYG010000071.1:0-1550 GCA_016841875.1 Syntrophomonas sp.
CCATCATTTCGTGTTACATAAGCCCCTGAGGGCTCTCCTTAGAAAGGAGGTGATCCAGCCGCACCTTCCGGTACGGCTACCTTGTTACGACTTCACCCCCCTTACCGGACACACCTTTGGCGCCTCCCTCTCTCGTTAGGACAGCGACTTCTGGTGCATCAGACTCGGGTGGTGTGACGGGCGGTGTGTACAAGGCCCGGGAACGTATTCACCGCAGTATGCTGACCTGCGATTACTAGCGATTCCAACTTCATGTAGGCGGGTTGCAGCCTACAATCCGAACTGGGGATTGCTTTATGGGATTTGCTTCACCTCACGGCTTCGCTTCCCTCTGTTCAACCCATTGTAGCACGTGTGTAGCCCAGGGCATAAAGGGCATGATGATTTGACGTCATCCCCACCTTCCTCCGGTTTGTCACCGGCAGTCTAACTAGAGTCCCCAACTTAATGCTGGCAACTAGCTATAGGGGTTGCGCTCGTTGCGGGACTTAACCCAACATCTCACGACACGAGCTGACGACAACCATGCACCACCTGTCTCCATGTCCCCTGAAGGATACTCTACTTTCATAGATAGTCATGGGATGTCAAGCCCTGGTAAGGTTCTTCGCGTTGCATCGAATTAAACCACATGCTCCACCGCTTGTGCGGGCCCCCGTCAATTCCTTTGAGTTTCAATCTTGCGACCGTACTCCCCAGGCGGAATGCTTATCGCGTTAACTCCGGCACGGATATATCGCTATACCCACACCTAGCATTCATCGTTTACGGCCAGGACTACCCGGGTATCTAATCCGGTTCGCTCCCCTGGCTTTCGCACCTCAGCGTCAGTAACTGGCCAGTAAGCCGCCTTCGCCACTGGTGTTCTTCCCGATATCTACGCATTTCACCGCTACACCGGGAATTCCGCTTACCTCTCCAGTACTCCAGTCATACAGTTTCAACCGCATGCATCGGTTAAGCCCATACATTTAACAGCTGACTTATATGACCGCCTGCGTGCCCTTTACGCCCAGTAATTCCGGACAACGCTCGCTCCCTACGTATTACCGCGGCTGCTGGCACGTAGTTAGCCGGAGCTTCCTCGTATGGTACCGTCACTTCCTTCTTCCCATACAACAGAGGTTTACAACCCTAAGGCTGTCATCCCTCACGCGGCGTCGCTGGGTCAGGCTCTCGCCCATTGCCCAATATTCCCCACTGCTGCCTCCCGTAGGAGTCTGGACCGTGTCTCAGTTCCAGTGTGGCCGTTCACCCTCTCAGGCCGGCTACCCGTCGTCGCCTTGGTAAGCCATTACCTCACCAACTAGCTGATAGGACATGAGCCCCTCCTCAAGCGGCCTTACGGCCTTTTACCTCTCGGCTTATGGGGTATTAGCAGCCGTTTCCAACTGTTGTCCCCCTCTTAAGGGCAGATTCTCATGCATTACTCACCCGTCCGCTACTAGAAAATATCCCGCCAATCCCGAAAGAAATTAAGAATATTTCCCCGTTCAACTTGCATGTGTTAAGCACGCCGCCAGCGTTCGTCCTGAGCCAGGATCAAACTC
>JAENYG010000071.1:1560-3231 GCA_016841875.1 Syntrophomonas sp.
CCATTAATTATTTCAAAGAGTTTAATCTTTGCTCTCGTTTAAATAAATTACTCGTAAATAAATTACTCGCTTTGCTTTCGCTTGACGAGGTTTGGTTAAACTTGTCGTTCTTTTTTCATCTCTTTGCACTGTTTAGTTTTCAAGGATCAAATGGTATTGTTCTCACCGACGAAATTTATTATATAACTTTGCTTTAGTTAATGTCAATAGCAACTTATAATTTTATTCGAAAATGTTTGTTCTAAATTGCTATTATTAACCTCGTATTCCTTTTTCATTGCTACCTCAGCAGCAACATTTGATAATATAGCACATTTAATTACACTTTGCAAGTTTATTTTAATAACAATATATACCTATTTATTTCTTATGCAAATATGTCCTTATATAATAAGAAACCTCGATTCATAAGGAAGATGGTTTCAGCGCACAACCACTATGACTATCTACGCAGACTAAAACAACCTTTCGGCTGCCATGAACTACTACGACGTCTTTACTTGGCTATTACGAACCTAACAAAAATATTATGGCTTTTACCAAGAAAACAGCTGTTAAATTGATTATAATCGAATAGTTGACATTTTACCATGAAACTAGTATTATATACTCTGCATTGAATGACACGCCGACGTGGCTCAGGGGTAGAGCAGCGCACTCGTAATGCGCAGGTCGTCGGTTCAAATCCGACCGTCGGCTCCAGTAACAAAAAGCCTCCGGGGTTTAAACCGGAGGCTTTTTTATGTTTTGGTCTCCAATTAGCTTTAAAACGTTTTAATAACTGGAAAGCTCTTTTTCATGTATATGCGTTTCATGCTAGTAAAGTTTAAGTCAATTACATGGTTACGTGAGTTCCGTGTTTTTTTAACAAGTGGGTGTTAACGCTAATCATTTTAGTAGTTTTAACTATAATCAATGTAGTTTACTGAAATCCCGGTATTAGCCTGCATATATCATGAAGATAAGCGAAAATAATAATCCATGACATCCAAATCGTTTTTGCTAAACATAATTTACAATTGGATGTATATTTAATTTGTCGGAATTTTTGGCAAGGAAAATATACAATTTCATCGAATTATGACAGTGGAAGGAGGTTAAAGATTGAATAAAAAAGATGATTTAATCACTATGTTTAATGATATGTCTACCGGACAAATGAAGCCTTTCCAATTGGATAAAAAAGATAACTTATTAAAATTGGTAAATGGGGCAAAGCATGTATTAATTTTTATTTCCAAGGATGAAGGAAGCCTAATAACAGATCACGTTATATCTAACGCTAATCTTGAATTTAATGGTAACTTGTTAATAGTAAACAACAAAATACAAATACCTATCAATGATGAGAGCATTGAATTTGTATACCAAGATAAGGCTGAGATTAATTACATTGACCAGGATGGGTTTATGACTCATATTAAAATAATTATAAAATAAGAGCCTACAGGCTCTTTCGTTATTCAATATCCATAATGAAATATAAACCGCGTTTTAAAATGTTCTCCCTCATTTATAAACATTATTTTACTCAGACTGGTATGTTTTATATTTAACCAATGTTGATTAGTTTTCTTCTAAACAACGTAACTATTTAAAGGATAAAATTTAATAATTCAACTTTCGCAGTTCAAAAATCAGTTTAAAGCCTATAAAATAAGAGTTTAATCG
>JAENYG010000026.1 GCA_016841875.1 Syntrophomonas sp.
AGCCGTGAGTATGGGGAATGGATAAATACTAGATGTGGTATAAAACACGAAATAAATACATATCGACCACTATATGTGGATTGTAGAAGCGAGTATATACATATGATAACTAATTAAAATAGGAAATTCAATGCTTAAAGCATTTAAGATATAGATTTGAGATTAAGGGAAGGAAGTCTTGTTTTATGACAGATAGGATATACCTCTCATCACCTCACATGAGCGATGGAGGATATGAGATGCAATATATTAATGAAGCTTTTGATACAAATTGGATTGCACCCCTGGGGCCAAACGTGAATGAATTTGAAAAAGAACTAGCTGCTAAGGTTGGTGCAAAACATGCTGCCGCATTATCTTCTGGGACAGCTGCTATTCAGATGGCACTTAAGGCAGCTGGTGTTGGTGAAGGGGATATAGTCTTTTGTCAAAGCCTTACTTTCTCGGCTACAGCTAATCCAATTATTTATCAGAATGCAACTCCTGTTTTTATAGATAGTGATTTTGAAACTTGGAATATGGACCCTAATGCATTAGAAGAAGCCTTTGAGAAATATGGCGATAGTGTTAAGGCAGTTCTAGTTGTTCATTTATATGGTCTATCAGCTGATTTAGACAAGATTATGGCTATTTGCCAGAAATATAATGTGGTTGTTATTGAAGATGCCGCCGAATCATTAGGAACCTATTATAAAGGAAAATATACCGGGACCTTCGGAGATTATGGGATCTTTTCCTTTAACGGCAACAAGATTATCACTACCTCCGGTGGTGGGATGCTTGTATCTAATAATGAAGAGAAAATTAAGAAGGTTAGATTCTGGGCTACCCAGGCTAGGGACCAAGCAAGGCACTATCAGCATAGCGAATTAGGATTTAATTATCGCATGAGTAATGTTGTTGCTGGTATCGGTAGAGGGCAATTAAAAGTATTAGTCCAGCGAGTTGTCAAGAAAAGATACATATTTGAGTTTTATAAAAGAGAACTTGGTGGGCTTGATGGTGTTGAATTCATGCCGCTAAATGAGTGGAATGAGCCAAATTGCTGGTTAAGCTGTATAACACTAAGTGGACAAGTTAGACCGTTAGATATAATGGAAGCTTTGGAGAAAGAGAATATTGAATCCAGACCCATCTGGAAGCCGATGCACTTACAGCCGTTCTTTGAAAAGTATGATTATATCGGTAGAGATGTAAGTGAGAGGCTCTTTGAGAATGGCGTTTGCTTACCGAGTGATACGAAGATGACAGATGGGGATCTTGAGAGAATTTGTGGGATTGTTAAGGGGCTGTGGTAAAAATAATGGATGACAAAAATAATTCCAACTTGCCAACTTTTCAACTTTCCAACAAAAAATCTATATACAGTAGATTTTTCAAAAGACCAATGGATTTTATTTTATCGCTTTGTGCAATTATTGTGTTAATGCCCGTTTTGCTGATAATAGCAATATTAGTCAGAATCAAGCTAGGAAGCCCGGTGCTGTTCAAACAGAAACGACCAGGGCTTAATGAGAAGATATTTACTGTTTATAAGTTTCGGACGATGACAGATGAGAGAGATGAGAATGGGGAGTTACTGCCTGATGATATTCGCTTGACAAGGTTTGGAAAGTTTCTAAGAAGTACAAGTTTAGATGAATTACCTGAACTTTTTAATATTATCAAGGGTGATATGTCAGTTGTGGGACCGAGGCCTTTATTGATACAGTATCTTCCACTTTATAATAACCATCAAAAGCGGAGACATGAAGTAAGGCCTGGTCTTTCCGGGCATGCCCAAGTGAATGGTAGGAATGCTATTAGCTGGGAAGATAAATTTAATCTAGATGTCGAGTATGTAGCTAATGTTAGCTTTATTGGTGATTGGAAAATCATATTTTTGACTTTGAAAAAGGCTTTTATGAGGCAAGACATTAATTCCGAAACCGCTGCAACGATGGAGCTGTTTAAAGGGACTGTTAATGCAGAAGAAAGAGTGAACATATGACTAGCAGAAATAAACTTCTAATAATTGGAGCCAGCGGTCATGGCAGAGTTGTTGCAGATATTGCTATCAAAATGAATAGATGGCAACAAATTGCTTTTTTAGATGATGATGAAGAAATTCAATCACCGATACGAGTAAAGGTTATTGGGAAATCAAATGATGCCTTTACATATATTAACGATTACGACATCTTTGTGGCAATCGGCAACAATAAAACGAGAGAGAAAATTCAAACCCAGCTTGGGGTGGCTGGCGCAAACATTCCTACATTAATTCATCCTAGTACCATTATCGGTGAAAAGGTTGAAGTGGGAATAGGGACTGTTGTGATGGCCGGGGTGGTTATCAATTGTTGTAGCACTATAGGTGAGGGTTGCATCATTAATACGGGTGCGGTAATCGATCATGATAATGTGATAGAAGATTATGTGCATATATCGCCGGGGGCGCGATTAGCTGGAACAATTAAAGTTGGGCAAGGATCCTGGCTAGGTATAGGTAGCGTAGTTAGTAATAACGTAAACATCATCAGTGGATGCATGATAGGTGCAGGGGCTGTGGTGGTTAAGGATATAACTGAACCCGGGACATATGTTGGGGTTCCGGCTAGGAGAGTTTAGTTAGTGAAGCAGAATATTTGGATATGGAATCATTACGCAACAAATATGTATTTTGATAAGGCCGGTAGGCATTATTGGTTCGCGGAAAATCTAATAAAATCAGGATATAAGCCCACTATTTTTTGTGCATCAACAAACCATTTCTCAGACAAGAATGCTGATATTAACAAAGAAAAATATATCATTAATTCTTTAAATGATATTCCTTTTGTATTTGTTAAAACCCCTGATTACAAAGGGAATGGGAAGTCACGAGTAATTAATATGCTTACCTTCTATAAAAACCTCTTCCCTGTAGCGAAAGAACATGCAAAAACCTATGGAAAGCCTGATGTTATTCTTGCTTCAAGTGTCCACCCCCTTACATTAGTAGCAGGGATTAAGATAGCTAAGAAATTTGGTGCCCCTTGTATTTGTGAGGTCAGGGATTTATGGCCTGAGGCAATTTTTGCATTTAACAAATCAAGAGAAAAGAGTATTATAGGAAGAATTCTTGTGGCCGGTGAACATTGGATTTATAAGAAAGCAGATGCACTTATCTTTACCAAAGAAGGCGATACAGATTATATCATAGAGAAAAAATGGGATACAGAAAATGGTGGGACTATAGACCTTAAAAAAGCACATTACATAAATAACGGAGTTGACATTGAAGCCTTTAAAAAATCAAAAAGCACTAATACATTGGATGACATTGATTTAAATGCAGACAAGTTTAATGTGGTTTATGTAGGTGCAATAAGACCTGTAAATAATGTAGGAAACATTTTAGATGCTGCAGCATTATTAAAAAATGATAAAAATATTAGATTTATAATATATGGTGATGGAAGCCAAAAAGATATGTTGGATAAGAGAGTTGTAGATGAGGGATTGTTAAATGTAAAGATGAAAGGTTTTGTTAACAAACAATTCATACCATACATACTAAGCAAATCATCAATTAATATATTAAATTATTCCCAAACTCAATATAACTGGTCAAGGGGTAATAGTTCTAATAAGCTATTTGAATATATGGCTTCGGGGAAACCGATTATTTCAACTGTGAAGATGGGATACTCCATTATCGATAAATATAAATGCGGCATAGAGCTAGAAGACAGTACACCCACAGAGTTAGCAAATACTATCTTAAAACTTAAGAATATGAATAAAGAGCAATACAATACATTGGGAGCAAATGCAAAAAGTGGGGCAGTGGACTTTGATTTTAAAAAATTAACTAATAAACTGATTGAAATCATAAACAAAGTCGTAGAGGATCAATCATGATTAAGTCACTTATAACGGAATATGGTCTACCTTGGCTCTTTAATCGATCGCTATATTCTGCCAAGCTTAAAACAATGAGAAGAATACCACCTGCCGAAAAAATATTCGAAAAGGCTGTTACTATAAAAAGGATAGATATTTTTGATATAGATGCTGGAAGGCTTGAAAAGTTTTTAAGGGATTTATCTGATGAAAAGAAAGAAACAATCATTTCAGTTGCTGATAATGCAGTTGAAGGGAAAATTAAGGCCTTTTCTTCGATAGAACTTGATTATGGCAACCCGATTAATTGGCACTATAGCCCAATCACAAAGGTAGAAGTAGATAAGACTCTTAAATGGTACAAGATCCCTGACTTTGATCCCGAGAGAGGGGACATTAAAATTGTTTGGGAAGCATCAAGATTTACTCATTTCTTTTATTTTGCAAGAGCCTACCTTTTAACGAAAGAAAAGAAATATTATGATGCTTTTTCAGTTCAACTTAATAGTTGGGTAAAGGAAAATGGTTACTCGTATGGTGCTAATTATAAATGTGGGCAAGAAACTACATTAAGAACGATCAATGCTTTAATTACATATTCAATATTTAAGGAGTGTGGCTTTGATAGTCAAAGGGATAAAGATAATCTTCATAAATTAGTAGAAGGGAGTTATAAAAAAGTATTATCAAACTTCTTCTACGCCCACAAGTGTATAAGGAACAATCACACTTTTTCCGAGATAACAGGCCTGATTATTGGTGCCTGGTGTAGTGATGATAAAAAGAATTTAGAAAAAGCCTATAGACTACTTAATGAAGAAATTGAAAATCAGTTTTTATCAGATGGTGGATATGTACAACGTTCATTTAACTACCAAAGATTTGCCCTACAGCTTATGGAGTTCATTTTAAAGATTAGTAAGAAAACCAATATGGATATCTCTGGCAAAAACAAGGGTCTTATAAAAAACAGTATTTTACTAATGTATCAAATGCAAGACGATACCGGAGATGTACCTAATTACGGTTCGAATGATGGGGCGTTGATTTTCATGGTAACTTCTTGTGGATATCGTGATTTTAGACCTGTAATCAATACCTTATATTCCATATTGGAAGGAAAAAGAGTGTATGATGCTGGTGACTATGATGAAGAACTATTGTGGTTTAGTGAAAAGGAAATAGATGAATTACCTACAAATAAGATTGAAAGAACTTCATCAGGGTTTAAGCAATCCGGGTTTTATTCCTTGAGGCATGATAATGGATTCCTAATGGTTATTCTTCAGCACTTTAAAACTAGGCCTGCTCAAATGGATCAGTTACATATCGATATCTGGCATAAAGGTAAAAACATTTTTTGCGATAGTGGCACTTACTCCTATGCTGCAGATATTGGAAAGGAATTAGCTTTAACTGCGGCACATAACACCGTAAAAGTTGAAGGCAAGGAGCAGATGAAAAAACGGGGCCCGTTCCTGGTTTACGATTGGACGATTTGCAAAGATGTTTCCCACGATTCTGATAGCTTCTCAGGAACTATGATTTCTAAGAATGGATATACACATTTGAGAGACATTAAGAAAACTGCATGGGGGTATAGGATTAACGATAAAGTAATCAGTAATGACAACCTTTGCAAGTTCCATTTTCATACACCCTTTGAAGTGAAAATATTTCAGTGGGGTTTCGAGTTGCACGATAAAGATGAGGTGCTATGCAAAGTAGGGGTATTTAGTGAGGATATTGAAATAAATAAAGCCTATAGAAGTTTGTATTATTTGAAAAAAGAAGAAATAAATTGCATTACTGTAAGATGTAACATGAGCAACGGAAAATGCAATATGGTATTTGATTTAAGGCTTATTGATTAATGCAATTTTGAAAGAAGGTTGAAGATATGATCAATGTAATAGGACTTGGCTACATAGGGCTTCCCACAGCATTAATGTTTGCTAAAAGTGGCATTGAGGTAATAGGCACCGACATCAATAAAAATTTAATAGAATCCCTTTCAAAAGGGCAATTAACATTTGAAGAAAAAGGGTTAGACGATCTATTTAGCAGAGCGTCAGAAAAGGGAATAAAGTTTACTACTGAATACCAAAGAACAGATACATATATCGTTGCCGTACCAACCCCGTATATTAATTCAAGTAAAAAGTTGGATCCGAAATATGTAATTTCTGCTGTAAATACAGTACTGGATGTTTGTGAAAAAGGTGCAATCTTAATTATTGAATCCACTATATCACCTGGGTCAATTGATAGATATGTTCGGCCGGAAATTGAAAAAAGAGGGCTTGTTATAGGTGAAGATGTCCATCTTGTTCATGCACCGGAAAGAATTATACCGGGAAACATGGTTTATGAGCTAGAACATAATTCAAGGGCAATAGGTGCAGATAATTTATCAATAGGTGAAAAGGTAAAGGAATTATACTCTAGTTTTTGCAAAACTGAGATTGTTGTAACTGATATAAGATCTGCAGAAATGTCAAAGGTTGTTGAGAATACCTATAGGGATATTAATATAGCTTTTGCCAATGAACTGGCAAAGATCTGTAGGGTAGACAATATGGACGTTTATGAAATTATTAGGATCGCTAATATGCATCCACGTGTTAACATACTGCAGCCGGGGCCTGGTGTCGGTGGACATTGTATTTCCGTTGATCCTTGGTTTTTGGTAGGTGATTACCCGGGTCTTGCTAATATTATTTTGGCTGCTCGGAAAATTAATGATTCCATGCCAGCCCATGTGTTAGGCAGAATAAGAGATATCATGAGAGAACACAACATAAAGGATATATCGAAAATCGGTTTATATGGATTAGCATACAAAGAAAATGTAGATGACACTAGAGAAAGCCCAACCCTCCAGCTTCTTGAAAGAATGGACGAGCATCTGGCCTTTGGGGTTAAAGTATATGATCCATTCATTAAAACCAGAATGGTTGAGCACCAGTTTATGAATTTTGAAGATTTTTTAAATGAGATTGAAATACTTGTTATTATGACGGCTCATGATCATATTAAAAATAACATGGATTTAATTAAGGAAAAGCTTGTGTTAGATACTAAAAACATTTGTATTTTTGACGGTACATATAAATTATAGATAGGATAAATGCAATGAATAAAAGGATAATGGTGGTTTTTGGAACAAGACCTGAAGCGATTAAGATGTGTCCCGTAGTTAAAGAACTGAAAACCAGGCAAAAGTTGGATATAGTAGTATGTGTAACTGGTCAACATAGAGAGATGTTAGATCAAGTGCTGGAGGTATTTAACGTGGCTCCGGATTTCGACCTCTCTATTATGAAGTCAAAGCAGACTTTGTTTGATGTAACTATTAATATACTAGAGAAGATGAAAGCCGTTCTTGAAGAAGTGAAGCCTGATATTGTGTTAGTTCATGGTGATACTTCCACGACTTTTGTGGCGGCACTTGCCTGCTTTTATTTGCAAATCCCAGTGGGGCATGTAGAGGCAGGGCTTAGAACTTATAATATCTATTCTCCATATCCGGAAGAATTTAATCGACAAGCTGTCGGGATTGTGGCCAAATATAATTTTGCTCCTACTGAATTATCTAAAGAAAACCTTCTAAAGGAAGGTAAGGATCCTAAAAAAATCTACGTTACAGGTAATACTGCCATAGATGCACTTAAAACTACGGTTAGAGATGATTACTATCACGAGCGTTTAAAGTGGGCAGCAGATAGTAAACTAATAATGATAACGGCTCATAGAAGAGAAAATCTTGGAGAACCGATGAGAAATATGTTCGGAGCAATAAAGAGAATTGTAGATGAACACAAGGATATCAAAGCAATTTACCCAATCCATATGAACCCGGTAGTCAGAGAAGCAGCAAATGAGCTATTAGGCGATTGCGACAGAATAAGAATTATTGGGCCATTAGATGTTTTGGATTTTCACAACTTTATGGCGAGATCCTATCTTATATTAACTGACAGTGGTGGAATTCAAGAAGAAGCTCCAAGTTTGGGCAAACCAGTTCTTGTTATGAGAGATACCACAGAAAGACCGGAAGGAATAGAGGCTGGAACACTTAAACTGGTAGGCACAGACGAAGAGGTTATTTACAAGACGTTTAAGCAGTTATTAGAAGATCAAAGTGAATACGATAAAATGAGTAAGGCTAGCAATCCCTATGGCGATGGATTTGCTAGTAAGAGAATAGCAGACATTCTTTGCAACTGAAATGGTGGGTGTATATTATATGGATTTGATAAAGGTGTATAATAAATTACCTATTTTTGGTCAAAATATAGCCTGTTCTATTGAAGGGAAAAGGATCAAACTAAACAGATATAACAAGGAATTCAATAAGACACTTCATAGTTTTAAGCAGCGAAGCAATTGGACTTATGAACAAAAATGTGAATTTAGGGATGAAAGATTGCAAAAGATGGTTAGATACTGCTATCAATCAGTACCATATTATAGAAAAATATTTGATGAATATGGTATAAATCCAGATTCAATAAATACCTTAGATGATTTAAAGGTGATACCAATCTTAACAAAAAATATGGTAAAGAATAATTTTAAGGACTTAATATCAGACGATTTCGATAAAAATAAAATGATTAAAACAAGTACAAGCGGGACAACTGGATCTGGACTATTTTTTTACACCACTGATAAAGCAATTCATGAACAGTTTGCAACTTTTTGGAGGGCAAGAAACAACATTGGTATAGAATTAGAAGAATATAATGCTACTTTTGGAGGACAAAATATTGTCCCTTTGGAACAAAACAAATCACCTTTTTGGAGATATAACATACCAGGAAATCAGGTGTATTTTAGTGTCTATCATCTAAATGAAAAAAATATTGAAAGTTATATATCTGAACTAGGTAAGAAAAAGATAAAATGGATTCATAGTTATCCTTCCGCAATCAGTTTAATTGCACAATACATGATTGAAAATGATATAAAATTAAAAAATAAGGTTAGATTTATTACTACAGGATCAGAAAATTTAATGGATACACAGAAAGATATTATTTATAATGCATTTGGAGTTGTACCGTATCAACATTATGGACAAGCTGAAAATGTAGCTATTTTTTCTGAGGATGTAGACCATAAAGTTTTAGTAGATGAGGATTTTTCTGCAGTAGAATTTATATATGATTCAGAGCTTCAAATTTATAAAGTCGTAGGAACCTCTTTTAACAACTATGCCATGCCATTTATAAGATATGAAGTTGGAGATGTTGTAGATTATACAGAAACCAGGGAGGGTAGGCGAATTAATGTTATAGATGGTAGAAGGGATGATTATATAGTACTTTCAAGCGGAACCAAGGTGGGTAGGCTTGCACATATTTTGAAAGGTGTATTAAATATTTCAGAATCACAGATTGTTCAAAAGAAAATTGGGGAAATAACAATTAATATTGTTAGAAGCAATCATTATTCTAAAGATGATGAAACCCAACTAATAAGAAATCTTTACAGTAGAATTGGTTATTCTGAGGAGATTAACATTGAATATGTAAATGAAATTCCTAAAACTAAAAATGGTAAATTGAGATTTGTAATATCGGAGATTACCAATCAAGATAGAAAAAGAGGGGCAGAATCAGTGTGAAAATAAAATATATTGGGGGATTTCCGCCTCCTTACGGCGGGGTTTCGATAAAAAACAAGATGCTTTATGATAATCTTTCTACTATTTTACCTATGCAAAAAGTTGATTTAAGTTTGGTAAAAAAGAAAAAGATGGAAGAAGTTTTAAAGCTTGCTTTGGCTTTTATTAATTCGAGGAGTATTTTGATAATTGGTTCATCTGGTTCGTCGAGGAAAAAGATATGCAAGTTACTATACTATTTTAATAGAAAAACACTAAATAGATCTCTTCTAATGGTAATGGGAGGAATTGAATCAGTAGTTATTGCAAAAGATCCTGAATATATCAAATATGTTAAAGAGTATAAACAAGTGTATGTTCAGACAGAAGGAATGAAAAAACACCTAATCGATGTAGGAATTAGTAATGTAACCGTATTTCCTACTTGCAGAGAATATAGCGCAGATTTTCCGGATGTGAAAATTACAAAAATCAATGAACCATTAAAATGTGTTTTTTTCTCACTAGTTTCAAAAGATAAAGGCGCCGATTTAGTATTAAAGGCATATGATTTACTAAGTGAATTAGATATTGATGTCGAAATTGATATGTACGGGCATATTGAAGATAGTTATTATAACGAGTTTATCAAAAGTGTAGATAATAGCAAGGTTATGTATAAAGGTGTTTTTAACCCTGATAGCGGGAACGTATATGCAAAATTAAGCGAATATGATCTTCTGTTATTTCCAACAAGATGGAAAGCTGAAGGAACACCTGGAATTCTAATTGAATCTAAAATTGCTGGTATAGCGGCAATAACTAGTAATCAAAATTATAATAGCGAAATTGTTCACAATGATATTGATGGTATAGTGCTTAAGCAAAATAATGAGGAAGAGTTAGCTGAAGCAATAATGAAACTTTATTATAATAAAGAACTTTTAAATACCATGAAGCACAAAGCAAAACAATCAAGCAAAAAGTATATGCTTGAAGGCTATATTGAGAAAATAGTTGAAACGTTAAAAGAGAATATATAAACATACTACAAGTTTTAAGGATAGTGAATATTCTAGTTAAATATTTAATAGAGAAAAATTAAAACAAGCTTGGAATATAGTTATGCATACTAAAAATCAAAGTATTATATCCAAAAAAGTATCAAAAGAAATCGATTAATAAATATACTAATTATAAATGTTATTTCAATACGTATTAAAACTAGTAGTGCTAATGTAATAGTTGACCACTTAAACAATAAATAAGCATAAAAAAGTTGACCACCCTGAGAGCCCATGTCCTGTATGATTGAAGTTGAAAGACACCAATCGTATAGGAGGAAAGGAATTGCTCAGAATGGTCGACATTGAGTATATCAGAAAAAAGCACTTCATAGAAGGATGGGCAATTAGGAAAATTAGTCGCAACCTTCAAGTATCAAGGCAGAGTGTGCGTAAAGCATTGGAAAGCGCTGAAATACCCAAATACAACTTATCCAGTACAAAACCCTGTCCAGTCTTGGATCCATACAAACCTTTAATCTTAGAATGGCTTTTGAAAGATAAAACTGCTCCCAAGAAGCAGCAACATACTGCAAGACGCATATTTGAAAGACTCCGTGATGACTACTATTACCCTGGAAGCGAATCAACAGTACGCCGCTTCGTTCAGCTGGAGAAAAAACAAAGAGTTGAGATGTTTATACCCCTTACCGCAGACTGGGGTGAACAAGCCCAGGTGGATTGGGGCAGAGCCAAAGTACATATTAACGGGAAAGAAACGGAAGTATCCTTGTTTTGCTTAAGGCTTAAAGCTAGTCTAGTTCCCTTTGTGTGGGCCTCTCCTACGGAAAAGCTAGAAGCATTCTTGGAGGGTCACAAGCTAGCTTTTGAGTGGCTAGGCGGTATCCCGACTACCTTGGTGTACGACAATCCAAAGACTGCAGTTACTAAGATTCTCAAAGGTCCGTACCGAGAAGAACATACGGTCTTCTCCAGCTTAAGGGCACATTACCTATTTGACAGCGAGTTCTGTAACCCGGCCAGTGGTAATGAGAAGGGGACCGTTGAAAACTTGGTTAAGTTTGTTCGACGCAATGCTATGGTGCCAGTACCTTCAGTAAGATCCATTGATGAGCTTAACCAGAATTTAATAGCCTGGTGCGATCGTCAACGGCAGATCCGTATGAAAGATTGGGAACAGGAGAGTCAGGAATTAATGCCGCTGCCCCCTGTTCCATTTAAATGTTCAAGAACCAAAATGGTATCTACCAGCAGGCTTTTACTATTTGAGTTTGACCGCAATCATTACTCGGTACCGGTAAGCTGTGGGCATAAAAAACTACGAGTCGAATCATTTGTAGATCGAATTGAAGTCTATGATTCTTCCAAACTTGTTGCCCTTCATGATCGTTGTTACAGCCGTGGTGAAAAGATTATGCAACTCGATCATTACTTGCCGCTTTTGGCCATTAAACCACGGGCAGTGAAAAACGCATTGGTGGTAAGAAAACTCCCTGAGGTTTACCAGAGACTAAGGGTTTATCTCTGCAAAAGAAATCCTGAAGGATACCGTGAATTTGCTCAGATTCTCCTACTTAATCAGGAGTTTAATTTTGAACATGTACTTCAGGTGATAGAGGAAGCTCTTAATCGTAACTGCCCTAGTTATAGCGTTATACGACAACTCCTAGTTACAAAAATGGTAAACTCTCAGATCAATACAACTCAATCCGTGGCCAATTTTATGGTCAATGTTGAAGTGCCAGTAGATTGCCCATCGAAGTTCAACAGGCTGATTGGGGCGACTGCATGAACGAATATCTTGATCCTAAAGAGGCCGTGGTTGATATTTACTGTAAAGAGTTAAAGCTACCTGGGTTAAAGGTGTCTTTTCGTGAGATCGCCAGAGATGCTATGCTACAGAACCTAACCCCTGTGGCTTTCCTATCTGCCTGTCTTGCTAAAGAGGTAGAAACTAGGGCACAGAAAAGACTGAGTACCCGCCTAAGACAGGCTCGGTTTCATGAGGTTAAAACCTTAGAGAGCTTCGATTTTACTGGTGCTCCAAAGCTGCCTAAGACTACTATTATATCTTTGGCGGATTGTAAATTTATTAGAGATAGGGAAAACGTAATATGCGTTGGCCAGTCTGGGACTGGTAAAACCCACATTGCTACAGCCATAGCCGTGGCAGCTATTCAGCAGGGTTTTAAAGTTAGATTTATTAGGGTAAGTGACCTGATCCAAGAACTATTGAAAGCGGAGAGCGAATATCGCCTTCCAAGATACTTGAAAACCTGGAACAAGTTCGACCTGGTTATTTTGGATGAATTGGGATACATAAACCTTGGAGCTGGCAGTCCTTTACTCTTTCAATTCTGCTCGGAACGCTATGAAAGAGGTAGCTTAATCATAACTACGAACCTGGATTTTGGCCGTTGGGGGGAGGTGTTCGGGGATAACGCTTTAACCGTAGCTCTCCTGGATAGGATAACTCACCACGCACATGTGATCCCGTTTGTTGGAGAGTCTTATAGGTTTAAGGAAAGTAAACAGAAGCTTGATATTGAACAATTACACAGCTAGATTACCCGCCTCAGGGTGGTCAATTTTTTGGTTGTCACGGTGGTAAACTTTTTGATTGACACTACTAAAAACTTTTGAGAGCAATACAAGTATATCTAGAAATAATTAATTATTAAAAAAAATGGTGGTATTTTATGAAAAAGTTTGTTTTTTATTTATTTTTATTATACGTGTATACAATACCTATTGAATCAATAATTATGATGAGATTAGGAACAATAAATAGAATTTCTGGTGTAGTCTTATCAATTTTCTTTTTATTATATTTAATAAGACATGGCAGAATAAACAAAATTCCCTCCTCATTATTTATGATGATTCTATTTTTCCTATTTTCAAGTTTGAGTTATTTTTGGAGTATAAATGATTCCGCTACAATTCAAAGAAATATTATATATTTACAGCTTATTATATCTGTTTGGTTAATTTATGAAATAATTTCAGATGAGAAAAAGTATATTTTAACATTACAGTTTTATGTTTTTGGTGCTGTTACTGCTGCTCTTTTTATTGTTTATCAATTTCTCTTTTTCGACCAAAATATAATTAGATATACTGCATTTTCATTTAATATAAATGATTTAGCTTTGTTATTATGTTTAGCATTACCTATTGCTTGGTTTTTAGGGTATGAAAGAAAAACAAAATATTACTTTCTAAATTACCTTTTTATAATAGTAATGATTTTTTCAGCGTTACTCAGTGGCTCAAGATCTGTTTTTTTGTCAGTATCAATATTTTTATTGTTTTTAGTTGCAAGCATTATTAGTCGAAAATTCAACTTTTCGGTAATCAGGAATAATATATTGGTCATTCTTCTGTCAGCCTCTATTTTACTATTTATTATTAATAATATTCCCGTAGAAACTATGACAAGAATGACAGGAATTTTAAATTTTGATAATGAGTTTAGTCAATTATTAGGTGTAAGAAATATACTGTGGAGGGCGAGTGTCTTAGCTTTTTATGAAAGTCCCATTCTGGGAGTGGGAGCAGGGGCTGGTCGTTATGCTATAGCTACTTATTTTGGAGAAGTCTTTACTCCCCATAATGTTTTTTTTGTACATTTAGTTGATTTAGGTTTAATAGGGATTATTCTGTTTCTGTCATACAATATTTCTTGTATTAAAAATATTTTAAAGATGGATAAATCCGAAAAAAAGTATTGGGTTGTTTTAATCATTATATTAATAATAGCTCTGTCAAGCATGAACTGGTATCATAATAAGGCTTATTGGTTATTCCTGGGGATTTTAATTGCGAGAAAAAATATACTCAAAAAGAACAATAGCGCTACAATGCAATGTTAAGTTTAACAACTTATACTTTTGCTATATAATTAAATCTTAAAAGGATAATGATAGCATGCAGGACAAGAATTTAAACAGAAAAAACATTGCTATAATTGTACCGACATTAAAAAATGGAGGCGCAGAAAGAATAGCATCAAACTTATCACTCAGCATTCCTAAAGACTATAAAATCCATATAATTGTAAATGAAACAAGTGATGGTGATTATCCGTATAGGGGAACATTACATAACTTAAAATCGAAATCATATAATAACATACTACTTAAAGCGTTTAGTATTATTAACAGAACAATTCAAGTTAAAAAGATTAAAAAGGCAAATAACATAAAAATAAGCATTAGTTTCTTGACGGCTTCGAATTTTGTTAATGTGTTTTCAAAGAGCGGAGATAAAACAATATTAACGATTCATAGCATTATGTCCAAGGTAAAGAATGTTAGTTTATATCAAATCATTAAAAATTTATTAATAAGAAGATTGTATGTAAGAGCAGATGAAATAGTTGCTGTTTCTGAAGGAGCAAAACTAAGCTTAGTTAGAAATTATAAATTGGACGATGGTCTTGTCAGTGTAATTAATAACATTTTTGATATTTCTAGGATCCAAGAGTTATCAAAAGAAAGCCTGTCAAACGTAGATAGTCAATTATTTGAAGCCCCGGTAATAGTTAATGTAGGAAGACTATCGAAAGTAAAAGGCCAATGGAGTTTAATTAGAGCTTTTAAGAAAGTTAAAGAACAAAACAGAGATGCTAGACTAATTTTCCTAGGAACAGGAGAATTAGAAAATGAACTAAAAAATTTGGTTAAGGAATTGGAATTAGAAAGTAGTGTAAAGTTCATAGGATTTACAAATAACCCTTACAAATATCTTTCTAGATCAACAATATTTGTATCAAGTTCTATAAGAGAAAGCTTCGGAAATGCGATTATAGAAGCAATGGCTTGTGAAACCCCAGTAATTTCTACAGATTGCGTATATGGTCCTCGCGAAATCCTACACCCTAATTCAGATATAGAACTACGAACAGATTCTATAGAGTATGCACCATATGGGATTTTATCACCAGTTTCTGATAATTATGTTGATTATTATGACACAGAATTAACAACTAATGAAACACTACTTGCGGAAAGTATCATTCAATTACTATCAAATGAAACGAAAAAAGAGCATTATAAAAATAAAGGTCTAATAAGAGCGCGGGACTTTGCAAGTGATATGATTATTGAAAAATGGATTGAATTATTTGAGGGTTAGAAATTAGGATTTGAGCCATTAGCTAGAAGGGGAATCTAAATGATATCAAATCAAAAAGCATTTTGCAGTAAAATAAATCGAAATGTAGGAATATTAACCTTGTATTACAAATCGATAAATTACGGGGGATTACTACAAGCATATGCATTAACTAAAGCTATCAATAATCTTGATTTTTATGCCAAACAAATTAAATATGATTATAGGGTACCTGAAAAAAAAGAGTTTCGAGAGCTGCTTAGGTATAATAACCCAGCCGACATTATTAGCAAATTACTAACTAAGTTAAAAAGAAGCAGAGTTCGACAAACAAATTCATCATACATATTTGAACAAAGAATTAATAAAGCGAAAGAATTTGCGGATTCGATACCGCATACAAATGAGATTTATTCTGAAAGAAATATTGAAAAGCTATTAGAAGAAATTGGTATATTTGTTGTAGGTAGTGACCAGATTTGGAACGACTTTAGCTCAGTGTTTTTTTTAGACTTTGTACCGCAGACTTATGGGAAAATATCCTATGCGGCAAGCATGAGCAAGTCAGGGATATCAAAGAAAAAACTTAAATATATGGCAAAATATATTGACAAATTTAACTTTGTTTCAGTGCGTGAAAATAGTGCGAAAGAGTCTTTGGAGCCTTTTGTTAATAAAAAAATACATGTGTTACCAGATCCAACTATTATAATAGATAAAGCAGGATGGCACAACTTAGCAGAGGATTATTATATTGGACAAGATTATATCTTTGTCTATTTACTGGGTGACAACATCCAACATAGAAAAAGAATTAAAGAGATTGCCGATTTAATGAATTTAGCAATAGTATTTATCCCCCACGTTCATTTAAAAGTACGAGATGTAGATAAAGATTTCGCGGATTATGAGCTCTATGATGTGGGGCCTAGAGAATTTGTGGGATTAATTAAAAATGCAAGCATGGTGATCACTGACTCATTTCATGGTTGTGTTATTTCATCTATTTTGGAAAAAAATTTTTGGGCCGTTAAACGTCACTTAGATTCAAACATAAATAATATGAATTCGCGATTATACACACTATTTGAGAGCATGAAAATTGAAAAAAGGTTTCTCGAAGATGTGAATAATGATGAAGTGTTATTAAGAGAAATTAATTATGGTTCAGTTAGCAGGAATATTAATATTTTAAGAAAAAACTCAATTGAACAATTACGTCAGGCTTTAAATTCTTGTACAAAGGAATTTAATACTAAATAATTTGATTCCCCTGCGAAAACCCAGAACAACTGGTTTGGATGCATAAATATGTAGGAGCCGTTTGATGCAGCATGGTAGCAACACCCTGCGAAGCCGAATGACGAAAGGGGGCGAGCCGCACGGGGGGGCGAGAGGGCCTATGAGCGGAGCGATTTTTAGGCCCGGTACCCCTTTCGTCGTGAGGCAAGCAGATGGTGTTTCCCATGCGAAATCTGGCGACGAATATTTATGTATCCAAACCCGCACGAAATACCTTCGCAGGAGAACCAATAATTTAAAATGGTTCAAACATATTAAATCAATAGAAAAGTAGGCCTTGTAATGAAAGTAAACCAACTTAAAGCAGGGGCACTACTATCGTATGCCTCAATATTTATAACCATTCTTGTAGGCCTTGTTTACACTCCTATAATGATAAGATTACTTGGACAGGCGGAGTTTGGATTATATTCTTTGATAGGTGCTATAGTAGGCTACCTTAGTATATTGGATTTAGGTCTCGGTAATGCGATTGTTAGATATACTGCCAGGAATAGAGCCGTAGGTGATAAAGAAACTGAATCAAGTATGAATGGCATGTTTCTGGTTCTATATAGCTTTATCGGGCTTCTTACCGTTGCTTTAGGGGCAATATTATATATTAATATCGATAATATGTTTGGTGCGAGCCTAACAGACCAGGAACTTGAAAAAGCCAAAATCATGATGTTATTATTGATTTTTAATTTCGCAGTATCGTTCCCACTGGGTACCTTTGGATCAATCATGCAGGCGTATGAGAGATTTGTATTTGTTAAGTTAATTCATATTGTTCGCTCAATACTAATGCCATGTATCACTTTACCGTTCCTGTATGCTGGATATGGTTCGGTGTCAATGGTAGTAGTGAATACTGTGCTGAACATCACCCTCTTGTTAATCAACCTAGTATATTGCCTGCGAGTTTTAAAAACGAAAATTCGTTTCAAGGGTTTTGATTATCCCTTACTTAGAGAGATTGCCGGTTATTCATTTTTCATTTTTTTAAATGTAATAGTGGATAAAATTTATTGGAGTACTGGGCAGTTTATTTTGGGTATAGTCTCAGGCACAACATTGGTTGCGATATATGCGATAGCGATGCAGTTAAATTCAATGTATATGATGTTTTCCACCGCTATAAGCGGTGTGCTCTTACCTAAAATTACTATGATGGTTGCCAATAATGCCAGTAGTGATGAATTATCACAGATAATGATTAAAATTGGCAGGGTACAGTATGTTGTAATGGCTCTTATAATAACTGGGTTTATTCTTTTTGGACAGGCTTTTATTAATCTATGGGCAGGCCCCAATTACAGTGATGCGTATCTCATTGTATTATTGGTAATGTTGCCAATTACGGTTCCGTTAATACAAAATGTAGGGATTGCCATTCTGCAAGCTAAAAATATGCAGGGATTTAGATCGGTGGTTTATATTGCAATTGCGGTTATAAACGTTATAGCCAGTATTCCCTTGGCGAAAATGTGGGGCGGATTCGGTTGTGCGTTGGCTACTGGCGTATCACTAACATTGGGAAACATTATAATTATGAATTTTTATTATCATCGTAAGATTGGTCTTAATATACCGCTTTTTTGGAGAAACATTTTTCGTATGACTATACCGGTTCTTGTTGTATTGTTATGTGGTTATGGAATAAATGGTCTTATTGTACAGGATGGTTTTTTATTACTAGCTTGTAAAATAGTCATATATTCTATAGTGTATGTACTTATTATGTGGTTCTTTGGTCTTAATATGTATGAGAAAGATCTATTTATATCACCTTTAAAAAGGATTGTTATGAAGATATCGCACGGTGGGTGAGGGATGGTTGAATGATTCAGATAGTTGATAAACAGAATTGCTGCGGCTGTTATGCTTGTTATAACATTTGCCCAACAAAGTGTATCCACATGCAGTCTGATGTGGAGGGTTTCGGGTATCCAGTAGTGGAAATTGATGAATGCACAGAATGTGGTCTATGTGAACAGGTATGTCCAATTCTTGAAGATAAGACAGCAGGTAATTACGAGCCGCTGGCGTATGCCTGCATAAATAATAATGAAACTATTCGTCTAGAAAGCTCTTCCGGCGGATTATTTTCCTTAATTGCAGAACAAGTAATTGATGACGGCGGAGTGGTGTTTGGAGCTAACTTTAATGAAAACTTCGAGGTAGAACATAGTTGTGTTGAAATTAAAGGAGAACTTGAAAAATTCCGTGGTTCTAAATATGTACAAAGTAGAATCGGCGAGACTTATAAGCAAGCAAAACAACTATTAAAATCAGGGAGAAAAGCTTTGTTTACCGGAACGCCATGCCAAATAGATGGGCTAAAATCTTATTTAGGAAAATTTTATAGTAATCTACTTTGTGTAGACATTGTATGTCATGGAGTTCCTTCACCGGGTGTTTGGAAGAAGTATGTTGATTATAGACAAGCAAAAGCAAGTTCAGCTGCCCAGAGAATCTCTTTCAGACGGAAGGATGACGGCTGGAAGAGATACTCTGTATCATTCTTGTTTGAAAATAATACAGAGTACCGTAAAACCTTGAATAAGGATTTATATATGAGAGCTTTTCTTAAAAATGTGTGTTTACGGCCTTCCTGTTATGCTTGCCAATTTAAGACAATTCATAGACAAAGTGATATTACCCTTGCAGACTTTTGGGGAATTGATCATATGCTACCGGATATGGATGATGATAAAGGCACTTCACTTATCTTTGTAAACAGCAAAGCCGGACAGGCTATGATTGAAAAAATAGCAGATAAAATGAAGTTTAAGGAAGTAGATATAAATGAAGCGGTTAAATATAACTCAGCAGCTATAAAATCCGTTGACACTAACTCCAATAGAGAGAAGTTCTTTGAAGAATTACATAAGCTTACTTTTGACGAATTAGTGAAGAAGTATTGCACTGATAAATTATCAATTAGGGTTAAGAGAAAAATAAAAGCTGTTCTGAAAAAAATATTGATGAAAGTAAGGCTGTTTGGTTTAGCAAAAAAGGCTGCTGGAAGAAAATAATAAGGTTTAATTAAAAGGGACTTAACATATTATGGATCATCTTAGTCGTTAGCGGAACCTCAAAATGCACATCAGGGGACAGGTTCAAACGTGAAAGAATCAGGTATTCTCGCCACAATGAAAAGGGGGATTACGAAAATGACAACAAAAAATAACAAAACCTACTTAATTACTGGTGGAGCTGGCTTTATCGGCTTTTACTTATCTAAACAACTATTAGAACAAGGCTTAAAGGTAATTGGCTTCGACAATCTTAATAATTATTATGATGTAAATTTAAAACAGAGCCGCTTGGGAGTTTTAAAAGACTTTGACAATTACAGCTTCATCAAAGGGGATCTAGCCAACAAGGATGAGGTCGAGGAAGTCTTTAATACATATCATCCTGATATTATTGTAAACCTAGGTGCCCAGGCTGGGGTCCGCTATAGCATTGAAAACCCGGATACCTATATTCAGTCGAATGTCATGGGCTTTTTTAACATCCTGGAGGGCTGCCGGCATAATAAAGTAGAGCATCTGGTCTATGCATCTTCTAGTTCTGTCTATGGAGCAAATAAGAAAATTCCTTTTTCAACTGAAGATAAGGTGGACAAGCCGGTTAGTTTGTATGCGGCTACTAAGAAATCTAATGAGCTAATGGCGTACACATATAGTCATTTATATGGTATACCGGCTACAGGCCTGCGCTTTTTTACTGTATATGGGCCTTATGGACGACCGGATATGGCGTATTACTCGTTTACCAAAGCCATACTAGAAGGCAAGCCGATTAAAGTTTTTAACCACGGTGATATGTATAGAGACTTTACTTACATAGATGATATTGTAACTGGTATCGTAAATATTTTACCTAACCCACCACAAAAAGATGAAAACGGAGCAACACACAAATTATATAACATTGGCAACAACAAACCGGAAAAACTAATGGATTTTATTCAGACACTGGAACAATGCCTGGGTAAAGAAGCAATTAAAGAATATCATCCTATGCAGCCCGGGGATGTTTATCAAACCTATGCGGATGTGACGGATTTGATGAATGACTTTGATTTTAAGCCCGACACTCCAATTAGCGTTGGTTTAGCTAAGTTTGTGGAGTGGTACCGGGAATATTATAAAGTTGGGAAGTAAGAGTTAACAATAATAAGGGGAGAATTCAAAATGAAAATAACAGTATCGGGAGCGGGATATGTGGGCTTATCAAATGCCGTTCTATTAGCACAACACAATGAAGTTATAGCATTAGACATTATTCAAGAAAAGGTAGATATGATTAATAACAAGAAGTCGCCTATTATTGATGCCGAACTTGAAGATTATTTGGCTAATAAAGAACTAAATTTACAGGCGACTACTGATAATTATATGGCTTATAAAGATGCTGAATATGTCGTTATTTCTACACCAACTAACTATGATCCCGACAAGAATTATTTTAATACCAGGACGGTAGAAGCGGTTATTGCTAATGTATTATCCATTAATCCGGATGCTGTAATGGTTATTAAATCAACAGTGCCGGTTGGATACACGGAAAAGGTAAAAGCAATGTTTGAGACTGATAATATTATCTTTTCTCCTGAGTTCTTAAGAGAAGGTAAAGCGCTTTATGATAATCTTTATCCGTCGAGAATTGTAGTTGGAGAGCAATCGGAGAGAGCTAAGGTGTTTGCGGAGTTATTGGCAGAAGGGGCAATTAAGAAAGATATACCAATTCTTTATACCAATCCAACTGAAGCAGAAGCTATAAAACTTTTTGCCAATACATATCTTGCATTAAGAGTCGCGTATTTTAATGAGCTTGATTCTTATGCGGAAGTGAGGGGACTTAATACACAACAGATTATAGAGGGTGTTAGTTTAGACCCAAGAATCGGCATGCATTATAATAATCCTTCATTTGGTTATGGTGGATATTGCTTACCGAAAGACACTAAGCAGCTCCTTGCCAATTACGCTGATGTGCCGCAAAATATTATGTCTGCTATTGTGGATGCAAACAGAACCAGAAAGGATCATATAGCAGATATGATTCTTAAGAGACATCCGAAGATTGTTGGTATTTATAGATTAACTATGAAGACCGATTCAGATAACTTCCGTCAATCTGCTATTCAGGGGGTTATGAAGCGTATTAAGGCTAAAGGGATTGAAGTGGTAGTATATGAACCGGCCCTTGAAGCCGATGATTTTTATAATTCCCGAGTGATGAGAGATTTGGATGAATTTAAGCAGATATCTGATGCTATTGTTGCCAACAGGTTATCGGATGAGATTAAAGACGTGGTGGACAAGGTTTATACTAGGGATTTGTTTAGTAGGGATTAGTATTAAAGTTAGGAGCAATTTGAGTTGTAGATAGGAGGCTCACTCATCCAATGGACAAGTCGAACTTTAAAGGTGCCATCACATCAATCCAACCACGAATAAGGCTAACTCGTTCATTTGATGAAGCCTCTCATACTTATTTGGGTTATGCAATTAAAATTGCCGGAACCATTGATAACCAGCAAGCTACTTTCTCCATTGGCATCGGCAAAGCAGCCCAAGCTAAATTCAACTTCAAAGTAAATGATGTTATCTCTGGTGAATGCCTCCCTGTTCCGGATCCGGACATGGAGCCGGTTGATTATTATAAAGTGTCGAAATTAGCTAAAATAGCAGAAGGAGTGCAAGGTAGCTTATCAGTACCCTGGGAATTGGTGCCGGCGGAGCTAGAGGTTTATCGGGAAAGGGGACACCGGAGACTGGCTGCCAGGACTTATGATACTAAATGCAGTAGCCGCATGTGGGGAGCTAGGATGCCGGTAGAAATTATAGTTGATAACTGGAACCCGAGAGGCAAGAGGAAGTACCGGTTTGAAACATTCTGTTATGGGCCTTTGAGTTGTAAGTTGTATAAGGCTGGTCCTAATAGGAGAGTAGAAGGCCGGAACGGGATGGTGTACGTTGAGGAAGATTGGGTTGATGAAACGACTGTGGCGCATAGGGAGATGGATGAATGAACATGAGGGAAAAGGATATACCGGCTGAGAAAAACGATAATTAACCCTTCGGCAGCGAGAAGAAATATAAGAAATGCTGCTTGGGGGAGGATGAAGGGCTATAAGGTCGTTTAGTTTTTTCGGTCTGATAGGTGCACTATCGGAAGATAAATAACCGCAACGGAGGGGTGGGGATGCGCATACGGGGAAAAAGTATTAATTTATTTCTAATGGATGGCACAGCAAGTGGCCGCATCAAATGTACCCTGGCAAATTGGACGGGTTTGGCATATAAGATACCCCGCACTGAACTGGATAAATGTAAAGAACGGGATGATCTGAAGCAAAGCGGTGTTTATTTTCTTTTCGGAGTCTCTGATCTGACCGGAGAAAATGTAGTGTATATTGGTCAGGCCGGTGTTCGTAAAAACGGGGAGGGTATCCTCTTTCGGCTACAGGAACATAAGCGTAATCCGGATAAGGATTATTGGACTGAGGCGGTTGTTTTTACTACATCAAATAATTCTTTTGGTCCCACCGAAATCAGCTATCTTGAAAATCGGTTTTGCAACTTAGCTACTGAATCAAATCGGTATATTGTTAAGAATGGAAATGACCCAACTCCCGGGAATGTTACTGAAGAAAAGGAAAGTGAGCTGGAAGAGTTTATAGACTATGCCAAAATTGTGATGGGGACATTTGGACATAGAATATTTGAGCCAGTGGTAGAGATACCCCCTGAACCTTCCGTTGAACCGGTAAATACTGATGTTGAGCCTATACTCTATCTCAAAACGACGAAAGCGAATGCAAGAGGACGGAGAACTAATGAAGGATTTGTTGTTTTTAAAGATAGTACGGTTTCAACAATTCCAACTAAGAGCTGCCCGGATACAATACTGCATTTACGAAAACTGTATGCGGAAAAGATTACAAATGATGTATTAACGGAGGATACTCTTTTCAAAAGTCCATCAGCTGCCGCAGGATTTGTAACCTATAGCAGCGCCAACGGATTGATTATGTGGATGACCGATGATGGCAGGACGTTAAAGGATATTGAAAATGGTGAACCATAATGGTGAATAACCCCCAATTCTTTATCAGTTTACCCAATTGCTGATTAATTAGGATTGGTGATCCGACAGTTTTTATTGACCGCCTAGGTAGGCTATGAAAATCCGAAACAATACCAAGCTATATTTTTTTACCCCTCATTAGCAGCAATCAGTCAGGAGTGCTAACAATAAAATTAAAGTAGAAAGACCATGGCTGCGGTCTAAAGCTGATCATGGTCTTTGGTTTTTTAATCAGTCAACGAACAACTCCGGTATGTTGTATTGAATATCGGCAATTTCCCTGCGGACACTGGCACTGGGACAATTGGCGAGGGAGCGGCGGAGTTTAATTTCTCCGTTCTGCATTTTAACGACATAATCATCTCTATGCCTTCTTATGTATGTAGATGTTTCACGGGAGAATCCATTTCTTTGAAGGGTTATGGAGAGCGGGTTTGTGGTTCCGTATTCCACATACTCATACCAATCATTTTGGAATGCTTCTACCTTATGAAAACGTTTATACTCTGATGAAAATCTTAGGAAATAATTAGAAATGCTAAACAGAATTACATTTTCGATTGCCTTTAACGTATCGGAAATTACAATATTTCGGTGTGGAAGTGTGTCATCATAAGGGATCTGTTTTCCATTTACTCTAACTCCAGACAAGGGATGGTCACGTTTGTAATCAAGAGTTTGCTCCATAATAAAGCTCAGGCCGGTTCCTTTAATCCATTGTGAGAGGATAACTGCATACCATCTTAATTTGCCGTGGGACCCATCTTTACTAACGAAGCCAAGTTCGGATCGCTCGTATACTTCCCACTTAAAGATTTTGCAGAGTTCATCCAGAAAATCCACTAAAGCCCAATAGTCTACGTTTCCTCTTTCATCTATCGCTGGATATTTTAGTCCGCTGGCGATGGCATCTTTTAGATTGTATGTCTGGTCAAGGGAAGTATTGATGTCATCATCGAGCTGATTTTCGCTATTGCTAAAAACCTCTTTAATCCTGGACACGGTAACCTCATCCAGTAACGGTGCAAATTCTCTCCAAACAAGGCTCATATTGCCTTTTATTATATCCCTTAAAAGAATAATGGCGAATTTCCGCATTAAGGCGTATGAATCTACTGATTGTTTACTTGGGTGCCTAGGCAGCTCTACATTGCCATTTAAAAGGCTGTCCACTATTAATTGTTTTTGAGGTTTTGTTAATTCCGTTGCAAGAGACAGCTTTTGCTCCGGGACTTCCTGCTTTAATAGATTTAGAAATTCTTTAGTTTTAACTTTTTCTTCAAGCCGGACAAGAAATACATTGCCGTAGAGGTTGTATTCAATCCGGCCAACACGGCCAATAAGGTTTTTGAAATCCACTGGGGTCATCTTTGCCTGCCCATTTTTATAATGGGTTATAAATAAATTATCGGCAGGAAGATTAACCCCCTCAACCAAAGTGCTGGTACAAAACATAGTATGGATTAGGCCTTTACGGAACAATTCTTCAATGCGCATCCGAATGGTGGCGGGCAAATAACCGATGTGGTATGCTACACCTTTGGAAATCACATCTGCCAGGTAATAATCGCCGTGAACTTCATTCTTAATATCCTGTGCTAAAGTTAGAAGCTCTTTATCATCGCTTTGGGGTTTATCTTCAGCGAATTCACGGGCAAAGCCTACAGCTTTATCGGTTCCACTACAATAAATAATATTTTGGGTGTTCTTGCCAATGCGCCATATTAGTTGGCAAAATGTAGGCTCCTTATGAATATTGGCGACAGGGGTCAAGGTGCCACTGTATGTATTGAATAGCTGTATCTCTTTACCTGGAAAATCAATTAAATATTTTATTTGACTTACCGGTGCAAATGTGGTTGCTAGTCTCTGCTCGGCTTCGGCCTCTGCACCAGGTATCAGTTTCAAATAGACTTCTGGGTTCGGTATGTTAGGTGATGCAAAGATGACTTTAGGTTTTCTTGCTCGTTGGCAGAGCATATCCACCACCTTGTAATAAAATGTGCTACGGGGACCTTTGGAAGAAATTTTATGAGCCTCGTCTACAAACAGGTAGTCAACCTCAATATGTGGATTGTCGATTAGCAGGTACAACAACCGCTCCGGGGTTAGGACGAATATGAAATTATGATCCTGTTTTAACGACAATGCACCAGCTGAGGTTACAAGCCTGTAATTTTGTTCAGCCAGAAGTTCCTTTAAATCATTAATAATCCTGCTGGTCACTTCATTTATAAGGGCCTTGGTGGGTACTAATATGGCGAAGTTGCAAGCGATGCCGTCCATAATCTGCTTTTTTATATACATACGCATTATGAAGGATTTCCCCATAGAGGTAGGCCCCGAATAGCTAAAATAAGGCTCATTTAAGCGGTCGTATACGGCCTTTTGAGAACGGAAGAATTGGTATTCAGGTTCAGCCGGGATGCTCAAAAGGTTTTTACTAAACTCGGCGTAAAACCAATCAAGTAAAGATTTATGCCGGTAGTTGGGGGTGGCCATTGCCATACCACGATAATTGCCGGTGCTTGAAAGCACTGAGCCCAGGTAAAATTCAACGGCGGGGTGTTCCGGCTCAATGGTTCGAAGGAGCGCAACTATCTCTTGGGCCATTATTTTATGTTTGTCGGCCTTATTGCAGTCAGTAGACTTCGATAGGATATCTGCAAACCTTAGTGCATCTTCAATATTAACAAGTTTCTTTTCTCTTTTTTTAAGGTTAAACAGTTTTATTGAGTAGTTGTACAATAGATTATCGTACAACTCGTTTAAGTAGGGGTCGTAATCAATATTAGTGAAAATAGCAGCACCTAAATTGATACTTTCCTGATTACTCATCATACAACCCCTCCCCCTAGAAGATCGCTCATGATACTCAGTTTTTCACCGTCAGCATCGTTAAACGGTAGTATGTAAAAATAAAATGAATGGGCGCTTAAATTTTCCTCTTTGATTTTCTTCACGATGTAGGCGGAATGGGCTTTAATATCTAAGTTCATTCTTCGCTTAATCTCTTTACGAAAGGCCTCATTGGAATAATTGTCAGCTATCAAGCCAAGTGAATAACCAAGGAACACTCCGAACGCCCTGTCCACCGGGGTGTTTTTTTGTTTGCCTGGAATGATGAGGTTCCTAAGATAATCGGTAGTTTGGGCGTCATAAGCTTGGGCGAATATAGTGCTTTCCACGAGTCGTAGTTCCTCTGAAGGATTGTCCCTGATGGTAACAAGGGAATTAAAGGCATTATCGATAGCATCTTGCAAATCACCGATGATATTGGATTTCCCGAAAACCATCTGGTATGAAGGGATTTCACCATTTTTAAGGGGCAGTAAATGAACGCCGCCACCATTTTGGATATTGTGATTACCGAATTGCACCAGCTCTATTTTGTTATACAGCTTTGGTGCGCCAAGTATCTGTTCCAAAAATATATACAGCATCACATCGCCCAGTTCCTCGCCAATCCAGCTATCATCCATATTGCACACATTGCGTAACAAGCTGATGGCTTGGAAGGCTATGGTCTCGGAATCTCCTTCTACATGGAACTGCTCAATTTTGGCCCGTGAGTAGACATACCTACCGATATTCCTACGAAGGAAACGGTGCAAGGCATCTAAAGAAAATGCACTGGTTCCTACATTCAAATGGAACATGCGTAACTGATGGGGATTTTTAAGTCCCAGTGATTCCGCATGCTCTACCTCTGTAAAAATGCCATCAAACCCAACTTCTAACAGACTTTTCTTTAATAACTGCACTTGCACCACCCCCGCTTAAATTATTAATTTACGGTTGAGATTCTCTTCTTGTCGATATACCCTCGCTAGCTTCACCGGAACGAATCCACTCGTCAACCTCGGAAATTTTAAACTTCCACAATCTACCCACCTTATAGGCAGGCATATTTCGTTTTGCTATCCATTGCAGAACTGTTTCTCTGCCGATACCCAAATATTCTTGTATTTCCCTTAATGTTGACCATTTTTCTAAGTTGTCTTTTTTGTCCATTACTAAACCTCCGATGCGGTATTAGGTGTGTTTATTACTGTAGCCAATACTTTTAATGCTTTGTTTTTATCGGGGAAACACAGGCGGCCAGTCTTATCTTTCATTTCCCATATAGATTCAAAGGTGCCTTCAAAATGACGGGCATCAAATTGTACAGTCAGAAATACTTCATCGCCGGGCCTGGTTTCGGGAACAGCAGCCGCTACATTCATAGCCTTAATTCTTGTTTTAGATTGATTGGTACACTCAAAAACCCTATCTACCCAGGTAACTGTGCCAGTATTTTTGATTGTCCATTGGTGGTCGAATTCCTCATAAAAGGTTACTTCATGGTTTTGGGCAGGATGCTCACCGATTAACTGCAGATCATCACCGGGGTAAAACGGTGAAAGATCTTCGGGGGTGATTTTTGCAGGGTCTTTAGGAGGATTATTTTGCAATTTATCAATAACATCTGGCAGCACAAAACTTACATCATCATTTTGAGATATAGCAAATTCTATAAATTGCTCATAAAGCCCCTCAAAGACCACTGTTCTATCAGTAAGTTCGGGGACTTCGAATGAATCACACAATTTTGGAAATACCCTGGAGGATATAGCAAAATTGCAATAAGCAATAAAGGTTTCCTTATTCTTGTTCCCTTGTATGTAAGTCTTTATTGGTGATGAAAGACCGCTGTATTTTTTGCTGCCGCCATATAATCTCTTCCGATATGTGGGATCGTCTCCAGTCAATCCTGTTGGCAGGAAGGAACTGCATCTGAAATCTCTATTTTTATTTGATGACTCCTGGTTCGATCCGGCGGGATTAGTTTCACCACAAAGCGCAGAGAAAATCTCTAGTACAAACTGCCCTTGGTTGGAACAAGGGAAGTGTTTATATAATTTTCTAATAAACTCGCAGAAGCGCATCCTTTGTTCCCCCTCTCCCTACTATGAATTTACAAAGTGTCCCCAAAAAGTCCCCTTTTCCCGTCAGAAATACCCCTGATTGCTCTCCTTACAATTGAAGCTTGTCCCGCCATAATTAACTTATAGGACATCCAAGGGGGTGAATACACCACAAAAACCTTCTAATTAATTTATTGTATCACAATAAATACCAAATAGGTGCCTTTAAATTTGTTGTTACTTATAAGCAGTTATAAACAGACAAACAAAAGAAAAGGCATTGTCCTGGTGGTATAGATGCAGTCAAAGCAACTGTAACTAACGTAGCCGAACAGGCTCGCAACAAAAAAAAGCGAGTTTTTTCGGCAAATAGTCGTGCCCTTTTTCTCGCTGAGGAAAGGGGCTTATTTTATGTTCAGGAAGTTCAAAACCAGTAAAAAGAAGCGCACCAACTACATTTATTACGGCGAGGGTAGCAGCAAGACAGTATTAATACCGGGTGAGGATGGCGTTACAGAAGCAATTATTGAAACCCTGCACAGCCTCGATGATGAGGAAGTTGACAACGATCGCCGGGAAACGAGAAGGCACAGCAATTTTGATGACCTAAACGACAAGGCGGAAATTCTCACTGATCCGGACAGTGACGTAGAAGATCGAATCATTTCTGCGCTAGAACGGGAGAGAGCCAAAACAATAGTAGATAATGCTATCTCTACTTTAAAGCCAAGGGAACAAAACATTATCAAGTGGCTTTATCTATCGGACAGCCCCCTATCTCAAGCTGAAGTTGGAGAACGACTTGGAATAGCGGAGGACAGTGTTAAAAAAAGTGCTTTTCGGATTAGGAAAAAGTTAAAAGAAATTCTCCAAGGCAAAATTTAAGGCATTTATTTTGTCCACCTACCCCCTTTCTCGTGGCTTATATACGAAGGACAAAAACCACAGAAGGGGGAGGTGATGAAAAATGCTTAGACACCACGTGGTAATCAACGTGTCAGATACAAAAGGGAAAAAGGTGAATGTCCTAAGAGGTGGGGATATAAAACTCCGCGATAGGATACTAAATTTCCTTTTAGGCAAAGAGCAGAAAATGCTGGTACTTGTACCCAGTGAAATTGTGGAATCAGTATCCATTAAAGAAGTTCAAAGATAGCAGGCGATGCTGGACGTGGAAAGGAGGAAAACACGGTGAAAGTTGAGATTAATTTAAACCTTGATGAGTTTAAAAACCTACTAGTTAATTGTGATGAATTTAGGCAGCTATTAGCAACCGGCATAGAGGAACCGGCTACTGAAACAGTTGAGAGCGTTGGGGGCGTAAAAGGTGATGAGCCTTCGGCTACAAAGCAAGAACCTGAAAGCACAGTCACCATGGAAACAGTCCGGGCCAAGCTTGCGGCATTAATGCAAATTGGCAAACAAGCTGAAGTCAAGGAACTACTTAAAAAACATGGCGGGGATAAACTCTCAGACATCCCTAAGGAAAATTACCCAGCCTTGTTAGCAGAAGCGGAGGCGATATAAATGGCTGAACATGCGTTACTTTCAGCCTCCGGCTCTGAGCGTTGGATTCAGTGCCAACCCTCAGCACGACTTGAGGAAGCGGTGGATGAGGAAACCAGTGAGTATGCAAAAGAAGGCAGTTTTGCCCACGGCCTGGCGGAAACATATCTAGCTCGTCATTTGGGGTCAATTAAAAAAAGTGAGTTTAACAAAAGGCTTAAGAAGCTAAAGCAAGATTCTTTCTATAACCAAGAGCTAGATGATTATGTGAATGTTTATGTGGAGTTTGCCATCGAGAAAATCAACGAGGCCAGGGCTAGAACAGCGGATGCGGTGGTGCTTTTGGAAATGAAGCTGGATTATTCCGAGTGGGTTCCCAGTGGTTTTGGCACCGGCGATCTGGTTTTAGTTAGCGATGATGTCTTGGAAGTAATTGACATGAAATTTGGACGTGGTATTGAAATTTCCGCCATCGACAATAGTCAAATGCGGTTATACGGCTTAGGCGCATTGAATCAGTTCGGCTGCCTTTACAACATTAATACAGTCAGGATGACTATTGTGCAGCCTCGCTTAGATAATATCAGTACAGACGAAATGTCGGTTGATGATTTGATGTATTGGGCTACCAATACGGTCATGGGAGCAGCGGAAAAAGCCTGGAAGGGCGAGGGAGAATTCCTGCCGGGAGATCATTGTCGCTTTTGCCGGGTAAGAGCAACCTGTAGAGCAAGGGCCGAGGCTAACAACCGGCTGGCTTGCTACGATTTTCAGGAACCGCCCCTTTTAACGGACGAAGAAATCGTAGATGTGCTGGATGCCGCTGATGAATATATAAGATGGATTTCCGATGTACAGGCATTTGCTTTGGATCAGGCGGCTAACCACGGTAAACAGTGGGCCGGTTACAAGCTGGTAGAAGGCCGTAGTGTTAGGAAGTATATGGACGAGACCAAGGTAGCAAAAGCATTGCAGGCCGCAGGATATAGTGAAGACCAGATTTTTGAAAAAGTTCTGCTTGGTATTACCAAGATGGAAAAAGCGGTAGGTAAAAAGCAGTTCAATGAGCTGCTAGCTGGTCTGGTGGAAAAACCACCGGGTAAGCCCAAACTGGCACCCGAATCAGATAGGCGTTCAGCACTCAAGAGTACAGCTGAAATTGATTTTAAGGAGGATATTTAAAGTGAAAGTAGTTACAGGAAAAGTGAGATTTTCGTATCCAAATGTCTTTGAACCCAAATCAGTAAATGGTAGTGCCCCCCGATATAGCGTCAGCCTTATTATTCCCAAAAGTGATAAGAAGACGCTAGCCAAGATTAAAACCGCTATTGAGGCGGTTAAAAAGGAAGGAGCCCACAAGTGGGGCGGCAAGGTTCCGGCTAATTTGAGATTGCCTTTGAGAGACGGAGACGTGGACAGGGCGGACGATGAGGCATACGCAAACAGTTATTTCATTAATGTCAACAGCAATACCAAGCCGGGGATTGTGGACGGGGACCTAAACCCCATCATGGATCAGAGTGAGTTTTACGCTGGTTGCTATGGCAGGGCATCAATCGTGTTTTTTGCTTACAACACCAACGGTTCCCGGGGCATCAGCGCAGCTCTTCAAAATCTGCAGAAGTTGGAAGATGGCGAACCCTTGGGCGGCAAGTCTAGACCAGAAGATGACTTCGGTGGAGATTTTGACGAGGATCTTTTAGGATGAGAACTTTAGCTTTGGATTTAGAGACTTATTCGGGTGTAGACCTCACTAAAAGTGGGGTCTATGCCTACACCAACTCATCGGATTTTGAAATATTACTGCTGGCTTATGCCTTTGATGATGACCCGGTAGAAATAATTGACCTGGCCAGCGGTGAAAAAGTGACAGACGAGGTTTGGGAAGCATTAATAAATTCTGAAGTGGTAAAGACAGCTTTTAATGCTAATTTCGAGAGAACCTGCCTAACAAGGTATTTTAATACATCGATGCCACCGGAGGAGTGGCGTTGTAGCCAGGCCCATGCTTTGACCCTGGGTCTTCCAGCTAGCTTAGAAGGGGTGGCCAAGTGTCTAAAGCTTTCTCAAAAGAAAATGCAGGAGGGGAAGCAGTTAATTCGCTTCTTCTCCATGCCTTGCAAACCCACTAAAACTAATGGTGGAAGAACCAGAAATCTACCGGAACACGACCTAGAGAAGTGGGAGTTATTTAAGACCTATTGCAAACAGGACGTGGAAGTGGAGCGTTCTATCCGGCAAAAGTTAAATAATTACCCTATGCCGGAGCAGGAACTGAAACTATGGTATTTAGACCAGCGCATTAATGATTACGGATTGCGGGTGGATATGAAGTTAGTGAAAAGCGCTCTTTTGTGTGATGAAGGTTATCAGATAAAACTTATACAGGAAGCCAAGCAATTAACCGGGCTGGAGAACCCCAACAGCCCCGCCCAGCTAAAAAGTTGGCTGCAAGATAAACACGGTATCCAAGTGGAAAGCCTAGCCAAGGATACAGTAACAGAAATATTGGAAGAAGTGGCCAACCCGATAGTTAAACGGGCCTTAGAGCTAAGACAAGAAATGTCCAGAACTTCGGTTAAAAAATATGAAGCTATGGATAGAGCAGTCTGTGAGGATGACCGAGTGAGGGGGCTGCTGCAGTATTACGGAGCCTCGACTGGTCGGTTTGCGGGGAGGTTGGTTCAAATCCACAACCTACCCAGGAATAACATGAGCGATTTAGACCTAGCTCGGAGGTTATTGTCAGCGGGGCATTATGAGGCTTTGGAAATATTGTTTGAATCGGTACCCGATGTTTTATCTCAGTTAATTAGAACGGCCTTCATCCCCTCCCCCGGCCATCGTTTTATAGTATCGGATTTTTCAGCGATTGAAGCCAGAATTATTGCTTGGCTGGCCGGTGAAAAATGGAGGCTGGATGTATTTAATACCCACGGCAAAATTTATGAAGCCTCGGCAGCCCAAATGTTCGGGGTGCCAATAGAGAGCATCACCAAAGGCAGCGAGCTTCGGCAGAAGGGTAAAATAGCGGAACTTGGACTTGGTTATCAGGGAAGTGTTGGAGCTCTGAAATCCATGGGCGCACTGAAAATGGGCTTACAAGAAGCAGAGCTGTCGGGAATAGTATCAGCTTGGCGTAAGGCTAACCCCAAAATAGTTAAACTTTGGTGGACCATAGAAGAAGCGGCTATCCGGGCTGTAAGGGATAGAACGACAGAAAAGCTACAGCGCAAAGTGAAGCTTTATTACAAAGGCGGTGTGCTGTTTATGCAATTACCCTCGGGGCGGAGCTTGGCTTATGTACGACCTAAAATTGAGCTGGATGAGCGTTATGGCAAGGACAAATTGACCTACGAAGGTGTGGAGCTGGGCAAATGGTGCCGGATTGATACCTATGGAGGGAAGTTGGCGGAGAATTTGACCCAGGCAATTGCTAGGGATTGTTTAGCTGAATCGCTTTTAAGACTTGATGCTGCCGGTTACAAAATAGTAAGTCACATACATGACGAAGTGGTGCTAGATGTCCCCCACGGTTTTGGCTCCCTAAAAGAAGTGGAAGCAATTATGAGTGAGGATATTGACTGGGCACCGGGGTTACCGATGAGGGCAGATAGCTTCGAGGCGGACTACTACAAAAAAGATTAGGAGGTTTTTATATATGGGTAATATCAAAGTTTTTAATCATACAGAGTTTGGAGAACTAAAAATTTTAATTATCAATGGTAAAGAGTATTTTCCAGCCAGTGGTAGTGCAGCTGTGTTAGGCTACACCAACCCCAGGGATGCAGTATCCCGCCATTGCCGTGGGGTCGTGAAACACGACATCATCGATAATCTTGGCCGGAAACAAGAGATGAATTTTATTCCGGAAGGTGATCTTTACCGCTTGATTGTCCGCTCCAATTTACCAGAAGCAGAGCGATTCGAAAGATGGGTTTTTGATGAGGTATTGCCTTCCATTAGAAAATTTGGGCTGTATGCCACTGACACACTTATAGATGACATTCTGAATAATCCCGACCTGGGCATTAGGTTATTCTCCGAATACAAGCAGGCTAAGGAAAAGGCCAAACAGCTGGAGCTGGAAAGCGCCAAGCAAAAGCAAATAATCGGTGAGCTAAGGCCTAAGGCTTCTTACTACGATTTAATCCTGCAAAACAAATCCTTAGTTCCCATCACAAAAATTGCTAAGGACTACGGCATGTCGGGCCAGGCCATGAATAAGCTGCTTCACAAGTTGGGGGTGCAGTATAAAATGGGAAACACTTGGCTTTTGTATCAGGACTACGCCGATCAAGGCTATACCCAATCTAAAACACATACCATTGATGCTGAGAAAAGTGTCATGCATACTTACTGGACGCAAAAAGGCAGACTCTTTCTTTATGATCTTCTGAAAAACGAAAGGGGTCTACTGCCGATTATTGAACGAAAAATTGCTTAGGGAGGGGAAAAACCTATGGACAAAATTAATCCTGATCATTACCTAGTGGGTGGTATAGAAACCATTGACTACATCCAAGCCAAGCTAACGGGGGAGCAGTTTACGGGCTACCTTGTGGGTAATGTAATTAAATACCTCTCCCGCTTTGAGTATAAAGCAGGGGAAGAAGACTTGCAAAAAGCCCGCTGGTATTTGAACCGATTGCTAGTGCAAAGGAAAAGGCCCGTCATCTATGTCTGCTCCCCGCTCAGGGGAGATGTGGAAAGAAACATTCATAAGGCCATTGGCTATTCTAGATATATTTACAGTAAAGGCGGTATCCCTTTAGCACCCCATGTTATATTTACTACCTTTCTCGATGATGATGACCCCGTGGAAAGGGCTGCTGGAATGGAGATGGGTTTAGAACTGCTAGCCAAGTGTGATGAGCTATGGGCTTTTGGAGATAAGGTTTCGGAAGGCATGGCTGGTGAGATAGCTGCGGCAGAAGAAATTGGGCTTAAAGCAAAGCGGTTTAATAGTCGACTGGAGGCGATTACTCCATGACCAAAGAGAACTTAACGGCCAAAGCCGCTAGGCAGATGCTCAAAAGGGGTTGGCATTGTATTCCGCTTAAGCCTAAGGATAAAAAACCTGTAGAAGCTAAATGGCAAGAACGATTAATTACAGACGATGAAATAGATCAAGTTTTTTCTTCGGATCATAATATCGGTTTGCTGCTAGGGGAGCCTTCGGATTGGATTGTAGATATTGACTGTGACACACAGGAGGCGGTTACTGCTGCCAGCCTATTAATGCCGGATACAAAGCTCTCCTTCGGAAGAGAAAGTATTGGAAGAGCACATCTACTATATCGTTGCCAAAAAGTGCAGACATCTAAGTTTCAGGACCCTACTAAAGATAAGGACTCTACTATTTTGGAAATCAGAAGCACCGGCAGCCAGACTATGATTCCACCTTCAATCCATCCGCAAGGTGAAGCAGTGACTTGGATGGGCAAGGGTAAACCCAAAGAACTATCAAAGGTGGAGCTGGTGAAAGCAGCCAGGCTTACAGCGGCAGCCGCTCTTTTAGCAAGGCATTGGCCTAAGTCTGGGGCTCGGCAAGATGCTGCGCTACACCTTTCCGGTGCTCTGGCTCATGCCGGGTGGGGAATTGATGAAATTAAAAAATTTATTGAAGCCATAATACAAGCCGCCGGTGATGAGGAAGCAGATATGCGCCTTAAGGCGGTGGGCTACGCTTTAGACAAGCTGGAAAAAGGAATGCCTGTTAGTGGCTGGCCAAAGCTGGCCGGGATTATGGGGGATCAAGTTGTCGGCAAGGTAAGGGAGTGGATGGGCATAAGCTCAGCGGCTAGTGATTTTGGCAGCGGGATCTTTCGACGCACAGATACCGGAAATGCCGAACGCCTAGTGTTCCACCATGGAGAAGAAATGCGTTATTGCTACCAACTTGGTAAATGGCTTATCTGGAACGGTAAAAGGTGGGAGCCGGATGATAGTGGTGGAATCTACCGAAAGGTCAAAGAGACTGTGCGGCTTATTGGGGCGGAGGCAATGCAAATATATGATGAAAATGAACGCCGGGCTATGCTCAAATGGGCTATTACTTCTGAATCCCGCTCCCGTCAAAAAGATGCGATCACACTGGCTGAAAGCCATCTACCGGTGGCTCAAAGTCAGTTGGACATTGAACCGTGGCTCCTAAATGTTCAAAACGGAACTTTAGATTTAAAAACCGGAGTACTGATGCCCCACAGTAAAGAACAGATGTTAACTAAGATCTGCCCGGTTGCTTACAAAGACACTAACAGCGAGTTATGGGACAACTTCCTAAAAAGGGTGCTACCAGATATTGAAGTAAGGGATTTTGTCCAGCGGGCAGTGGGCTACAGCTTAACTGGGGATTGTGGCGAAGAGGTGTTATTTTTCCTCTATGGCACCGGGCGTAACGGCAAAAGTAAATTCATAGAAGCTATTCAATATGTTTTAGGGGATTACTCCAGTACCACCAGGCCAGAAGTACTGATGGAGAAAAAACACGATACCATTCCGGTTGAACTGGCAGCTCTCAAAGGGGTGCGTTTTACCAGCACTGTGGAGACCGGTTACGGCCAGCGATTTGCTGAGAGCTTAATTAAACAAATAACTGGTGGCGATGAGCTGCAAGTGCGCTTTATGCGACAAGATCCCTTTAGTTACAAGCCCCAGTTTAAGATCTGGTTGGCCAGTAACAACAAGCCAGATATCCGGGGCCGAGATCAAGGTATCTGGTCAAGGATTATGTTGATCCCTTTTACGGTGATGATTCCTCCCAAAGAACGAGATAAGCAGCTGGGGGAAAAGCTCAAAAAAGAAGGCGAGGCTATTCTTACTTGGGCGGTCAAAGGGTGCCTTGCCTGGCAGAAGGAAGGGCTTAACCCACCGGAACAAGTGCTGGAAGCAGTTAGTGAATATCAGGATGAGACCGATCGGTTAAGTGGTTTTTTTGAAGATTGTTGCAGCTTAAATCCCTTAGCCAAGACAACTACCAAAGATTTATACAGTGCTTATGAAATGTGGTGTGAGGATAATGGTGAAGCGCCGGTAAGAAAGAATACCTTTACCAAAATGTTAAGAGAGCGGGGTTATGAAAGTATTCGTATCGGACACGAAGGTGCCAGAGGTTGGGCTGGGATTAAACTGGGCAAGAAAACCCAAACAGGAACTGGTGAAGTTTTTGATATTTTAACTTGAGTCAGCAGGTGTCAGCCGACAGGGTGGGCGCAGAAATGAGAAATATAGTTTAGCTTAAAATTTTGTGGGTTTAACACGACGTAAGGTGTCAGCTATGTCAGCAGACAGAGGGAAAGGTAAATGAGGGTTATGTTTTATAACGAGAGAAATGGAAATGAACTCGGCAAAAAGAGTCAGCAAGTGTCAGTTTTACATCCCAAAATCAGTAAAATGCTGACTGGCTGACGCCAACTGACCGAAATCCCTATATACCTCTTGTAAAGTTATTTTTCTATAGATTAATAGTAAAAAATGAGTCAGTAGGTGTCAGTAGTCAGCATAAAAAAACCTGACCGAACTGACATAAAAAATAGGATTGATGTTATTAGTTAACCATTGGGCAGTTTAACATGACGAAAGGTGTCAGCAGGTGTCAGCAGGAAGGCGGTGTTTATATTGAGGGAGCGAGAGATAGAAATCAGATTGAAAGAAGAAGTGAAACGAGCGGGAGGCTTAGCCTTAAAATTTATTTCCCCTGGAACAGCGGGGGTGCCGGATAGAATTGTGCTTCTCCCCAGTAAAGAGGTAATTTTTGTGGAACTTAAGGCACCGGAGGAACGATTGAGACCCCTACAGCTTAAAAGGAAAGAGCAGCTAAGGAAATTAGGCTTTAAGGTTTATGTTATAGATTCTGTTCAGGCGGTGAGTGCTTTTATGAGGGAGGTGGTGGGATGAAATATAACGCCCATAATTATCAGGATTATGCCTCAAAATTCATCTTAAATCAAAAGGCGGTAGCAATATTTCTGGAATGTGGCATGGGTAAAACCGTGATTACTTTAACAGCTATTGCAGAACTTTTGCATAACTATTTTGAGATAATCCGGGTATTGGTCATTGCTCCCCTTCGGGTTGGTATGGTGTGGGAAGAGGAAGTCAAAAAGTGGGATCACCTAAACCACTTGCGCATTGCCAAAGTACTGGGTACAGAAAAAGAGCGTATCCAAGCCTTAAACTCCACAGCCGACATCTACGTGATAAATAGGGAAAACACAAAGTGGTTAGTTGATTATTACAAGAAAAACTGGCCTTTCGATATGGTGGTGTTAGACGAGCTATCCAGTTTTAAATCTCCTAAAGCCCAACGATTTAAGGCCCTACGCAAAGTGCGACCTTTTGTTAAGCGAGTAGTGGGTTTAACCGGCACTCCGGCTCCTAACGGACTAATTGATCTGTGGTCGCAGGTTTACCTTTTAGATAGCGGGCAGCGGCTGGGAAAAACCTTAACCGGTTACCGGGAACGTTACTTCTTGCCCGATAAACGCAATCATAACATCATCTTCACCTACAAGCTGAAAGAAGGTGCCGAAAAAGCAATTTACAATAAACTTTCCGACATCTGCATCAGTATGAAAAGCGGCGATTACTTAAATATCCCGGCCCGCATAGATAACATAGTGCCGGTGCAGCTACCGAACAAGGTGATGGAGAAATACCAGCAGTTGGAGCGGGATTTAATACTACCGTTAATAGATGGTGATGTAGTAGCCGGGAGTGCAGCAGTTTTGGCCAACAAGCTTTTACAGACTACCGGCGGAGCGGTTTATGACGAAGATGGCGGAGTGCAAGAGATCCATGATGAGAAGCTTGATGCCCTGGAGGATTTAATCGAAGCGGCCAATGGCAAGCCGGTGCTGGTTTACTATTCTTACCGACATGACTCGGAGAGGATTCAAAAACGTCTGGACTGCCGGGTGCTGGATAAACCAGAAGACATTGAGGATTGGAACAAAGGCGAAGTACCAGTGATGCTTGCCCACCCTGCTTCAGCAGGTCACGGCTTGAATTTACAGGACGGCGGAAGTACTATCATCTGGTTTGGACTGCCATGGAGTTTGGAATTGTACCAGCAGGCCAATGCCCGTATCCACCGTCAGGGTCAAAAAGACACAGTGGTAGTTCATCATTTAGTGGCTAAAAAAACTATAGATGAAGATGTAATGCAGGTGCTGGCTAACAAGGAAGCTGGTCAAGAGGCTTTGTTACGAGCAGTTAAAGCCAGAATTAATCAGGAGGTGGGGTAACCATGAAAGACTGCTTTGCTTATAAACGAAATAGCTGCATAGCCTTAAAAGTAAAACAATGTGAAGGCTGCAGTTTCTATAAAACCAAGGAGCAATATTTACTGGACCAAGAGAAGGCATTGGAGAGAATTCGAGGTTTAGATGCTAGGAAGCAAAAACACATCTTTGAAAAGTATTACAAGATGGAGGTGTAAAGCATGGGCGCTAAGGAATATTTGTCTCAAGCCTTGTGGCTTGATCAAAGGATTAACAGCAAGCTGGAACTATTAGAAACTTTAAGAGTGTTGGCTATGAAGGTAAGTGTTAATCTTACAGAGGAAAAAGTGTCCGGTGGCATAAGTACAAAGAGCCATATGGAAAATACCATAGCCAAAATTGTGGATTTAGAAAAAGAAATTAATCGGGACATTAACCGGCTAGTGGGTATCAAGGCAGAGATCATGGATACTATTAGCCAGGTGGACGATCCTATTTGCCAGCTGCTATTGGAAATGAGATATATTAACGGTTGGTCTTGGGAAGCTGTAGCCGGGGAATTAAGATTTGATAGAAGTTGGATTTCACGTTTGCACGGTAGTGCCTTAAAAGAAATCGAGGGAAAAATGAAACACGCATCAAAAAGCAACAAAAAGCAATAAAAACAACAAGAAGCAACAGCCAACCCGTGCTATACTATAAAGTGTAATGGTATAGAAAATCAAGAACACCAGATGCTGTTTGAATAGGCCCTTTAGGGATAGATCGACCACGACTCCCGGGAAACGCAGCATTCTTGATATAGAGCCCTCAGGGATTAAATCCTGATTAAATCCTTAAGGGCTTTTTCTATGCCCAAATTAAAAAAATATTAATAAAAGATTTATCTGATTGAAAAAGGATGGTTTTATTAGTATTGGGGGACTAAATAAAAATATTTTCGTGCTATAGGTTGATATGTTCGTGCAATATGCGCATAATATAGCTACCTTTAGTAAGGGGATGATTGAAATGGCCCGATCAACTACAAATATTAGCATTCGTATGGATGCAGAATTGAAAGCACAAGCAGATGCACTATTTGCGGAGTTAGGTATGAATATTTCAACTGCATTTAACATTTTTGTTCGCCAGTGCCTGCGTGAAGGAAGAATACCTTTTGAAATTGCTTTGAAGCGGCCAAATAGAGAAACTATTGAAGCAATGCTGGAGGTAGAAAGGATGGCAAAAGATCCGAATGTTAAAGGATACGATAATTTGGATGAACTCTTTGCAGATCTAGAAAAATAGGAGTATTGCACGGGATATATTTGTTGTCTAAAGGGGATTGCTGGTTAAGTAACTAAAAAACCAATCTGTTATTAAATAATTCGAGCACTCTATTGGAAACACACAAAGCTATTATAGAATATGTTTGAGGGGGGGGCTACCCACGACAAATATAAACTTGGCGAGTAAGAAATTTAAAGAGTTAAGAGAATACAACAAATTGAGCCAATCACAAATAGCTGAGTTTTTAAATATTGATCAAAGTTATATTTCAAAATTTGAAACAGGCGAACGGAAAATCGGGGTAGATATCTTAGAAAAAGCCTGCAATCTATTTGGTTGTACTTTGAAATATTTTGAAGATGAAAATGAAGAATATACACCAATGTCAATTGCTTTTCGGCCAAACAGCTTACAGAAAGAGGATTTAGAAGCGATCGCTGAAATAAATAAAATAGCATTAAATATGGCTTTTATGAATTCAATTCTCAAAGAGAACGGCGAGGTTGAAGGATAGATTAGCCCAGCATTTGGTTGGGCACACTGATTTCCTAGGGTGGTTTTAGGCCACCCACCTAATTTAATATAGAAAAGCTCTGAAACATTTAATTTGTTATCAGGGCTTTTTTTTATGCCTAAAACGGGGGAGGTGTCTTATGAAAATCAAATGTATATCCTGTCGCTTTGCTACTATTGATGAATCAGCCAGCGATAGGGATTGGAAAGCTTATGAATGCAGCAATCCAGAAAGCGAGTATCATAAATCCTTAATTAATATATCCGAGGACGGTAATAAACATAAACGGATCTCTTGGTCTGGTTGCAAGCATGGGGAGAGGAGGGCAAAAGCCGATGCCTCGGAAACCAAAAACTATCTGTAGTTATCCCGGGTGCCAGACATTAACTTATGACAGGTACTGTGAGGTACATAAAAAGAAAGTAGCAAAAGAACAAAACCTTAAAAGCTCCAAGCTCTATACTTACCAATGGCGAAAGGCCAGTAAGCAATTTCTAAAAGAGCATCCACTTTGTGTTCATTGTCAAAAAGAAGGAAGGCTTACTCCGGCAACAGAGGTGGACCATATCATTCCCCACGGCGGGAACAGAAAACTTTTCTGGGACAGAAAGAACTGGCAGCCCCTTTGTAAAAGTTGTCACAGTAAAAAAACTGCTGAAGAAGATGGCGGCTTTGGAAATATTTAGAAAGGACTAACTTAGCATTACTTCATATATCTTTTTAGTTCTTTATAAAAGTTTTCCCTAGTGCCAGCCATGATGATGACTACCATTTCGCCATTTTCGAGTTGAGATATCCTATAGGCAAGCTCATAATTGGTACGATTATAGTAAATATCGAGGCTGTAAATACCTTTTAGATCGCCAGATTTGGCGTCTCCTATTTGGGGATTTGTTCTTATACTTACAATTGCTTCCTTGAATGAATTCTTTAGCTGCTTGTCTTTAAGCTTTTTAAAATACTTTTCTGCCATTGGGGTATAGACTACAGGAAGCATTATTAAGCCTCCGTTTCTTCATCGCCAAAGATATCGTCTGTTGGATCTATATAATTTACAGAGGCTGCCTTTGCAATTTCATCAGCTTCTTCGATTAACTTTTCAACAGCAGGCCTAACTTTACGATTGGCTTTTTTAAACTCGGTTAATAGTTTTTCACCTGAAAAACCTTGCTCGATTAGATCTTGTAAGATCTCCTCAGCAAAAGCGGGATCTTCTTTTTTTACGGGCAAAAGGATTAACATATCCTTAGAATAAATACAGTCAAGCTCTTTATCTAAACCTAAGGAATCAAAATATTTTGCGGGGATAGTGATCTGTCTTTTACTGGAGATATTAATCCGGCGTTTTTCCATTTGTCCATCTCCTGCATTTATATTTGTTGTTAACATTATTTTATGCTCCTTTCAACTAAAAATGCATAAGTAAGGAAACAAAGTTCCTTACTTAAATTGTAAAGCTTTAGGGAACAGTTGTCAAATTGATTTTACAATTAGCGCCCCTAGGGGGTAGACATCTTACGGGAAGCCTTGAAACGACAACGCGCCAGGGCTTCGTGTGAAAAATCGCATAATTCGCAAGGGGGGGTCTAGCTGGGAGTTTTAGCCTAATTTTAGCTCGATGACGATTTTCGTCCCGAGCTTTTTTTAATGCCTTAAATTGTGGAGGTGTGCAAATGGGTAAAAAAATGCTTATTCAAAAGATAGGCTTAAGCGAAATTAATCCGGCCAAATATAATCCAAGAAAGGATTTGAAACCCGGAGATCCGGAATACGAAAAGCTGAAAAAA
>JAENYG010000004.1:0-123278 GCA_016841875.1 Syntrophomonas sp.
CACAGCACTAGGTGTGGATCCACCCTCGTTATAAATTCCGGGAATGCAGGTTATATATTAATAAAAAGGGCCCGCTATGTTAAAAAAACACAGTGGGCCTTTGGTCTTTGATTACATGTTAAGCGGTCTGGTTTTCCTCGTAATGAGAAAACTGCATGGAAAAACCGGCTCTTCCCTGGGTGAGTGACCTTAATACGGTTGAATAACCGAATAACTCGGCTAGCGGTACATAGCCCTTGATTATCTGAGTATTATTTTCCATGTCCATTGAATCCAGCCGTCCCCTTCTATTGCTGATATTGTTTATTATATTACCGGTAAACTCTTCCGGGGAAGTGATTTCCAGGCACATAATCGGTTCCAGTAACTTGGGTTTAGCCTTTTTCATACATTCCTTCACAGCTAGCATGGCCGCAGTTCTAAAAGCCATCTCTGATGAATCCACTTCATGGTAGGACCCATCGAGTAAAACAGCCTTCACGTTCACTACCGGATAGCCTTCCAGTATTCCCTCCTGCAGAGCCTGCTTGACGCCAGCCTCAACCGCTGGTATATATTCCCGCGGGATGGCCCCACCGACGATTTTACTTTCAAAAACAAATAGTTCTTCAGTAGGTTCAAGGCTTATCACCACATGGGCAAACTGCCCTTTACCACCTGTCTGCTTAACATAACGAGTAACATGTTTAGCTGAACCGGAAATAGTCTCTTTATAGGCCACCTGCGGCCTGCCAGTATTAAATTCAACTCCGAATTCTCGGGTTAATCTCTCGGTAATGATCTCCAGATGCAGTTCACCCATACCTTCGATCAACATTTGCCCGGTCTCATTGTTATGGGTGATCTTAAAGGTCGGGTCCTCAGCCGATATCCTGGCCAGAGCTTCGCCTATCTTGGCCTGATCAGCCTGAGTCTTTGGTTCAATAGCGACCTGAATAACTGGATCAGGGAATTCAATTGCTTCTAGTAAAATGGGTTTTCTTTCATCACAGATGGTGTCGCCGGTATTCACGTCCTTTAAACCTATAACCGCAGCAATATCACCGGCTTGTATTTCTTCTATTTCTTCCCGGTGGTTGGCGTGCATTTTGACCAGACGCCCTACCCTCTCCTTCTTGCCAGTAGTGCTGTTATAAACGTAGCTGCCTGCTTTCAGTTTACCTGAATATATTCTGGCAAAAGCCAGTTTGCCAACATGACGATCGCTGACAATTTTAAACACCAGGGCCGAAAACTGCTCGTTTACGTCGGGTAATATTTCTATCTCTTCCTCACTATCCACCACTTTAGCCATGGCTGTTGGCACATCCAGCGGTGAAGGGAGATAACTTACAATAGAATCAAGCAACAGCTGTACCCCGATGTTTTTGTAAGCACTGCCGCACACTACTGGAACTATACAGTTTTCAATAGTATTTTTCCTAACCGCTGCCACCAATGTTTCGGCTGATATTTCTTGATCCTCATAATATAGATTAAGAATTGACTCATCGTTTTCCGCTAGAGTCTCAATCAGAGCTAATCTCCAGGTCTCTGCCTCGTCCTGATAGGCCTCGGGAATGACAGTTTGGGTTACTTCATTGCCCAGTCTCCCGGTAAAAGTAATATATTTCATACATATCAGGTCAATGATTCCGCAGAATTGATCCTCCTCCACTACTGGCAGACTCATGATTAATGGTTTTGCACCCAGCCTGCTGGCTATCTGCTTAACCACCCGGTGAAAATCTGCTCCCATAGCATCCATTTTATTAACAAAAGCTATTCTGGGCACCCGGTATTTATCTGCCTGCCTCCAGACAGTTTCAGATTGGGGTTCGACTCCCCCTTTGGCACAAAATATAACTACCGCTCCATCAAGTATCCTCAGACTCCGCTCCACCTCAGCGGTAAAGTCAACGTGTCCGGGTGTGTCTATTATGTTTATGTTGTTATCCTTCCATACACATCTAGTGGCCGCGGAAGTAATGGTAATGCCGCGTTCTTTCTCATAGCTGAGATAATCCATTACACTTTCCCCGTCATGGGTTTCTCCAATTTTATGAGTAAGACCGGTATAGTATAATATTCTCTCGGTGGTAGTGGTCTTACCGGCATCAATATGCGCGATAATCCCTATATTACGTAAATTTTGAAGCACCTATTTTCACTCCTTATTCCTGGACAAAAAATAATCGGCTCAGCAAATGCGGCCGAAACCAGTATCCTGATTAAATTTTTATAGACAGGTTCCTTTATTAAGCCCAACAGAATGATATTATATTACCTGGATACCCTTTTGTCAATAAGAATCTCCTATTAATAGCAAAATATACTCGGCTTGTATGGTTACCAGGTTGTAAATGTTATCAATTATTTAATATATTGTTAAATAATTTCCTTCTGTTTAATCATGTTATTTCAAACGTTTTCCCCTTAACTGGTGATAAACCACAACACTTATCCACGCTGTACGTACAAACACCTGGAATTTCAATATCATCAAATAATGACCAGCAGTCTAAATAGTTTTTGTCGATCTATTTCAAAATGGCAGATATCACCTTAAAATCAGGAGTATCTGACCGCTGCAGCAGATCGAAGGCTATGGTTTCAGTATTATTTATGACGGCGCCCATGTTTTCCATCAATTGCAATCCGCTTAAATAATTTTCTTTAAACCGGGAACATACTCCATCCCTTACTACATGCACATTATAGCCGGCTTCAAGTAAATCCCGGGTAGTCTGGAATACGCAAACATGAGTTTCCGTACCGGTTATCAATATGGTCTGCCGGTTAATCTGCAGTAAAATATCCTGAAGATCTTTCCCATATGCTGAAAACATGAGTTTTTCGAGACTAAAATGTTTTTCAGGCAGCAGTTTTGCAACTTCTGATACCGTACTCCCCAAACCCCTGGGATATTGTTCACACTTGATTACTGGAATGTTCATCTGCCGTGCTAAAGCCATCAATATCTGGTGGTTTCTATATACTTTGTCTCTATATTCCATAGTCACCATAAGTTTTTCCTGAATATCAACCACGATAAAGACAGTATCCTCAGGATGTAATCTAAATTTGCTGGCCATTATTATTTCCTCCCTTGCTTATATCATTTTCGATATTGACACTATTTCTCAATACTATAAATCTCAACTTACGATTTGAAGTATGTTCGCATCTAAAAAAGGTGTCAACCAGCACAAATGCATGCATCCGGTCATCTCTAATTCACTGAATATAAAATAATAATGTAATTATTATTAGGATAATTATAGCATTAACACCTGGATGTTCTGATCATGTCTTGAAAATATGTCGATGGATGCCTATATATGCCTGAATGATAGTTATAATCAGAATATCAGGTAGACTTTGGCGGTAGTATTATTATCACATTACTGTTACACTAAAAAAGCAATAGTTCTGCTACCTTAAATCAGGAGTGATTCTATGAACAAGAACCGGCTGGCCATCCTAATAATTCTATCAATCTGCATTTTTCTATCCTCAATCATGATGCAGCTGGCTATTAGTGCTGAATGTACGATTCTCAATGCAAATTTTTATGGTTCTTTTGTTCACAAGCATAACCTGTGCAACATACCTCAGAATTTCGTATTACTAACTATTAAAAACCATACCAGGGGATTAGATGATAATACATATCAATCTCTGGTTAAAGCAACCAGCAGTACATTTTCCCAGGATTGGACCCAGGAACAGGTTTCCGGGCTTATCACTAATTTGTTGGCTTATCTAAAAAATACCAGTGACGAATTGGATCTGCGGATTGACTTTAGAGAACAGAAATCGCAATTTATTGCCCAGATGATCCCCATTCTTCCCCAGGCTGCAGAAGATGACGTTATTAATAATATATTAATGGCAAACATGGCCGAACACCTGAGCAAATCTGCTGGTATTCCTGATTACTTGGATTTACGGTACACTTCAATTATAAAAGACAGCGGCGTCCTGGCATATGTTGACACCGTACGAATTTATTATCCATACAGCAAGTATGTTCCTTTCCTGCTGTTCGCTTTCTTCTTCTTATTCACGCTGTTTCTATTTCAGCTATCGGATACTTTAAAAAATACCGGATATGCACTGGCTGCATCCGGTCTGGTGGTTATAATATTCGTATCCTATGTCAGTGGAGTACTGGATAACAGCATCACCGCACAGCTTTCCTCCTATGATGAACTGCTGGCCATTACTGGCAATAATCCAAAAATCCTGGCTGCTATATTCAAAGACTCCGTTTTGGCTGTTACTAATAGAATCGCCATAATTTGCTGCCTTACGGGTATAATTCTATTTATCGCCGGTAGTTTAACTGCCAAAATTAAGGGAACATCTAAAAGACTATCGCAGCACGGTTAATAATTATTGGTATCTACAATTAATCTCCCGCCTCAAATTCCGCATGCACCACAGGGCTAAAAACCATCTGGGCTACTTTTTGTCCAGGGGATAAGCGAACCGGTTTATCGCTTACATTCAAAAGCAGCAGATGCAGTTCCGCCGTATGGTCTGAATCAACTGTGCCAGGGGCATTGGCAACTACTATCCCTTTTCGTGCCATCCCTGCCCTGCTTCTAATCTGTCCTTCATAACCATCTGGTATTTTGACCGCAAAGCCCACCGGTATATTCTTAACCTCATGTGGATACAACACAATGTCTCCTCGCAGGGGAAGAGCTATATCACATCCGGCAGCAGAAGCCGTTTCATATTCTGGTATTTGGGCACCGCCTTCCAACTGTCTGAATTTTACATTGATCTTATCCATATCACACCTCCTAAAAGCTTAATTGAGTTCCTTTATTATATCAGTATTTTAAGGCTTTTATTATCTGTTTAGTCTGATGTCGTTGTTCTACTTATTTGTGGTACCTGTACTATATGGCTCTTTCCTTTAAATCTTCTTCCAGAATTGTTTCAAAAGAATCAACTAGCTCAGGATCAAACATAATGCCAGTATAATATTTTATTTCTGCCAGGGCTTCGCTGGACGATAAATTCCTCCGATACGGGCGGTAGGAGGTCATGGCATCATAGCTATCTACTATTCTTATTATTCTAGAGATGACCGGTATGTCATCCCCGGCCAGGCCATCTGGGTAACCTGATCCGTCGTAATTCTCATGATGGTGACGAATAATAGGTACTATCGGCCTCAGTTTGGCAAGAGGCTTGACCATATCGCTTCCCCATATGGGATGCTGTTTGATAACCAACCATTCTTCTTCACTCAGGCTGGATGGTTTGTTTAAAATGTCCCGGTCTATCTCTATCTTGCCTATATCATGCAAGAAGGATGCATAATCAACCCACTTGATCTCTTCCTCGCTTAAACCAATTAACTCAGCCATTTTATGTCCATAATAAGTAACCCTCTCTGAATGTCCATAAGTATATCTATCTTTAGCATTAATTACCGAAACCAGGGTACGAATAGAATTTAATATTTCTCTTTCATCATTGGAGATTTCCATATTGTCAAAAACGGAAAAATATAATTCTACATTATGCCGGCTCAGGCTTCTCGATTTATATAAGGCCTGTTCAGCATATCCCTGCAGTTCTTTGCTATTATTGGCATGCTGGGGGTATAAGGCAATGCCACAAGACACAGTGATTTTCCCTTCTGGTTGATATTTTTCACCATAGAAGTGATATTCATTTATTTTACTTATAATATCTTCAGCAATCTTAAGCGCATCATTCTGGTCATATCCCTGCAGAACCAGAGCAAACTGCCCTCCTGCATAACGAGCCGCAAATGCATTTTTCAGGTTTAATCCATGCAGAAATCCAGCAATAATCTGCAGCAGTTTATCTCCCATCAGATGCCCGAAACTATCATTATAATATTTAAAATAATCTATATCCAGCAGTATCAGCACCAATGGCTCCTTAGGATCCGGATTTTGGAAGTATTCCTGCAGTTTATCCTGAAAATAACGATGACTGAATAATCCAGTTAACAAATCAGTGGTTGCCAGTTTAGTTAAATAGCTTCGATGTTCCTTTTCAGAATCGGTTTGTGAGCCGATAAACCAGCCTACCACAAATAGAATACCAAGGAATATCAAGTGAGATTCTACAAGCCCATATATCAACTTACCCTGCTCAAAATATCCATAATATAACACTATCGCCCCACACAGAGCGGCCATTGCCATACCCAGTAACTGCCCGCCAATAGATGCTGCAATTATAACTGGCAGCAAGAACATAACCTCAGGGTAATGGGTACTACTGTTCTGACTCATATGAAATATAATAATAGCAATTAGCAGGGGATAACCTATATAGGATATTCCCACCAAGGTAAACCTTTTTTCTTCCACTTGATAGTAATATCGGCGGTTGTACAAATTAACCAAGACAAATAATAAAAGGCAACCAACCATGAATATCAAAACTTTATAATTAATAAAGGGAAATATATTTATTGAAAAAAATTTATTATTTACTACGAGAGCAAACAGCATTATATACATGCACAGCATGTGCAGAATAGTAACATTTTCATATATGTCGCGTTTGCGTTTTGCCTCCTGTTCTACTGCTATCATTAAATCAGTCACCTCGGTACTATTACTTCAAATTCAGCAATAAGGGAGGGTGCCCCCCCCCTTTTTTGCTGGCGATTACTTCCTGAGTGATTCTGGAACTTCTGGCTGATAATGTCCATAAAAACATGCTGACGCTGATGCTACGTTAGCAACAAATATCAGAGCTACAACCGCCATTCCCAGGATGGAATAAAAAATCTTTTTCATCTTTCTCACCTCCTGTTTATAGAATTAATGCTGGTTGTCCAACAAGCACCAAAACGAGGCAGCGGTATCTGTTAGATTAAAACTTACCCACATTATAGTTAATGCAGCACAAACTTGGATTGTAATTGCATATAACCTCCAAAATGAAATTACTTCCAATATTAGCATCGCGCTTATTAATATCCCAATTACGACATATGAATACCTTTTCAGTCTTTTGCGTCTATCGGGCGATATTATAGGGGCCTGAGCTGAATCTACCGGCGCAAACCGATATATAGCATAAATGCCCACCAGCGCAGCTGCAGCGGCGATAATCCTGCTGATAATATCTGGACCAGCGGCCAGATAGGTTCCTAAATAAGCGAGGCTCGGAAATACTATCATAGTTGCCGCTGCACAAATCCATGGACTCCTGGCATGGGCGCCTCCAGCTGTATGACGGTAAGCTGCAGCAACCATGATGCTTACTACGGTACCTGGCAAGACTCCCAGCAGAAAACCTACCAGAAGAGTAAGGAGCAAATTCAATATATTGATTAACAATACCTCCATAGCATAAGCCAGTTCGTATTCTTTTTCAGGTGGCAGTCGGTTTTGCTGGCACAGGTAAAAGGCCATACGCCGGTAAAGATTAGGTTCCATTATTATTCTTCCAATCATTCAAGGGTTCTACAAATAACTGCAGTATAATTGCAATAATATTCATCAATACTGCCTGCATATAGCCCATCATCATCCATATGCTGCTTGCTTCAGTTACATCCTCAATGTGCAGCAAACCTAAATATATAAAAAGTTGGTTTAATGAATATTCAATTACTCCTAGACAAACAAAACTAGCAAATACTGAAATAAATGCCAAGGACTTGTTAGCCGTAGTCTTCATGACAATAAATATAAATATCATTAGAATACATGCAACCATATGAATCCCAAAAATTACGGGTATTGTTCTTAATATCATAATAACCGCTGCAATAATAGCCGCTACAATCGCAGTTCTTCCCCATTTAATTTTGACTCGCGAGAAAACCAATGCTAGCACGATAGATCCAAGTATTTCAATAACCCCCTGCAAATAGGAAAGAAATATGTCCATAAACTACCCCTTTCATAATACTAAAAGTGATTATTAAGGGCTTTCGACACAAATTGTTAATAACCTGCTAATTATTAGATTTATTTGTTTAATTTCTTTAGGGTGGGAAATTATTCAACATGTAGATTATTAAGAGTTTTTTATTGGGTGCATGGTATTTTTAGGGTCTAAAAACACCAAATAATTACTGCAAACAAAATATTACAATCGGTATTTCCCAAAATACTTAGTATTATTTTACAGGATTTGTCCAGCTGTGATTAGAATTGTTAGACTAAGAAATATTTTTAAGGAGGTTATACTATGCCGTTTATTGAACCGACTCTCCGCCCCTTCACCAGATCGGATATCCTGGGCTTTAACCCCGGTGAATTAGGTGTTTATGGACTGCTTAGAGATAAGCAATGGATATACATTGGTAAAGGTGATATCAGAATACGCCTGCTGGCCCATTTAAATGGAGACAATGAAAGTATCAGCAGTCAGCAGCCCAGTCACTGGGTAGCGGAAATCACCAATGATTATCAGGGCCGCGAGGTAGAACTGATCGAAGAATACCAACCGCTGTGCAATCGGAAATAGCCGGTAATAAGAGAGCCGGAAAACGGCTCTCTTATTACCAGAATGAAATCACCTTTCGCTGAATTCACGATTTGCCATTATTTCACCCTAAAATCGTAAATAATCGTCTTTAGTATTTTATTTTGGTTAAGTGGATAGACCTTTCATGTACTTTTCTCTCAATCATCAGTAAAAACGGCAGTATTTTCGGGAAAATTAAAAGAGCGCTTAAACCTAGTGATTTTCAGTCTCTTAATTACTTAATTGAGATACATCAAGACACTGAATAAAATGTTTATAATCTTTATATATTATCGCTATTCATCTTCCTCATAAATACAAGAATGGCAATCGCCATAATAACAACTGCATATCCGATTACCCACCATAAATCCGGAAAAATGAAAAAATAATTACCCGAAAGCGCAGCTCTTCCTGCCTTAACAGCATGAACGAACGGAAGTGCATCTGCAACCCTTTTAAATGTACCGCCGACCAAATCGAGGTCAAACCAAGTACCGGAAAGCCATGCGCTAATATTTGTCAGCAATGCACCACATACACCGCCCACTTGCTTGTCGTTGAACAAACTGCCGCAAAGCAAGCCTATCGCAATAAACAAAACTGCCGCCGGAATTAACACGATAATCGCAAGCACTACATTGATGCTGACGGTCAATCCCAGATAAAATGCCACAGTAAAGCACACGGCAATCTGCAAAACTGCCATCGGCAGTAGTGGAAGCGTATACCCAAGGATAAAATTACTTGATGTAAGTGGAGATGTAAATAGTCGTAGCATAAATGAACTGGTTCTGTCCTTTGCAATCAACATACCCGAAAAAAGTGAAATAAACGAAAGCCCAAAAACCGCAATCCCTGGAGCAAGCTGGTCAATTGCAAATAATTCAACAGGAATATTGGATTGTATTGCTGACAGGAGCAGGAGTAAAACGACAGGAAAACCAATACCAAAGGCTAAATTAAGCCGATCTCTCAAAATCTCCTTGCTGTTTCGTGAAGCGAAAGCCAAAGTTTTCATATACATATACTCCCTTCTTCAGCAAGTGCAATAAAGGCATCTTCGAATTTTGCAGTATTTGTTTTCTTTGTCAGCTCATCTGCCGTGCCGATCGCTTTTAGTTCACCCTTTGTCATAATGCCAATTCGATCCGATAAGGATTCTGCTTCTTCTAAATAATGGGTAGTTAAAATAATCGTAATCTTACCCTTTAGTTTTTTAATAACACCCCAAAGCTCTCGCCTTGCAAGTACATCTAGCCCGAGGGTAGGCTCGTCAAGAAATAGAATTTGCGGCTCTGAAATTAACGCCATTGCAATACTCAGTCGCCTTTGCCAACCACCTGACAAGGTTTTCGCTTTATCCTGCGCAATGTCAGATAACCCAAAAGAGGAGATGCTATCTTCGGCTTTTTGTTTGGATTGCTTCTTGTCACTTCCGTATATACCCGCAATAAGTTCGAGATTTTCTCGAACAGTTAGATTAGGAGCGATTGCTGTTTCCTGAGGTGAAACATTGATCTGTTCTTTTACTTTGATCGAATTTGAAACAATGCTACTACCTAAAATCATTGCATCACCACTCGTCGGTCTCGTAAGGCATGATAGCATTTTTATCGTGGTAGTTTTTCCGGCACCGTTTAAACCCAACAAAGCGAACAGCTCTCCTTGCTCAATGCTTAGGTTCAGAGAATCGACGACGATTTTCTCCTTGTATTTTTTTGTAAGATTGGTCGTTTGAATTGCTATCATTCCTTTTGCTCCTCCTCCGCACTGATTCTTTTGATTTCCTTTGCAAAAAATAAGCTGTCTTCCTCACTATGCTCCGGATAAATTTCTTTACCTTTTCCGCTGAAAATTGCATCTGCAATTTTGCTGAAAACACCCATTCTTTCAATTGCGATACCCTTTTGGGCATCGGCAAGTAAGATCAATGTATCGCCGGATTCAATCCCAAACATATCACGCACTTTCTTAGGAATTACAATCTGTCCTTTTGGCCCTACTTTGACCGAACCCATATATTTATTATCGTCCTTGGACTTATTCTTCATATTAAAACCTTCATTCTGTATAATTAGTTATACTTGTATAACTAATTATACCGTTAGCCCTGGATTTTGTCACTTACTTGTGCCGCCAAACACAAGAAAAATGGAGTTGCAAAAATTCGCAACTCCACAAAATATAAATAATCTTAATCAAAAAATAAAAAGCCTATTTCTAGGCTTTTGTTGTCTTATGGTGCGGCAGAGAGGACTTGAACCTCCACGAAGTTTCCCCCACTAGAACCTGAATCTAGCGCGTCTGCCGATTCCGCCACTGCCGCACGAAGTGTTTATTTGTTTTCAACAAGGTAGATTATAGTACATAGATCATCTTATTGTCAAGTTATTTGCCTGACCCTCTACTAAACATACTTGCCCTGCCAGGTGTCCCTTTCCATAAGGCGATGGTCTATCTGATTTAATACCTCCCATTTATTTAGACTCCAGGTGGGGCCAATCAAAAGATCGCGCGGACTATCTCCCGTAAGTCGGTGAATCACAACCTGGGGCGGTAGTATCTCCAACAGGTCAATGACTAGTTCCACATATTCACCTGGTTCCAGAAATGCAAACGGATTCTCATTATATTTTGCCTCCAATGGGGTCCCCTTCATCAAGTGCAGCAGGTGTATCTTAAGACCCTGGATATCCATATGGGCAATTGTTCTTCCCGTCTGCTTCATGTCTTCGATGCTTTCACCGGGAAGACCCAGAATCATATGGGTGCAGGTCTCTATATTTCTGGCTCTCAACTTATTCAGCGCCTTCTGAAAGTCGCTGAAGTTGTAATGCATATTCATAGCCTGAGAAGTAGGTTCATGAATCGTCTGCAGTCCTAATTCTACCCATAAAAAAGTCTTTTTATTTATTTCCTCCAGCAGGTCCATTACTTCTTCAGGCAGGCAGTCAGGGCGAGTAGCTATTGCCATGCCCACCACTCCGGGCTGCTGGATAGCCAGATTGTATAAATATCGCAATCTTTCTACCGGGGCATAGGTATTGGTAAAAGCCTGATAATAAGCGATGTACTTTCCCTGGGACCATTTCCTGTGCATAATTGTCTTTACCTGTGCAAATTGTTCTTCTAAATTCTTGCTCCGGTCACCAGCAAAATCCCCGGAGCCTCTAAGGCTGCAGAAAGCACATCCACCGGTAGCGAGAGTTCCATCCCGGTTGGGACAGCTTAAGCCAGCATCCAAAGGAATTTTAAATACCTTCTGGCCAAATTTTCCCCGCAGATGGTGATTCAGGCTGTGATAGCGCTTACCGCCCCACTGTATAATCTCCTTAGCGTTTTTCAACTAACTTCACGTCCTGTAATTCATATTAAAGCATTTTTCAAGGCCAACAACTTACATTATAATAGTAGCAGCATATCAATGAAATGGAGGCCACTGTTTTGTTTAAAAAAGAATATCTCTATGTTAGTCTGGCTATAATTCTGGTAATTTCTATCGCGGTCTTGGTAGCCAGCAGAAGCCCGGAAATAGACATCGTATATCCTGAAGAGCGTCTTGTACTCCAGCCGGAGGATTTTGTAGTTAATACTGATAATCATCAGTTAACTGTAGGTCAAACCAACTGGGACGAAGCAATTAAAATCTTCCCTGACATAAAAAGACTGGGAGGTTCTACAGTATACCATCCGGAGGCTTTCCCCATGTATCTTACTTTTTCAGAAGATGAAAATATTCTGATCGCAGTGCATATATTTGGAGACAGCGCTGCTACCTCTCGAGATATTACGGTCGGTGATTCCCCTGAAAAAGCAGTTCAGCAGTATGGTAAGAACTATGTACGATTCAGCGTTGAGGATTCGGGTAATGAAGATTATGATATGCTCTATGGAGAAAATAATGGTAATACCGTTATATTCCAGGTCAGAAATGACAAAATAACAAAAATTATCATACAGCATATACCATGATACTGATAGGTTCTAAACCTTTATCACGAATAACAGTATATAAAAAACAACCATAAACAAGAGCCCGATTGGAACTCCATAGACAGCCCATTCTTTGCTGCCGATCCTCAACTTGGATGCTGATATGATATTAGGTATATTGCCAGGTATCAACATGCCACCACTGATTAGAAGCCCCATTAGAATAGCTTCTACAATCAATGGATTGACCATCATGGAGGGGCTGATCTCTGCTGCGCAGAGAGTAGCATTATCCAGTACTGCTGAAATCATATTTACCCAGTATAATAACTGAGGGCTCAATCCTAATATATATTTGTCAATCAAGGGCTCAAATCCCTCACCCAGGAATACCAGAGCCATTACGAACAGATATACCTTCACGGCTCTTAGGATAACACCATTCCAGGTATCTTTCTGTATCTCTTCCTCATCCAGAAGTGAATCATGGTCATCTTCTTCACTGCTTGCCGCGATTTCGCCAGCAGCTTCTTTACTGCCTGACACTCGGGACGTGTAGATGCCTGCAATCATGGAAAAAACAACCACCGCTGGAATTATATATTTCCCTAGTAATCTAAGCAGGAACATAAAGTCCTGGTTTAATCGGGATATGGCTATGGTAGCCAGAGGTTCACCAATCGGAGTCAGGGCAGCTCCTAATCCGATTGAATAACAGGCCAGTATACATACTACTATTTTTTGTTTTCTATCCATCGGTAATTGAAATATTATTTCTACCAGAATGATTGATGCTACAATAGCTGTTATTACACTGGATAATAATCCCAGAATTAGCACTACCAGAAATACTACCACCGCCACCGGGTATTTCCTGCAAACATTACCCATAAATTGGGCAAATGGTTCTTTCAAAAGAAAAAATATAGCTCCTGCGATTAGTACTGCTCCAGCTATCATAACCGGTTCTCGCAAAGCTTCCATAACCAATTCCATATTCATTTTGCTGGAAATAAAGGCTGCACCTATACCCATAATAAACAGAAATAATTCCAGGTTTTCTTCCACTTTGTGAAAGAAAAATGGCAAGGATAACACCATTACCAGAATAACTATGAGTCCTGTTATAACCACTGTATCTCCTCCTGATTGATCCAAGTATTCAAGATTTGTGGTAAATCTAATTATAGACTTTACGCTAAAGCCTTAAAAAAATCAAGTTTATTAAATGTTCTTTTGATTGGATAATTAAAACCCCCAAAACCTAATTTGAGGGTTTAATGAGCTTATTTGACTGGCATTGATTACCAACTATTTCATATTGTTAAAGAGATTGACCATCTCCAATGCGGTCATAGCAGCATCAGAGCCCTTATTACCAGCCTTGGTCCCGGCTCTCTCTATGGCCTGCTCAATAGTATCGGTAGTCAAAACACCATAAATAACAGGAATTCCGGTATTTAAACCCACGTGGGCAACTCCCTTGGTTACTTCCGATGCTACATATTCAAAATGGGGGGTGGCGCCCCTTATGACCGTGCCCAGACAAATGACGGAATCATATCCTTTCCCAGCCATCTTCTGAGCCGCCAGGGGTATTTCAAAGGCACCCGGTACCCAGGCAATTTCAATACTTTCTTCATCTACACCATGTCTTAACAGGGTATCCAGGCATCCAGACAAGAGCTTATTGGTTATGAATTCATTAAATCTTGATACGACGATACCAAATTTTAGATTTTCCCCGATTAATTTCCCTTCATATACTCTTGGCAATTTAAGCATCCTCCCTTTAATATTATTATCTTACATATTTAACAAAAGGTGTCCCATTTTTTCCTTCTTGGTCTTAAGGTAGGTCCTATTCTCATTCCGGCTTTCTATTTCCATGGGCACCCTTTCCACTACTTCCAGATGATGTCCCTCCAATCCCTTAATTTTTTTAGGATTATTAGTCATCAAACGCATTTTCTTAACCCCCAGATCGGTTAAAATCTGCGCTCCTATTCCATAATCTCTCAGGTCAGCTGCAAATCCCATATCCAGGTTGGCCTGCACTGTATCCCTGCCATTATCCTGGAGCTTGTAGGCTCTGATTTTGTTGCATAGCCCAATTCCCCTGCCTTCCTGGCGCATATACAGCAGAACGCCTTTACCTTCTTCTTCTATCATCTCCATTGCCTTCTGCAGCTGTTCTCCACAGTCACAGCGCTTGCTGGCAAAGGCATCACCTGTCAGACATTCGGAATGGACCCTTACCAATACCGGTTCATCTTCGTCCCACTGGCCTTTAACCAAAGCCAGGTGTTCCTTGTCATCTAGTAATGATTTATACGCAACCGCTTTAAAGTCGCCAAACGCCGTAGGAAGACGGGCATCATCGAACCTGATAATAAGCTTTTCGCTGCGACGGCGATATTCAATAATATCAGCAATAGTAATGATTTTTACATCAAACTGCCGGGCAAATTCTATTAATTCCGGCACCCGGGCCATAGTTCCATCATGATTCATTATTTCACATATCACCGATGCCGGATATAGTCCGGCCAGTCTGGCCAGGTCTATTGACCCTTCAGTATGTCCGGCTCTTCTCAAGGTACCGCCTTCCCTGTATCTTAAGGGGAATATATGGCCTGGTCTTCTAAAGTCAGCAGCTACGCTGTCTCCGGCTATAAGCGCTTTTACAGTATCAGCCCTTTCATGGGCAGAAATACCGGTAGTAGTGGTCTTGTAATCAACCGACACCGTGAAGGCCGTTTCATGGTTGTCGGTATTAGCCATAACCATAGGTTTTATATCCAACCTATCCAGAGTAGATCCTTCCATAGGAACGCATATCAGTCCCCGGGCATGAACGGCCATAAAATTGATTATGTCTGGAGTTGCTTTTTCCGCCGCTATAACTAAATCGCCTTCATTTTCCCGATCTTCATCATCGACTAAAATAACCATTCTGCCATCTCTTATATCGTTGATTGCTTCTTCTACACTATTGAACATGCTGCCGCCCCCTTAAATAAATCCATTTTCAGCCAGGTATTTATAATCAATACCTTTCCCGCCATTTTCTTGCTTACTGCTCATAAGCAGTTTTTCAACATAGCGTCCCACTATATCAGTTTCCAGGTTAACTTTATCCCCTTCCCTTTTTACGCTCAGTACAGTCAATTCTGCAGTGTGCGGTATAAGAGATACTGTAAAGCTTTCCTGGCTTACCTCTATTACTGTCAGGCTGACTCCGTCAACCGCTATTGATCCTTTGGCAACAATATATCTCAAAATATCAGGCTCTGCTTTAATACGGTATATGATTGCAATATCCCTGGGGGCCTTATTGATAATGGTCCCGATACCGTCAATATGACCCTGCACAAGATGTCCCCCTAATCTGTCAACCAGTCTCAAAGCCCTTTCCAGATTGACCGGACTGCCGCTGCTCAGAGTTTTCAGGGTAGTTCGCTCATAAGTTTCCGGCATTACATCGGCTGTAAATTGGCTATCGGAATGTTCAGTTACCGTAAGACAAACACCATTTACAGCAATGCTGTCACCTATCTTAACATCATCCAGTACTTTAGCAGCCTGGACGGATATTTGAAATGATTGCTTACCCCGATTTGTCTGTTTAACTCTGCCAATCTCCTCTACAATTCCAGTAAAGATACTATTACCTCCCATTGTATATATTTATCTTTAACCATCCTGGCCATTAGGTTCAACCTGATTTAGCCTAGAGTGGCAGTAATCAATATATCCCTTTCGAAGCTCTGCACTTCACTGATACTAAGCTGTATAGCATCATTCATGAATTTGCATCCATCCCCGCCCACTGGCGATGGCGCTCCTCGTCCACCAACTACCTTAGGAGCAATAAACCAGTACAGCTTATCAACTAATCCCTTATTAATGAATGAGGCATTTATTTCAGATCCTCCTTCAACCAGGATGCTAGTTATTTCCCGGCCAGCTAGAATTGACATCACTTCCGGCAGCGGCACCTTACCTTCCTCTAAGTCCAGTTTGATTATATCTACTCCCAGTGGAGCTAACTGCTGAGCTTTTTTTTCATCGCTGTTCGTTCCGCAAAATACTATGGTAGGCTGCTCCTTACTGCTCCGGGCAATTATGCTGTCGATGGGCAGTTCTAAATTACTATCGATAATTATTCTAATAGGATCCCGGCCCTTCTCTTCATCCAGTCTGGTGTTAAGCTGCGGGTTGTCTGCCAGGACGGTACCTATTCCCACCAGTATGGCATCATAGGTATTTCTCAAGTGGTGGACATAGTTTCTGGCATCTGCTCCGGTTATCCAACGCGAATCCCCGGTATAGGCTGCAATCTTTCCATCCAGGGTCATGGCTGTTTTGAGCGCTACAAAAGGCATCCTGCTTTGTATATATTTGAAAAACACTTCATTCAACTGCACTGCAGCTTCCTGCATAACCCCAACTTCAGTCTCCATTCCGGCCTGCTGGAGTATTTCTAATCCCTTACCAGCTACTTTAGGATTAGGATCCAGGACAGCAATAACCACTCTCTTTATACCTGCCTTAATGACAGCCTCGGTACAGGGGGGAGTTCTGCCATGATGACAGCAGGGCTCTAAAGAAACATAAAGGGTCGCTCCGGACGCCTCAGGACCCGCTGATTGCAGGGCATGTATTTCCGCATGGGGTGTACCGGCTTTTTGATGATAGCCTTCGCCGATTATTTGCCCATCTTTAACTATAACTGCCCCCACCATTGGATTGGGGCTGGTTCTTCCTCTGGCTCTAGATGCCATTTCTATAGCTCTTTGCATGTATTGAATATCTTTCTTATTCAAATTTTATACACCTCTAAATAAAATAAACCCGATATTTCATCGGGTTTTGGACATAGGATATTAAACCAGCATATTAGGCAGGTTCAAGCTATCCTTCTTCTCCCATCCAGACTATCACTGTCGGCTCTGGAATTTCACCAGGTCCTGCCTTTTAAAAAGGCTCGCGGGCTGTTACCGCCGATAGGGAATTTCACCCATCCCCGAAGAAAGTTATAGATATTTTTTTGTTATTACATATTATCATCTCATCTAAAAATGGTCAAGCCGCGCCGCATCCCGCAGCGATTTAACTGCCTCTCCCACATTTCCAGCCCCAAAAATGTAAGACCCGGAGACCAGGACATTACATCCGGCTGCTATAACCTGCCGGGCAGTTTTATCATTGATTCCCCCATCAACCTGCAGATAAGCTGTGGAACCGCAGCTGTCCATCATTTCTCTCACCTGCTGGAGCTTGCGAATTACCGAGGGGATAAATTTCTGACCTCCGAACCCGGGGTTTACACTCATCAATAACACCAGGTCTACTTCTTCAATAATATTTTCTAATACATTTACCGGGGTAGCCGGATTAATTGCTACTCCTGCCTTTAACCCGTTATCTTGAATCAATCTAATTACCCGGTGTAAATGGGTGCAGGCCTCGCTGTGAATCCCAATTAAATCGGCTCCTGCTTCTATAAAGGCCGGTATTAGTTGTTCCGGTTTTTCGATCATTAAATGAACATCCAGGAAAAGGCGGGTATTCTTTTTAATAGCAGCAACAACGGGTGGACCGATGGTAAGGTTGGGTACAAAATGCCCATCCATCACGTCTATATGCAGCCAATCAGCTCCCGCCTCTTCTACCTTCTTTATGTCCTCCTGCAGGCAGGCAAAATTAGCTGATAAAATTGAGGGGGCAATCAATATCATTTGTAACACCTCTCACTGCTAATTACTTCCTCTAACATGGTTATATAGTTATTATACCGGAAATCAGGTATCCTTCCTTCTTCCAGGGCTTGTTTTACTCCGCATGTTCTTTCTTTATAATGCAGACAGTCTCTAAATTCACATAGCTCTGTATATTGATTAAAATCCGGGAAATGCACAGCTACCTCTCTTCTGGTAATAGAAGGCATATCGATGACACTAAATCCAGGTGTGTCAGCAATTAAACCTCCCGATGCCAATGGGAATAATTCCACATGTCTGGTAGTATGCTTACCTCTTCCTATTTTAGTGCTCACTTCCTGGGTCCTGATATTCAAACCTTCACTCAGGGTGTTTAACAGGGTAGATTTTCCTGACCCTGACGGGCCGGCCATCACTGCTACCTGTCCTTTAACCGCTTCCCGTATTGCCTGGATGCCGCAGCCGGTTTTAGCTGAAGATAAAATAAAATTAAAACCTGCCGCCGGGTAGTAGTCTTTTATGAGCTTAGCCTTCTCACTTTCCGGTATATCACATTTATTAAGGACTACAATAGGCAGGAGACGATGGTAATCGCTTAAAAAGAGCATCCGGTCAAGGAGTATTGGGCTGGGAGCAGGCCGGTCATGTGCAAATACAATAATTACAGCAGTAACATTCGCTATTTTAGGCCGATATAATTCATTGTCTCTAGGCAGTACCTGTTCCATTATTCCCCGCTTACTATCTAATACGGTAATAATAACTCTGTCACCGGTCAATACCTGCTGCTTAACTTTGCCTCTTAACTTGCTTTCATATATGCTGCCATCTTCATTCTGAACATAATAAAAGCCAGCTATTTTCTTAATTATAATGCCGTTCAATTGATTGGCAGTCATGCAGTTCCTCCCTTAGTGCTCTTCCTACAAGTTAGACGATTCGTGTTCCTGCCCGTTTAATGTCACCACATAGTTACCGGTGCCAAAGTAGTTTATAGCAATATTCACCGTATCCCCGGCCTGATGATATTCATTATAGACCTCACGCTCACCTTTAGCATCATTTACCATTACCTGAACATTATAATAGTCCTGATCGTCAGGTAAAACAATCTTCACCACTTTAGTTTTTGCAACCGGGCCTGGCCCTTTACTTATAGTAAGATTAACTGTGCTTTCTTCATCAAGCAGTACGCCAGCGGCGGTGTCCTGCTTGATTACATAGTTACTGTAATATTCCTGGCTTTCCTCCCAGCTAATATTCCCCAGCAGGTTCAAAGCCGTCAATTTTTCCCTTGCCTTTTCTAATTCCATACCTATTAAGTTGGGCATTGCAACCCGGCTGGGTGATGGTCCCTTGCTGACCATGAGTTTAATAGCCGTACCTTGTTTATAACTGGTACCATACTTGGGGTCCTGAGACATAACGGTATCCACGTCATATTGGTCATCATATTCTTCGTCGATCAAGCCGACCTCAAATCCAGCATTTCTGATAGCCACTTTCGCGTCAGCTATTTTTTTACCCACTAGATTAGGTACCGTCTCAACCTGCGGTCCATCACTGACAGCGACTTCTATTGGCGCTTTCTTTTTGACCTTCAGACCTTCAGCCGGCTTCTGACTAATTATTCGGTCCTTCTCAACCTCATCATCATAGTTGCGTGCTTTAATGCTCATGGTTAAACCACTATCCAACAAGGTTTTATTGGCATCTTCCATGGTCATTCCCACAATATCAGGGACTACTATTTCTTCTCCGAAAAAAGAAGAGCTGAAATTATAAGCAAGCCCAGAAAACAAACCTATCAGGGCTGCTAGTATTAATATTATGCCCACCGGGCTCAACTTCCTTTTTTTTGTCAAGCTATCACCTTCCCCAACTTCCATAAAGCCATTATTAATAATCACTTCACCATTGCCTCTGGCATGCATGTTAGCTTGAACCTGCAGGAGGTCTTCACTCATTTCCCATGCTGATGCATATCTATGTGCTGGCACCTTTTCCATAGCCTTGAGTACTATCTTTTCCAGAGGAAGAGGAATGAGAGGATTGCTTATGCGAGGTGACTGAGGTTCATCATGAATATGTTTAAGTGCTACCGTTATCATGCTTTCAGCATCAAAAGGCGGTTTTCCAGTAAGCATCTCATACAATACGCATCCCAGAGAGTATATGTCGGTAGCCGGGCTGACTGGATCTCCTTTGGCCTGTTCAGGGGAAATGTAGTAAACCGATCCTTCGATATCTCCACCAAAGGTAATAGTTTTCTTGTTGACTGCCTGGGCAATGCCAAAATCAGCTACTTTTACCGTTCCCTGGGTAGTTATAAGTATATTATGCGGTTTTATATCTCGGTGAATAATTCCCCGCTCATGTGCGTGCTGAATCCCATAACATATCATAATTGCTATATCAACAGCCTTTTTTACCGGCAGTGGTGCTTGATCACTGATTATACGCTGCAGAGTCTGCCCCTCGATATATTCCATAACGATATAGTGTATGTCGTCTTCTTGTCCTACATCAAATATATTGACAATGTTAGGATGTGATAGACGGGCAGCGGCAAGAGCTTCTGTCCTAAATTTATGAACAAAATTCTTATCCTGGGAAAATTCTTCCTTGAGTATTTTGACAGCTACCACCCTATCAAGAATTCGGCAATGAGCAGTAAATACGTCTGCCATACCACCTTCGCCGATTTTTTCCCTTAATTCGTACCTTTCGCCTAATACAGTGCCTACCAAAGTATTAACCCCCTATTACACTAGTATCAGTATTACCGTTATATTATCATAACCACCATTGTTCAGAGCACTGGCTATCAGTTTTTGTGCCGCTCCTTCAATGTCAGGTCCAAATTCATTAATTATTGATAATATTTCATCCTCATCAAGCATATCAGATAAGCCATCTGTACAAAGCAGGATGACATCACGCGGAACTACTGTTTCAATTAGATGGTCGATCATAACCTCTTCTTCAATACCTAGAGCCCTGGTGAGCACATGATTATAGGCATTATTGCCCATTTCTTCAGGTTTTAGCAGTCCATCTTCCATCATCTGCTCGGCCAGAGTATGGTCTTTGGTTAACTTCTTGATCCCGGTTTCATTTACGAGATACAACCTGCTGTCCCCAACATGAGAAACGAGCAGCTCCTGCTCTTTCAATATGGCAGCAGTTATGGTTGTTCCCATTTCAAACAGCTCCGGGTTTTTTTTACTGCAAGATCTGATAGCTTTATTAGCCCGGGTTACACTTTCGTTTAACCATTTAACCGACTCCTGCTGGTTAAATAATACTAAAGAATCTTTAAAAGCCTGAACAGCCAGGGTGGAAGCTACATCTCCGCCTTTATGGCCTCCCATGCCGTCGCAAACCATACAAAGCCCTATCGCTTCCTCTATCAGAAGACGGTCTTCATTTGATTTCCTTACCAGTCCGATATCTGTTAATCCTGTTGCCTGCATATACCTTGACTCCCTAAAAATAATAAAATACCCACTTACTTTTAACTCTTATAGATGATGCCCGGGTCTGCCCTCAGCTGCCCGCAGGCAGCCATAATGTCTGCACCTTTTTCTTCTCGCACCGTCACATTGATTCCGCCTTCCATCAGCCAGCTGTAGAAATGCTGAATTTTTTGTTTTGACGGCTTTGTGAAACTGAGACCGACAACTTCATTATATGGGATTAAATTTACATTGGCCAGCAGCGGTTTAACCAATTTGATCATATTGTCAGCATCCCGCCTGCTTATATTCACTTCATCCAGCATTACATATTCAAAAGTTACTCTGCGATTAGTTTCAGATATATAGTACTCTATCGCATCTATCAAAGCATCCAGAGGGTATTTCCTGTTCAATGGCACCAGTTGGTTTCTTAGTTCATCATCACAGGCATGCAGCGAAACAGCCAGCGTTACCTGCAGTTCTTCCTGAGCTAATCTCCTTATTCCATTTACTTCCCCGGAAGTAGATACAGTAATGTGCCTCTGTCCAATATTTAATCCCTTGGGGTGATTGAGCATCTGTATCGACTTAATCATTTGGTCATAATTGAGAAACGGCTCTCCCATGCCCATGTATACAACGTTACTAATAATATTTTCTTCGTTAGTTTTCAGTTTCCTCTTTAATTCTCTTTTTGAGCCAAGTACCTGGCCTATTATTTCATAATAATCCATATTTCTTTGAAAACCTGCTTGCCCGGTAGCACAAAAACTGCAGCCAATAGGACAGCCTACCTGAGTCGATATACATAGAGTGTACCTGCAGTCTTTTTCCTGGCCCTGAGGGATAAGTACCGTTTCAATTCTTTTTTTGTCCCGCAGCTCGAGCAGGTACTTTCGAGTTCCATCAGCTGCTACCCTCTGCTTTAATACTCGGGGAATGGATATTCTGGCGGTCAAATCAAGTTTTTTACGCAATTCCCGCGGCAGATCACTCATATCGTAAAATGAATTTGTCTCTTTAACGTAAATCCATTTAAAGAGCTGCCTGCCTCTGAACGCAGGTTCTCCCATTTCCGTCATGTACTCCTGAAGTTCTTCTATACTTTTGCCCAGCAATTCATCTTTTATTGACGAAACCATAGTTATTTACCTTATCCTCCTCATTAATGCATAAAACATCCCGTCCGTATCATACTTACCGGGCATAATAGTCAACATGCCTTTTGATGCCTGCTGCCGGTCCTTTTCATCCAGTCCCCAAAAACTTATCCGGTCCTCAAACCCTTCCAGAACCAATGTCCGGTCATTTATAATATCCATTACCCTATGTTCATTTTCATCCGGGTTAATGGTACAAGTTGCATATAAGAGAAGTCCACCCGATACCAGCAGTTCTGCTGCCTTCCTGAGCATTTTCCCTTGTATTTCACATAGTTCCCTGATATCCTGCGGCTTTTTCCTCCAGCGCGCATCAGGGCGTCGGTTCAAAACTCCCAGTCCCGAACACGGAGCATCCAGAAGAATACGGTCAGCTTTCTGTTCATCATCACCTAAATCAAATACACTGCGAACATAGGCGTCAGCTATGCCGATCCCTAATCTCTGGCAATTTTGCTTTAGCATATCGATTTTTTGCGGATATATATCGAAAGCTGCTATCCGACCTGTATTCTGCATATATTCTGCCATGTGGGTAGTTTTACCGCCTACCCCTGCACATAGATCATATACTCTATCTCCCGAACTTGGATTCAGAATAGCTGCAGCAAGCATGGAAGAATCATTTTGCACATAGAAATTACCTGTTTCATAGGTTTTAAGCCTGCTAATCGAGTTGTTTAAATCTTTTATAACCACACCCCAAGGGGTTCTTATACTAGGTGAACATGCGACTCCTTCCGATTCCAATAAATGAATCAAGTCAGCTCTGGAACAGCGCAGACTATTATTCCGAAATATCAGTGGTGCCGGAGTATTATTGTACTTCAATAAACTTTCACTGTCCTGTTTACCATATAGATCTAAAAACAATTCTACCATCCATTCTGGATGAGAATAATACACAGCCAGATATTCTATTTCATCGCCAGGCCAGGTAAGTTTATCTTTACTGCGGATTATATTACGCAATACAGCATTTACTACCCTGCTTAGAACGGATTGTTTAGTTTTTACCCGGGTCAATTCAACGGCATCATTTACACAGGCGTAGTCCGGAATACTATCCATGCAAAGAAGCTGGTATACAGACATACGCAGAATATTTCTAACCCAGGGATTCTGTTTCTGGATTCCTTTCTTCACAAAAAGATTAAGCACCCAGTCCAGGCGCTTAATCATCCTTATCGTGCCATTCACTATTTCGCTAACGTTCCTTCTCTCCTGTACCGTCAATGCAGATGCGGACAATGCTTTATCAAGCGCCAGATTTGTATACGCACCTTTCTCGTTTACGTCATTAATTACCTTTAATGCCAATTCTCGAGTAGAACTTATACCGGAATCGGTTTTCTTATCCAAACATTTCACCTCAACTGTATTATTTAGTTGTCATTACCACCGGTAAATATCAGTAAATAGTATAACAGACTGGACACTGCCGACAGGGTTGCTGCCAGATAGGTCAAGGCCGCTGCTCCCAGGACGCTCTTCACCCCGGGCAGTTCGGCATTACTCACCAGTCCATTCTCACTCAGCAAGGTTACCGCTCTTCTGGATGCATTTATCTCTACTGGCAGAGTAACCAGGTGGAAAAGTACTACTACTGAAAATAATATAATGCCTAGAAAAACCAGTCCCAGATTGTTCAGGAAAAAACCGATCAGCAAAATCGGAAATGATGCTGATGAGGAAAAGTTGGTAACGGGCACTAATTTATGCCTGATTTCAAGCAGACCGTAATGATCACGATGCTGCAAGGCATGACCCACTTCATGTGCTGCGACACCTATGGCTGATATAGAATTACTTCTATATACCGATTCGGACAGTCTTACGGTTCTGGATTGTGGATCATAATGGTCAGACAGATTGCCTGCTACCGGTTCTACTTTGATCGTCAAATTGTTCCTTCTTAATATAGTGCCTGCGACATCAGCACCGGTGGTTCCCCGTGACGAACGTACCTGGGAATACTTATTAAAAGTGGAAGTCACTTTATATTGCGCATAAATTGATAATATCAAAGCGGGCAGGATAAACATTAAATATCCCATCAATTTACCCCTTTCATAATAGTCCTAAACGCCTGGTCAACCTGATCCAGGCATACATCGGTGTTCATACAAGGTCCATTAGGTCGGGAATTTAGAACTCCCATTACCGGCATCCCACTGGTGTCCTGAATCCCTGCCGCCAGGTCTCTCTCGCAGGCTACCGCAATAACTGCCCGCGGCCTGACCTCTTCTATCCATTTTCTGGCCAGGGTGCCTCCCGTAGCAACCTTCAATACTGCATTATATCTAGCGCCCAGTTCCCTTAACTGCCCAATGGGACATTTACCGCAGTTTTTGCAATTATTAATGTCAATAGTGATCTTGAACGGACAATCACTGTTCTGCAGACAGTGCGGCAGGAGCATCAATATCTTGTCACCGGGAAGTATTTTCTTTGATGCTACTATATAATTATTAACTGAAATAAATGACTTTAATATTTTATCTCTTTCAAACCCCATCAATCTTCCAATAACTAGTGCAATTGGAAATAACAGTTCGTTGGCCCACAGGGTTATTTTTTCCAGGGAAGGCATAGTCTTGGATCTCATTATCATTATCACCGTAGCCAGGATACCAATGCCCAGGATCAAAAATATTATTCCCAGGACTACCGCAACGATTATCAGCATTATCTGGCTGATTATAATATCTCGGTTCACGATAACATACCAGATCATTAATGCTATGGCCATTTCAAAGAGCAGGCTTGCTGCCAGTAATCCTACGTAGATTCGTTTTTTGGTCTCCATACCGTCAGCCTCCTTATATGCCCAGGAGTTTACCCGTTATCCCCTTATATCCTCGCAGAAAATCGACTGCCTTGATGCGATTTTTTCCTTCCTTTTGAACTTCGAGTACTTCCAGCAGTTTATCGCCTGTTTTAACCACAAAGCCATCCTTACTCAAGCTCACAACCTGTCCAATTTCACCATCAACATATTCATTTATTACCCGACTGAGGAATATTTTGATTTTTCCATCATCCAGCCAGGTATAGGCTCCGGGCATCGGACTCAAAGCCCTGATTTGATTAAATATTTTTATGTTCGGGTCACTCCAGTTTATTAATTCATCCTCTCGTCTCAGCATATGAGCATAAGTAGCCCGAGAATCATCCTGCTTGGTCCTTTTTATCGGGCCTTGTTCAATTTCAGATATAACCTGTATTAACAAATCTGCCCCTATCTCGGCCAGCATGTTTTCCAACGCCCCATGGTCCATATCATCACTTATTTCCACCACTGTTTGCTTTATAATATCTCCGGTATCTAAACCCTTATCCATGTACATAATCGTAACACCGCTTGAATGTTCTCCGGCCATTAACGCGCGCTGTATGGGAGCAGCACCTCGGTACTCGGGTAAAATGGAGGCATGTACATTAATACATCCCCAAGGTGGATATTCTAGTATAGATTCTGGTATTATCTGGCCGTAGGAGGCTACTGCTATAATTTCCGGATCCCATTCCCGAATGTTTGCCAGTGCTTCATCTGATTTTATGTTATTAGTCTGGTATATTTCCAGCCCCAGACTAAGTGCTATTTCTTTGATAGGTGTAGGACTAAGCTTTTTGCCTCGGCCTTTGGCCTTATCAGGCTGACTTACAACTGCAGCTATCTGATGTCCGCTCTGCTTTAATTTAACCAGGGAGGGAACCGCAAATATAGATGTTCCCATGAAGACTACTCTCATACCTTAATCCTCCATTTTAAATGGGTTCCTTACGAGTCTCAATAGCTTTGTCTATAAATAATATCCCATCCAAATGATCGATTTCGTGCTGAAAGGCTCGGGCTAGCAGGCCAGTACCTTCCAGAGTCATTTCTTCACCCCGTCGATTAAGAGCCTTTACCACGACCTTTTCAGCCCGCTTAACAATACCCACTATACCGGGAACGCTTAAACAGCCCTCGCTGGCGATTTCTTCACCCTCTTGCTCTATTACTTCCGGATTAATTAGTTCCATATAATTATCTCCGGTATCTATCACTACCAAGCGTTTGGATATTCCGATTTGCGGCGCAGCTAAACCTACTCCATTTTCAGCATACAGAGTATCCTTCATATTATCCAAAACCCGAAAAACGCCTTCATTTATTTTGTTAACCGGCCTGGCCTCAGCTCGCAGAACTTCATCCGGCATGGTCACAACTTTATAAACTGCCATTTGCATGAATCCTCCTTATGTCATGTTCAAGGGATTGATTTCTATTCCCATTCTTTGGCCCTTCATAGTGCCTTTATACAATATTCTTTCACCTATGCTTTTTAATAATAACATATTATTGCACTTTAATATTATCTGCTGCCGATATCTGTTTCTTAACTTAGATATTGGACAGGGGGCTGGTCCCAGTATATCAATATCATCTTCCCTGGCATCTATACAATCGTTTATCTGCAGCAGCAGAATCTCTGCTGAATGTTTAACCTGTTCTTCATTCAACCCGCTCAGTACAATTCTCATGATGTTAGTAAAGGGTGGATAGTTTAATAGGCTTCGGTTCTGTATTTCTGCATTATAGAACGCTTGATAATCATGTTCAACCGCCCAACCAATAACGGGATGATCAGGATTATAGGTCTGGATCACTACTTCCCCCGGCATATCGCCCCTTCCGGCTCTTCCAGCCGACTGAACCAGTAACTGGAATGCTCTTTCCCCGGCACGATAATCAGGTATATTAATCATAGCATCGGCATTAATAATACCTACCAGTGAGACCGCTGGAAAATCCAGGCCCTTAGCCACCATCTGGGTGCCAATCAAGATGTCGATCTCCTTGTTTTTCATCCTTTGCAGAATCTTATCCTGGGTACCTGCAGCTTGACTGCTGTCCAGGTCTAACCTGGCTATCCTGGCCTCGGGGAATATCCTTCTAATATCTGCTTCTACTTTTTGAGTTCCAAAACCGGTCAAATCCAGGTAATTACTTCCGCATTCTTTACATCTGCTGCTTATTTTCTCTTGATAAGTGCAATAGTGACATATATTCATCTCACGGTCTTCGTGATAGTTAAGGCTCACCGAACAGGCGGGACAAGTAAGCACCTGACCGCATTTCCTGCATATGGAAATGGGAGCGTACCCCCTTCGGTTTAAAAAAAGTATACATTGGCTGTGATTATTCAATGCAGTCCGGATTTTTTCTTCTAGAAACCCTGATACAGCAGCGTTATTCCTGTTTGACTTTCTCATATCCTGGATATGAACCACCGGACTAGCTAAATTACCTATACGTCGGTTGAGTTGTAATAGTCTAATTTCACCCTTCATAGCTCTATAATATGTATCCAGTGATGGGGTAGCACTACCGTATACTATTGCCGCCTGATCATTTTCGGCTCGCTTGCGGGCCACTTCACAGGCATGATATTTTGGGTTTTCTTCCTGCTTATAAGTATTCTCATGTTCTTCATCGATAATTATTAAACCTATATTGCTCAGGGGAGCAAATATCGCTGATCTGGTACCCAGCACCAGGTCTGCTTCCCCATTTTTTATGCGTTTCCATGACTCATAGCGCTCACTGCTTCTCATACTGCTGTGCAGTACAGCGGTATTGGGAAACCTGCTGATAAATTTTCCCATCAGATGCCTGGTTAGCGCTATTTCCGGCACTAAAACCACCGCTCTTCTGCCTCTTTCCAGGCAGCTTTGTATAGCTTGCAGATATACTTCGGTTTTACCGCTGGCAGTGACACCGTGGAGTAGATATTCTTGGAACTTACTGCGACCTATCCCGGTACTGATTTCTTCCACCACTCGTTTTTGTTCATCTAATAAAGTGTGATGCACAGGTGGTTCTATACTGACTTTTCTGGCCGCGGTGATGTATCCTTTATTGAGCAGCGATTTTATGCTGCTGGATGGGTAGTTTTTATCAGCTGCTGCTTTCTCTATCTCACCTTTTGAAAGTATTTCCTTAAGCAGTTCTGCCTGCCTGGGTGCTCTTTTCTCCAGCATCTGCATATCTATTTCAAGACTATAACTAACTGCCCGATATAAAATGCCCGTTTTCTCTGGTCGGGCGGCCGTATATTTCCCCACAACATCTATTAAAGCATGGTCAGCCATGACCTGCAGTGTTTCCCGGTCGGTAAAGCACAGAGCATCCGAAAAAGTGATTGCGCTTCCCTGGTATAATTCGTCAATAATTCTAAGCTTAGAGTCTATGGCCAGATCTATGATACTGCTCTCCATTTTTTCCCTGCTGACCATGGGAACTACCCATTTACCCTTTTTACGGTTCAATACTGGTGGTATCATGCTTTTTAGAGCTGTTGATAAAGGGCAAATATAAGTATCTGCTATCCACTGCGCCAATTCAAATAATTGAAGGCTGAATACCGGAGTTAAGTCTACTACCTGCAGAATTGGTTTGATTGATAGATCTTCTTCCTGGTATGATGGCTGACTGATAATAAATCCTTCTACATTGCGGCTGCCCAATTCAACCAGCACCCGCCTGCCATATTCTGCCTCATCAGCTAGATGATCAGGTACCCTATAGGTATATACAGAAGCAGTATTTTTCAAGGGTAAGTCTACCAGGATTTCAACAATATTCACAGTTCTTCCTCCCGGTAATATTCTTAAATATTAATAAGCAAACCGCAGATCAAGACAGTTCCACACCTTATACAGGGAGTTCTGTTTCATCTGCGGCCAATCAGCATAGTTATAGAAATTATAGACCTGCCTGTTCTTTTAACATATCAGCTTTGTCTGTCTTTTCCCAGGTAAAGTCCTCTTCGTTTCTCCCAAAATGCCCATATGCAGCAGTTTTCTTAAATATTGGCCTGCGCAAGTTCAGGTCCCGAATGATGGCCGCCGGACGAAGATCAAAATTGGCCTTGATGAGGTTTATAATTTCTGCATCGGGTATTTTACCGGTGCCAAACGTCTCCACCATTATGGAAAGAGGATTAGCCATACCTATAGCATAAGCCAGTTGTATTTCACAGCGATCAGCTATTCCAGCTGCTACAATGTTCTTGGCTACATATCTGGCAGCATAAGTAGCTGAACGATCAACCTTAGTCGGGTCTTTACCCGAAAAAGCACCCCCGCCATGTCGAGCCATTCCCCCATAGGTATCAACAATGATCTTTCTTCCCGTTAATCCAGAATCACCCTGCGGACCTCCAATGACAAATCGTCCGGTAGGATTAACATAATATTTAGTATTATCATCCAGCATTTCCTCCGGGATAATCGCTTTAACAACATGTTCAAGAATATCTTTGAAGATAGTCTCATTGTCTGCCTTGGGGCTGTGCTGGGTTGATACTACAATACTATCAATTCTAACCGGCCGGTGATCATCGTATTCTACCGTAACCTGAGTTTTACCATCAGGCCTTAAATAAGGTATAATGCCTTCCTTACGAACTTGCGCCAGTCTTCTGGCCAATTTATGAGCCAGGTATATAGGCATAGGCATGAAAGCCTCGGTCTCATTGGTGGCATAACCAAACATCATTCCCTGGTCGCCTGCCCCAATAGCTTCAATAGCAGTATCGTCCATTTCCCCCCGCTTGGCTTCCAGTGCCCTATCAACACCCATAGCTATATCTGCAGACTGTTCATCTAATGAGGTAAGAACCGCACAGGTATCACAATCAAAGCCGTATTTAGCCCTGGTATATCCTATTTCACAAACCGTATCCCGGATCAGTTTGGGTATATCTACATAACAACTAGTGGTAATTTCTCCGGCTACTAAGACCAGACCGGTTGTTACCAGCGTCTCTGCTGCTACTCGACCGTATGGATCCTGTTCAATAATAGCATCTAGAATAGCATCTGATATCTGATCAGCCATTTTATCAGGATGTCCTTCAGTAACAGATTCGGAAGTAAATAAAACTCTGGACACGTTTATCATCTCCTTGTAGTGGTCTAGTTCAATAAATCCACAACACTATCAATTATAGAAGCTGCGACATCTTTCTTGGTCATTTTGGGGAAAGCCCTGCTTTCACCCTTTCGATGAATAATGGTAACGATATTAGTATCAGCAGCAAATCCTGCCCCTTCCTGGGTTACATCATTTGCTACAATAAAATCCAGGTTTTTGCTTTCCAGCTTCTTTTTAGCATTCTCTATAAGGTCCTGAGTTTCAGCAGCAAAACCTACCATGATCTGACCAGGTTTTTTTGCTTCTCCCAGCGTCCTTAATATGTCTGGTGTACCCACCAGTTCTATCATCAGTGTATCGGATTTATTGGCCATTTTCTTTATTTTTTGTTCAGCGACCTGGGCAATTTTAAAATCGCCGACTGCAGCTGCACCAATTATAATATCACACGCAGGCTGGTATTTTAACATGATTTCACACATCTCTTCGGCTCCCCAGGCGGAGATATGTTCTACTCCAGCCGGGGGGGTAAGGGATGATCTCCCGCTGACCAGAATTACATCAGCGCCCCTGCTGACAGCCTCTTCAGCGATAACATAACCCATTTTGCCAGTACTGCGATTAGCAATAAACCTTACCGGGTCAATATCTTCACAAGTAGTACCAGCATTAACCATCAGTCTCTTTCCTCTTAAATCCTGTTTGGGGTTTAACATTCTCATTATTTTTTGATAAATGGCATCAACTTCTGGTAACCGTCCTGGTCCAATGCTGCCACAGGCTAAGACTCCATCGGCCGGTTCCATAATTTCATAAGCATACCTACTCAGTTTGACTATATTATCTTGTACAACCGGGTTTTTGTACATATTGCTGTTCATAGCCGGAACCACCAGCACTGGTGCTGTGTTAGCCAGTACTACAGTGGATATTAAATCATCAGCAATTCCATGAGCCATTTTAGCGATCATGTTCGCTGTTGCAGGTGCTATCACCAGCAAATCCAACTGTTCAGCAACCCCAATATGCTGGACTTTCCACTCGTGTGACTCCTGCCACAAATCGGTAATCACTTCTCGATCAGATAGCGTTTTAAAAGTCAGCGGTGTAATAAATTTGGTCGCGCTTTGGGTCATCATAACTATAACATCTATATCATCTTTTTTGAGTTTGCTAACCAGTTCAGCTATTTTATATGCTGCAATTCCTCCCGTTACACCAATGCCAACTGTCTTTGACATGCCTATCCTCCTTAATGTGGGGTCAGAATTAGTCTATTTTAACTTTTCCACCCATTATATCCTCCAGAGCTTCTGTCACCATAGTCGATAATCGGTAATCTTCATCCTTTTTTTGTTCGGATAAACTCCGTGCTCTTTTGGCAACAGCTACCACTACCGCATATTTGCTATCAGCAATATTTATAAGATCCCTGGTCGAAGGAGGTATCATTCATAAATCACCCCAGACTTAAATTATTTAATTTACATCGTTCAGCTTGAATAATGGAACGAACTTTTTCAACTGCTTCATCAACACGGTTATTAATAACCACATAATTATAATACTTGATATGAGCCATCTCTGCTTCACAGGTAGCCAGACGCAAATCTATACTTTCCTCAGAATCTTGCCCTCTAGTACATAAACGCCTGGCCAGTTCTTCGAGGTTGGGCGGAGAAAGAAATATAAAGACTGCTTCAGGCATTTTATTTTTAACCTGCAAAGCACCCTGTATATCGATTTCCAGCAATACATCCAATCCTTTATTTAGGTTTTCCAGTACAAAGTCCCGGGGAGTTCCATACCTATTAGTGTACACATCTGCCCATTCCAGTAAATTATCACCTTGTATCATATCTTTGAATTCGTTTTCTTCCACAAAGAAGTAGTCTTTACCATGAATTTCGCAACTTCTCGGTTTTCTAGTAGTCGCAGATATAGATAGACACATGTCATTCATGGTATCTAGTAAAGCTTCCTTGACAGTCCCTTTTCCAACTCCTGATGGTCCAGATAATACAAACAGTATTCCTTTTTTCTTTTTCAATCCATACACATCCTGTTAGCTGGTTTTTCCTTATACTTCCTCGCTGGATTCTTTGGAAGTAAGTCGGTTAGCTACTGTCTCCGGCTGAACCGCGGAAAGGATCACATGGGAACTGTCGGCAATAATAACTGCCCTGGTTCGACGTCCATAAGTGGCATCGATCAATATCCCTTTTTCTCGGGCTTCTTGTATAATACGTTTTATAGGAGCAGATTCGGGACTTACTATGGCAACTATCCGATTAGCGGCTACTATGTTACCAAAACCTATATTCACCAGTTTAATATCCATACTTATCCGGTTTTACCGGACCACCTCCTATTCTATATTCTGTAATTGTTCCCTTATTTTCTCTACCTCTGCTTTAACATCAACGACGATTTGACTCATTCTAAGATCATTGGACTTTGAAGATATGGTGTTTATTTCTCTAAACATTTCCTGAACCAGAAAGTCACACTTGCGGCCAACCGCCTCATTTACTGCCAGCAAATCCTTTAGGTGTTGTACATGACTTTTAAGCCGGACAATTTCCTCAGTTATGCTGGTTTTGTCAGCGAATATCGCCACTTCCTGTAATAGTCTATTTTCGTCCAGCTTTTCTTGTTCCAGTACTTCCAATATCCTGGACTGCATTTTATTACGATATTCAACTTCGACTGCGGGTGCTCTTTCCTCCAGTTCCTTGGCATAGGATAATATCAGGTCATTGCGGGCTAGTATATCTTGGACCAGGTTCTGCCCTTCCTTCTCCCTCATATCCAATACACCAGTTACAGCAGTCTGAACTGCTTTCTGCAGTATGTTCCATAACACATCGAGATCTTCCTGCTCATCCTGCAGATTAAATACTTCTGGTAGTCTAAAAACGTCTATAACTCTGATTTCCTTAGAAATATTTAGATTTTCAGCTAATTCTTTCAAATAGTTATAATACGCTATAGCCAATCCTTTGTCAACCTTAAGCGTTCTCCGAGAATCATCTGTTTTGTCAACATTTATGTTTATCTCTATCCTGCCACGCTGTATATGTTTTTTGACTTCCTCCTTGATTTTTTCTTCCAGAACATTATATCTGCGCGGCATACGAATGTGCGGGTCAAAAAAACGGTGGTTTACTCCTCTTATCTCGCAGCTTATCTGATAACCCCCTTCATTGATCTGGCTGCGTCCAAAACCTGTCATACTTCTTACCATAAGCCACTACCTTTCCCTGTAATTTATTCTGTACCAGATATTACTTCCAACCCTGGTATTTATCCTACAACTTGTCTTAATATATTATAAGTTAAAGATGTTCTTTGGTGTCAGGCACTAACTTACTAACTTATGTGTCTAATAACTATACATAAGTTAGTAAGTTAGTGCCTGACACCATTTTAATATATTATAAGTCAAGACATATGCAAATATATAATACCACATGAATCGAAAGGCACAACAATATCGGTTCTATCCAAATCCATAGCTGATCAAAGACCATATTTATAAATTTTTTCATATAATGCTTCTCGATTCAGGCAATATTTCTCTGTTAGTAAGCCTAGGCAAACCTCGTAATTTTGTAACCTGGAAAAGGAAATATTTCCACAGCAGTTTTATGCCTGATAATATCAGTATAACCCCCCACTGCCATAATTCCAGCCCTACCGTATTAAATATTTTTTGCAGGGCAGGGAGGTATACAACTCCCAGGTGCATTAAGATAGAACACCCTACCGCATACAATAAAAATTTATTACCCAGCATACCCAGTTCAAAAGGCGAATATTTCTCAGATCTGCATTCGAACACATAAAACAATTGAGCGAATACCAGGGTAGTAAAAGCCATAGTCCTGGCGGTATCAATTTCAACCAGGTTATTCCAGTGGCAGTATATTAACCCTATGGTAAAAGCTATCAGGGTTACTGCTGTTATATACACTCCCCGACCCACAATTATCCATCCCAGTCGATCAGAAAATATGCTCTCATCCTTATTGCGTGGTTTTCTATTCATTATACCAGGTTCCGGCGGTTCTAATCCGAGAGCCATAGCTGGAAGGCCATCGGTCACTAGATTAACCCATAGTATTTGTATAGGAAGCATAGGAAGGGGAAACCCCAGCAAAGAAGATACAAACATGACCAGAACTTCGCCAATATTGCATCCCAGCAAGTATCTTATGAATTTACGTATATTATCATATATTGCTCTTCCTTCGTAAATCGCTCTGACGATGGTAGAAAAATCATCATCTGCCAAAACTATAGAGGAAGCTTCCTTGGTAACCTCCGTCCCGGCAATCCCCATGGCTATGCCAATATCTGCCGCTTTCACTGCCGGGGCATCATTGACTCCATCTCCAGTCATCGCTACGACATGGTGTTTTTGTCTAAGTGCTCGTACAATTCGATTTTTATGTTGTGGTGTTACTCGGGCGAATACCCGGCTGCTAAGTGCTCTCTGGCACAACTCATCATCGGATATTTTATCAATCTCACTACCAGTGATAACCTTCTCAGTGTGACCAATGCCCACCTGGGCAGCTATTGCTCGGGCTGTTTCAGGATGGTCACCGGTAATCATAACCGGGGTTACACCAGCATTTAGACAGCTCTGCACTGAAGCAGCTACCCCTGGCCGGGGTGGATCAATAATACCGCACATTCCTACTAAAACCAGATCCTTTTCCAGCTCTTCGTCACTCAGGGTATCATAGCGGCCGTTCAATGTTCGGCAGGCAAAGGCCAGTACCCTCAAGGCCTGGGTTCCCCATCGATCCTGCAGGGCTAGTATTTTCTTTCGGTCTATTTCACTAATGACTCTTTCTTTATCGCCCACTATAACTTTATTGCACCTGAGCAGTAATATATCAAGTGACCCTTTTACCAGCAACATATAATCACGCTTATCTTTGACTACCACGCTCATTCTTTTTCGTTCGGAATCGAAAGGGATTTCTCTTAGTATCCGACACTTCTTATCAACACCGGCTTTATTAGCCATTACCAGTAAAGCTCCTTCAGTCGGATCTCCCTGTATCGTATATTCACCCTGCTTCCTTTCCAGTATGGAGTTGTTACAGTTAAGGGAAATATGCATTATGTTTTCCAAAGCCCGATCGCTCAAAGGATTTATATCCCTTCCATCAACCAGGAACCTACCCTGGGGTTTATACCCGTCTCCTTGAACTTCTATGACTTTACCCATCGAAGCAAGTTTGGTCACCATCATCTTATTCTGGGTTAAAGTGCCGGTCTTATCTGAACATATAACCGTCGTACATCCTAGTGTTTCAACGGCTGGCAGTTTTCTTACAATGGCATTTCTTTTAGCCATGCGCTGCACCCCCAGAGCTAATACAACGGTTACGATGGCAGGAAGCCCTTCAGGTATGGCAGCTACAGCTAGACTAATCCCAGCCAATAACATAGTTATAGTATCTTCACCCCGGTATATACCCAACACTGCAACTACGGTACATACAGCAATACAAATTGCAATAAGTAATTTCCCTAACTGGTCGAGTTTTTTCTGCAGGGGAGTCATGGATGCTTCGGTTTCTTTGATCATTCTGGCAATTTGTCCCATAATAGTACGGCTGCCCGTTTCCACAACTATCGCCATGCCTCTGCCTCTGGTCACTGCGGTACCCATATAGGCCATATTTTTGTGATCAGCTAATGGAATATCTGGTTTCAATACTATATCTGCATTTTTAGAGACTGGATGCGACTCGCCAGTTAAAGCTGATTCATCAATCTCCAGGCTGAACGATTCTATAAGTCTCAAGTCAGCCGGTATCTTATCTCCAGTATTAATTAACACTATATCCCCGGGAACCAGTTCTTCTGCTTTTATTTTGGTCCGCTTTCCATTACGCAACACCGAGGCATGAGCCGAGGTCAGTTTTTTTATCTCTTCCAGAGAACGTTCTGCCCGGTATTCCTGGATAAACCCCAGTATGGCATTTAAAATCACTATCGCCATGATGGTTACAGCATCAGCCATGGCACCTACAATGCCTGATATTACTGTAGCAGCCAGCAGAACCAATATCATAGTATTCATGAATTGTTCCAAGAGAATTTTAATGGGATTGATTTTTCTTTCCTCTTCAATTTTGTTAGGGAACAAGGCCTGCAGGCGTCGGATCGCAGAATTACTCAGTCCCGTATCGGTATTACTCTGCAGTACATTTATTGCTTCAAGAGCGCTCTTTTCCTGCCAGCAGCGGTTTAGCATGTCTCAGCCTCCCAAGACTTTTTAAAAATCTTTATTCAAAAGACAACTATAAAAGAACCTGAGACAGGCCCAAAAATGGGGACAATGTAATGGGGACATTCCTGCGGAGCAGGTGTGTCCCCTGACCTTGACTGGGACATTCCTATACCCAGGGACATTCCTTTCAAATTAGGTGTGCGATGGGGACATTCCTGCAACCAGGCCCTATACCCAGGGACATTCCTACAACCAATGTAATGGGGACATTCCTACAACAAGGAACCCTAAGTAGGTGTGTCCCTGTTCCTTATTACCAAAGCCAAGTAGCGGAGAATCAATTCTCCGCTACTTCTTATTATCGACAAACTATACAATTCGCTTGTGTCATCGGTCTGGGATCTTATCGACTTTGTTGACAACCTAAAATAAGCCGATAAACGGCTTATTACAACTCCATTATTCTTAATATATCACAGCAAAGCCTCAGGCTAGATTCTCATCTATCAATATATGATCCCTTAGCTTATGGCATTCTTCGATACTGAATTCTTCCGTTGAAGGTACGGCTATAAACAATCTGCCTATACTGTCATAAAAGGCATCTCCTGTGTTAACCTCCTTAAAAATACCATATGATTTTAAAACAAAATCACTGACCCGGTCTCCAAATAAGATGACGATCCGGGGATCTAATATCTCCAGTTCCTCCAGCAAAAAAGGCAGACAGTGAATTATATTATCATCAGCAGGCTTAATGGGAATACCTTCACAAGACTTCCCTGAAAGCAAACACTTATAGTCGCGATCAATCAACTTTTTGTTCTCCAGGTAACATGAGGTATTGCTGCGTATGGCGCAAGCTTTAGGCTGACAGCGTACCATAAAGGTATGGTATATTTTGCTGGCATTAAACTCGCTCTTAATCATTTCTCGCAGCTCCAGCAGTTTATCTGAGTTTTGTGCAGCTTTACTTTCATTTTCAAAAACTAATATCATATCCGGTTCCAGGTCGCCTTTACCCATAGAAGGTTTACGAATGCAGCTTAGTAATGACTTACATCGTTTACACTGGGCGATCCGGTCTTCCATTTCAATTATTAAGCGTATATTCTGTTCTCTTCGCCCGTCTGAAGCCATTTCATAAATCTCCCTTCATAAAACAACAACCATAAATTGGCAATCATATTTTATTCCTGTTTTTCCTTTATTTTATATAAATATTCCCGAGTTCGGCTGTTTAATCCCCAGGTGGCATCAGCCAGTTTCACACTAAGATATTTTCGCATATTAACATCCAGTTCTGGATTAGCATGATCCAGCAACAAATATAAAGACCTCAGTATGTCCACCATATTTAAAAACAATCTTTCCACTGGAACGTTCTTTAGCAACTGGTCTTTCTTTCCATAATAATAAACCATCTTCTTAATAACCCATAGCATTTCAACATTTGACCACTCATCTTTGCCAATTATTTCGTCCAGAAGACTATCTGGGCCCATACGAAATTCCCTGTTTTCAATATCTCTCCATTCCTGGGTTCCAAATACAGTATTATCTATACCTAACAGTTCCTCAGCCAGATTTCTTTCTTTCATGTTCTTCCTCCTACAGTTTTTATCTTACAATTCTTCGTGCACCCACATATGACCTGGAGTAATAACTCTCAGACAGGGAGGTGAATATAACACCTCCGCTGCGTGGTGAACTCGAATGAATAAAGCGGTTGTCACCAGCATAAATACCTGCATGGTCAATACCTCCTCCATTGCAAGCAAAAAAGATGATATCGCCCATCATGAGATCCGTCTTGCTGACAGCTGTACCCTGCTGATATTGTGCTGCAGCTGTTCTAGAAAGCTGATATCCACACTGTTTAAATACATATTGAACATATCCTGAACAATCAAATCCAGCCGGCGTTGTACCCCCATAAGAATAAGGTACGCCCAGGTACTGCTTAGCTATGTCCAGTATTCTTTGACCATCGGCTGTAGAGCCTGAGCGAGACACTTCAGCTGTCATATTAGCTGCCAGGACCAGTTTCTGTCCGGGATAGATTATGTCGCTGCCCATCCCGTTAATGCTCATTAACTGGCTGCTGCTCATTGAATACTTCTGGGCTATCGCCCCCAGGCTATCTCCTGCCTGCACAATATAAAATGATTCAGCAGCTTTTTCAACTGTAGTCCCAGCTGCTGGTACTGTACTGACGCTCTCCCCACTGGTATGACTGACCTGAAGATTCTGCCCTACGTTTATCAAATTGCTGCTCAGGTGGTTGAGCTGCTTCAGAGTCTCCACACTCATTCCAAAACGTTCTGCTATCAAGCTCAGACAGTCTCCGGCTTGGACGATATATATACTATTGGTCGATGGTACAGCTACTGTATTCTGAGTCTGCCCGATATTTGCCTGTAGTATTAATTTATCACCTATATTCAATCTATCTGACTGGAGATGATTTAACTCCATCAGTTCATTAACTGTTATTCCGTGTTCGGTAGCTATTTTCCAGAGTGAATCACCTGATTTGACCGTATAAGTCGTTTCGAGGGCCAGTGCGCTTGTACTACCAATCAAGACGAAGATAAACAACAGAAGAAATATTTCGCCAAACTTCTTCACTTTCTACCTATCCTTTCCAAAACTTTTCCATTTAGGTGGATGATTCTACAAGGATAGGCCTCTTTCCTGCTTACTCTATTTTTTTCTATTGATTTTTTACTTTTTTCGATTAATATATCCCTTTAGCTGATTTACTAAATCGAAACTTGCTCCACATGATCCAAGTTCAAAAGACTGAGAATTCCTACTACTGCCATGAAAATCAGAACCTCCGGTAACCAATAAATTCCTCTCTCCACACAATTCCAGATATTTACTTATTAAGCCCCGACTATGTTCCGGATAATATACTTCCAGACCTTCCACACCCATTTCGATAAGCACATCAATCATGTTATCATTCTTTAATAACCCTGGATGAGCAAGGATACTTACCCCCCCGCTTTCTCTAATCAGAGCTAGGGCAGTCTCTGGTTCAAACTTATACCTGGGAACATAGGCTGGTCGCCCTTTGCCAATATATTTATTAAATGCCTCCCGTTCAGAGGGCACATATCCTTTTTCCATAAGCGCACGTGCAATGTGGGGGCGGGCAATCAGATCACCTATGGCTATCTCCTGGACTCTGGCAAGGTCAATCATCATACCCATGTTTCTCAGCTTTTCCACCATTTTTTCCGCTCGTTCCATACGGGCTTCTTTAATCTGTGTCAAATGCCGGTCTAGGTTCTGGTTGGTAAAATCAATATAATAACCTAGAATATGAATTTCATAGCCATCCAGTTCGGTATTCATTTCTATAGCGGGTATAAAATCAAGTTTAATTTCATTGATATTCAGGTAATCCACTGCAACAGGTAATCCATCTACAGTATCGTGGTCACTAATTGCCAATCCGGTCAATTTAATTTCATAAGCTTTAGATATTATTTGTTGGGGAGTAAGAATCCCATCGGAAGCTGTAGTATGTACATGCAGATCATACATTCCTTCAGAGTAAAAGGCCTTACTGTTTACTGCAGCATATCGTCCCAGATCCGGCAAAATAATTCCCCCTTTTTAAGATAAAACTTGCTCGATAATTCGCAGGGCGTTTTCGTATAATATCTTCTTGACCTCGGCTTTTGAAAAACCTTTTCTTTTTAGCAGCTCAGGCCAGCCTGCATATTCTTCGATTCCAGACATTACCACATCATCGGCACCATCGAAATCAGATCCTAGAGCCACATGTTCAACTCCAATCAAGTCCGAGATATATACTATGTGATCGATCAGATCATCTATAGATGGTTTATTATCCTTCACAAAATCACTCACCTGAGTCACACCAACAATACCGCCATTATCCCCCAGAGCCAACAACTGCTGGTCAGTCAGATTTCTTGGATGGGGGCATAACGCTCTGCTGTTAGCATGAGTTACCACTAAAGGTTTATCATATACTTCTAATAAATCAAAAAACCCCTTTACCGAGATATGTGCGCCATCCAATATGATACCCATTCTTTCCATTTCACGAACAACTTCTCTCCCCCATGAAGTCAGGCCATCGGCCTCAGGCCCTTCCCCAATTCCTTGGGCTAATAGATTCCCGTTATTCCAGGTTAAGCCTATACTTCGAAGCCCTGATTCGTACAGCGAATACAGAATATCCAGATCCTTGCCCAGAGCCTCTGCCCCCTCCAGGTGTAGTATGCTCCCTATCGTATCATTTTCTAATTGAGAATATAAGTCTTCTGTTGATCCCAGGGCATACAGCAGGTTTTTATTGTTTTCTATTTCATTTTGGTACAGCTCCACTAGCCTCTGTACTTTCTCCAAAGCAATACTGCTTTCATTGGGACCTACAAATAAAGCAAAAAATTGAATTTTCACCCCGGATTTTACGGCTCTTTCCAAATCAAAATGCCCGGTATTTCTCAGCAATCGCTGCCTGCGGGCATATATGGCCGATATAGTATCACAATGCAGATCTATTATTTTCATATTAATTTCATACCCCCCATAAATGAAAGAGCCTGCTTTATTAGCAGGCCTTAAATACTAAAAACCATATTAACCCTTCACCCATTATTAGCTTGGAGCTCTATCTTGGTTCGATGATCAACTTAATAGCGGTCCTCTCTTCCCCATCGATCATTATATCACAAAAAGCAGGTATACATATCAGATCCATTCCACTTGGTGCGACAAATCCTCTAGCTATTGCTATGGCTTTGACGGCCTGGTTAATTGCCCCTGCCCCGATAGCCTGAATCTCCGCTGCGCCTTTCTCTCGTAAAACCCCTGCAAGTGCTCCTGCAACTGAATTTGGACTGGATTTAGCTGATACTTTTAATACTTCCATCAGATACCCTCCCTCAAAAAGTTATACAAACCAGATAGGCTACCCTTTAAAATTATATTCTAAATCAGGGTAACAATTCCTTCTTTTTGGTAAATTGTTTTGGATAATATTACATATAATTATTCGCTATAGGTTACCGAAATCCTTTTTATCTCTAGTACTTTATCACTTTCGTCATCCAGAGATAAAACAACTCCTTCCAGCTGTGCTGGTCCAGAAGCCACTTCGAATCTGGCCGGCCTACCGGTAAGGAATTTTTGAATAACAATATCTTTATCCATACCAAGGACGGACTCACTGGGACCAGTCATTCCTAAATCAGTAATATAGGCGGTTCCCCCGGGAAGAATTCTCTCGTCTGAAGTTTGGATATGGGTGTGGGTGCCCAGCACCGCACTCACCCTACCATCCACATAATAAGCAAAGGCCAGCTTTTCAGAGGTTGCCTCAGCGTGAAAATCTATAATAATTATATCTGCTTTATCATAATTTTCCGCAATTATTTCATCAACGATTTTAAAAGGACAATCCAAATTGGATACAAAAACTCGACCTGACAAATTTATCACAGCTATGTTTTTGTTGAATCCACCCTTATATATATGATATCCCTGCCCCGGACAGGGCCCGGGATAATTGGCCGGTCTTATTAATCGGAATTCATCATCAATAAAGGTAAATATATCCTTATTATCCCATACATGGTTTCCCATAGTCATCACATCAACGCCAGCGGTCAGAATTTCATCCATTACCGATCTGGTTAGACCTCTCCCCCCGGCGGCATTCTCAGCGTTGGCTATAGTGAAGGAAATGTCATACTCTCTCTGAATTTGGGCTAAACCCTGCTTTATAGCTCTTCTGCCCGGTCTGCCCACTATGTCTCCAATAACTAGAATATTCAATTATAACCCCCCGGTCGGTACTATTTATTGAAAACAAGTACCCGACCATGCTCTCTATAGGCTAAAAAATTGCTGGTACTCGTTTTTTCCCGATTTATTTTGTATAAAAGATTCTCTTTGATACGGTTTTTCAAAACATCTTCGGTTATTATTTTACCGCTGTCCTTTATTATGAATTCATTAAAGCGTTTTTGCAATAGACCTGCAAAAACCTCAACTTCTCCTTCAGTTAAGCTTTCTACATCCCGATTGTATCTCAGAAAAGTCAAATTAGATTTGGAGTATTCCTCGAACCTTATTTTTATTATACTTGTTTCTATACCAGATAGTTTGTGAAACAATCCGACACATTTCATGGTCTCGGTCACAAAACTATCCTGGCTTTTCCTTTCGATCTCACCTTGTAGGGCAACTTCGATTTTTATTTCTCCATTGGCTGCATCGTATTTTACCGCATTGAATTCAGGGTATCTCAGTAGTACACTGATAAATATGTCTAGTCCTGCATTGTTTTCCATAATCCATCTTCTCCTTATATGTATCCTATAATCACTTTTCTTTAATAGTAATGGAAATCCTGCTTTTAGGAGACTAGTAAAATATAGTAAATTATAATGAAAGCGGATTTTATGTGCCTGCGCTCTGCAAACAGGGGGTGTTATTTTTGTTACCTCAGCATCATCAGGTAACAAAAATAACACCCCCTGTTAACTTTGTTTTCTTATTTTGCGTATTCTACTGATCTGGTTTCCCTGATCACTACTACTTTTATCTGACCCGGATATTCCAGTTCCTGTTCAACCCGGTTAGCTATATCACGAGCCAGGGTAATCGACTGCAGATCGTCTATCTGTTCAGGTTTGACAATAATTCTAACTTCCCTACCAGCCTGTATAGCAAAGGATTTATCTACTCCTTCAAAAGAATCAGCCAGCCCTTCCAGTTTTTCCAGTCGTTTGATATAGGCTTCTAGCGTTTCTCTTCTAGCCCCAGGTCTCGATGCGGATATCGCATCCGCTGCCTGTACTAGAACAGCCTCGATAGTCAGCGGATCTATATCACCATGATGGGCAGCTATACAGTGTACTACATCTTTGTTTTCCCGGTACTTCTTAGCCAGATCTATACCGATTTCAACATGTGGCCCAGCTACCTCGTGGTCAACGGCTTTTCCAATATCGTGCAGTAATCCAGCTCTTTTGGCAAGAGTTACATCCACATCTAATTCAGCAGCCATCACTCCGGCCAAATGTGCTACTTCAACAGAATGCTTCAATACGTTTTGACCATAACTAGTACGATACCTCAACCTGCCCAGCAGTCTAATGATTTCAGGATGCAGTCCATGCACCCCTACCTCGAAAGCAGCTTCTTCGCCAATTTCTCTTAACTGCTGCTCAATTTCCTTCTGGGCTTTGTTAACCATCTCTTCAATACGAGCTGGATGAATTCGTCCATCGGACACCAGGTGTTCTAGAGCATACCTGGCTATTTCTCTTCTTATAGGATCAAAGGAAGATAATATTACTGCCTCGGGAGTATCATCAATAATTAAATCAACGCCCGTCATAGTTTCGAAAGTTCTTATATTCCTTCCTTCCCTTCCTATTATCCTGCCTTTCATTTCATCATTGGGTAATGCCACTACCGATACTGTAGTTTCAGAAACTACATCGGCAGCACATTTTTGAATGGCAAGCGATACTATGTTTCTAGCTTTCTTATTGGCTTCTTCACGGGCTTCACTCTCGATATTCTTAATCATAACCGCGGTTTCCTGCCGGATCTGTTGTTCCACATTGTTTAACAGCAGTTCTTTGGCTTCTTCGGAAGTTAGTCCCGAGAGTCTCTCCAGTTCTTTAAGTTGTTTAGAGAGAACATTCTGTAAATCCTGTTCGGTTCTCTCCGTCTCCTTTATCTTATCCTGAAGGTTCTGGTCCCTTTTTTCGAGAGCATCCGTTTTTTTATCCAGCATTTCTTCCTTCTGGATAATTCTTCTTTCTAAACGGTCTAATTCTCTCCGCCGGTCACGAATATCTTTTTCTGATTCCTGTCGGTTACGGTGTATCTCCTCTTTGGCCTCTAGCAGAATTTCCTTGGATCTGCCCTCTGCTTCTTTTGCTGACTCTTCTTTGATACGGTTTGCTTCCTCTTCAGCAGCGCCAATTTTGCTTTCGCCAATAAACCTCCTGACATAGTAACCGAAAGTCATTCCCACAGCCAATGCAAGCATTATGACTATAAAAGTTAATACTGTACTACCTATACTGGTCACCTCCTCAAACTAAGTTATTAAATAATTAATTATCCTGTACTTATACATAAAAAAACCGAGTATAAACCCGGTATGATAGAAGCAACCTATTTTTTTGAATGTATCTTGTTCCTCCCAATGTGTATTAGTCTCCAAGTGTCCAGACATTGCTTTTAATTACAACACTTTGCAGCATACATTACGAAGAACCCGACTAAAGCTCAACCCTACCAGACATTCTGCTTGTATCTACATTATCAAGTATATCATGCATGATGACTTACACAATCATACATGATTAATCTACCCTATCAACAAGTCATGAAATCTATGATAAAACAATAGTCTATATGGTCAAGTCATTCACTAGGCATTACTTCTATCCTGAGTCCTATTCCCATTGTAGTTACTTTACTTTATAGTGTCAAGGTTACTCTCTGAGTTAGCCGCTGCAGCATCTGGTATCATCCGATTTCTTATCTTCTCCTGCAGCATCAGACAAAATTCGGGATTATTTTTAATATATTCTTTGGAATTTTCACGCCCCTGACCCAGTCGTTCTCCTTCATAAGAATACCAGGATCCTGCTTTTTGAATTATATCCAGGCCGGCAGCAATATCCAGCAGATCCCCTTCTTTGGATATGCCAGTTCCGTACATTATGTCAAATTCAGCTGATTTAAAAGGAGGGGCTACTTTATTTTTAACTACTTTGGCTTTGGTTCGGTTTCCTATCATCTCTGTACCCTGTTTAATCGTTTCTCCCTTTCTGACTTCAATTCTAACGGAAGAATAAAATTTGAGGGCCCGGCCTCCGGTAGTAACCTCGGGATTACCATAAATAACCCCTACTTTTTCCCTGATCTGGTTGATAAAGATACAGCAGGCTCTTGACTTACTGATATGGGCAGTCAGTTTACGCAGGGCTTGAGACATCAATCGGGCCTGCAGGCCAACATGAACGTCCCCCATTTCTCCATCTAATTCAGCTTTAGGAACCAGGGCCGCTACCGAATCTATAACTACCACATCAATAGCACCACTTCTTACCAGCGCTTCTGCTATCTCCAGGGCCTGTTCTCCGCTATCAGGTTGGGCCACCAGCAGGTTATTGATGTCTACCCCTAGTTTTCGGGCATAAAGAGGATCTAAAGCGTGTTCAGCATCCACAAATGCAGCCATTCCACCTTCAGCTTGAGCCTGAGCAATAACATGCAGTGCCACCGTAGTTTTACCCGAAGATTCAGGTCCAAATATCTCAACTACTCTTCCTCTGGGCAATCCACCCACGCCCAGGGCTACATCCAGAGACATACAGCCAGAGGAGATGACTTCCACATTCATCAGTGTGTTTTCTCCCAACCGCATGATCGCACCCCTGCCAAACTGTTTTTCAATATTTTTTATAGTGCTGTCCAAGGCATCTATTTTTCCCTGATTTATTTCTTTACTTGCCAAAGCTGTTACCCTCCTCAAACATATGTTCGCTTTTTTAAAATATTATCCTAAAGCAGATTTCCTGTCAACAAAAAACTAAGCAGCATTTATAACACAAGGGTCTCACCCTCTTGGACGCAAGACGGTTCGCCTGTTTGCAATTATCATTGATACCCTTTGCCATTATTAGCAACTAAGCCTTTTTGGGTTCATACTAGATCTTTCAGTAAGACCGCTTCATTATTGACCTAGTTTTAGCGTATCTACGACTTTGTAAACAGGTCCCTGTTTTGATAACTGGCTTTCCATCAGATAAAATTCTGCTACCCGAAATGCTCTGCTGTCGATTTCCTGCTGCATGTTTTCAGACAGTGTTAACAGCTTCTCCTTATTAATTTGGGAGCGAAATCTTCCCAGGGTCAAATGAAAATGCCGTCTATGATCAGGTTTAAATCCTAGTTCACTCAAACCTGTATCTATCCTATTTCCAAGTTCCAGTGCCATATCTGTTTGAGCAGATATCCCCAGGAATAGTACCCGGGGATTTTTCCGGCCCGGGAAACACCCTGGTCTGGAAACAGCCAGATTAAAGGGGGCAGTTGCCCGGGCTGCCTTATCCAGCTTCTCTTTTAATTTTACTAATTGTTTTTTATCTACTTCTCCAAGAAATTTCAGGGTAAGGTGATAATTTTCATATTCTACCCATTTAATATCCGCACCTGCCTGACTAAGTATATCTGCAACCGCAGCTGCACATACCTTTACATATTCGGGCACCTGGATAGCAATAAACAGCCGCATATTATTATTCCTCCTCTGCCTTAAGTCTTCTGCGCACCATATCCAGAGCAGTTCTGGCTGCCAACGCCCGTATCATGTCCCGCTGGCCTCCAAACCTCAGCTCCTTAACGGTATATGATCCATTGCATAAGACCCCGATATATACCAACCCTACTGGTTTATCATCACTACCGCCCGATGGTCCGGCAATACCAGTAATAGATACACCCACATCGGTACCCGCTATATTAACCAGCCCCCGTGCCATTTCTTCCGCCGTTTCAAAGCTTACTGCGCCATATTTATTAAGAGTTTCCTCTTTTACACCCAGCAAAAGCTGCTTGGCTGCATTAGTATAGGAAGTTACTCCTCCCCAGAAATAATCAGAACTGCCAGGAAGGTCAGTAAGCATCTTGGCCAGCAATCCCCCGGTGCATGATTCTGCCAGAGCAATCTTCTTGCCCTGTCTTTTAAGGCTGGACGCAGTTATCTCCAGCATAGTATCTTCATCCACTCCGAAAATATTGTTTCCCAGCTTTCCTCTTACTTTACGAGTAATTTCTTCTAGCTTATGCTGCCGTTCTCTAATGTCTTCTCCATAAACCTGTATGCCAATGTGAATTTCACCGCTTTTAGCAGTCAAGGCCATACTGTACCCCTGCTGCTTTTCCATTAGCTCCCCCAGTATAACTTCTAATTGGGATTCACCCGGGCCAAATACTTTTATGATTCTGCTCACATACCCGGTTTCTTCCAAACCAAATTCAGCCACCAGTCGGGGCTCTACCTCTTTGAGATACATGGATTTCATTTCATGAGGCGGTCCGGGTAACAATACCACTAACCTGGTATCTTTCTTAAGATACATTCCAGGAGCCGTACCGCGTTCATTCCTTAGTATAACTGCCTCGGGAGGGAACATAGCCTGCTTAACATTGCTTTCCGGCATAGGGCGTCCTCGTTTGGAGAAATAATCCTTTATCCGTTCTAATTCTTCTGCTGCCAGTACTGCCTGACAATTCATTACCTCACAGGCCATATCTTTAGTCAGATCATCATTAGTAGGTCCTAACCCCCCGCTGCTGATAACCATGTCTGCTGAAGCCAGCCCGGTTTCGAAAGCACATTTAATATCTCGCGAATCATCTCCAACTACTATCTTACCCTGCACTTTAATGCCCAGCTCGGTAAGCCTTTTGGATAAAAATATCGAATTAGTATCAATCGTGGTGCCCAGCAATAATTCAGTACCTGTTGACACAATAAAAGCCGTTTTCAATTTATAAATCGCTCCTGTCCATGGGTTATTCAATCAACATTGGTCTAGTTCAATATATTTTTCTTTGTTAATTTTATCAGTATCAAGCTCAGATTTAAAATTTTTTCCTTTAGATGACAGTGGGGACGGTTCCGGATTGTCATCTTTTGATAAAAGATGACAATCCGGAACCGTCCCCACTGTCATGTTTATTAATTTGTATTTACCTATAACAGCTCCAGGAAGCGCTCTCGATCCAGGCTCTCTTCAGTAACAATGGTTTCAGCGATCGATAAGAGACTTCCTTTATTATTTATTAGCATCTCCCGGGTTCTCTCTTCCAGGATAGAAATAATTTCTTTACATTCTGTATATATGATCTCTTCCGGAGTGTCTTTCCGGTTAACTACGCCTATAGAAGACAAGCCTGTTTCAACGATCTTCATAGCCATCTCCCAGGACTGTTCAAAATCACTGGCTGCTCCGGTGCTGCGATTTCCATATTTAATCTCTTCTGAAGCCGCACCCGCTAAAGCAACCATAATATCCCCTTCTAATTCCTCTCGGGTATAAAGATACTGATCGTCCTGAGCAGTTTTGCGCATGAATCCCAAAGCCCGGCCTCGTGGAATAATGGTGAGCGATGATACGGATCCCGGCTTGATCAATTCACTAATTAGAGCATGACCGCTTTCATGAACACTTACTCGTTCAACTTCTCCCCGGGATGGTTTCTTATCCAGTTTTTCTCCCAGGATTACTTTATCTATCGCCTCATGAAAATGTTTATTCGTAATGCTTTCTGCATTTTCCCTCAGGGCTAGAATGGCAGCTTCATTAGTGAGACTCTCCAGGTGGGCTCCGGAAAAACCGAAGGTGGCACCTGCTATATCATCCAGTACCCTTTCGTCTTCGACCGGTTTGTTCTGGGCATGGATGTCCAATATTTTCCGCCTTCCAACTTTGTCTGGAAGAGTAACCTGAACATGACGATCAAACCTGCCCGGCCTTAATAAAGCTGAATCCAACATATCAGCCCTATTGGTGGCTCCAATAATTAATATCCTGGGATCAGATCGGAAGCTTATCCCATCCATCTCCACCAGCAGCTGATTTAATGTCTGATCATATTCCATGTGACTGTTGTGACTGCCTCGTTTTCCCCCTAGTATTTCAAGTTCATCGATAAATATGATGGCGCTCTGACTGTTCTGCTTGCTGGCCTTTTTACGGGCATCATTGAACAACTGTCTAACTCTTTTGGCGCCCATTCCCGCATAAACTTCAATAAACTCACTGCCAGAGGTGGCCATAAAGGCGGACTTGGTATAACTGGCAGCAGCCTTGGCCATCAAGGTTTTTCCGGTACCAGGAGGGCCAACCAGCAGTACCCCTTTTAAAGGTCTTATCCCCATTTTTTTTATTTCCTCGGGTTTCATTATAAATTCCAATGCTTCTTCCAGTTCCTTGATGGCATTATCTTGTCCACCTATATGTTCGAAAGTTATATCGGTACCCACCCGGATATCCGTCCCAATATTTTCAAATTTTACTGCCCCTTGAGCTATATAGAAAAAATAGAAACCTCCTACCAGAAGAGTTATAAGTATCAAAGGTGTTATATTGACACCTACAACTGCCAGGAAGATTATTAATCCAAGTAATATACCAGAAGCCATTTCTTTCATCGGTAAAACCTCACCTCAATTTATACTGCATCCTGCTTACTGTCGTTCCGCTCAATAATATGATACTGAAAATTATCACCATCACTGAACTGCAGATATACGCGGTTATCATCTATGAACATCTTATAATCCAGCTGCTCCTGGCTGGCAATCCTGCCTATTTCGTCCTTCATCCATACATACTCATTATTGGCCAGTGCTTCATATACAATGGGCTGTATATCATAATAAACCTGGTCCAGTTTGGCATCGTTCTCCATATTAATAATTATCTGATACTGACTTTCCCCAATTTTTCCTCTAACCATATCATCCAGTTGCTTATATTCCTCCTGAACACTTTCGACCCTGCCCAGGGTAACTGTAACGGTGTAAATCTCATCCTGCTTTTCTATCTTGCTGTCCTCGACACTCGAAAGGTTATCAATTTGGGCCAGCAAAGGTTTTTCTATGTTATAGCGGGAATTCAAATAATATGCTCCCAGCCCCAGGCTGAAAGTAATTACAAAGGCAGCTATAAACAGCAATATTTTAAATTCGTTCTTTTTTGACAAGATTATAACCCCCCTTACTCCGCCATTATATCACAGAGCCAGGGATTATCAGACGTTCAATATCTGGAAGTTTAGCGGCTTTATGGGAATTAGGCCGAACCCGTTGACACCCCAATTCTATTGACAGTAATAGCTGTAGGTTATAAAATTATATATCATTATGATATATGGTGGTGAACGAAATGGCTGCTAACAGTACCGTTGAAAGTATCATATTGGGATGCCTGACTACCCACCCTATGAGTGGTTATGAAATAAAGCAGTTAATCAGTCTCAGCACTTCTCTATTTTATAATGCAAGCTACGGGAGTATTTATCCAATTCTAAAAAAGCATGAAGAATCTGGCCTGGTAAGTGTGGAGGAGCTCATTGAAAACGGCCGGTTTAAGAAAATTTATCACCTGACTGAAAAAGGTTATTCTGCCTTCCTGACATGGTTGGAAGAAACTCCTCAACCTATAACTATGAGAAATGACATGCTGGTCCGGCTGTTTTTTTTCAATAACCTGACCCGGGAAAAACAATCTGACATAACTAGAATGTACCTTGATCATTTAAGAGATTTCCGCCAGCGTCTGGAGAACATAGCTCCAGCAGCAGCAGCTTACTCTGACCCATACAAGGAGTACACCCTTCGCTGGGGGAAAGATTTTTATGTTTTTCTTATAGAATGGTATGAGAAATTATTAAGCGATTTGGAATGACACAAGGGGACGTTATTACTGTGTCATTTTCAAAGTCCATTTACTGACACAGCAATAACGTCCTCTTTTACATGAAATATTATTTTTAGGGGGTTAGCGGAGTGAATACAAGAATAACGGAAATGCTGGGCATTAAGTACCCGATTATCTGCGGAGGCATGTTGTGGCTAGCGGTTCCAGAGTTAGCTGCCGCCATATCAAATGCCGGTGGACTGGGCAACGTTACTGCTGGAAACTATAACCATGGAGAAGAACTTCGGGAAGCAATCCAGCAAACTCGGCAGTTGACTGATAAACCTTTCGGGGTTAATATTACTCTCCTGCCTTCTTTCCGTATTACGTCACAGACCTATGATGATTTCTTCCGGGTCTGCTGTGAAGAGAAGGTAGCCGCCATAGAAGTATCTGGTTCCCCGGCCAAAAAATACCTGGAACAGGTACACGCAGCTGGAATCAAGATATTCCACAAAGTAGGAGCTGTCAGGCACGCCGTCAATGTAGAAAAACTAGGATATGATGGTATTTTCGCAGCAGGTATTGAAGAAGGCGGGCATCCCCTTAATGACGATGTAACCACTATGGTTCTTATTCCCCGCATAGTTGATTCGGTAGATATTCCAGTGGTTGCCACGGGAGGAATAGCAGATGGACGCGGATTAGCTGCTGCCCTGGCACTGGGTGCGGAGGGAATAATGATGGCCACCCGGTTCATTAACACTCATGAGTGTTTGGCCCACGACAATATTAAGCAGGAATTCATGCGCAGGCAGGAAATGGACACCACTCTTATTTGTAAAAGCTTAAATTTGCAGGGTAGAGCTTTAAAAAACAAGCTTACCCAAACCATATTAGAAAGTGAAGCACAGGGAAACGGTATAGACGACCTCTTCCCCCTGCTCAGCGGCCAGCGATCAAAAGAGGCCTGGCAGAACGGGAATGTAGATGAAGCAGCCTTTATGATAGGACAGTCAATCGGCTTGATCAATGATGTACCAAGCTGCCAGCAGTTGCTGGATAATATGGTAAGAGACGCCAGGAGCATTCTCAAGCAAAAGTCAGCTATTTTTAATTAATGACACAAGGGGACGTTTTTGTTGTGTCATTAAGCAAACATTGGAATGACACATCAAAAACGTCCCCTTGTGTCCTTGTGTCATTCGTCTATTTCGCCAATCAGGTCGTAATTCCTTACAGCCTTCAAAGTGACTTCTGCAAATTCACCTTTCTTTAGTTTGAACGGTGTTTTTACTATGGTAAGCCCATCCACATCTGGGGCCTGGTAATAACCTCGGCCTAAATACAAGTTGCTGTCCAGCTGGGATGAAATGAGTATGTTTTCCTTTCTTCCAATTCTATTAATATTTTTTTCCCTGCTTATCCCCTTCTGCAGGCGCATTATTTGCTCACGTCTCTCCTGGGCTGTTTCTAATGGAACCTGGTTTTCCATAAGTGCTGCTCGGGTGCCTTCTTCGGGGGTATATATAAAAGCTCCCAGCCAGTCAAAGCGATTTTCGGCTAAATAATCATACAACAACTTAAAATCCTGTTCTTCCTCTCCTGGGAAGCCAAGCATAACTGTGGTTCTTAAAACCAGATCATCAATTTCTTGTTTAAGATTGGTCAGAAGAGTATTTAAATAATCCAAATCATGTCGGCGGTTCATTTTAGCCAGTATTCTGTTAGATGCATGCTGGATCGGGATATCAAGATACGGAATAACCTTTTTGTTCAAGGCCAGGCTGGCTATTATTTCCCGGTTTAAATGAGCCGGATGAAGATACATAACCCTTATCCATTCCAGCCCCTCTACCCGGCCTAGTTTATTCAGGACCTCAGGCAGGCAGGGCCGATCATAAATATCCATACCATAGGCAGCTGTATCCTGAGCAATGAGTACCAGTTCTTTTACCCCCTGTTTTGCCAGGAGACTTGCTTCTTCCTCGATATCTTCCATAGGATTGGATCTAAGCCTGCCCCTTATAGATGGAATGGCACAGTAGGCACATATATTATCGCATCCCTCGGCGATTTTCATATAAGCCATTCCAGGAGGAGTAGTGAGCATACGCCGGCCCTTTTCAATAAAAATAGGGGGCGGGTCACTGATTTTTACAGGTCTTTCTCCTTCTTCAATAGCAGCAAGTACCGCAGCTATTTCCTTAAAACTAGAAATGCCCAGAACCCCGTCAAGTTCCGGCATCTCATCAATAAGCTCCTGCCCATATCTCTGGGTCAGGCAGCCTGCTGCAATAATATATTTAACAACTCCACTATCTTTCAGTTTACCCGTTTCAATTATGGCATCAATAGATTCCTCTTTGGCATCGGTTATAAAACCACAGGTATTAATAACTACTGCATCTGCCCGTTCTGGAGAATTAACTATTCTGTGACCATTCTTTCTTAAAACGCCCATCATTATCTCTGTGTCCACCAGATTCTTAGGGCATCCAAGACTAATAAAACCAATGTTCACTTTGAGACTCCTATCCTGTCTTATCTTTCACTATAAATTCTATGTCTTTCACTTCGCCGATTCTGCCCAGTGGTTCTATTTGTTTTCCGTTATAAGTTATATCTACTTGGCCTGCATTGCCAACCTTGATATACACCGATTGTTTTCCTTCCAATATTTTCTCCTGACCAGCTGGCAGCACCGCTTCGAAAACCTTGGCTCCATCTACTACCGCCTGCAGCCAGCAATCGCCTCTGGCCTTAACTGATACAACCGCTGTATCAATTTTATTATCTGCCAGCCCCTCATTTTCCTCAACCCCTGTTTCATTATTGCTTTGGGGTTCCTGGATTTCAATCCCTGGTCCCTGATCAGCTGCATTATTGTCTTCTACTGCCCGGGAGAAGAATCCCACCAAATAATTGCCGATCCACAGTGCTATGAGCAAAAACAAAATCCCCGCCAGTATATTTTTTACAGGTATATTGAAACCGTTAGTGGTAACCTGTATTATTTCTTCTTCCTGGTTCTCCCCCCCATAGGCCGCTTGTTTGAATTCTTCCACCAGTTCGTTTTCATCCAAACCCAGAAATCTGGCATATCTTTTTACAAATCCTACCGCGTATACTCTTGGGGGCAGAATACTGAAATTTTCGTTTTCAATCGCTTCTAAATAAAGCCTGCGAATTTTGGTTTCTTCTTCGATATGCTCAAGGGTTATCCCGCTTTGGATTCTGGCGTTTTTCAATGTTTCTCCTAGTCCCATGCTGTCTGCTGCCCTCCTTTATATATAACATAACACAACTTTATTCCTTTGTATTCCATTAACATAGGCCGCAGATTTATTATTTCAACTCACTGGTTGAAGCAAAACCAGCACCTATGCGTATTGCCTGGCGTAGTGGATATCCATTGGATAAACCATAAACAACGCCGGTCAATAAACCGGCCAGTCCATCTTGACCATCGAAGCTCTGGTTGGGTGGAAGAGGATAATCTCCTGCTAATTCTTTACTTCTATATATTAATCCACTTCGGCCATCAGTAATGATAAAGTTTTTCACAGACGTTTCGCCCATGGTATCTAATTGTTCTCTATAATACTCCATTCCTGACGATTTACCAACTCCTAGAACAAGCGTATTATACCGGGTCAAGAACTCAGGAATAGCCTTGTTTTCATACATGAAACAGTATGTACAAAAATGAGGCATATCTTCCTCATCTTTTTTACTGGCCCTTTCTAAAACATCGCTCTGAAAATAGGGATCTACAATCAGCCATTCACTGTTAAAAAGAATCCATTCCCGACTATTCAGAACCTGCTTATAGTCAAAAAGTTCAAAGCCCTCCTCTAATCTACTGTCATTATCGATACATATACGACGGCATGTTCTTTTGCGGGAATGACGGTGAATATGGGAGGTATCAACCTTATTGTCTATTAGTCGATTTATTATCATAGTACCAGGTTCATCATTTCCTATCAGACTAATAATTTTAAGGTTCACACCAAAACCAGCCAGTATTTCACTGGCTATAATAGGCAGCCCTCCATAGTCTACGTCAATAACATTCTTATCCCCTTGCTGATTAATGTTGATTTGCAAACAGCTGAGGCCAACTACAACAATCGATGCTTGTTCATTAAACACATAACCTTTACCCAGGATGACTCCCTTTTTCATTAGATTTGAGATATGAACAGCAATCGAAGACCGGCTTATCCCCAGATGCTGGGCTAACTCATCCTGGGATATTAATGGGTCCTTTTTTAATAGGTCAACAATCTCCCTCTCACGCAAGGTAAGCCTCATTTTTTATCTCCTAAATTATCAATTCATCTAATCAACTGATAATGGGAATTTCAAGCAAGTCCATGCCTGCTCTGCAGCATCTCCAGCTGTTCTCTGTTTATTAGTATTTCGCGGCGCTTATTGTTGTCCAGCTCCGATACTATCCCCCGGTCCTCCATCAGGTCTACCAGCCTGGCCGCCCGAGCATAACCGATCCTAAGCCTTCTTTGCAGCAGTGATACTGATGCTTTTCTACTATCTACAAATACACTGACAGCATCCCAGAATAGATCATCCCCATAGTCATCATCAACCTGCTCCAGTGATAACTCCAGATCTTCGATAATCTCCACTTCACTCGAATTCATCGCTTGTTCTCGGATGTAATTAACCGTCTTTTCGATATCCTGATCAGAAACGTAAGCTCCCTGAACTCGGAAAGGTTTGGCGACTCCCACTGGCAAGAACAGCATGTCCCCTTTTCCCAAAAGCTTCTCAGCCCCTGAGGTGTCAAGAATAGTCCTGGAATCTGCATTAGAAGATACGGCAAATGCTATCCGGGATGGTATATTAGCTTTTATCGTACCTGTTACTACGTCTACTGAAGGACGCTGAGTTGCAACTATTAAATGCATCCCAGCCGCGCGAGCCATCTGAGCCAGGCGACATATGGAGTCCTCAACCTCTACCGGTGCCACCATCATCAAATCCGCCAATTCGTCAATTATGATGACTATATAAGGCATCTTTTCCTTACTCTCCTGGTTATAGCGTTGAATGTCCCGTACACCCATATCCGCAAACTTCTGGTAGCGTTTTTCCATCTCGGTGGCCATCCATTTCAAGACCACCGAGGCTTTCTTGGGGTCGGTAACCACCGGGGTCATGAGATGAGGTATCCCATTGTATACTGTCAGTTCCACCATTTTGGGATCAATAAATACCAGTTTAAGCTCATCGGGAAATGAATTGTAAATCAGACTCATTATTATACAATTCAGGCAAACACTCTTCCCTGAGCCAGTTGACCCTGCTATCAATAAGTGTGGCATATCATTGAGCCGGGCAGCTATCGTATTTCCACTTATGTCCTCCCCCAGTGCAAAGGCCAGCGGGGTGTTAAGGCGGCTGAAAACCGCAGAAGAAAGCAGCCTTCTTAATCCTACACTTAGTATCTTGCGATTAGGAACTTCGATACCTACAGCTGACTTACCTGGAATAGGAGCCTCTATTCTTATACCTGGTGCTGCCAGGTTGAGCTGCAAATCATCGGTTAAGCTAATAATCTTGCTTATTTTAACGCCGGCTCCGGGCGACAGTTCATATCTGGTTACCGCAGGCCCACAGCTTACTTGATTGACCTTGACTTTTACCCCAAAACTGGAGAAGGTGTCTTCCAGTACAGCTATACTTTCCTCAATGTTTTTCTTGTCAATGGTTCTCTCACTGGTCACATCGCTCAAAATATCCAGGGGTGGTATATGGTATTCTCCACCGCCTTTTCCCTTAGTACCGTCTGTTTTGCTATTATCACTGGCCAGACGTAAGTCGGAAACCAGTTCCAACACCGGCGCCTTACTGGCCACATTGGTAAACGGCACTGACGTTTCGGCCTGGTTGACCAGTAAATCTGCCTCATTTAAACCTTCCTGTACTGCATCGATAATAAGTGGTTCTGATCGTCCAGTCCTAACCGGAACATCTTCTTCCTCATATTCATAAAACATAATGTTGTTCAGTTTTTCCCATATGCTTTTCATAAGTTGGGAGGCAGCCTTTATTATTTCAGGAATAGGCTGGTCCACTATCATGACCGCCGAAATCAAGGTGCCGAATATAATCATGATAAGGGTACCGATTCTTCCTATCAGTTTGATAAAAATATAGGCCAGGGCCCCACCCAGGTAACCCCCTCCCATCCCTTTAAATCCGGCTTCCCATTCACTTATTCCCTGAGGAATCTGGTAAACACTTATACTCAGTAATATGACCAGACTTAGCAGGCTCATTCCCCACATTCGTGCTGACCACAGTTTTTTCAAAATACCAGTATGAATAGACCAGAATAATAGAAAGACCGGGATCAAGAATGCACCCTGACTGAAAACTGCGTCAATCCCCTTTAAATAATAGGTTCCCAGAACGCCTATAAATTGATCGTCATAAGGCAAACCGCGGAATTTATAAATACTGACCCAGGAGAATACAGCCAACATCAGTAGTACTATTGAAACTACTTCAATATGTAACCCATTCGTCTCTTCCGTCTTTTTGTTTTTGATTATTTTGCTTTTTTTATTACTTCCCGTCTTTTTTTTGGACGGGGCAGTTTTTTTTAGTGACATATTACGCTCCATAATACGTGATACTATGATTTTCAAACTTAATTCACAGGTTGAAACATTGAAATCGATTATAGTAGCTTATTCCTATTTATTCTCCTGAAATATCGCAAATCCTGCCATTATTTATGGTATTGGTCCAAAATTTAAGCATTTTTTAATATATAAAATATGCTCCAATAGTCAATACCGCGACTACCCAGCAGTAATAAGAAAAAATAGATAATCTGCCCTCTCTAACCAGATTAACTACCACTTTGATCGCCAGGTAACCAAAAGCAGCTGAAGTGATAAAACCTACCAGATACGGAACTAAACTGGTTGTCGTATATCCATATTCAAAAGCATCTTTTAGCTGAAAAATACCCGCTCCCACAATAACCGGTATGGAAAGCAAGAACGAAAACCGGGCTGCAAATTCTCTATCCAGACCTGCCACTAACCCTGCGGCTATAGTGGATCCAGATCTGGAAATACCTGGTATTATAGCTAGAGCCTGTATTAACCCAATAAACAGCGCATCTTTATAGGATGTTCCTTCAGAGAGTTTTAAGCCCAGGTATTTGTTAGCCAGAGTTTCAGAATATTTCAATATCAGTCCAGTAAATATTAAACCTATGCCTACCACCAGGAGGGATTCAAAAGCTTTTTCAATCAGCGGGGCCAATAAATAACCGGCTAAACCAGCGGGAATAATTCCTACCACCAGCAGATAGGTGATCCTGGAAAAGGGTTTTTTGATTATAGCTACTATATCTTCCCAAAACGCAATAAATACAGCCACCAAGGTCCCCAGGTGTACCATCACATCAAAGGTTAACGGGGCCTGCTGTATCCCAAAAATATGTTGAAATATTACTAGATGTCCTGAGCTGCTCACCGGCAAAAACTCCGTGAGCCCCTGAACGATTCCAAGTATAAAGGCCTGAAAAGTAGTCAATGCTTCATCCTCCCCTAAAATGCTTGTTAAATTATAGCATAACCGTATTAAGATTTTCCTCGAAATGCTTAATAAAAAAGCACGCCCCAGGCGTGCTAAGCTGACATTTTTCTTGCTTATTTTATATCTTCCAGACCGATTATACTCCCTGGATAATGCCGTTCGTTCAAATATTCCATAGGATCGGTACTGCAAATATCAACCACCTTCCAGTGGTTATAATCCACCGACTCGGCTGTTAAATAACCTCCTGAAGGCAGTTTTATCTTAACCTGCTTCTTTTCTTCCTGCTGCTGCAGTAATTCCATGGGGTCAGCAATATATATTATCACTGCAGCATTCCCCCCGACTCCTGAATATCTTTGATTTTACTTATCGCCTGCTTCATCCCCCCCACCTCATCAATGAGACCACATTTTACAGCATCTTCTCCCACTAGAACGGTTCCAATATCGCGAGCTAGATCTCCCGTTCTGAACATGAGTTCCCTGAATTTTTCCGAGCTGATTTTGGAATGTTCCACTACGAAACGCACCACCCGATCCTGCATTTTATCCAGATATTCGTAAGTCTGTGGAACCCCGATAACTAACCCAGTTAGTCTTATAGGGTGAATAGTCATCGTAGCCGAAGGAGCAATAAAAGAGTAATCTGCACTTACGGCAATGGACGAACCTATCGAATGCCCTCCTCCGAGAACGATGGACACGGTAGGCTTAGACAGGCTGGCAATCATTTCCGAAAGTGCCAGGCCTGCTTCTACGTCTCCTCCTACAGTGTTCAAAACTATTAGCAGCCCTTTTATCTGGGGGTTTTCCTCTACTGCTACTAGCAGCGGAATAACATGCTCATATTTGGTGGTTTTATTCTGAGGCGGAAGCACCATATGTCCTTCCACCTGCCCGGTAATGGTCAAACAGTGAATGTCGCTTTTAAATGGAGGTATCTCTATTTGTCCCAATTCTTTGATATTATTAACCGCCTGTTCCTGATTTTCCGTTTCATGATTTGGCGTTTCCTGCAATATTTTTTCTCCCTTCCTGTTAATCTCTATATTAGATTTTCCCGGTAGAGAAAAAAAATACAGGCGCAACTGCATTTAATCCTGGAATAGATGATTTCCTTCGTTTCGTTAACAGTAATTTGCTAATCTCAGCGGCAGATATGTTTTTTGTAATCTTTCCATACGTAAGCAGATAACTTTATCCATTAACTTCATTGGCAGTTCTCCTCATTTATCAAATCTGAACTCTTAGATGAAGGCTGTTTCCTGGTAATTAGGATTGACACTAATAGAGCCAGTAATAATGAACAGGCCAGGACGATGAATGTCAATCTTATGCTGTAATCGCCAGTGATTTTGCCCACCAGACTTAAAATAAGCGGAGAGGCAAATTGACCTAGATAGAAGAAAGCACCCACCAATGCAGTAGCACGTGGTCTGATAGCCTCTGAAGTAATCCGGGTTGTCTGCAAGAAGACTAACGGCATTAAAATGCCGTATCCTAGCCCAAAGCATGCCAGACCGGTAAATAATATTAAGAGGCTGCCGCTGCTGCTGAGCAGGGCAAAACCAGCCCCCAGTAACAGCAAGCCGCAGGGTACAATATACGTTTTTAAGCGGGAATAAATAATTTGGAACTTGGTGCCAGCCAGGAAAATAAACACGTTAGCCAACCCCAGGCCCAGACCTGCAGTATTGGCACTACCCAGTTGCTGATTTTGTATATACAGAGCCAAGCTGGTAGGTACTGAGAAAAACACTATCAATAGCCCAAAAGTTAACAGGCCAATATAATAAACAGATTTTGGCATTGTATGCGCTATTGAATCCTCAGATGAATGAACAGCTTCTTTTGGCCTGGGCAAATAGAAAAGTACTAAGAATAAGGCAGGAAAACCCAGAGCATAGACACTAAATGACCAGCGCCAGCTGATAACTGCCAATATACCGGCCAATACATTACCAATGATACCTCCTAAGCTTGATATGGCAGTAGATAATCCCATAGTTTGAACTTGTTCATTGCCGGTATAATAATCGGCAATTAAACTGATCGACAGAGGCATTATCAATCCTACTCCTATTCCCATAATAGCTCGCATTATTAACAGTTGGACAAAAGAAACAGCCAGGCCTGCACCTAACCCCCCCAGCAGGTAAAAAAACAGTCCGCTTATTAAAATCCTGCGTTTGTCCATAAAGGCAACCAGACGGCCTGAAATCAAGCTGCCCAGGATAATTAACAGACAGGGAAGGGTTAGAACTATTCTAATTCCTTCTACACCTGCTTCAGGAAAAGCCTGGTATATTTCGCCAAGGGCTGGTGCTACTGCCGCGCCAGACATCACTGTCAGCAGTGAAATAGATAGGATAGCAGCTTTGGTCAATTTTTGCATTATTATTCCTCCTAAGAAAATAGTTTGTTAGAACCTATTCCAGAATTTTTTATTAAGCACTTACTAAGTTTAGAGGTTTAAATTAAGACTGCCATAATGAGCAGTCTTAAGGTCTTTAAGCCTTTAAGCCTTTAAGAAATAGATTAACCACGCTATTAATAAATGCATGATCTGAATCAATCTGCCGGTTGCCTGAAAGAATCTGTTCAATGCAAAACATGGAGACCGAGTAAATAAAAGATTGAGCAGCAATATAGGGATCAATATTCTTAAAAGTACCCTCTGTTATCCTTTGCTGAATATAATCACCCAACAGCCTCTTGATGCCATGTTGATCTGAACGCGGGAAAAAATGCAACAATTCAGGATTTTCCAGAGCAGCAAATAAAAATAATCTAATCACCAAAGGCTCATTCATATTCTTAAGCAAATGAGCAGCGGTTGTATAAAATACTGCATAATCATCCTCAAGGGCAGTATATGGGGCGATTTCCGGCTGCAAAGGATGATGAGCCAGGTTTTCCAGTAAAATTGCCTTATATAGTTCCTCCTTGGATTTAAAATGCTGAAAGATTAAAGTTTCACTGATGCCGGCGGCACTGGCTATTTCCCGGGTACGGGTACCACTAAAACCTTTTTCGGCAAATAATTTAGTGGCAGCACGCATTATTTGCTTTTTTCTTTCATCTGCAGATAAGCGTTCCTTTTTAAACGTAATTATCCCACCCTTATAAGTAATTAATTACTTACTTATATAATACATCCTATGTAATAATACGACAAGTAAAAAATGTTTTTAATCAGTGATAACTCATCCAGGAAAATGTCATCCCTCTCAAAACAGATATAATGAGTTGTCATTTGCCGAGAGAAATCTACCCCGATGGCAGAACCGTCTTTGTTTATGACAGTAAAAAGAAAAAAAGAAGCTCACAATTGCCGAAGAATTAGCCGGTAAAGTGGAGAATCAATCCCACAATTGAAGCGTACCTGAGTACGTTGATTGAGCGGGCGTTTCCTGCAAAATTTTTTCTCCCTTCCTGTTATTCTCTATATTAGGTTTTCCCGGTGGAGAAAAAAATACAGGCATAGCGGCATTTCCAGGAATAAATAAGTTAATGAATAGTGTATTGAAAGGACCCTCCTTACAGCGTAAAATAAATTAAAGAAAAACTCTACATTCTAATGTGAATTGGGGTGGAATAATGCTGGAATTACCTGAGGCTGTAAACTTAGCCAGGCAGATCAATCAAAGCATCGCAGGAAAACGAATTGCAAATGTAATCGCTGCTCAAACCCCACATAAGTTTGCCTGGTATTTTGGCGATCCGCAAAATTACCGTCAGCTTCTAATTGGAAAAACTATTGATGAAGCCAGAAGCTATGGGGGCCTATTGGAAATACAAACCGGAACCGCACTTATTTTAATAAGTGACGGAGTAAGATTAAGATACCTTGGCAAAAACGAAAAGCAGCCTCAGAAACATCAACTTATTATTGAATTTGATGATGGTTCTGCCCTTAGTGCTTCCGTACAAATGTACGGTGGACTGTGGGTCTTTCCTGAAGGTGAACTGGATGATCCGTATTACCTGATTGCTAAGACAAAACCTTCCCCTCTATCCAGCGCCTTTGATAGAGCTTATTTCGACCTTATGATATCATCCGCCGAGGTACAAAAAATGAGTGTCAAAGCATTTCTGGCCACTGAGCAGCGTATACCGGGTTTGGGTAATGGTGTATTACAGGACATCCTTTACAACGCCCGTATTCATCCAAAAAGGAAAATTCATACTCTATCCAGTATGGAACAAATTGCCCTTTATGAGTCAATCAAAAACACCCTGGCGGAGATGACTTTCCAGGGGGGCAGGGATACAGAAAAGGATTTATTTGATCAGCCCGGGGGATACCAAACGAAACTTAGCAAAAATACTAGCGGAAAAAACTGCCCACGATGTGCTGGTACCATCAAAAAAGAAAATTACCTGGGCGGAAGTATTTACCACTGCGACGGATGCCAGAGGGTGTAGGTGTATGGGCTTTTGTATAAAACGGAGACAGCAACTCCATTACTGACCTTTACCCACATCATGCTGGGTGTCTTTTCTCCCGGTCATTACAGCAAAATTAAAATATTTGTAAGCACAATCAACATCGGCGAATCCAGCCTGTCTAAGCCATTGGAGCTGTATATCCAATTTTGCTTCCTGGTCTAACTTCATTCTCTCATAACAAGCCTCAATCTCATCACTTGTTAAGCTGTTACTCCCAACAAACCTTTTCCATTCTCGTTTAAATAGAGCATCTAAAACCGCTGTATTACCAGCAACCTGATCTGCATTTACAAAAACCCCCTGATCCTCTAGAGATAGATAGCATTTACTATAAAGCTGTTCCTTATTATTATCAGGTAAATGATGAATCGATAATGCAGATACTATGATGTCATATTTCTCCTCAAAAACGAATTGCTGGTAATCTTCACATATAAATCTAACCCAGGGTCGTTCTTGAAAACGCAGTCTTGCTACCTCTAGCATACCCTCAGAAATATCTATCAGTGTAAGCCGGGCAGTCGGAAATTTTCCCAGCACATATGATGACAGCAGGCCTGTTCCGGCACCAATATCTAAAACTTTAGGATTGGGTTTATCGGTATCTAGAAGAGAAATAGATATATTGTAAAAATCATCAAAGCAGGGTATGAGTTTCCTGCGCAGCATATCATAGTCCGCACTAATGCCATTGAAAGTATTCCTAATCTCATCATCCATATCGGCTACCTCCTTATTTTAGATTGAGACTGCTAATGGTCAAAAAAACCTCCTTTCTTTAGAAAAGGAGGTTTTAAATTGCTTGTCATTTATACTTCCATTATTATCGGTAAAATCATAGGTCGGCGGCCGGTTTTTTCGTATAGATGACGGCTTAATCGGTCACGGACCTGTGACTTGATAACCGCCCACTCGGTAATATTTTTCTGAGCACATGCGTCCAGGGCTTCTTTGACTTTTTCTTTGGCATCTACAATCAATTCTTCAGATTCACGCACATATACAAAACCACGGCTTACTATGTCAGGTCCTGCCAGAACTCCACCCTTGTCCTTGTTAATGGTAACTACCACTATCATAATACCTTCCTGAGATAACTGCCTCCGGTCTCTGAGCACAATATTACCTACATCTCCTACGCCCAGTCCATCTACCAGTATTCTTCCCGAACTGACTTTTCCTGTGATACTTCCCTTCTTTATCCCCACTTCGATCACCTGACCATTTTCGGCCACAAATATATTCTCTTTGGGAATTCCCAGACTTTCAGCCAATTTGGCATGCTTTATCAGATGATGATACTCTCCATGCACCGGGATAAAATATTTAGGCTTGATAAGATTAAGAATAATTTTCAGTTCTTCTTGTGAAGCATGTCCTGATACATGAACTCCCATGCTTCTTTCATATATTACCTCAGCCCCTTGTTTGAATAAGAGGTCCACCGTCTTTGATACCAGCTTTTCGTTGCCAGGTATAGGAGTGGCCGATATGATAACCGTATCCCCGGGTTCTATACCGACCCAGCGGTGATCAGCCGTAGCCATCCTGGTTAAAGCAGACATAGGCTCACCCTGAGACCCGGTAGTAACGATAACAATTTCATCGGAAGGATAATCGCTGATGTCTTCCATCTCAATCAGCATACCTTCAGGTATATTAATATAACCCAGATCCATAGCTACCTGTACATTGTTAACCATGCTGCGGCCTATAACGCAGACTTTACGATGGTATTTATCAGCGGTGGAAACGACCTGTTGAATCCTGTGAACGTTAGAAGCGAAGGTAGTAACAATAATTCTTCCTTCACATCTGCCAAATAGCTCATCAAAGGTATTCCCCACCACTTTTTCAGACAAAGTAAATCCAGGTCGATCTGCATTGGTGCTGTCGCTCAACAGAACCAGAACGCCTTTTTCACCCAGTTCCGAAAATCTCCGGAAATCAACTAACTGGCCATCAACCGGAGTTTGATCCAGCTTTATATCACCAGTATGAACCACGACACCCAGGGGAGTATGAATCGCTATCCCCATGGCATCCGGAATGCTGTGACAAACCCGGAAAAACTCAATATCATATGGTCCTATTTTAATAACATCCCGGGGTTTTACAACATGGAGTATAGAACTATTTATATTATGTTCATCCAACTTGCGTTCTACGATACCCAGGGTCAATCTGCTTCCATATACGGGCGCATTGATATCTTTCAACAAATACGGAAGCCCACCTACATGGTCTTCATGACCGTGGGTTAGAAGAATTGCTTTAACTTTATCTCGGTTGTCCACAAGATAACTGATATCAGGTATAACTATATCTATTCCCAGGAGTTCTTCTTCTGGAAACATTAACCCCGCATCAATGACAATGATGGTATCTTGATATCTGAATGCCGTCATGTTTTTGCCAATTTCCCCCAAACCGCCCAGGGGAATTATCTGTAATCGGGAATCGTTTTCCAGCACCCAAACACCTCCCTTATATTAAATTTTTTAGCCGTCCTATATCCGTTGCGCTTATTATATCCGATAATATGACCTTATACAACTATGCAATATTTTGAAAATATTTTTATCTGCCACGAAATATAAGATAGGCCTGTTACAGCCTACCTATGTAATAAGTACTGATATTATATTAGTCCATTACTATATAAGATTATATCTAGTAAGCAGGTTTTTAATAAATTCTTGTTCTTTTTCTGAAGGATCGGTTAATGGCAGCCTGAATCCTCCAACTTCTTTGCCCATCATATTTAGAGCTGCTTTTACCGGTATTGGATTAGTTGTTATAAACAAACCCTTAAACATAGGGAACAGTTCCAAATGAAGCTCACGAGCTTTTACCAGATCTCCTATTTTAAAAGCATCCACCATAGCCCTTATTTCATTACCTACTATATGCGATGCGATGCTGACTACTCCCTGCACGCCTATTGCCATCAAGGGCAGGGTTATTGAATCATCTCCGGAGTAAATCACTACCTGGTCAGGTATAATGCTCTTCAGCAGAGAAACCTGGTCCATATCACCACTGGCCTCTTTCACCGCTTTAATATTTTTGATTTCGGTCAGACGGGCAATAGTTTCGGGCAGCAAATTGCTGCTGGTACGTCCTGGTACATTATAAAGCATAACCGGCAGGCTTACATTCTCGGCTACAGCCTTAAAATGCTGATAAAGTCCTTCCTGAGTTGGTTTGTTATAATAAGGTGTGACCAGCATTATCCCATCTACACCGAGTTTATCTGCTTTCTTACTTAATTCTACCGTAGCAGCTGTATTATTAGAACCGGTACCGGCCCACACGGGAACTCTGCTGCCCACACGCTCTTTCACGGTTTCATATAGTTTTAATTTCTCGTCAACAGAGAGAACTGGAGATTCCCCAGTTGTACCACACACCACCAGTGCTTCAGTTCCATTGTCGCATAGATATTCGGCAAGTTCTGCCGCCTTGGCATAATTTACGCTAAGATCATCCTTATACGGAGTCACCATAGCTGTCAATAATCCAGGTATTGACATTAATTCTCCACCACCTTTTATTTCTTCCCCAGTTCAAATTGATCATGCAGGGCCTTTACTGCCAATTTCATATGATCCTTCTTAACCAGACACCATATGTTGGTATATGAGTCCCCCGATTGTAATATCGGTATATCATACTGGTCGAGTGCCTCAACCACCCGAGCCATAACACCTGGAATTCCTGTCATGGCTGCTCCGACCACAGCCACCTTAGCACAATTAAATTCAATAACCGGGAAAATGTCAATATTTTTTAATATCAGCTCGGCCTGTTCAGCTTGTTCATCAGCAACTGTAAACATGATCAATTCAGGCTGAACATTGATGAAATCAACACTGATTCCCGCCTCTGCCATGGCCTTAAATATATTGAGTTGAATCCCCCTGGGATATTGAAGTTTTGCAATATCAATTTTGATCTGAGCTATATCAGAACTGTGGGTTATTCCAGTAATAAGCATATCCCTGATAATACTAACTACATCATTTTTGCTGTCTATCCGGTTTCTCACCAATGTGCCGGGAGAGTCTGAGAAGGTGGATCTTACTCTCAGTGGTATACCTCTTTGCATAGCTATTTCTATAGCTCGCGGGTGGACTACTTTGGCACCTTCTCTCGCCATCTGACATATTTCATTGTAGGTTATGTTATCTATCAGCCTGGCATCATCTACAATACGTGGATCGGCAGTCATGATCCCATCCACATCAGTAAAAATATCTATATAATCAGCATTCAAGGCCACTCCCAGAGCACTGGCAGTCGTATCACTTCCTCCACGCCCCAGAGTAGTAAGCTCGCCATTCTCACCCACACCCTGAAATCCCGCTACAACAGGTACCAGACCTGCTTCCAGACATCGCATTATGTTTTGGGGGTTTATATATAATATATGGGCATTGCCATAGTTACCATCGGTAACTAGACCCGATTGTTCCCCGGTCAAAAAAGTTGAAGCGATACCCCGGGCACATAAATGATTGGATAAAACAATTCCTGATATCATCTCCCCACAGGACATGATTAAATCCATTTCCCGCGGGGAAGGATTAGGATTGACCTGTTTGACCAGGTTGATGAAAGTGTCGGTAGCATAAGGATCGTTTTGTCTTCCTATAGCTGACACAACCACCACTACTCTATAGTCGTCATTAATTGCATCAGCTATAATGTCACATACCCTGCTGCGAAGCTCCGGTGTTGCCAGCGAAGTTCCCCCGTACTTTTGCACAGCAATCTTCACTATCTTCCCACCTAACTTGTTTTAATATAGGTTCTCTTTAACGACTATTTCGGCAATCTGAATGGCATTAGTTGCGGCACCTTTTCTGATCTGGTCAGCGGCCACCCAGATTACAATACCATTGTCGCCCAGTGAAATGTCTCTTCGTATTCTACCTACAAAGACCTGGTCTTTATTGGATGAATATAAGGGCATGGGGTAGATCTTGGAGTCCGGATCGTCCTGGACTATTATCCCCGGTGCCCTGCTCAATATGCTTTTTACTTCATCTATGCTGAGAGGTATTTCTGTTTCCAAATTAATGGATTCCGAATGGCTCCTGTAAACCGGTACTCTTACTGCCGTCGCGGCTATTTTAAGGTCTGGTTCATGCATGATCTTCCTGGTCTCCCAGACCATTTTCATTTCTTCTCTGGTATAACCTTGATCCACGAATTCATCTATATGGGGAATAAGATTAAAAGCTATCGGATACTGAAACACTTCCATTTTGGGTTCAGTCCCCTGCATAGCCGCTAATATATGTTGATCCAGCTCATCCAGACCTGCTTTGCCAGCACCTGATACCGCCTGGTACGTGGAAACTATAACTCTTTTCAGTCGTGCTGCTTGATGGATCGGATTAATAGCAACCGCCATTATAATGGTAGAACAATTTGGATTGGCTATGATTCCCTGATGTAGTTTAATATCCGCCGCATTTACCTCAGGAACCACCAGCGGCACATCTTTATCCAGCCTGAATGCGTAACTGTTGTCAATCACTACACAGTTATTTTTAACTGCTTCCGGTGCCAGTAATTTGCTGATATCAGTTCCTACTGCGAATAAGGCCATATCTGCCCTTTTAAATGCTTCCGGGCTGGCTCCCTCTACCGTGTATTGCTCACCTTTAAAAGAAACCTTCGTTCCTGCCTCACGCGGATCAGCTAGACATATCAGCTCTTTTACTGGGAAATCTCTTTCTTCGAGTATCTTCAACATTTCCTGGCCCACCGCGCCAGTTGATCCTACTACTGCTAATCTTACTTCTGCTGCCACTTCGATTACCTCCTGCAAAAACTCTATGGATTATTGTAACATAATATTTTACCTGGTCTCAACAAACTCGGCCGGCCCAAGGAGCACGGGCTGAATTTGTTTCCCTTGCAAGGCAAGAACTATGGTATCAGTAAGATAATCCATGGCAGCAATAACTGAATTGGCCTTGGTGAATGGACTATCCTGCCGAAAAGGCACGAAATAGATATTTTTCATATTAAGCAGCAATCCAATATTTTTCGCATTAATACTCAATGCATCATTGGTTGATATCCCAATGACTACCGGTCGCAGGTTTCGCAAATGGGCTTTAATAGCCATTAATGCGGGTGTATCTACAATTCCATTGGCAAGCTTGGCTATGGTATTTCCTGTAGCTGGTATTACCACTACTATGTCTAACAGCTGCCCAGGGCCAATCGGTTCGGCTCCAACAATAGTATTGATAATCGCTTTGTCAGTTATCTCTTTCATCTTCTCTTTCAGATCATCCACATTATAAAATCGGTTATCAATTTGATCTACTGTGTATGAAAATACAGGAAATATTTCGGCTCCCTGTTCCTTCAAACTTCTAATCTGGGGTAGTACCTCGGGGATCGTACAGTGCGAACCAGTTAGGACCACCCCGATCCGGACCCCTGTTAACCGGTCTCTTTGCGCTTCTAGCACTTTTTGCACCTCCCTATCAACTTTAATATAGGTCTTGATCAATTCTACTAAGCTCATTAATGATTAGAATTGGGATAACTTCCGCCAGTATCTTCCCGGAAGATATCGGGGCCACTTTTCCTGGTAGGCCCGGTGCTAATATGGCTTTGATACCAAAAATATTGGCTGCTTCAAAATCGGTACCCCCGGGTTGACTGGCAAGGTCTATTACCACCGTCTCCTGCCTGGCATGTTTTAATACTTCTCTGCTTAGTACCATGCTGGGCACAGTATTAAATACAATATCCATATAATTCATAATCTGGTTTAGATCACTATATTCAGCTTTCCTGCACCCCATCTCATAGGCCCTAGCTAATTGTCCTCGATTACGGGCGACGATAGTGACCTCTGATCCCATAGCTTTTAGCAATCGAGCGAGAGTGATACCTACTCTGCCGAATCCTATGATGCAGGTTTGACTTCCGTGAATAGTAATCCTGGTTTCTTCCATGGCAATCTGAAGCGCCCCTTCGGCCGATGGAATCGAATTCAAAATAGCCAGCTCATCCATCTCACCAATTTCCAGCAATGTAAAATTGTACATCCCGGCCCAATCCTTAAGAAATTGCCGGGCTGAGCCAATGATAACCAGGGCATTATCTGCCAGGCTTGATATTGCTTCTTGAGTCAGCTCCAAAACGTTATCAGCATATATAGCCCTGACGATTCGCTGTTCATTAGTGCCTGGCAGGGGCATAATGACTACTTCTGCACCTTTACATGCTTCCATCACCGTGTTCACCACAAAAGCTCCATGGCCTACCATTTCCTGGGGAAAACCTGCGACTGCAACTGTTGCACCCATTTTTACGAGCTCAGCAGTCAGAATCAACTCTCTATCATCCCCACCAATAATGGCAATTTTTATGCCAGAAAGCACCGAGCTCAATGCTTTTCCTCCTTCAGGCTATCAATTTGTAATTTATCTACAAAATTAATAGCATTATATGTATTCTTCCTAGATGTGGTGCCTGTCTGAACACATTTCCAGCGGAAAATGAGCGGTGCCAGGCACTAACTTACTAACTTATGCTTTAAAGATTTGGACATAAGTTAGTAAGTTAGTGCCTGGCACCGCGCCTATGTAGGGCGTAAATCCTTGATGGAACCAGCCCTTGGAGTAGGAAGATGTGGAAAATGGCATTGGGGTGGAGATAAACTGTGCTATTGCCTTACATAGCACAGAAAAAGAGCAGTTCCATTTCGCGGAAACTGCTCCATCTAAATATTTATTGAACATTAGGAGAATTACATCAGGTTATCCATACCGTATACCAGACCTTGTATCTGCGGCATCTTCTTTATAACCATTATTACCCCGGGCATAAATCCTACCCGGTCAATAGAATCATGCCTTATCTTAAGACTTTGTCCAACCCCCCCAAAAATTACTTCCTGATGGGCAATGAACCCTGGCAGTCTAACACTGTGTATTCTAACCTGTTCCATATCTCCACCTCGGCTTCCTGGAATTTTCTCAAATTCCCGGATGCTTTTGGGTGGACGTGATACTCGAGTTTGATTTATCATCTCTGCAGTCTTAATCGCTGTACCCGATGGAGCATCCATCTTCTGGTCATGGTGCAGTTCAATAATTTCAACATCAGGAAAATAAACTGCCGCTTCACGCGCAAATTTCATCATTAAAACTGCTCCAATAGCAAAGTTGGGTATTACTGCAGCACCGGTTTGGTTTTCCCGGGCAATTCTATCCAATTGCTTCAATTCTATTTCATTAAGCCCGGTAGTTCCTATCACACATGCAACACCCTTCTGCAGGGTTATTCTAGCATTATTAAATACTGCCTGGGGATTGGTAAAATCGACCATTACATCTGGTTTTTCCCTTTCTAATATTTTCTCTAAATCCTTTTCTAAGTTAATGTCAACTCCTGCCAGACCAGTAAGCTCGGATACACTTTCGCCATTGGATTTTACGTCTACCGCGCCTATCAATATCAGTTCGTTGTCTTCTTCCACCGCTTTAAGGGTTTCTCTGCCCATTTTCCCCAGGGCACCGGTTACAATTACTTTTAGTTTTTTGGTCATATATGTTACCTCCATCATCCTGTTAGAAAATAGTTTTATATATTTTGTGAGTAGAGTCAAGATTTGATATAATCAAACAAGATAATTGTAATAAATACATTATAAAGGAGATTGAGTATATGGAAATGATTTTTAATAAAGCCTTGGTTCCGATCGATGATTCAGAACAATCTCTGCGCGCCGTATATAAAGCTACCGAATTGGCAGCTGTCGGGGTAATAAAGAATCTGGTTTTGCTCAACGTATACGATAGTTCCAAGGTAGACATTACTAAACTTCACAATCAGGATAAACTCGATGAACTGCGGGCTGATTCTCTGGAATTATTGCAAAAATATGAAAGTATAATGACCGAAAAGGGAATTCATCCACATTTGAAAAGAGCCGGCGGTGAACCTTCGTCGCTAATTCTGGACGTAGTTGATAACGATGGGACTTATGATATCATTATCATGGGCAGTAGAAAATTGAATAAATTCCAGGAACTAGCCCTGGGCAGCGTTTCTGACCGGGTTACCAGACTGGTGGATATCCCGGTACTAATAGTTAAATAGGGACAAGTACAAGGGGACAAGGGACACGGGCACAGGTTCCTTGTCCCACTTCTATAGCTTAACTTTGGGACAAGGAATCTGTCCCCGTGTCCCGCTATATATGTAATTGCATATAAATCCTGCATTGAGCCAGCACGTATTTACTTATCTCCTGAACCATCCTGCGCTCAGTAAAACTTATCGATTCCCGTTCCGATTTGGCTCTTTCCGTGACCTGCATGTATCTTTTAGTATAACCTATCTCTTGACGTATTTTATCTATCAATTCACCATTACCAAAAGGTTCATACAAGCATCCGAGGTGAGATATTATAAATTTTTCCCGATTATTAAGTGCTATTACCGCAGCCTGTTCAAACAGCTCATGTTTATTAAGTTCAAAGCCCAGAAAATTATAGACCAGCTCCAGTTTTTTCTTCTTATCCTTGCTGATCAATATCTGTTTACTCAATTCTTTCTTAGACTTTTCCAGCCGTACTACCTGTTCAAGAATACCCGTATATATCGCAGCTACTTCCTGAGACATAATCACTCACCTCATTACTATGCCTGGTATTTTTTTCGCTCTCAGTCATACATATTCCTCTAATTGTCAGAATATTTATTATTTTATTGCTGCTCTATACTTATTTTACGCTATTGTACATAAATGATATACTTGTGCTTGTTAAAGGAGGTTTTATTATGCCTTTTGATGGTATGGCTATTAAAGCTCTGGTAGAAGAATTGAATTCGAGGCTGCTGGACGCCCGCATTGATAAAATACATCAACCAGAAAAAGACGAGCTCCTATTAACCACCCGGCATCCAAAAATAGGAACTCATCGCCTGTTAATATCTGCTAATGCACGCTGGTCCCGCATGCACATTACTGAAGCCAGAAAACCAAATCCCGCTATTCCTCCCAGTTTTTGTATGCTGTTAAGAAAATACCTGGAAGGAGGCAAAATAAAGAGTATCCGCCAGGTTGATTTTGAACGTATAGTTTATATTGATATAGAAGCTCTGGACGAATTCCGGGAGTGGAAAAGCAAGATTTTAGTGTGCGAATTTATGGGCCGCCATTCCAACATAATACTTATAAATCCTGAGACCAGAATAATACTAGATGCTATTAAAAGATACGGCAGTGACCTCAGTTCCTACCGGGAAGTCCTGCCTGGCAAAGAATACATTGACCCTCCCTCTCAGGACAAACTTAACCCGTTAGAGATCGATTATGAAGCCCTGGTTCAAAAAATCTGGCAGCAGGATAATAGTAAGACGTTATCTTCGGCCCTCTTCCAGGCCTGTACTGGCATAAGCCCCTTCGCGGCCAGAGAAATTTGCTTGTCAGCTGGTCTGAATCCGGATGTCGCGGTTGAAGAGTGTGGTGAATATGAATTAACTACGATGTATCGCAGACTCAAAGCATTATTAATTGATGTGAGCACTGGCAAAACCCAGCCATCCATACTCTACCTGGAAAACCGGCCTGTGGACTTCTGCCCTTATCTGCCTGCCTCAGGAACCTATAAAATTTTGGATTCCTTTAATACTGCCTGTGATATCTTCTATACCTCAAAACTCGATTACCTGCGTCTGGAATCTATGAAAACTAACCTTTCTCGAAATATAAAAGTAATTCTTGATAAAGCTTATAAAAAGCAATTTTTTCAAACTGGAGACCTCAGTAAGGCCGAAGAAAACGAGCAATATCGCATTTGGGGAGAACTTATTACAGCATATTCTCATCAATTTAAAAAAGGGGACACTAGTACAATTTTAAATGATTTTTACACTGGTGAACAGGTGAATATTGAATTGGACCCCCGCTACACACCGGTGCAGAATGCTCAGAAGTATTTCAAAATCTATAATAAAAGCCGCAAGGCCATTAAACACCTGGAATCTTTAATGGCCAGGAATCAGGGAGAAATTGATTACCTGGAATCCGTGCTGATATCTTTGCAGCAGGCAGAAACACCAGCCGCAATAGATGAGATAATCGAAGAATTGGAAAACGAAAAATATGTTAAAGGACAGCTCAAAAAACGGTCCCGGCAAGCCAGAAGCATCCCCCGCAGGTTTATGTCTTCTGATGGCCTGGAGATACTGGTGGGCCGTAATAATCGCCAGAATGATCTTTTAACTCTAAAAGTAGCGGAACGCAGCGACCTGTGGCTGCATACTAAGAATATCCCCGGGACTCATGTAATAGTTAAACTCCCCAAGCATATGAAATCTATACATGATGTGCCAGATACAACCCTGGAAGAAGCAGCCTTGCTGGCCGCTCATTATAGTAAAGCAGAACAATCGGAAAAAGTAGAAGTTGATTATACATTTAGAACCAATGTGAAAAAACCCGGGGGAGCCAGACCAGGTATGGTAATCTATGAAAACTATTGGACCATACTAGTAAATCCCCAGGGAGACCGGATCAAGACACTCCTGGAATCTGAAATTAAAGAGCTATAAGCCTCCTGTACGACTATCGAAGCAGTTCGAAAAAAGACCTATTTAATATCAGTCCAGAAGTTGTACTTTCCCGGACTTTTACTTATGGTCTTTTCATTTTATCAACTGCTGCCACCAGAATTTTATTTGGTCAACCAAGCTCCCCTCCTAATCCAAGGGCTCTTAAACATTTAGGACAAAGCAAACCATAATCCAATTCCCAGGAGCTAGAAAGACATTTAGCGCATATGGGCGTATTGCAAAGAACACAGTGATTAATCGTCTCCTCGCCCGGATGATATTTGCATTCCATCAATTATTCCTCCTCATCTTTAGAAAATAGGAATAAGGAGACCAGTTCCTTTTCCTGTTGAAATATTTTGTGGGACCAGGAACCTGTCCCGTGTCCTACATTAAAAAAGTGGAAAAGCCACTTGGGACAAAATCAGTTATTACAGGGAGTCTATCTGATTTGGTGACTTATCCACTTCTTTATCAATATAATATTGAGCAATAAGATTAATATATAAAAAATATTACGATTGGTTAATTATACCACTTGCCTATCATTAATATTATGGTAAATAGTAAAAATATTACAAGGATTGCAACTCATCTGTTCCCACCAAGCCTCGCTTTCCTTTCGCACCATGGATAATTTTACCATATATATCCTTGCTGAGAAAGCTGGCCTTTAAACTATTCTTATTACTCATACTGTACTAAATCTTTAGGTTAATGCCGCACTATTTTAGACTTATATAAAGTATTGAAGTTTGGGAGGTAAAGGCTATGACTTAAATCGCGGATCCTGGGCAAGCGCGTAGTTGGCGGCAAGATGCCAGGCCGATGGCAAAAGTCCTTACAGTATCACCCCGTATGGGGTGATATTGTAAGGACTTTTTGAAATAACGCAGATATTCGTTTCCTAATTATTCGTGAGCCTTGCAAAACCTAAATTGCACCTATAGTGGTACCGCAATGAAATGAAGGTACATCATTTGCCCCGGGGTTGTGCTGTAAGTGCACCCTTATTGGTGTTAGCGCTTAGCGATAACACATCAGTTGCCCCGGCACGGGGTGATCCCCGGAGGGGGCTTTTATCATAGGTCTGATCCGGGGTGAGTAATATCACCCCGGGTAATTCAATCCAGTATTTCTACACTGCCATCTTCATTTTGTCGCACCTTGCTGTCTGCCTCCAGAATATATATCTTCTGGTTGGGTCGGTCTATTAGTACATCCCGGTTTACCAGGGTGGCTACTTCCTCATTCGTCACCAGGGAACGTATCTGCACCCCATTATCGTACATTTGTATGGTAAGTTCTCCATTCGCCTTTTTTATGGTCTCTTTATTATGTCTCTGGTAAGGCTTAAGGAAGATATATTCATATCCTCCTTCGGCGAATTCAATCTCCTTACCATTAAGGAATACTTTCAATATCATTACCCCTTTCAAAGCCAACAGGATAACCGTCTCCTCGTTCTTCTCTGTTTAGCTGCGGCTGCCTGGTTTGTAAGCTTCGGTTTTGCCTTCCTGGCACAGGGGACATTCTGCTTGTTCCCAGGACTGGATATCCATAGCGAGAACTGCTTCCTGTTTAACTCCAAAGGTCACGCTGCCATTGCTCCGGTCTACTAGTACTGCTACCCCAGCTACCTCACCGCCGGCCTCTTTAACCGCATCAATAACTTCTCTTACTGAACCGCCAGTAGTCACCACATCTTCTACTACCAGCACTTTCTGGCCCGGATTTATGGTAAAACCCCGTCTGATTTCCATCTGGCCATCTTTTCTTTCTGCAAATATCCCGGGCACACCAAGCTGACGTGCTACTTCGTAAGATACTATGATTCCGCCCATGGCAGGTCCTACTACCAGTTCGATTCCATCATTTTCAAATTTGTCAGCAATGTGTTTAGCCAGCTGTTCTGTATAGGCCGGGTACTGCAGCACCTGGGCACACTGCATATATTGATTACTGTGCCGACCGGAAGTCAACAAAAAATGTCCTTCCATCAAGGCCCCGGAATCACTAAAAATTGTTAATGCTTCTTGCCTGCTCAACATGGTTTATTCCTCCAATTCATCGATAATTCTCTGAGCTGCTGCAGCCGGGTCAGCTGCCTTCACTATGGGACGACCGATCACCATGTAATCAGCACCCATGTCCAATGCCTGTCTAGGGGTAGTGATACGTTTCTGGTCATTGGCTTCTGACCAGGCCGGCCTTATTCCCGGTGTAACTATTTTGAAATCTGGTCCACATGCTTGTCGAATAGCGGTTATCTCCTGCGGTGAGCAGACTACCCCATTTATTCCACATTCCTGCGCCATAATGGCCCATCTTACTACCAGATCTTTAATCTGCATATCCTTGATAAACATCTCTTGTACCAGCTGTTCCTGATTAATGCTGGTTAACACAGTAACGGCCAGAGTAATGGGCTCCGGTTGGCCCAGCAGTTCAGATTCCTGCTTAAGTTCTTTGACCAGGGACTGCATCATTTCTCGACCTCCGGCTGCATGCACATTGAACATATGGCATCCCAGCCTGGCCATCACCCGGCCTGCGGAGGCAACGGTGTTGGGTATATCATGGAATTTTAAATCCACAAATACCTTCCCGCTCAATTCATTGATTTCTTTTACTATGTCAGGTCCAACACTGTTGTACAGCTGCATGCCTACTTTAAATACTCCTACATATTCAGCCAGTTCCCTAACCAGTGAAATCGCCTTTTCTTTGGTATCTACATCTAGTGCCAAAACTATTCTATCCCGGGCCTGCATCCAAATACCTCCTTATCTACCGGCGGTGACGCCTGGCAGTTGCTACAAATGGCAGCAGCATCTATAATACCGCTGCACCTACCAGCTCATTTATTCCATTTAGCCCTTGCTCAATTACATAGTTCTCCAATCCCTGAGCAATTTCCTCTGCGATAGCGGGATTAACAAAATTACCGGTACCAATAGATACTGCACTGGCTCCTACCAGGATAAATTCCAGCGCATCTCGGGTATTGACAATTCCACCTCCACCCAGTATGGGAAGATCGACTTCTTTATAAACCTGATAAATCATGCGCAGAGCAACCGGTTTTATAGCCGGTCCAGACAGACCTCCAAATATATTTCCTAAAACCGGCCTTTTTCTTTCAATGTCAACTGCCATACCCATCAAGGTATTGATCATGGATAGAGCATCGGCTCCACCATCTCGGGCAGCCTTCGCAATGCTTACGATATCAGTTACATTGGGAGACAGCTTGGGTATCACAGGCAGCTTGGTTTCTGATTTTACGGCCTGCACCACCTGCTTCACCAGTTCCGGGTCAGTTCCGAACTGCATGCCGCCTTGTTTTACATTGGGGCAGGAAATATTCAATTCTATTCCGGCAATACCCGGATGTTTATCAATTTTTCTGCTTATCAGGGCATACTCATCCACCGTATTCCCCGCAATATTAGCAACTAAAGTCACGCCGTCCTGTCTTAACGAAGGCAGATAGTCGTTCAAAAACACATCGATACCGGGATTCTCAAGACCAATGGCGTTAAGCATCCCAGCCGGTGTTTCATATATTCTGGGAGCCAGATTCCCATAACGCTCTTCCAGGGTAGTTCCTTTTACTATAACTGCCCCGATTCTAGTTATATCAACAAAGTCCTGATATTCCCGCCCGTATCCAAATGTGCCCGAGGCTACCGCAATCGGATTTTGCATCTTCATTCCGCCCAGGTTTACGGACATATCGACCAGCACCTGCTTTACTTCCTTTGTCAAGAAGACAACCTCCTATTCATGACTTTTATGTTCAAATGATTACCAGCCGGGTCGCTTTTCTCGCTGTCACCTCAAATGATGGGCTGGAAAATATGACCAAATGGAACCAACCTGTGCCGGCTCCCAAAAGGGGAGTATCGGTATCCCTACTATCATCTTAGTTCTACATCATGCATGGGAAATACCGGTCCATCTTTGCATATTTTTACATAGGCATTATCAGTTACTTTTAATTTTCTGGCGCATCCCAGACAGGCTCCTACCCCACAGGCCATATATTCCTCCAGAGATACTTCTCCTGCTATATCATGTTGCACTGCATATTCAGCGACTGCTGCCATCATAGCCTCCGGCCCGCAGGTATAAAAATAATCTATGGATAGCGGATCAATACTGGTTTTCATCATATCGGTAACCAGCCCTTTAAATCCAGTACTTCCATCCATAGTTGCAGTCATGATACCTACTCCCAGGTTGACAAACCTATCCGGGGAGCACATCTCATCACTGCTGCTGCCACCGTAGAAGACGGCGATCTCGTTCTGCCGGGCTTGCAGCTCCCGGGCCAGGAAAAGCAGCGGCGCAATACCAACCCCTCCCCCTACCAGAATGACTCTCCGGCCCTGGAGCAAATTAAAACCTTTGCCCAGAGGCCCCATAACATCGATCAGCTGATCTGGATTAAATTTGCTTAAGAGGTTCGTACCTCGCCCTGCTATTTTATATAACAGGGTTATGCGGCCCAAATTTTGGTCTATATCATAAAGGCTTAGGGGCCTCCGCAGCAGAGGATCATGGTCATCCCCGACCCTGATGTGCACAAACTGCCCGGGTTTAGATTCCGCAGCAATACCCGGTGCTAAAAATTCCATTTCCCACAGGTCTCTGCCCACCCGCTGATTACTGATAACTAATCCTTTTTCGGATAAAGGCATACTGCTACCTCCATCATTTATATTTCTAAACTGAGTATGGTCATTTCTAACTCTATTTTTTTATTCCGGCTAGATATTCCTGCAAGGGCCTTATCTGAGCATTTTCACTGCCAATCCTGCTCCCGGTCTGAAATCCCTGCATTACTACTTTAAGGGTATCCAGTGAGGTGAGACAGGGTACATTAAGTTCAACCGCCGCCCGCCGTATCTGGAAACCATCGCTGTATGGCTTTTTTCCGTGGGTAAGGGTATTAACAATGAAATCAACCCGGCCTTCGCGTATAAGGTCAACGATATTGGGTGAACCCTCTTTTATCTTTTTAACCGTTTCTACTTCAATGCCCTGTTCGCGCAGTGCGTTGGCTGTGCCCTCGGTAGCTGTTATCTTGAAGCCCATCCTGCCGAATTCGACCAGGAGTGGTATCGCTTCCGGCTTATCTCGTTCCGCAATAGTTGCTACTATATTGCCCTGCTCTGGTATTTCCACTCCAGCCGCGAGCAGACCTTTATATATCGCACTATCTAGTGAATAGTCAATCCCCATTACTTCACCGGTTGATTTCATCTCCGGTCCCAGATTGATATCTACCTGATGCAGCTTATTAAAGGAAAATACCGGAACCTTGACGGCGTAGAATCCCATTTCCGGATATAAGCCACCCTGATACCCCATATCTCTCAAGGTTTTGCCAAACATTATCTCTGTGGCCAGTTTAACCATCGGTATGCCGGTAGTTTTGCTGATGAAAGGTATGGTCCGGCTGGAACGAGGGTTTACTTCCAGCACATAGAGTTCGTTTTCATGTTCCACAAACTGTATGTTGATCAAACCGCGCACATCAAGTTCCAGAGCTAAGCGGGTGGTGTAATCTACAACTTTATCCCGGATCTCCTGACATATATCATGGGCTGGAAATACCGCGGTGCTGTCCCCGGAATGTACCCCGGCCCGTTCTATATGCTGCATGATACCAGGTATCAAAACTTCCTGCCCATCACATACCGCATCTACTTCTATTTCTTTACCCATTAAATATTTGTCAACTAGTACCGGATGCTCTTTATTGACCCTGGCCGCAGTTTCCATATACTGTTTCATCTCATCAATGTTATCTACAATTTCCATAGCTCTACCGCCCAAAACGTACGAAGGCCTTACCAGTACCGGATAACCTATGATTTCTGCCGCTTTAACCGCTTCTTCCACCGAATATACGCTCTTTCCTGGGGGGCGGGGTATTCCCAGATCGGCCACCATGGCATCAAACCGCTCCCGGTCTTCCGCCCGGTCGATACTTTCGTTGGAGGTACCCAGGATCTTAATACCCGCTCGACACAGGGGGCCGGCCAGGTTGATAGCAGTCTGTCCTCCAAACTGTACAATGACTCCTTCCGGGTTTTCCTCCTCCAGTATATTCATAACATCTTCAAACACCAGCGGCTCGAAATACAAACGATCGGAAGTATCAAAATCCGTACTAACCGTTTCCGGATTGTTGTTTACTATTATGGCTTTAATCCCTGCATCTCGCAAAGCCCATACGGCATGCACCGAGCAGTAGTCAAACTCAACCCCCTGTCCTATGCGGATCGGCCCTGAGCCGATAACCAGCACCTTGCGCACGTTAGGATCATGGGTAGCTTCATTCTCCTGCTCATAACAGGAATAAAAGTAAGGGGTCTGGGCATCAAACTCGGCCGCACAGGTATCCACCTGTTTATAGGTTGGAATTATGCCTTTCTCCCGCCGCAATCTGCGTACATCTTCTTCCCGGATGCCTTTGAGATCAGCTATCTCACTATCTGAAAAGCCCATTTTCTTAGCTGCGGTAAGTGTTTCTCCATCCAGGGCTTTATCCTTTAAAGCTAATGCAAAATCAATTATATTTTTTAATTTCTTCAAAAAGTATTTATCAATCTGAGTGATATCCCATATTTCGTCTATGGTAAAGCCGCGGGTAAAGGCCTCCGCTATAATAAATATCCTCTCATCATCTGCATACTGCAAACGAGTTCTTAATCCCTCATCGCTTACTTCCTGCAGTTCAGGCAAAAGCAACCCATTCAGACCAATTTCCAGAGAACGGATGGATTTTAAGAAGGCTGCCTCAAAACTGCGGTCAATGGCCATTACTTCTCCAGTAGCCTTCATCTGCGTTCCCAGTTTACGATCCCCAAAAACAAATTTATCAAAAGGCCAGCGCGGTACCTTTAACACAACATAATCAATAGCCGGTTCAAAACAAGCAGTGGTAGTACCGGTCACAGTATTAGGTATTTCATCCAGAGTATATCCGATAGCTATTTTCGTGGTCACCCGGGCAATGGGATAGCCGGTAGCTTTTGATGCCAGAGCACTGGAGCGGCTGACCCGGGGATTGACCTCGATGACATAATACTTTTTACTGAACGGGTCCAGTGCAAATTGTATATTACATCCCCCTGCAATTTTAAGGGCCCTGATTATCTTAATAGAAGCAGATCTCAGCATCTGGTATTCTTCATCAGTTAATGTTTGCGCTGGTGCAGCTACTATGCTGTCCCCGGTATGGATACCAACCGGGTCCAGATTTTCCATGGAGCATATGGTAATGCAGTTATCGTTACTATCCCGCATCACTTCAAACTCAATCTCCTTATAGCCCGCCACGCTTCTTTCGATTAAGGCCTGATGGATGGGACTGCTTTTAAGTCCCCGGTTAACGATGTTATGCAGTTCTTCTTCATTGATACAGTTTCCACCACCCGTTCCACCCAGAGTGTATGCAGGGCGCACGATGAGGGGATATCCGATTTGATTGGCAAAATCGATTGCTTCTTGCACTGAATGCACAATGGCACTTTCAGGTATAGGTTCATTCATTTCCTGCATAGTATCCTTGAACATCTCCCTATCTTCAGCACGATAGATAGCATCCAGAGGCATACCTAATACTGGTACCCCTTTTTCTTCCAATATCCCGGCTTTATCCAGTGCCAGTGCCATATTGAGTCCTATTTGTCCACCCAGATTAGCAATGATCCCGTCTGGTTTTTCTTTATCAATAATCTTAACCACGCTTTCGATGGTTATCGGTTCCATATATACCGCGTCGGCAATATCAACATCAGTCATGATAGTCGCTGGATTACTATTCAGAAGAATAACCTTGATTCCTTCTTCTTTTATCGCTCTGCAGGCCTGAGTTCCTGCATAATCAAACTCCGCTGCCTGTCCGATGATTATAGGACCTGAGCCGATTACCAGCACTTTTTTTAAATCCTTATTCAGGGGCATTAAATTTCCCTCCATCTACATATTTATCAGATAATTAGAGCATTTTTACAAAATCATCCAAGAAAAATCCGGTTTCACTATATCCAGAAAATCCTTCCGGGTCGAACTGTACTGAGAAAGCTGGATACTCCAGGTGCCTGATTCCTTCAATGCTGTCATCGTTGAGGCTGCGCAGAGTAACCTCCCAGCCATTATCTTCAAGTGATTCTTTATCTATGGCAAAACCATGATTCTGAGTAGTTATATATACCCGGCCATTCTTCAAATCCTTTACCGGATGATTGGTCCCCCGATGTCCGTACCGAAGCCGACTGGTTTTAGCTCCCATAGACAGGGCCAGGATCTGGTGCCCCAGTCCAATAGCAAATATCGGCACTTTACCTAGCAGTGCCCGGCAAGCATCTACAGCATACTGCAAAGCCTGTGGATCTCCTGGCCCATCCGACAGGAATACCCCATCCGGTTTGAGTTCCATTATCTCTGAAGCAGTAGTACTGGCTGGCACAACAATAACCTGACAACCCCGTCCGGTTAGAGAATCAACTACTCCCCTTTTAGTCCCTAGATCTACCATAACAATACGTTTATCTCCCTGCCCAAAACTCATGACATTCTTGCGGGTGACAAATTTTACCACATCACCGGTGAGATCCCGCGCTTCCTTTTTAGCCTTTTGTATAAGCCTCTCCATGCTGCTCAAATTATCAGTAATAATGCCCCCCATTGTGCCATTATTTCTCAATTCCCGGGTGAGCGCCCGGGTATCCACCTCGGTCAGCACCGGAATTTCGCTCTTGTTCAAGAAGGTGATCAAATCGGTCTCCATCTCATAATGACTGGGGAAATCAGTAGCCTCTCTCAGAATCAGACCTTTCACCATAGCTGAACGTGAAGCAAAACTCTTTTCGTTGAATCCGACATTTCCTACCAGCGGGTAGGTCATAACTACGATCTGCCCATAATAGGATGGGTCAGTGATGATATCCTGGTAACTGATCATAGCAGTACTGAATACTACTTCTCCGCCTGCCATACGGCAGTCGTTCAGTAGTTTACCAGGGAAAACCCGGCCGTTTTCCAGCACCAGGTAGCCTTTCATTATCTCTATCACTCCTTAAACTATAATGCCCCCACGGGCCACAATATTTCCATTTACTATGGTGATAACCGGCCAACCTTTTAAATCCATGCCTTTGAAGGGCGTATTTTTGCCTTTAGAATAGAATTTCTCCGGTTCTACCTTCCGTACTGCTTCAGGGTCGATTATAGTAATATCAGCTGGTTTCCCTATTTCCAGCGTGCCGCGGTCGAGATCCAGTATCTCCGCTGGCCCGCAGGTGAACAATCTTACCATGTCAAACATATCAAGCAGTCCCTGACCTACCAGCCTATCCATAATGACTGCGACGGCTGTTTCCAACCCCGAAATACCCATGGCTGCCAGTTGAAATTCACAATCCTTGGCTTCCCGGTGATGGGGGGCATGGTCGGTGGCAATACAGTCAATGGTCCCATCCTGCAGTGCTTCAATCAAAGCCTGTATGTGTTCAATAGATCGAAGCGGCGGATTCACCTTGGTATCAGCATCATAATCACCCAGAATCTCATCACTCAAAGTCAAGTGGTGGGGAGTAACTTCACAGCTAACATTAATACCCTTTTCCCTCGCGATTCTAACCAGTTCTATGGAGCCCCGGGTAGAAACATGGCAAAGATGGATATGACCCCCAGTTAATTCAGCCAGTCGTATATCCCGTGCCACCATTAATTCTTCGGCAGCATCCGGTATGCCTTTTAAACCATAGATGGTAGAATAATATCCCTCGTGCATTTGTCCGTCATGTGAAAGATCCAGGTCTTCACAATGTGAAAGTACCGGGATACCAAACATTTTAGTATATTCCAGAGCGTTGCGCATAACACTGGCTTTTTTAACCGGCTTGCCGTCATCAGATATAGCTACACAGCCGGCGGCCAGCAAGTCGGCCACTTCACTCAGCTCTTTTCCTTCCTGCTTCTTACTTATGGTTCCTATCGGAAAGACATTTACTACGCCGGCCTTTTCTGCCTTCTCCCGGATAAAACGTACTACCGGGGCACTGTCTACCACCGGGTCAGTATTGGGCATACAGCAAACGGAAGTAAATCCTCCTACTGCCGCAGCGCGTGTTCCAGTAGCTATGTCTTCTTTGTATTCAAAACCCGGTTCTCTTAGATGAACATGCATATCTATAAATCCAGGACAGACTATCTTACCCGAGACATCAAGCACCTCACTGTCCTGTGGGTCAATGTTGATACCAATCTTAATTATGATACCATCCTCAACCAGCACATCCATGATCTCATCTAGTTCATTAGCAGGGTCAATAATCCTTCCGCCTTTAACCAGCAATCTCATCTTTTGATCCCCCCATCATCAAGAACAGCAGTGCCATCCTTACGGCAACTCCATTAGTAACCTGTTCATTAATCACCGAATGAGACCCATCAGCAACCTCGCTGGATATTTCTACGCCCCGGTTCATCGGTCCGGGATGCAGCACCAGTACGTCCTCTTTAGCATTCTTTAAATGCCGGTTGCCGAGCATATACAAATTCGAGTATTCATCCAGAGACGGGAACAAACCAGCCTCCTGTCTTTCTCTCTGAATCCTGAGTACATTGATAACGTCTACATCTTCTAAGGCCTTATCCAGATTATAATAGGCTTTGACCCCCATCTTTTCTACTTCTGGAGGCATCAGGGTGGAAGGTCCAACCACCCTTACTTCACAGCCAAATTTAGTCAAGCCGTATATGTTGGAACGAGCTACCCGGCTGTGAAGAATATCGCCTACGATAGCCACTTTCAATCCTTCCAGAGTTCCTTTGCTCTCTCTTATACTGTACATATCCAACAGGGCCTGGGTAGGATGTTCATGCTCCCCATCGCCGGCATTTATTACGCTCATACTCGTATTACGTGCAGCGTAATGGGCAGTACCACTCATAGCATGCCTCATCACCATAAGATCAAAGCCCATCACTTCGATGGTCTTAATAGTGTCACGCAGGCTTTCTCCCTTCTGTACACTGCTGGTAGATACTGCCAGGTTTACAGTATCAGCGCTCAGATATTTCCCGGCAATTTCGAAAGAAGTCCGGGTGCGGGTACTGTTCTCATAAAAAACGGTAACCATAGCCTTACCTCTCAAGGTGGGGACCTTCTTAATATCCCTTTTTATAACGTCCTTCATCGGTATAGCTGTGTCCAAAATGAGTTCGATTTCCTCTCTGCTGAGATCCTTCATCCCCAGAAGATCTTTCCGATCGAATTTCACCGCCAAGCCTCCTCTGTCTTTTTTTCGCGGTAGAATCTCCACCACGCTGCCCACTCCAACTATCTGAACCTAAAGGGCAGGGCATAAAAAAACCTTCCCTGCCCATAGGCGGCAAGGAAGGTATTAATTACGCTGCTTCCCCTTGCCAGCCTCACGGGACTGAGTTAAAGGGTCTTTGCTACGAATCACCAACTATTTCCTGTATTATTACTTTGTCATCGCCATCCAATTCGCTTACCAGAACTGCTATGTTTTCCTGCCGCGAGGTGGGAACATTCTTACCAATAAAGTCAGCCTTTATCGGTAATTCCCGGTGTCCTCGATCGACCAGAACGGCTAGCTGTATGCTGGTTGGCCTTCCCAGGTCGATCAGGGCATCCATTGCAGCCCTAACTGTTCTCCCGGTGTATAAAACATCATCCACCAGCACTATAGTTTTATGGTTGATGTCGAAGTTTACTTCCGTTCGATGCACCTGGGGTTGAGATGAAAGGGTGGTCAAATCATCTCTGTACAGGGTTATATCCAGTATCCCCACCGGCACCTTGATACCCTCAATAGATTCTATCCGCTCTGCCAGGCGGTAGGCCAGTGGACCACCTCGCCTGCGGATGCCAATTAAAACAACATTATCTACACCCTTGTTCTTTTCAATAATTTCATGGGCTATCCTGGTTAGTGCCCTTTTGATCGCCATCTCGTCCATAATAGTATTTTTATCCCGAACTCCCACTGCTGCCCTCCTAACTCAGGCCAAACAAAAAGCCTGCTTTCAGCCGTAAGACTGAAGGCAGGCATACATATCCTGTCAATCCTTGCTAGCCTCACGGGGCCAACTTAAAGGTTCTTAATGAATTTTAATCCAAGCTAATCCAGATGTCAAGAGGACACAAGGGGACGTTTTTTTGTCAATTGGGACGGTTCTGTTTGACAACATTTTTCTCTTTGTATCAATGGGGACGGGACTTAATGACACAACAAAAACGTCCCCTTGTGTCACAATCATCGCTGTTCCAATTCTTCTATTATCTTCTGAAAATATTCAGGCAGTTCACTGGTAAATTCCAGGTACTCTCCGGTTCTTGGATGGACAAATCCCAGCAGTTGTGCGTGCAAGGCCTGGGAATCCAGGTTAAAGTGTCTTTTAGCCGAGCTGTAAAGCGGGTCACCCACTACCGAGTGTTTGATATAAGCAAAATGAACCCTGATCTGGTGGGTCCGCCCGGTCAATAATTTTACCTTAACCAGCGTATAGTTATTAAACCTCTGTAAAACTTGATAATTACTTACAGCTGGTCTGCCATTACCTACCACCGCCATTTTCTTACGGTCCACTTTACTCCTGCCGATGGGAGCATCAATAGTGCCCAGATTTTCTTTAATAAGACCATGAACCAGAGCAATATACTCCCGATTTATGGTGTGGTCTTTTATCTGTTCGGCCAGGCTGCGGTGGGAAGCATCATTCTTAGCCACTACCATCACTCCGGAAGTGTCCTTGTCCAATCGATGTACAATCCCTGGTCGCAGATCCCCATTAATACCGGATAAATCTTTGATATGGAACATCAATGCATTTACCATAGTCTGATCATAATGCCCAGGGGACGGATGGACCACCATACCTTTGGCTTTATTGATTACTGCCAGATCTTCATCCTGATAAATTATCTGCAGGGGCAAATCCTGGGCTGCTATTTCAACCCTTTCCGGAGCCGGGATTTCCACCGTTATCTCCTGCCCTTCACTTAGACGGTAACTGCTTTTACAGGCAGTGCCGTCAACCAGTATCAGGCCCTCTTTTACCAAGTTTTTCACCATAGTACGAGAGAGACCGGAAATCTGTTCAGCAACAAAGGAATCCAGCCTCTCACCTTCCATATCTTCTTCTACCGTAATCTTGTCCTTATTACTCATTTAATTGTTCACTCCGCTCTTCCATAAAAAAATACCATATTAAAAGAATCCCCCCGGTAACTATCGCCATATCTGCGATATTGAATATCGGCCACCAGTGCAGATCAAAAAAATCTATCACATGTGACAGCCGCAGTCTATCGATCAGGTTTCCTGCTGCCCCTCCGGTGATCAATCCAAGTATTGAAGCCAGTTGCGCAGGGGGCCGGGATAAAGCAACCCAGACAACTAGTGCAGCAACCACTATTACAGAAGCAATAATAAAAAATAAAACCTTGCCCTGCATGATACTAAAGGCGGCACCTTGGTTCTGAACATAGGTAAGCCAGAGCACCCCATCTATTAAAGCCCGGCTCTCACCCGAACTGAAGGTGCTGCTTATCCACCATTTACTGCTCTGGTCAACAGCTATAACAAATATTAAGATAATCCAGTAATACAATATGAACCCTCCGCTGCAGGCATTTTAATAATTGTTAATATTGTACGCTACAATCAATCTTTAAACAAGAAACGCCGCTAATGCAATTTTCAAGCATTGAACTCTGCACCTAAACGCTAGATTTGGCTTTATCATACAAATTTTAGTGAATATGCAGGCGTTAAACAATTAAACATTAAGTGAAGAATGATAAAGAAGTGCCGTTATTATTTTATCCATTTTAATCTTGATTCCACTGTAAAAAACCCTAAAAGATTACTTTTTGAATGCATACATGTTCAAGAGCATTGGCGGAGCATGGCAGAAACACCATGCGGAGACTGACGACGGCATATTTTCGCATTCAAAATCACGAATATTACTTTTTTGCAGTGGAATCAATCTTTCACTCCATATTTCTATCAATATATGCTAATAGTTTTTCTTTCTCAATGCAGGCTACTCCACCAGCAGTAGCCAGCCAATAATTACCCTGTCCATCCTGCAGCACTTTCATAACTTCGTTATGAGGGAGTCCTTCAACCGTGGTCAATAGTATGGATTCCCCCTCCTTAATGAGAGAAATCCCCTGAGACTCATAGCCTACCCATAGAATTCCAGAATCATCCCGGTATATGGATCGAATCTTACCATCTAATACTCCATCTGTAATGCTGAAGTTTTTTTCCAGAATCCATCGGTCATTCATAAAGCTGAAACAAGACAGGCCTCCCTTATCATAGAAACCGGTCCCAACCAGGACCTGAGAATCCGATAAAGAATAAATGTCATTGACACTGTTATGAGGCAGGCCATTTTCCACATTGTAATAGTCCCATCTGCCATGGTAAAAAGAACACAAGCCACCCTGAGGTGATACCGCAGAACCAAACCATAATCCACCCATACCATCAGAATGGATCTCATTCACCATATCCACCATCAAGCCTGTATCTTGATTCAAAACTTCCCCAGCCCTATTATTGATACAGACCGCGCCGCTCCATGTCCCCACCCAGATACATCCCTGCTCATCCTTACACAGAGCATTAACTCGATTGTCTGGCAATCCACTGCTTTCATCTATTAATCGGGCCTTCTGCGTACGAGGTTCGTATACCGTCAATCCTTTATCATGTCCTATCCACATTTTACCATCATCGTCTAACACGATAGCTTTGGCATAGGAAACAGCATCCAGGTCTTTTATCAAGCCTTCATTTTGCTGGCTTGTGGTATTAAAACGGTAAACGCCTGCTTTAGTCGATACATAAAGAGTATCCCCATCTAAAGCCATATCAAAGGCAATTCCGTTAGTTCCGAAAGTAGTAAATCCAATATTAGTCTGCTGATTTAGTAATTCATTCTGCACCACCCAGTACATGCCAAACAATGCCGTAAAGAGCACCAAAATCGCAGTGCTAATCTTTATTGCCCTAATTTTCATAATATATACACCAGGATATTAACTCATTGTCACTCATCATCATCGTCCTCTTCATCTGGACGCGGAATGTCCTCTTCGAATAACCCACCTAGCCCATTACTATCTCCAATAAAACCGTCTGCACCCGAATCACTGCTCCCATCCCCTCCACTTGATCCACTATCTGACCCATAATCACCACTGAGGGCACCGGATAGACCTTTACCGATACTGTCACCCATATTACCAAAAGCAGACATCATGGTACCAACCTGAATCAGCACCTTTCCGGCCGCACACATGGGAATAAAAGACGCCACCGCCAGGGCTTTATCAAAACCTGTCAATGGCTGTCCGCTAATCAAGTCCTTACCGGCAATCAGATCGGCTATACCCTTTATGGACCCCAACATTGGTACAGCAGCAAACGATAATGATACATAACAAAGAGCGGCAACCACCAGAGCAGCAAATAATACCTGCAGAGCCCCATCGGAACGAAGCCAATCCAAAAGATTGGCTCCTCCTTCCACCCAACCACCATCATGAGCAGAAGCTATGCCCAATGAGGTCATAAAAAGAAACCCGGCCAAACAAAGACAGAACAGGGTTATTTGCGCCCCAGGTTTCTTCCTGAACAGTCCAGGAATCAGCTTCATAACCGTTAGTACGATCAAAACCAGGGCAGGAAGAAAATAAAGATAACCGTGCGGAAGAACAATTCCTGCAATCGATACAATCAATAGTCCCAAAGCTGTTCCGCGTAAAAAGGCTGATACTAAATCAATGTAAAATATTTTTATCCCTTTAGTACGGAATAATAAAAGCAAATCATGCCATATTACAAAGAGGGAATTTATCAACATGCTCTTCTCTCGAGCTGCAGCTGAAAGATAAATCATCATACTCAGTAAAAGAATAAAGACCGGATTTTGAATAAAAGCCCCTATAATTGTCCCTGAAACAGCACCCAGCATCAGCAGCGTACTTGCCTGACTGTAACGAAGATCATCTATATATTCAGCAATATTCCATATGATCGACTTGAAAAAGCCCGTCAGTCCTGAACTAGTAATTTTAGCAAAGCATCGACCCAAAAGCAGGCAGGCCATGGGCAGTACCAGAAAGGACGCTGTAGTCCGCAGAGGATAAACCCACTGCACATACTCTGATCCTTCCAGACTAACAATATATTGAAGCAGCCTACCCATGGTGAAAAGCCCATCATTATGTTCCCAAAAACCTTCATTAACATAGGCGATCAAAAAGGCATACAGAACAAACATCCCCACCGCAACAAAGAATGATACTATCATGCGCGGTACGAGTTTTTCTTTAAAGCTCTGAGAATACTCCCTGAAACATGCTTTTATAGCGGACTTTTCACCCAAAGTAAAGTTTTCCATCCTTAACCTCCTCAAACAGTTAAATCCTGCATAAGATCATCTATTAAATGTATGTTTATTTCCATACTAGTGTATGACCCTCTATTTATTTCGGAAAATCTAATTTTTTAATTCCATTCTATTAATACAATTTCCTCTAAATTTCGAGGGTAAAACTATTTTACGTGAAAAAAACCGTCCCGCTGACGGTCTTAGAAACGATGATTCAATTGATATTCCATATTAAAAGCAATATACAGGAGCTATTGATTGTTTATCAGTTTCCTTTTAAAACCCCAATCCCTTAGAACTCATTGTATATAGATGTACTAGCAGTACCGCAAAATTCTGGGCCAAATCAAAAGAATACGTCTCTATTCAAAAGACGTATTCTTCCCAAAGCATATTTTATTTTTCCGAAGCCGCCATGGATTTACCCTTTTCTATGTTCCGTCTCCATCCCAGTCTTTGTGCCGTCTCATCCAAATCAACCATCAATATGGCTTCTTCGGTTAACATACCGTCAGGGCATACACCCATTATCCACTGCATCCAATTTTTCCCGTACTGCTCCTTAAGCAGCTTTTTAAATTCCAGATACCCGACCTCTTTCACCGTAATCAAATGAAACCAACCTCCTTTATCCTGCATTGAACAAAGCGAACCTGCTTCCTTTACCACTCGATTTGCCTAAACCGTTCGTTAACTTATGTATATTTTACATAATTCGACACAATCCAGGCAAATTATTTTATTCACAAGTTCATACCTGACCCTGTTATGCAGCAGAGTTCGACCTATGAGCGACAGGCAGGAAACATCCCTGCTGCTATTTAGGATAGCTCACCTTCACTTCTTTTGTATCGGGATCCCAATCCACCTGACATCCCAGGCTTTCGGCGATAAACCTTATCGGAAGCATACTGCGCCCCGGAGGGAGTAGGATAGGATTTACATCGGGATTGCCTGGGTCTATGGGCACCCTGACTCCGTTGATCAAGGCTGTGCCTTCTCCGATCCATAGTTCCAGGGTTCTTCCATTTAGAGCTATGCTCACTTTTTGCTCATCCTGATTCCAATCTACAGAGGCACCAAGGGGAGCAGCAACATAACGTACAGGCAGCAGGGTCCGATCTTCTTCAATCATAGGCGCAATATCCATCGTCTGTAGATTATCATTTACATAATAAGCAGTGCTGCCGATCGTAAAGCGCAGTACGATTGTGGAAGTTGGCCCAAGTGGTTCCCCTTCCTGGTAGATGACTGAAAAAGGTTGGGAAGATCCGTCTCCACCTCCGCCGCTGCTAAACTTAAACGATGCGCTGGCGACTTCGCTCCAGCCCGTCTCTCCCTGCACTGCAGCTTTTACCACTGCTGATTTGCTCAATTTAAAAGAACCGATGTACTCGATACTAGTAGAACTGCTGCTGGGATCACTGCCGTCCAGAGTGTAAAATACAGCTCCCCCGCTCCCGGTTATGGTGACCATCTGGCTGCTGGTAAAGCGCCCGCCGTTGGGACTGATGACTGGTGCCGGGATTTCTGAGGCGGATATCCCCTGCACCGGTATTGTCGCCCGGGTATATTCAGCATTTATTCCCAGGAAGTCGGCGTAAATATTACAGCTTCCCGCACCCTGGACAGTAATCCGGCCCCCTTCGCTCACTGTGGCTACCGCAGCATCAGAGGTGGAGAATGCAAAATCGCTCATTAATACGCTGGCCGTTGTATCATTAGCCCAGTCACTGCCATTGGAGCTGCTCTGCAGCTGAAGATCGCTTACGATAACCTGATAGGTCCCGCTCCTAGTAAGTTGTATTGCTGCACCGGGATAAATATACCGATACTGGGGAGTGGTTATTTTTTGAGCAGCCAGACAACTATTGATCCTGCTAAGGAGGGGGTCGGAGAACACCTCCAGGTAGTTGTTTTCACAGCTTAAAGTATGCGTAAGACTGCCGGGCAGGTCAGGCAGTGAGATCAGCAAGTTACCACCGCACCATAAGGCGCCAAGGCCGTTGGGCAGATTGGGCAGGTCGCTCAACTGGTTGTCCCAACAGACTAGTTCTAGTAGGCTTCCGGGTAGGTCGGGCAGACTACCCAATAGGTTATTAGCGCACCATAAAGACTGTAGGTTATCGGGGAAAATGGGGAGATTACTCAAATGGTTCGAGCAGCAATTTAACGTCTCTAAACTGCTGCTTAGAGCTGGCAAACTACTCAACTGGTTTTCTTCGCAGTCTAAATTCTGTAAACTATCCGGCAATAACGGTAAGGACGTTAGTTGGTTTGAATAACACATTAATGCAGCTAAACCCGGGTGTAAATTGGGCAGACTGGTCAGTTGATTATTATCACAATAAAGCACCGTCAAGCTGCTGGGCAGGCTGGGCAGGCTGGTCAATTGGTTGCTGGAACACTGAAAATTCTTCAACCCAGTTCCCTCGAAATGTTCTAAACCAGCCAAGCTGCTGATGTTCCGGATACTAACATCCAGACAACTTACGATTGGAAATACTATCTGGGGCACTCGATCAATCAGGTCCTGTTTGGTAAAGCTCCCCGGGGTCGAACCCACCGGGTGGCCCAGCCACTCCCATACCGCCTGTTTGAAATTGGGGTCAGTGAAGTCGCCGGATATATCAGTATCAACCGGGATTGTAATTATGAAATCTGCCGAGGTCACACTGCTCCAGATGTCATTATCATCATCATATACTGCCGCCTTCACTTCAGCAGATGCACTCACCAGGAATACTTCTGAGTAGGCTGCAGCCGTAGGGCTGCTGCTGGGGTCACTGCCATCGACTGTATAATAGGCGGTGGCGCCATCGGCTATATTTCCGATGGTCACACTCTGGGCCGAGGTATAGGTGCCGGCTGCAGGCTCAATCGTTGGTGCATCAGGGGGGCTGGGAGATACATCCTCAATCACGGTGACATCGTCACTATACTGATTGGTGATATACGCTTTATTGCTCACCTCGTTCACAGCTGCCGCACAGGGGTAGTCTCCAGCCGCCACACTGCTGATATTGTTGGTGAGACCATCGATAATGGTCACCGTATTATCTGCACAGTTGGCCGCGTAGATTTTGTTAGTCGTCTGATTCACGGCCAGGGCCAGGAAGCCGAGGCCCGGGCATAAAGTGGCAGTCACAACATCAGTGGACCCATCGATAACCATGATACTGCCGGGCATACTTTTTGCTTGATTTCCCAGATTGGCCACATAAATCCGGTTGGTACTCGGATTAACCGCCAGCGCACAGGGATTGATACCTGCCGAGATGGTTGCGGTATCGTTGCTATCACCGTCTATCACTGTTACGGAGCCGTTTTCAGGTGTGATCAAATTGATCTGGTTGCTCACATATATCTTATTAGTCAGTGGATTTACTGCCACCCGGTAGGTCCCTTGGTCAGTCGCCACGGTGGCAGCGAGGGTATCGCTACTGCCATCAATTACAGATACACTCTGGCTGTAATTGTTGGCGGTATATATCTTATTGGTGCTCTGGTTCACTGCAATATCGAAGGGAGAGTTGCCAGCTGCAACGGTGGCAATGACAGCATCGGTAGCTCCATCAATAACAGTCACGTTCTGGCTGGAGTTATTAGCAACATAAATCTTATTAGTATTCTGATTAACTGCCAGATCAACCGGATATGTACCAGTGAGTAGGGTAGCAATAACGCTATTGCTGTCACCATCGATCACCATCACGGTTTTATCCTGCTGATTGGTAACGTAGACTTTATTGGTATCAGGATTGACTGCGATCGCCCGGGGGTAAGTCCCGGCACTGATGGTCGCGGTTACTTCATCAGTAGTCCCATCAATAACCGTTACGTCTCTACTTCCTTTGTTTGCTACATAGATCATATTAGTGCTCTCATTGACGGCCAAGGCTATCGGGTAATGCCCGGCAGGGTGAACATAGAGCGATATAGTCTCGGAATCAGCAGCCCCAGATTCGCTCACTGCAGTACCCAGGATTATCGCATTGACTGTCACCGGGCTGCTTGCCGCTGTACTGGCAGTTCCGGATAGGGTGATTATGATATTATTTTCTCCACCCTTCTCAGCGGTCCATATCAGACCATCCGGCATTCCGATGATATCTAAATCAGAACTGAGATCGTCACTGGCTGAACCCTTAACCGACCCACTGTCAACATCGATTTCCCACCGATTGTCGCTGCTAGTCAGATTGGTATTCCCAGCAGCCATGGTAGCCGAACTGTCCAGCACCGAACCTGCCACCTGGATAGGTTCGGCAGCCTCTTGCATCACTGCATCACTGGATAGGTCTTCCTCATCCGCAAGGATGACGAAATCAGCAGAAGCCACCTTGCTCCACAAACTGCTGGAATCCTGATATACCGCTGCATTTACTGTGCAGGATTCACTCACACTGAACGGAAGGGTGTAGCTGTTAGCGGTACCACTAATGCTGGGATCGGAACCATCAGTAGTATAATAGGCAGTAGTACCATCGCTTATGCTGCCTATAGTCACATCCTGAGCCTCATTATAGGTGCCACCATCGGGTTCAATAGTTGGTGCTTCCAGGGCCAGCCCGATGGTATTCTCCTGCTGTTCTGCCAGAAGGATTGCCGAACTTGATCCTAGAGGACCAATAAATAGACAGAACAGCAGCAAGATTAATCCGAACGATATCGTGGTTTTATACCTCTTATTTATATGGAACATCTTTTTTCCCCTTTCTAATTTTTATCTGTCAGGGTTTTCTCTAAAGGCTAAATGAACCTTTCAGCAGTCTATAAACTTACATGCAGCCGCAGTTTTTTAACTACTGCTTCCAATTTTTTCTCATTTATGGGTTTAAGAATAAACTCCAGAGGCGGCGCCCTTTTTTGCTCCTCAAGCAATTTCGAATGGGCGGTAACAAATACTACTTGGGCGCTGCTGTCCATACTGTATATTTTTTTTGCCAGCTCCATCCCATCTATATACGGCATCGCTATGTCTATAAATGCCACGTCCAGCCGGGATAGTGGGATTGCAACCAGAGCTTCTAACGGGTTAGTATAAGCTCCAATAATGTCTATATCCTCGTGGGTCATGAGCAGATACTGCAGTTCATCCAGGCAGGGCTGCTCGTCGTCAATTATCATTACCCGCAAGAATAATCCTCCTTTCTTCACGTGCTTCTAACATCAATGTAACTGGAGCATCTTAAAAAATCTTAAATTCATATTTTAAGAATCTCGACCAAATAGGTACAAAAAACCGCCCTGCTGCAGGACTCTGGAGCGGAGCGGATTTATAAAGGAATACCATTGTCAACTAACATGACTTCATTTTTTCCCATCGGAAGGCAGCGGCATATTTTTGATGGAATTATAATGCCCGGTATGGGCCAGGGAAGGTTTTTCGCCCAATTCTTGATCCAAAATGCGAGCGTATTCAACATATCGAGCCAGGTAAGCGCGGTGATTAGCATTGGTCATATATATATCCAGCAGGGCGATATACCCGGCCTCAGAAAGACTGTTTTTCATGAGCAGCTTGAGCAAAATATTCTCGGCCTCTCGCAATCTTCCTGCACCGCTGTGATAACTGGCCAGTCCCAGAGCTATGCGTTCATACTCGGCTTCGGTAACGGAAGCAGTGTCTAATGCCCAGGACCAGTCGAAGTCTTGAAGGTAATGACCAGTGTTTAGACTGAGGACCCGAGCGGCCTGAACTGCGTTTTGCCGAGATATCGCTAAGTTCTGTCGGGCAAAGCTTATAAAATCAATATAATCACAAACACCAGGTTCTACCTGCAGCGAGTAATCTTCTTTCAGTTTGATCATCTTCCCGCCCGGATCTATACTGTCCAGCAAACTGCGCAGCTTATATATGGTTACATACATATTGTTTGCTGATTTTTTGTCATTCACTCCACCGAATATCGCCTGTATCAGTTCGTTTCGGGTAACCGGAGCACCGCAACGGTCAAGCAGATACAAGAACAGCTCCTTTACCCTGCGAGTGCCCCATTTTATTTCATCTGCTCCCAACACTTCAAACTGGCCAAAGCATTTGATTCGCAGTACAGCTTTATTGTCCGGGTCGGGGTGCATAAGAACATACTGGCTTCTCAGACGCTCTATCGCTGCATCCAACCGGGCTTCCTTGATGGGTTTCAATAAATAGTCCAGGGGGTATACCTTGAAGGAGTCCAGGGCATATTTCGTATAGGCGGTTACAAAAACCACGATTATGTTGCTGTAAAGAGCCTGCATCTGCAGGGCCAGTTCCAGACCGTCCATATGGGGCATGTCTATATCCATGAATATGACATCGGGCCTGCTGCTTTCCACCGCTTCCAGGACCTGACGCGGATCGGTACAAGCTGCGACCACTTCCAGATCCGTATATTTACCCAGAAGATAGGAGAGTTCGTCCAGAGCAGGCAGCTCATCATCAAGAAGCATTATCCTCATGCTTGTTGGCCTCCTTGTACGATATTTCCATATATACCTCACAGCCGCCTCCCGGGGGAACGATAAACTCCAGCTGAGTATGATAAAATCTAGCTAAGCGGCGATTAATATTCTCTATACCAATGCCTCTCCTCCCGGTAGGGTCAGGATTGCTAACCTTCATGCCCACCCCGTTATCACGGACTCCGATGCGCACCTTATGGCCCGGCACCATCATTGCATAAACGATAACCGTTCCCCCTGCTTCTTTGACGCGCAAGCCGTGTATGAATGCGTTTTCTACCAGCGGCTGCAGTATCAGTGGGGGAAGCAGAATATTCTCAACCTCAATCCGGTATTCTACCTGAAGCTTTTCTCCGAAACGCGCTTGTTCGATGGCCACATAGGCACCCACGAACTCCAATTCCTGCTCAATAGAAATCAATTCATCACTTTCCTGATAATCATAACACCCCCGCAGATAACTGCTGAAATCCATAAGCAACTCCCGAGAGCGATCAACATCCCTTCTTGATATCGATATAATGGTAGCCAGAGCATTATGTATAAAATGAGGATGTATCTGAGCTTTGAGCAGGTCCATCTCCAATCGCCGGGCTTCATTATACCTTTTCGCCACAATAGCCACCTGTACAAAAAACAATATCGTGTAGTTTACTGCCCCAGCCTGGAGGAGGAAATAGGAGATCGACCTATCGTTTACAAACATATCGTAGAAGATGGAGGCCAGAATTAAGGACATGGCGGCCAGGAGCAGAGATGCTCCATCTCCTCCTTTAATCGTGGCGCGGGCAAGATGCACCACCACCAGAGTGACTACCAGGAGCAGAATAATATTCATAATCATATAGGCAGATGTAACCACCTGCAGCGGAAAAAAGATTACAAAAAGTGAGACTCCTAACGCATATCCCAGCAGAATTTGAACCTGCCAGATGCTGAGCCGGGAAATATAAGCCCAATAAACAAAATATAATAGGAAAAACTGGATCCATATCAGGGTCAAATAATCTATCCAGGCAAATCCTGCAATAGGCATATTAGGAAACAGATAGGTGACGGTCATGTCTCCAGATATCAGTAAACGCACCAACACCGCTGCACCTATACCAGCTAGAATGAGCAGTTCCCTTTCCCTTTTGCTTACGATGAACAGGATCAGGAACAAGATGCACATTATCATGACACTACCCAGTGAGAAATAACCTATAAATGTCACCATATTTTTTACCCCGGCCATAGACTCACAGAGCCCAAACATCACCGGTTCCCACATTCCCCCCACCGCATAAGCATCATTGGACACCTGCAGTATGATATCAAAACTATCTTTTTCACAGTCAAATTCATAAAACTGCGGGCGGTAGCATGATACATCAGCATTAGGCTGATCACCGGGCTGGCCGTTTTCTGCCACTAATTTATCGTCTATATACAGACGATAAGCGGAAGCCTGATTCTGTATACGCACCGCCATATGTCGCCCTACCGGGGCATTCCGCACCTGAGCCCGATAAGTAGCCATGCCGCTGCCAGGCAGCCATTTTCCGTCTACCTTATAATTATTCCATTCCACCGGAGCTTCCACCAGCATACAACTGGCTTTATCATTTATTTCATCTTGCCCCAGCAATTCTCCCCAATAAAATTCCCATTCCCCCACCAGATGGAACGCCCCATTTTTCTCCATATCCCAATTGGCCAAGTCAAGGATACCCTCTACTACCCGTGGGGTAGAATCATTAACACTACCAGCGTTTATGGATAAGATCAGCATAACGATAACTGCCGGAAGCAGAGGCAAAATCAATTTGCAAGCTTTAGCCTTTTTCATTCATAATCACCTTTGCATCTTTATAACACAACTGGAATGATTTTCATACTGCTACAAAGTATATCGGATATTTCAAGAAAGGTATTAATTGTGTACCATGATTCTCCGCACCATCAGTTAAAGAATTAGCCTGAATAATACGATTAATAACATTAGGCTGATTAAGATACGTTAAGAGGTGGTCATTATTTGAAAAAAAGTACCTATTCATTAATACAGCTGATTTTAGTCGTTTATTTTACTACCTACTTAATCGCTGCTACTAGGGAGTCTGTAATCTGGGGAGATATCTTATCGCCTCTGGGGGCGATCACTTCATTTATTCTTTTACTAATTGCTGGTCTTAAAACCAAACAGCCCTTCTTTATCTGGTTATTTGCCAGTTTGGCCTGTTTTTCTTATGCTGCAGCAGATATATTATGGGCTTTCTATGAGCTAGTTCTGAGAGCCCAACCTAACAACATGGATATCTTTTTGGTGTTATATCTACTGCCCAGTTTCTTTATAGCCCTATCATTATATGCATTTTTCGTAACTCAGAAGAGTTATTGGACCAATTATCAATTGACCCTGGACATTTTAGCAATGTCTGCCGCATTACTAACTCTGATATGGACGGTCTTCCTTCATAAACAGTTTGAAATGCTTACCGCCTTAAATATTCATAATACTTTGTTTTTTATAACCTTGCTTACGGATTTTTTTATCTCAGGTTGTTTAATAATATTATTTCTTCTCCTTCGCAAAGACAAAATACCCGTAATAGGCAAGATAACATTTATAGCATTTGTATGTTATGTACTTACAGCCCTTTCATATAATTATCTTTGTTTTCAAAATCTTTATATACCACACTCGTTGATTGACGCTGTCTTCATCTTTTCCCTGTTAACTTTCGCCCAAGCAGGCTTGTGGGAACTTTACAAACCTGAAAAGCCTTTGAAAACTAACCAGACCATAGATCCAGACTACTCCAGTTCAAAACTAAAAGGCCTTATCCTTCTGCTAGCACCGATAATCGCAATATTAATAAACGGTTTTAACTTTGCCAGTTTCCTGGTGTTTTTAACGATTTTTATGGCTTACCAATTTCTAAGCAACTACATTCAGTTCTCCATAAATAATGAACATCTACTGGCGCAGGAAAAAGCAATGAATTCCATCCTGGAAGTACGCATTGCTGAACGCACTCAAGAACTGCAACAAGTTAACTATCATTTAGAAATACTATCAAAGCAGGATTCCATCACCAACTTATTCAACCGGCGCCATGTTTTTAATACTTTGGATAAAATGTTGGAAGAAGCTGAACCGACAGAATCAATTTATATCCTTTATATTGATCTGGACAGGTTTAAAACCATCAATGACTCCTATGGTCATGATATTGGTGATAATGTTTTGATTGAGATTGCGAATCGCCTTGATTACTGCAACCAATTCAATGAATACAATGCCCTGGTGGCTAGAGTAGGTGGAGATGAGTTCGTATTCATGCTGTGTGGATACTATAAGCATGATGAAATCGAGACTATTATTAGAGAAATAATTCAATCCTGCGGTGAACCAATCATCATCCCCCCCTATAAGCTCAATATTTCGATGAGTATTGGTATAACTCAATATCCCCAAGATGCCTGCGAACGCAGCGAATTAATGAAAAATGCTGATATTGCCATGTATTATGCCAAATCCCAGGGTTTTAACAAATATATGTTTTACAGTACCCTTAGCCCCAAAATCCATCAAAAAAATATAATTGAACTGAAGCTAAAAGAAGCAGATTTTGATAAGGAATTCGAAGTATTATACCAACCTCTATTCAGAATTGCGGGTAATACCCTCATAGGTATGGAAGCACTATTACGGTGGAATAACCCGGAGTTAGGTTCTGTCTTTCCCGATCAGTTTATCCCTATTGCTGAAGAAAGCGGTGTGATCATACCTCTTGGCCATTGGGTGATGAAGAAAGCAGTATCTCAAATTGCACAGTGGAATGAAATGTATGATATGCAGTTAATAATGGGCATTAACATATCTCCCAGACAATTAGAAAGTATAGATTTGATTGAGTGCCTTGATCAGATGATACATAAACAAGCAATCCCACCCCAATGGCTGGATATTGAAATTACAGAAAACATTGCTATGAAAGGCGAAACATACATGGAAGAGATTTTCACACAGATATCCGAACTCGGTGTGTCCATCTCTATAGATGATTTTGGTACTGGTTACTCATCTTTGAGCTATCTGAAACATTATTCCTTTGACCGCTTAAAAATCGCCAAACCATTAATTGATAATGTTACCACTGATGTTAATGATGTTCAGATAATAAAAGCAATTATCATGATAGGAAAATCACTGGGTATCGAAACTATTGCCGAAGGAGTGGAATGTCAAGAACAATTAAAAATCCTGGCTGAACTTGGATGTGATGAAGCACAGGGATATTTATTCAGCCGTCCTCTTCCAGCATCTGTATTTGAGCAGATGTTTTTGAAAGAGGTATTATATGCAGGACAGTTTATTTCCTGATAGGCAGGCAACGTTCACGTTCCAATTTAACTCTCATCCAACATTCTTATGATCAGACTCCATGTGTTGGCAAACCGCTTATATCTTTCTATTACCTAATTAAAAGTTATCGCAAACATGATATATATTAACTCATAGCGTCTTTTAGCTGAGGCAAAACATCATTAAGATCAGCCACCATATAATAATCCGCCATACTATTTATGGGAGCATTTTCATCACTGTTTATAGATATCAGTACCCGAGCTCCACGGACCCCAACTGCAAACTGTACCTGTCCTGACACACCCAGAATAAGTGCTGCATCCGGACTACATATCTTTCCTGACAGACCGATGATTCTTTCTTCCGAGAACCACTTCCAGTCGGTTGCTACCGGTTTGGAGCATCCAACCAGTCCTCCCAGACTTTGGGCTATGGCCTCAACTGCAGGCAGGTTATATTTCGTTTGCACTCCGCATCCTACAGCAATCAGCACATCTGCATCTGCAATGTCTACACTGTCTGTACTTTTAGGTATTATTTCTTTAACACTTACAGCCGAAATCGTCTCCTCAACTGCATAGTTATTTATACTGCCGTCACCTGCCGGTTCCGCCTGCTTAAATACTTTAGGGGAAATGGCCAGTACCTGTTTGGTGCTTTTAATACTCTGGACAGCTATAGCGGCTCCTCCCAGTGCGTTTCTTTCACATTCTATTTCTGTACCATTCACCTGTATGGCTTTAATGTCAGTAAGACACCCGGCATTAAGCTTCTGGGCCAGCCTGCCGGATAGTTCCTTACCCCTGCGGTCTGATGAGAGCAGTATTATATCAACTCCCAGCGCTGCGGCCGCTTGCTTAAGAATCTCTGCAACCATATTGGTATCAGCAGCGCTGTACTCTCCGGTTACTTCATAAACACTTGCTCCTGCATCTTTTAATTCTTGTGCTTGTTGTTCATTATTAATGCTCAGGGCTTTAACTTCCTGTCCCATCAATCCCGCTGCTGTCAAGAGCTCCAGTGCCAGAGCTGTATTATTACTGTATGTCATTACTCCCGCCATATCTAATTACCTCCTGATGCTTCTGATTTCAGAACCTCAACCAGTTCACTGACACTTTTTAATTCGATACCCTTACGATTGCTTGCAGGTGCCAGACTACTGCTGGTTGCAACCAGAGCTTCACATACTTCAATATCTAAATCATCCAGGTTAAAGATTTCTTTCGGTTTCTTTCCAGCTTTTAATACCTTGGATACAGATGGTATTCTTGGTTCGTTTAGATCAGCTGCCACACTAATTACCGCTGGTAACTTCACTTCCAGTATTTCTTCTTGATCTTCCAGGCTTCGTTTCACAATTGCAGCAATTCCATCGATTTCAATTGATGTAACATAACCTGCCTGGGGAAGACCCAGGATTTCTGCTACCCGAGACCCCATCTGACCCGAGTAATTATCTCCGCTGCCTTCCCCAAATATAACCAGATCATATCTTTCCACCTGTTTAATAAGCTCTGCCAGTACTTTTGCTGTTTGTGCACTGTCCATTTTTTCTATGTCATCCTCTATCAGCATTACTGAACTATCAGCATCTGCTGCCAGCGCTTCCTTTATCGTATCCTCCAACTCTTCGTTTCCGACAGATACTACTACTACTTCGCCATTTACCGCTTCTTTGATCTGCACCGCGGCTTCCAACGCATTTTTATCTATCTTCCCGAAGGTTAACGGGACACCATCGAGTATAGGCTTACGGTCCCTTATTCGTATCTGCTGTAAATCAGGAATCTGTTTCATCGCTACCACTATCTTCATCAATTCTCTAACCCCTTTTAATACTGCTTCCCTTTTTTCATCATTGCCGCCAAGGTAAGGTACTATCACAGATCATCTTATCCCACATACCATTGAATATACTCAAAAATCAGGACTTCCTTAGCTTACAAGCCAGAGTATATCCAGGCGATAGACCCGCCAGTCCTCCGCCAACGATCATTACATCAAATTGTTCACTCGTTTCTTGTTGTTGCATACAGTTCTACCCCTTTTTTGTTTATTGGCCTATAATAAGCTAAAATTTCTAATCTCAAAGATTTACATCTTGAGATCAAAATATATTTACTGATTAATTAAAAGGGGCAAAGTACCCCTCCTAATTAACCACTCATTTAGAAAGAAACTGCAGTAATAACAAAATATATATATTGAATCGTATGATAGATCATTACCCTATCGGAGATTATTTTAATATAGGCCCAGGCATGGGTAATACTGTCTTTTTAAATGCAGCATTGAGAATCCCTGCAGAAGAAACCCATATAGTTCCTACCCCTGCAGCAAAGCAGAAGTAGGCAGCAATATGTGCATATGAATGCGCTAATACTCCCATATCCATGAAAGTTACAAAAAATACTGCTACATCCAATAGCAACACTACTATGCTCATTACGGCAGGACTCTCTTTTAGGTAAGCTGGCGTCCACAGAATTAGAGTAATCCATAACGGAAGCCAGGCCCATCCATCCATAGTTTTATCAATTGGCCATCCGTTAATAGCAGCAAAATATTTAAAGATGAAACCTAGCCCACCTACGAGCATGAAGAAGGCTGAAAAGAATAAAAATACGTTTCCTCCGGTTAAATGACCGTTTTTTAGCTCAATAAGAGCTACCGCTATCTGAACTACAAAACCACCCAACAGCCAGATACCCAGGATCGGAGCCCCTGTTGCTTCCACTGTTCCGCTCAATATGGCATAGAAAGTAAAACATGCTACACCCAGTGCTACTAAACCGGCCGGTCCAGGTGTTGCCCAACCAGCGTTATGTTCTGACATATAAATCCTCCTCTTCGAATAAACAATTGTTATTTGGCGATTTACTAACTCACTTTATCTTCGCAGGGTTATAGATGTAAAAATCAATTATGCGTCCAATAGGAAATAATGCACCTAATCAGTGTCTAAACGATAGAATATTTTATTGTTATATACTGCGTTTGATTCCCTTCCTAAACCCGCATTCCTTGCAGCATATTGCTTGAGATTATATTTGCAGCATTCTTTCAGGTTCTTTTAGCTATTTAAAACGATTCCCGCTACAATCATCTTCTGCATATCAGCTACACCTTCAACCTGAGGACCCATGATAGCATCACGATATAAACGACTTACTTTATAATCGGCCATTAATCCGTAGGAACCGTGTACATCTACAGCAATACGGACCGCATCTGCAAAAGTCTCGCAGACAAAGGTTTTAGTTAATGCTGCTTCTTTGGCGAATACAGCCTGGTTTTTGGCGTCATTAGCCAGATAACCAAGTCGATAAGTCAACCACCGGCACGACTCGTATTTCATGGCCAGATCGGCAATTCTCAACTGTATGGCCTGGAATTTGGCTATGGGTTCTCCCCGATGGGTTTTCTCTTTCGCGTATTTAACCGCTTCCTCATAACAAGCCAGTATTCCGCCCAGAGCAATTGAACTAATTCCCACTTTTCCAAATGCAATACCATATGTTAATACCGGGAAACCTCCTCCTGCTTTTCCCAGTATATTTTCGGAAGGAACTTGGACATCTTTAAAATATACATCCAAAAGTTCCCCACCATGATAACCTATTTTTTCCCAGGGCTTTGATACAGAATAACCTTCGCAAAATTTATCAACAATAAAAGCGGTCGGTTTGCCGCTTTCACTATCAGCAGCAAAAAGCACCATAGGACCTGGATAATTGGCATTGGTTATGAATCTCTTGGTTCCATTGATTATATAATGGTTACCCTTTTTTACTGCAGTGCTGGTGATCTGTTTCGGGTCTGATCCGGTTACCGGTTCAGTGAATGCGAAAGATGCCATATATTCACCTTTACAAGCTTTAGGCATGTACTTCATTTTTTGTTCTTCGGTTCCGAATTTATCAATAGCCCCTAACCCCAGGCAGTTAACCGATATAGCAATAGCTGGCCCACTGGATACTTTACCCAACTGCTCCATGGCCAGGACATAACAGTCATATCCAGCCTCTGCTCCTCCATATTCCTCTTTGAAAGGTAGTCCAAAGAGATCCAACTCTGCTAGACCTTTCATGATTTCTTCAGGGGTCTTATTCTCTCTGTCTATTGTGTCTGCCAGGGGTTCCAGGTACTTTTCTGCAAACTCTTGGGCAATTTTCTGTATTAAAAGTTGTTCCTTGTTTAAAGAAAACTCCATAGTATTAATGTCTCCTTTCAAATTACAGGAGGCAGGGGGGAGTAGGGGCACCCTAAATTCCTCCCCACTTTACCTGTTTTTGCCCTTCTCCCAGAATTTAATCAGTAATCAAAACACTCATCATCAATTTCAAGCACAGAAGTATCGGCAAGTTTAATTATTTCGGCCAAATTGGCCACATGAGGCACTTCATTCAACAGATAATACCTGGCTGAAAGGATTTTACCCTTATAGAATGTATAGTCGTAGTGGTCCTTTCCAAGTTCATTCGCCTTCTTATCGGCCAATATTGCCTGTTCCAGCAGCAATTTCCCACCCAGCAGTTCGGCGGTAGCCATAAGAATTCGTTTGGCGTAAGTGGGTATCAATCCCAGTTTTTCTTGATCCTGAGCAAATCCAGCCATGCATTGCTTAATTTCAGCATAAGCGCTTATAGCTTTTCCTAACTGGGCGAACTCCTTAATGAATTCAGGATGATCTTTATTGGCTTCATAATAATCTTGTATTTCCTGCATCCAGCGAGCGAATACTGCGCCTTTTTCCAGACCCCATTTGCGCCCGACTAGATCCATGGCCTGTATATAGGTAGTGCCCTCATACAGGGTGTTGATCTTCGTATCCCGGGCCAGTTTTTCACAGGGATAATCGGCAATATATCCATAACCACCGTAAATTTGTATTGCCTCGGTCCCTACCAGGTCCCAGGAAATTTCACTGCAGTAGGCCTTGGACAAAGGAATAATAACCCCTAGTTCATCGTCAGCTTTTTTTCTTTCTTCCGGATCCGGATCCCAGTGATTGACATCAATATCAAAATAGCCTTTGTAAGTCATAGCCCGGCAGGCTTCCCCGATGGCTTTGCATCTTAACAGGGCTCTTTTGATATCTTCATGTTCGATAATAGGAACCCGGCCTTTTTTGGGATTAGTAAAAGGAGTACCCTGTATTCTCTGTCGGGCGTAATCTTTGGCATTATAGTAAGCATTGGCAATAACACTGATGGACAGTATACCGCAGACCAGACGCTCCTCGTTCATCATTTTAAACATCAGAGACATTCCGTCGCCTTTGCCTTCGTTTTCCAACGGATTTCTTCCCAGCAAATAACCACGGCACTTATTTTCATCTCCAAAGCTTAAAGATACGGTGGGATTGCCATGCATTCCCATTTTATGTTCAATCCCGGTGGCAATAACATCATTGAATTCCATGCTGCCATCCTCATTGATCCAGTATTTAGGCACTACAAATAAAGATATTCCTTTGGTTCCGGGAAGAGCTCCATCTACTCGGGCTAAAAACAGATGTACGATATTTTCGGCAAAATCATTATCTCCATTGCTGATGAATATTTTCTGTCCCTTGACTTTGAAGACACCTGGTTCATCAGTAGGAAAAGCTTTACTGGCTATTTCTCCCACATCAGACCCGGCCTGGGGCTCTGTCAGGCACATGGTGCCGGTATAATCCCCAGCAAACATTTTGGGCAAAAATTTCTCTTTGATATGCTCAGGAGCCAGTTCGTTGATCAACATGGTAGACCCCTGGGCCATAGCCAGAAATGGGGGAACAAATGCCGGGTTGGCAGCGGAGAACATTTCCCACAAAGGAAACATCATAACCTGGGGCAGCACTACTGCTCCTTCACTGGTGTCGTTGTTGGCGCATCCCCAGCCTTCCGACTGCAGTTTTTTGTATACCGGTGGAACGGTAGGGGAAATAATTACCTGACCGTTTTCAAATTTTATAGGGTTGATTTCACCGTCATCGGAAGTAGGTTCAACTACATCTTTGGTCATCTTTAGCACTGTATCCAGTATCATATCTACGTCTTCCACGCCATAGTTCTCATTAAAGCGCGGATAGGACAAGACCTTTTCCAGAGGCAGCCATTCTTTTAAGATAAATTTAAAATCCCGGGTGTTTTTATAAGCAAAATTAGAAGCCATAATTTTATCCCTCCATATTTTCAAGGTTCGTTCGTTGGTCTGTTGGGTTCAATTATTAGTACGCTATCTTGTTAGTTGGGGACCAGATCTTCATAGCCTGGGCTTGCTTAATCAACTCGTCCCGGAAATCGGGATGGGCAATGCTGATTACCGCTTCGGCCCTTCCCCAGATGGTACGGCCTTTTATATTTACTATTCCATGTTCGGTAGCCAGGTAATGCACCAGAGTTCGGGGACAAGTTACGATGCTTCCCGGGCTTAATGTCGGTCTGACCCGAGAGTGCACTTTTCCTTCTTTATCGGTATAAGTTGATTCAAATGCGAAAATCCCTTTGCCTCCATTAGATTCCCAGGCCCCGATATGATAATCCAGAGAACCTCCGGTCCCGGATATATGCCTTATGCCGTCAGATTCTGAGTTCACCTGGCTGAATAAATCTACCTCTATGATATTATTAATAGATACTACTTTATCTTCAATGGCTATATTTTTAGGATTGTTGGTATAATCACAGTTATAGCCAGCAACCTGTGGGTTTTTGTGCAGGAATTCATGAGTCTTTTTGTTACCAAAACAGAAGGTGAAAATGCTTCTCCCCACATCGCGCCTTTTATATTTGTTGGTTATTTTGCCGGCTTCGTACATTGCGGTCATGGCATCACAGAACATTTCGGTTTGGATTCCCAGGTCTTTAAGTCCCGAACCAGCTATCATAGCCCCGATAGCATTTGGCACTCCGCCTATTCCGAGCTGCAGCACCGATCTATCTTCTATCAGAGGCATAATATTCTCCGCAATTTTTTGTGATGCGGGGCTGATCTTGGTAGAATCAGGCATTAAGAATACTGACTCGTCGCTTTCAATAATATAGTCCACATCCTTGATATTAATGGATTCCATATAGCCGCCCATGACGTAAGGGATTTTTTCGTTGACCTCCACTATGACGATTTCCGAGTTTTTTAACTGGGCGTAAGTGTCTGAGGTGGTCATTCCAAAATTAAAATTGCCATGGGAATCCATCGGCGCAGTCAACACACAGGAAAGATTCTTTTTAGTCCATGGCTGTACTGCTTCACCGCGAATTTTCTGCAAATCATGGTATTGGGTAATATAGTAGGATATCCGGTTTTTGTCACCAAGCATTCGGTCTATTCCGCTGTAATGGGCACTGTAATAGGTAAAGGTCTTCATTTCAGGGTCATTTTTTACCACCTCGGGGAATCTAACCGACCCGGCAGCATCAATAGTTACGTCCAACAGACCTTCTTCTTCGGCTCTTTTGCCCAGAGCCTTATCAAACTCAGCCGGAAAAGATGAGAACTCAGCGTAATTAACATAATCACCTGATTTCACTAACTTTGCTGCCTGATCCGGGGTAATAAGTTTCTGTTTGTATTCTTCCATAAAAGTACTCACGTTTTCTTTTCTCCTTTCAATCTTACCCACTAAAGTAATTCTTCTTTAATCCCCCTAATACAATGTGCACATGATTAGGTCCATTTACTTGTTATTTGTTACTTGTGCAATTAGTATGCCAATAACAGAAAAATGAAAAATCCGCCTGGCAAGACGGATTTCACCGACATTATAAAAGTTACAGACATCACAATTGAAATTGTTTCACCATGTAACGTTGTTACAGAGATAATTTTAATGTGTTTAAGAAGTGAACAGAAGTGTACAGTTGTTTACAGTAGCTGCTAAGTGTGTTGTTACACTTCTATTTTATATTTTTTCATTTTTCTATACACCGTGGTACGGGATAATCCTATTTTTTGAGCTACCTGGCTTATATTACCGTTAAATTCGTCAATAAGTTCAATTATTTGCTCACGTTCATGTTCATCTTTTAATTTCATATTGAAATTCCTGACTTCTTCAATAGTCAAACTTGATGCCCTGTTTTCTAGCCCCTCTGTTTTTTGTGAAACTTTTTCAGACTTTTCACCGTATTCGTTTATATGTCCGGGTAAGCGATCTTCTGTAATAATATCTCCATTAGTAAACACAATAGCATTTTCAATAATGTTCTTTAATTCTCTTACATTACCCGGCCACCGATATTCACAAAGTATAGCCATAGCTTTATCACTGATACTCAATGAATTCCGGTTGAATTGGGTACAGAAGCTATCTATCAAAAATCTCGTAATCAAAGGTATGTCAAGCTTCCTTTTCCGAAGTGGCGGAAGTTCAATGTTGATAACACTTAACCTGTAATATAAATCGTCACGGAATGTCCCTTCCCATATTTCCTTTTTTAGATTCCGATTAGTAGCTGCAATAATTCGTACATCTACTTTCCTGGGATTATACCCACCGATAGGAGTAACTATGGTATCTTGTATGAATCGCAGCAGATTAACCTGCATATCAAAAGGCATTTCACCTATTTCATCCAGAAATACTGTTCCTCCATCAGCTAGCTCCAGCTTACCAATTCCCCCACCTTTCCGGGCTCCGGTAAAAGCCCCTTCCTCATAACCAAAAAGTTCACTCTGGAGTAATTCCTTGGGTATAGCACCACAGTTAATGACAATAAATTTACCTTTACGTCCGCTTTCTTCGTGTATAGCCCTGGCTACCAACTCTTTTCCGGTACCGCTTTCTCCTGTTATTAAAACATTGGAGGAAACGCCCGCAGCTTTCCGAGCTACATTTTTTATTTGCTTCCATGCCTCGCTTTCGCCTACCAGTTCATAAAAATTGGATTTTTCTTCATCATCGCAGATAAAATTCAAGGAACTGGGGTCACCAAATAAATCTTTATTTTTATCGATTTCGAAACCCAGGATGGTTTGATAAGAATTGTCAGGATTTACCACAAACTGGCGGCGCACCAGGGTACAGGGTATTATCCTATCCAGTCCTTTTATATGAAAAGACTTGATGAATTCATTGGAGTTGCTTGAAAATAGACTGGTAAGCACATGATTATCATCTACTATTAAATCTTCCACAAATTTACCGATCAATGCGCTTCGCTGCCCAACTCCCATGATATCCAGACACTTATGATTGGCATTAATAATTCGTCGGTTGGCATCTATCACTATCATGCCATAATTAATAAAATCTATAATAGATGAACAGGTACGGTGATACAAGCTAGTAATAGAAGATTGTTCAGCTTTGTATCGCAGCTGGTTTTCGATTATTATAGCTGCCAGTTTTACGGTTTGCAGCATGTTATATGTCGTGCTGTTGCTATGATTGCCTATTGCGGCTAATATGCCAAGTATTGTCCCATCATCATCATGTATTGGGACTCCAGCAGTATGGTAGGAATGAAACTGCTCACAATAATGCTCCGGGCCGACTATTTCCAATGCTTTTTCTTCCGCCAGTGAAGTTCCAATAGCATTAGTCCCAATATCCTTTTCGCCGTAGCGCAGACCCAGCATATTATAAGCATCTATACTGCTGCCAACAGCCTCTAAAATGCAGCCTTCCTTTTCAGCTAATAACAATATAAAATCTTTACTGGTCCGGTTTATTTCCTGCATTATTGGCCTGGCGCATGATATCAGCTGTATGTTTTCGGCCAATTTAGCCTGGAATATCCGATTAGGAAGTTGGTGCGTATTTATACTCTTTGGATCTAACCCTCGACATCTCTGCCATGACCTGGCTATCTCCGGCCTTATTTCGGATTCTGTTACTATACCCTCATCAACGAATTTCTGCCAGTTTTCATGGATTTTAGAATCATAGTAATAAGATGTATCCAATATTTCTCCTCCAATTACTAACATTTCTAGCTATAATATAACATCAAATGCCTTATTTCGTGCAAATATTTTATTTTTATTACTTCAGATCGATGTTCAATTATGAATATAAGGTTCAATGAACGTATGAACTATAAACCTCCGCCTGAAAACTATATCATGAATAAAACTAAATACATGATTGTGAGTACTACAAATCCCAAAGGTGTACCCAACCTGGCCCATTCTTTACTGGAAATTTTCAGCTTTGAAGCAGTAATAATTTTTGGAATATTTCCAGGGATCAACATACCTCCACTTATCAATAAACCCATAAGTATAGCAGTAACAGTCGTTATTTATAAAACTTTTCCATTTTCATTTACTTTCAAATCATATTTTTTGGCCCAGTACATTCCTACCTGCCTCAATACACCATCCGGATCTGAAAGGTTCCACATAGCAGTTTTTGCTTTAATAAGCAGTATTTCGGTAATCAGATAAACAATCGGAACAAAATCATTCAATGCCCACCAGATAAACGGCAGTACAGCCAGCCATACATCGGCTCCTGTCATATACAGAAACACTGCTCCCAGCAAATTGATAAACAGTTTGGGAATGATATTGCTGGCTGGTTTTACCAGATAATTATTAATTTTATAATTATATGAAAACTGGTTAAATAATGACATTGATATCATTAAACCCAGACTAGACATCAAGGTATACCATGGATTATTAGTGATATATAGAATTATCGGAAATGAGTAGACAGCCACCAGACTCGGGATAAGAACCCAGGAGGAAGTTTCCCCAACCATACATTCCAGCGGTCTCTTTTCCAGCAGCCTGCCAAAAAAGCTATTAAGCTCCTTCCTGCTGAAACTGATACGTAATCCACGGTTCGTAACCAGTGCATCTTTTTGAGATGTTTCATTTAAATCTTCCCAGAATCCATTCAAAGATATCACTCCTTCCTATTTAACTTTTCAATACATGCAAATTTTATACCACTGTTCCTAAAGCATTAGCAATTATTTCTATAAATGCAGTTCTTTTACGTTGCATTTATGTCGATTATTATCTAATATTACGATATGATGCATTTTTAAATCACCTGGTCATGTAGTATTTAATGGTAAGGAGGGATTACCATCAAAGTACAAGATATAATGATAGATAATCCACTGGTATTAAGACCAGTGGCAACACTGCAGGAAGCGGCCCGGCTTTTTTTAGAAAATAAAGTCACCGGCGCTCCTGTAGTAGATGCAGATCATAACTTACTCGGTCTATTTGGCAATAACCAGCTTTTCCAGGCCGTAGCCTGTGGGGACGACTGCAGTAATCGGGTAGAAGATTATATGCTAAAAAATCCTATAACCGTGGCACCGCATGAGGATATTGAGGTAATCAAAGATGCTGATGACCAGGGCCAGATACCGGTTATAGATGGTTCTAAAATTGTTGGAACAATCTATCAGAATCATCTGGCCAGCCTGTTTTACGATGAACTTTTGACCGTTATCAACTCTACGTACAATGCGATTGTAAGTATAGATTCAGATGAAAATATCAATATATTTAATCCTGCTGCTGAAAAACTGCTGGGGAAAAAACGCACGGAAGTATTAGGCGCCCCTTTTCTTAGCCTTTTTCCCAATGGCCGACTTCCCAAAATTTTGCAGAGCGGAAATGCCGAACCTACTCAAAATTTTGAATTCAACGGCCAACACTTTATTTCCAATAGAACTCCTATCATCGTGGATGGGAAAGTCGTAGGCGCAGTCGCTATATTACAAGATGTTTCTGATTTTGATGCTGTTTTTAAAGAACTGCAGAGCACTACGGAAATAAAAGAAGAACTGGATGCTATAATCGAGTCTTCTTTTGATGGAATCTTCGTAACTGATGGAAGAGGCAGGGTAATCCATGCCAATGAAGCTTATAAGCGGATCACAGGAATCAATATGGAAACAGTCCTGGGTAAAACGATGGATGAACTGGTTGCAGCCGGGCTTTATGATAAATCGGTCAGCATGCTGGTACGAGAACGTCTGGAACCTGTGACTCTCACCCAGGAAGTAAATACAGGAAAAACCGTTCTGGTTACGGGGAATCCTATTTTCGATAAAGAGGGCAACCTCTTCCGGGTCGTTACCAATGTACGCGATATCACCGAACTAAACACTTTGAAAAAAGAAGTGCAGCATCTGTATTTACAGGAAAAATTAAAAAAAGCACAGCTGTGTGAAAATTTTATAGCCAGATCCCCGAAAACCAAGGAACTCCTGGACCTCATAATCCGCCTGGGACAGGTAGATTCAACTGTCTTAATCCTGGGTGAATCAGGTGTGGGCAAAGAGATGGTAGCCAATATCCTGCACAGCAACAGCATCCGTAAGGATAAACCTATAGTCCATATTAACTGCGGCGCTATACCTGAGAACCTGCTGGAATCTGAACTTTTCGGTTACGAAGCAGGAGCATTTACAGGAGCCCAAAAGCATGGGAAAGCAGGATTATTCCAGATCGCAGATAAAGGCGTACTCTTTCTGGACGAAATAGGTGAACTCTCCTTAAACCTGCAGGTAAAACTGCTGCGCGCTATCCAGGAATCTGAGATCACCCCGGTAGGCGGGATTAAACCGGTCAAGATAGATGTACGCATAATAGCCGCCACCAACCGCAACCTATGGGACATGGTATCAACAGGCAGTTTCAGAAGAGACCTGTTTTACCGGTTGAATGTGGTACCGGTTAATGTGCCTCCCCTCAGGGAACGCCGGGAGGAGATCCCTGCTCTGGTTTATCACGTTATTAAAAAACTCAACGGCAGGTATGGTCTCAATAAGACGATGGATGAAAAAGTCATTGAGAGGCTGTTTAATTATGACTGGCCCGGAAATATACGAGAACTGGAAAACATTATCGAGCGTGCTTATGTCACCATGCCGGGTAATATCATAGAAGATGTAAAGTTGGAATCATCGGACGCCAAACAGGATGAGATATATCAGTTGAAGCTCCCTGACGAACCAAAATTAAAAAATGCTGTTGAAGAACTTGAGAAGTTATTGATCCTTGATACTCTCAAACGTCATGGCAGTACCAGAAAAGCAGCCGTAAAGCTCGGGGTCAGTCAACCCACAGTATGCCGGAAAGCAGCGCGTTATGGTATACGTCTGGCAGACTACGAACCAGAGTGATTCACATATGTTTCAGGCGATACTTTTTTGTATATACCCATTTCATTTCATAATTACTGCTTGATTAGATAAGACAGCAGTACAAAAAATATACAAAATAGATACAAAAAAGTATCGCAAACAGTTCTTTTATTAATCATGCATTATAAACTTCACCTTCTTTTCATTTCTTACTTTACTTTCTTGTAAAACACCGTATTTTCCACTTACATAAAACATTATTCATGAAATTTATGTTCTCTTTATTTGGTATGGTACAAAGTTTGCAATAACATAAAACGTACAGTAGAAGAACAAGTTGTTCTTACATTTAATGCATTAAATACGTTTCTGAACAGAAAATCCCAGCTGTAATGACCATTGTAAATATGAAAGGAGTGTACGTAATGACCTTAAAAAAACCGCAGGAGTATATCGATGACCTCCGGGCTATGTCCGGGGATATCGATGTCTACATGTTCGGTGAAAAAGTTGAAAATTACGTGGACAACCCAATTATTCGGCCATCTATAAATGCTATGGCCATGACCTACAAATTAGCTCAGGAACCTGAATACGAAGATTTGATGACAGAAGTATCGACTCTGACCGGCGAAAGAGTTAATCGTTTCACCTACCTGCATCAAAGCCAAGAAGACTTGATCAAGAAGGTAAAGATGCTTCGTCTTCTGGGACAAAAAACTGGCTGCTGTTTCCAGAGGTGCGTAGGAATGGATGCGGTTAATGCTTTATACAATACCACCTTTGAAATGGATGCCAAGCATAACACAGATTATCATGAACGTTTCAAAAAGTGGCTGATTGACATCCAGAACCAGGATCTCACTGTCGATGGGTGCATGACTGATGCCCGCGGTGACAGATCAAAATCACCCGGACAGCAACCTGATCCAGATGCTTATCTGCATGTCGTTGAGAAAAGAGAAGATGGTATCGTAGTGCGCGGATGCAAGCTTCATCAAACCGGTATGATCAATTCTCATGAAATTTTGGTTATGCCTAATAACAGTCTCAAACCAGGAGAAGAAGAGTGGGCTGTTTGTTTTGCAATTCCCTTGAATACACCTGGTATGATTTATGTCTATGGACGTCAATCCTGCGATACCAGAAAACTTGAGGGCGGCGACATCGACATTGGAAACAAATATTTCGGCGGACAAGAAGTAATGACGATTTTCGAAGATGTTTTCGTGCCCTGGGACAGAGTTTTTATGTGCGGAGAAACTGACTTTACAACTATGATAGTTGAACGCTTTGCAGGCTATCACCGTCAGAGCTATGGCGGATGCAAGGTCGGCGTTGGGGACAACCTGATCGGTTGTGCCAAAGCCCTCGCAGACTATCAAGGAGTAGCCAAAGCTTCTGGAGTCAAGGACAAAATCGTGGAAATGTGCCACCTGAATGAAACCTTGTATGCCTGTGGTATCGCCTGCTCAGCCGAAGGCCGAAAAACAGCAGCCGGTAATTATCTCATCGATATCCTGCTGGCTAACATCTGCAAACAGAATGTTACCCGCTTCCCTTATGAAATTGCAAGATTAGGCCAGGATATTGCCGGTGGTTATTTCGTAACCATGCCTTCAGAAAAAGACTTTAATATTCCTGTAGTGGGTGAACTGGTCAAAAAGTATTCAAGCACCAGTACTGAGGTTCCGGTTGAAAAGCGTCAGCGCATGCTTCGGCTGATGGAAAATCTTACTCTGGGATGCGCCGCAGTCGGTTACCTGACTGAGTCAATGCACGGTGCGGGTTCACCACAGGCACAGAGGATCATGATTACCAGGTTGATCGACCTTGAACACCGTAAGGAACTGGCTGAGAAGCTGTGTGGAGTAAAAGAAAACAACGACGTAGATTGGGAATAAGCTTAATGTGACACATGAAGAATTTGGATAAAAGACCAATTAAGCTGAGAATTAAATATTGCGGAGGCTGCAACCCGGTAATAAACCGGAAGCAGCTGGTTGAAGAGGTACTGGACTGCCTCAAAGTTTCAACTCCGGTTGAACTAACCCAGAAACACGCGGATATAGCACTGGTAGTCTGTGGATGTCCAACTGCCTGTGTTGATCTGGCTAAAATTAGAAATCATGCTGAATATCTAATACTGGTCGCTGGCAACTATATCAATCACTATCAGGTTCCCAGCGACCAAATGGAAAAAGTAATTTGCCAACTAATAAACGAGAGAGAGGAGGTTAAGTTAAATTGTTGAACTGGCGCGATCACTACATTAATCGTCTATTTCCGGCCAACGAAGCTGTAAAATGTATCAAGTCAGGTGACAGGGTGGTATTAGGTCACGCTTGCGGAGAACCCCAACTGCTGCCCGAAGCAATGGTAGCCAGAGCAGATGAACTGGAGAATGTGGAAATAGTCCATATGGTAGCCATGGGAAAAGGACTGTACGCCCGGCCAGAAATGTCTGCCCACTTTCATCACAACGGTCTCTTTATCGGAGGCCCCACCAGACAGGCGGTAAAAGAACAAAGGGCTGATTATACTCCCTGCTTTTTTTCAGAAATACCAGCTTTATTCCGGGAAAACAGATTACCGGTAGATGTAGCAATGGTTACAGTAACCCCACCAGATCAGTTCGGTTTTTGCAGCCTGGGAGTTTCAGTTGATTACACCCTGCAGGCTATCAAGTCTGCAAAAACCGTAATAGCAGAAGTTAATCCCAATATGCCTAGAACCCAGGGAAATTCATATATACGAGTGGAGGATATAGACTATTTCGTGGCATGTGATTTACCCATAATAGAACTGGGTCAACCGCAGATAGGAAAAGTCGAAAAGGAAATTGGACGAAATATAGCATCCCTCATTGAAGATGGCTCTACACTTCAGCTGGGAATAGGTGCTATTCCGGATGCCGTTCTCAAATTCCTGAATGGCAAAAATGATTTAGGCATTCATTCGGAAATGTTCTCAGATGGTGTAGTCGAGCTGGCGGAAGCAGGGGTTATAACTTGTAAACGCAAGACTCTTCATCCAGGTAAGATGATTGTCACTTTCCTTATGGGGAGCAAAAAGCTTTATCAATGGGTCAACGAAAATCCCATGGTAGAAATGTACCCGGTTGATTATGTGAATGACCCCTTTGTTGTTATGCGTAATGACAAAATGGTATCCATCAACTCCGCGCTTCAAGTCGATGTTCTGGGACAGGTGGCCGCAGATACATTGGGCCCGGTACAGTTCAGCGGAGTCGGCGGGCAGGTCGATTTTGTAAGGGGAGCAAGCAGATCAAAGGGAGGAAAGTCCTTTATTGCCCTACCCTCTACCGCTGCTAAAGGTACTGTTTCACGGATTGTCCCTACACTGGATCTAGCTTCCAGCGTTACTACCTCCAGAAACGATGTAGACTATGTAGTCACAGAATATGGAATAGCCGCTTTGCGGGGGAAGACCATCCGACAGAGAATGGATGCATTAACAAATATTGCACATCCCGATTTTCGAAATTACATTAAACAACAAACCCAGGAGATTTATTTTTCGCAAAGGTAAATTGATAACGTAAGAGGAAGGGGATTAATCATGCGTGAATTTCGTGAATACGGCAAAGAGAACTATTTTATTCCAGCCGGACCCTTTAAGGTAAGATTACCAGGTGTCCATTACCGATGGGAATGGGCAGATTATATCCAGGGTCTTATAATGTGTGCCGTCTGCCTGGGCGCTATTCCTATATTACAGGAAACTCTGGGAATGCCATTTGAAGTTGCTATAGCAATAGTGGTGTTAAATGGATTTCTATATACCTGGCATACGTTACTGGGTGACCCGGTTGTTCCAGGCTGGATCACACCGGCCATACCGCTGTTAATCGCATATTGTCTGCTTTTCCCGGAAGGAGCACCCAGGATGCAGGCCCTGATCGCATTTGAGATGGGACTGGGCATATTTGCGATTTTCCTTGGAACTACAGGCCTGGCCGGCAAACTCATCAGCCTAATACCACATTGTATAAAATCAGGTGTTATTATGGGAGCAGGTTTTTCCGCTATTTATATGATATTTAAAGTCGACGGAAAATTCGATGCATTTCCCATAACCTGTAGTTTATGTCTGATAGTTGCATTTTATCTTTTATTTTCAAACCACTTCAAGAACCTCATGGCTAAGGGAGGTATCTGGACAACTATCGGCAACCTAGGGATACTCCCCTGTATAATAGTCGCTATCGTCGCTGCTCCGTTATTTGGTGAAACTCCCTGGCCGGTAATCGAATGGAGTATAACCAAACCAGCTTTTGGAGTATTATGGACCGAATGGGTTCCCTGGGGTGCCCTGGGATGGCCTACCCTCTCAATGTATGCCGCTTCAATCCCGACCATTCTGGCAGTGTACATCGTTCTCTTCGGTGATGTAGTCCAGAGTCAGGCCCTGGTAGAAGACGCTGATGTCACCAGACCTGATGAGCTTATCGAATACAGTCCTGACCGTGCTCATCTAATATTTGGTATCAGAAACCTGATCATGTCAATCATGGGTCCCGACATAACCATGTGCGGTCCCCTGTGGGCAGCTATGCAGGTTGTTACCTGTGAACGCTACAAAAAAGGACGCGAAAGTATGGATTCATTATTCGGCGGAGCCGCCAGCTTCCGCTGGGGAACATTCACTGGTTACTGGTTAATGCCTATAGTTACTCTGACCAAGCCCATACTGCCAGTGGCTCTGGCTCTTACCATGATAGTTCAGGGCTTTGTAAGTGTACGTATCGGAGTCATGGAATCCAGAAGCTTTAGAGATCTGGGTATCGCAGGAGTTATAGGCGGAGTACTGTTGGCCAAAGGTGCTGCCTATGCTTTCGCAGTTGGTATCTTAGCCACATTCCTTGCCTATGGCAATGATTTCTTCAAAGGTGACGTAGAATTTGGACATTTGTGGTCTGATCAAATAGAAAAATGGCTTGAAAAAGAAGAAGAACTGATCAAAGAAACAGATACAGCCAGCATCGCATAACTAATGATACACCCTCCTGATGACATACAAGACCTAATGCTGCTATAGCGAAAAGTGGGGCTATGGGCCTCACTTTTCGTTATACATCTCAAAAACAGAGTTGTTATAAGTTCTCAATATTAAATAGGATAAAGGGCAATATTATACTTAATTAAACAATTCAGCTTCTCCCATTGTTTCTTTTACATTCGATCATAGCTATGGATGGAGTGAAAACGATTATGATACTGACCATTATTGAAATAGTCATCTTTACCGCATTTATTACCGCGATCCTTTATTTTAAAATTCTTTCCCGCCCTCAGCTGGGCGAAAGAGAAATCGGTCCCTATACTATAGTATACGTACGCAATATAGGTTCAACCTGGTCTACGGTCGGCAGAATAAAGGAATTACGTGATTATCTGGGCACCAGGGGCATCACATCGAGATTGTATATCAGTATATATCTAGCAGACCCTGCCCAAAGTGACACTAATGAGATTCCTGGACTAGTTGGGGCTGTTATAGATGATGACCATCTACCCACAGTAGAAGAACCATATGCAATTACTACGGTAGCTGCAAGATATACAGCAACAGCGGCCAATGCCAATCGTTTGATAGCTCTTAACAAAAACTCACTCTATCCGCCTTTAAAAGCATATATGAATACCAACGGCTATATTAATGCTGAAGATGAGTATATAGAACTATACCATATGGATGAACATAACGGATTCGGCCATGGCTTCTATACCGAAGTGTGCACAAAAATACGCAAACAAACTGACGAAGAATTAGAAGAAACCCAAAAATACGAAAACCGGGGTATAGATGCAGCATCAATGCTCTTTGGCGGTAAGGGGCGTTTTGGTAAAGGCTAAAATGCAGATACTTATTTCAATATTTCAATATGTCTCATAAAAGCCCCGCCGCAGATACGGCAACAGTATCTTAATTCGAAATGTTATGTCAACCGCAATTAAACGTTGCGAATAAGAAATTCATCGGCACAGTAAAGTTTAAATTAAGAGCTCAGAACCATAAAGAATCCCCTCGTATAATGTGAGGGGATATTATTTACTGCATTATCTTTTATCTAAATTTGTTCATATATCAATGTCTCAAATTGATCGAATAGGTCCATGGCTTGATCATCAGCAAAAGGCAGTATCTGAGTCATCAATACACCAGTCACCTGCTTTATTGGATCTATCCAGAAGAACGAATTGCAAAGCCCTACCCAGGACATACTGCCCGCACTTCTTCCTGTAGGGGCATCTTCAGTAGTAAGCATAAAGCCCAATCCCCATTTCTTTGTCATACCAGGAAAGAATTCAGCATCTCTGCTTAAGCTGGGGATGGCACTTTTCAATGGAGGAACGTTGATATCGCCGATTTGATTGCGCCCCATTTCTTTAATAGTTTCGGGCTGTAAAATGCGGGCTCCATTATATACACCGCCATTTAGTAACATCTGTAAAAACTTTAAATAATCTACGCCAGTTGAATAAAGTCCAATTCCACCCATGAAAGACTCAGGTTCTTGGGGTAATAAAAAATCAATCCGGGTAAGAGATCCGTCAGCCTCCCGCTGATGCATCGAAGCCAGGCGGGAATACATTCCCGGTGATAAAATGAATGCTGTATCATTCATGTCCAGTAACGAAAAAATGTTATTCCTAAAATAATCTTCCAACGACTGGCCGCTTACAGCCTCGATGGCTTTTCCTACCCATTCTACACTGATGCCGTACTCCCACATTTCGCCGGGATCATGAACCAGCGGGGTATCGAGTGAAATATTCTTACAAGCAATTAATATTGGAATCTGTTCCTTTAATGTGTAATTAAGCATGTCTGTATTAAATATCTCGTAGGCAAACCCGGAAGTATGCGTTAATAGATGGCGAAGCGTAATTTGTCTCACAGGTTTTCTAAATTGAGGTTTGCCATCTGCACTAAACCCATCAAGAACAGAAATTGAAGCAAATTGAGGAAACAAATGGCTCATAGGTTCATCCAACTGGAGCAAGCCTTTCTCAACTAATTGCATCGCAGCCACTGTCGTTATCGCCTTCGACATCGAAGCAATCCACAAGACCGAGTCCATAGTCATTGGCACATCATTATCGATAGCATTACAGCCAAATGCTCCTTGATAGATTACCCCATCTCTATTGGCTGCCAATGCTACAACTCCTGGAACACTGCCCTCCGCCACAGCACTTTGTAATAACTTATCGATCTTTATAGTTCCCAATGATCCCCCCCCCTTTTTTCATCAACTTTTAGTCCGCATTAAATAAATATTTAATTGCAGTTCTTGTATCATTTAGTTATGACTCCCTTATTTTCCATGCTCTTACATTTTACACTTTTTATTTCCATTTATCAATTTAGAAGCGATTGTGATGGAATAACATAACCTTACCGTGAAATATTGAATGTAACCCTGATTTTTACTAATAATTTTTCAGATATAATAAAATTTTAAGAGTAAGCGCTTAATAGCAGAGTGCCCGTGCAGTGTGCGACGCTCGATAGATGGTGTTGTAAGCAAAGCCAATCAAGTTTCAATCCACGCATCCACGCAGGGTGCGACAACCATTGACCCGTCAGCATTCGCCGTTACATTCATTTCAATCCACGCACCCACGCAGGGTGCGACTCGGGATAGATTGCTTTTAATTCTTTTAAAGCAAATTTCAATCCACGCACCCACGCAGGGTGCGACAACTATGCAGGCTCTTCTGCTCATCGAATCCTCAATTTCAATCCACGCACCCACGCAGGGTGCGACCGGCTTCTGTAATACCTCATATTTGAGACTCATCAATTTCAATCCACGCACCCACGCAGGGTGCGACAACCATTGACCCGTCAGCATTCGCCGTTACATTCATTTCAATCCACGCACCCACGCAGGGTGCGAC
>JAENYG010000004.1:123288-207539 GCA_016841875.1 Syntrophomonas sp.
CGTCAGCATTCGCCGTTACATTCATTTCAATCCACGCACCCACGCAGGGTGCGACAACCATTGACCCGTCAGCATTCGCCGTTACATTCATTTCAATCCACGCACCCACGCAGGGTGCGACAACCATTGACCCGTCAGCATTCGCCGTTACATTCATTTCAATCCACGCACCCACGCAGGGTGCGACCCCAGGTAGCCGGGCAAGATATGGGTGTGCTCAATATTTCAATCCACGCACCCACGCAGGGTGCGACCAAAGAAAAGAACGGTTATTGGATGAGCAATGAAATTTCAATCCACGCACCCACGCAGGGTGCGACATTGATTATACTAGTGGTTGCGGGTCATATATTAATTTCAATCCACGCACCCACGCAGGGTGCGACCCGACCTGTACTATTCTGTGACTTGCTATGGCAGATTTCAATCCACGCACCCACGCAGGGTGCGACCGGCGACGTTATGCACGGGCTCGACCATATGGTAATTTCAATCCACGCACCCACGCAGGGTGCGACACACCGGGAATCAAACCGCAACGGGCACATGGCCATTTCAATCCACGCACCCACGCAGGGTGCGACTCAAAGTCGTACGAGACAGGCAGATAGTAAGCCTCATTTCAATCCACGCACCCACGCAGGGTGCGACTTGACACCCGCTCTCTGCTTCTGCCCCCCTGTTATTTCAATCCACGCACCCACGCAGGGTGCGACCATAATTCCATGCCCCTTTCGATTACATCTAACTATTTCAATCCACGCACCCACGCAGGGTGCGACGGAGAGCAAGGGCATTATCACTATAATCAGTGGATTTCAATCCACGCACCCACGCAGGGTGCGACAATGCTGGTTTTTGCAGATGTTTTACTTTCGGCAAATTTCAATCCACGCACCCACGCAGGGTGCGACCCCTGAGATATGGGTTGTTTATATCGGGCTTCTTATTTCAATCCACGCACCCACGCAGGGTGCGACTGTGGTGTTGCTGGGGTTGGGTTGTTGTTTATGCGATTTCAATCCACGCACCCACGCAGGGTGCGACTATTGATGAATTAATTGAGCCTACAACGTGGCAGATTTCAATCCACGCACCCACGCAGGGTGCGACTACCGAGGGGATAACCCTGGGTAATATTTGTGATATTTCAATCCACGCACCCACGCAGGGTGCGACGTTAGGCCGAACCGCCTTCCTTACGTCTTCTGGATTTCAATCCACGCACCCACGCAGGGTGCGACTAAGCTCTCAAAAATACTTTGCACTATGGTAGATTTCAATCCACGCACCCACGCAGGGTGCGACCATTAAGCATCAATTATTCCTACATACCAAGACGATTTCAATCCACGCACCCACGCAGGGTGCGACAATATGTGCTAAAAGCTCAGGCCGCAGAAGCCGAGATTTCAATCCACGCACCCACGCAGGGTGCGACTTTATTTGGCAGGCGGACCGTGGAGGTCACAATTATTTCAATCCACGCACCCACGCAGGGTGCGACATTTCATCCACAGTCAAAAACCATGAGTTACTGCCTATTTCAATCCACGCACCCACGCAGGGTGCGACGATAGGGCAAGTTAAGCCCTTGCTTAAGACACAAATTTCAATCCACGCACCCACGCAGGGTGCGACATTTACTACAAGGTTAATGGCTTCTTCCATCTTATTTCAATCCACGCACCCACGCAGGGTGCGACTTGACCAGGCAGGCCCGTAATGCCAGATTTGATTATTTCAATCCACGCACCCACGCAGGGTGCGACAGGAGTGATTATTATGCTTGACTTAAAGGAACTACATTTCAATCCACGCACCCACGCAGGGTGCGACTATAAGTTCCTTTAAGGTTCTTGGTATTTAAGATAATTTCAATCCACGCACCCACGCAGGGTGCGACGGTGGGTGTTAGTTAATGACTGAATTGCAGGCAGCAATTTCAATCCACGCACCCACGCAGGGTGCGACGCAAGGGTAGATTATGCAGCATCTAATCCGGATATTTCAATCCACGCACCCACGCAGGGTGCGACTGGTGAGCCAGGAGAGTCTTTTGACATAACGTCGATTTCAATCCACGCACCCACGCAGGGTGCGACAATGAGCCGACTGTACAACGTGCATCAAAAACATCTATTTCAATCCACGCACCCACGCAGGGTGCGACACAGTATTTTCATGCTCGGTGTACGCTCCTTTGTTATTTCAATCCACGCACCCACGCAGGGTGCGACTACGCAGTAGTTTGCAAGGCACGGGACAAATGGCAGATTTCAATCCACGCACCCACGCAGGGTGCGACTAAGGGCATTAAATTTAAGCGCAGAGATGATCCGATTTCAATCCACGCACCCACGCAGGGTGCGACGAAAGGTGGGAGGATGGATAATGGCTGATTTTTGATTTCAATCCACGCACCCACGCAGGGTGCGACTTTAGGGATATATTTACTCAACATTGCTTGACGATATTTCAATCCACGCACCCACGCAGGGTGCGACTCAGGGAGATATAGACATCCTAAAAGCTGATACGATTTCAATCCACGCACCCACGCAGGGTGCGACGGTGATTACAAAAAAATAACCTTATATAATGCCATATTTCAATCCACGCACCCACGCAGGGTGCGACTCTTAGGAGGTAACTCATGTTAACGATGAAACAAGATTTCAATCCACGCACCCACGCAGGGTGCGACATGGCTGATTACTTATTACATGCCCTTGAAATGATTTCAATCCACGCACCCACGCAGGGTGCGACAATCGGCGATAAACTTGTAGCCATTGGATGCATAATTTCAATCCACGCACCCACGCAGGGTGCGACACTACCCTTCAGGCATTACTTTCAGGTGTCGGAATTTCAATCCACGCACCCACGCAGGGTGCGACAGCAGGACTTTTACAGTGCGTTTTCCTATAGCCAGATTTCAATCCACGCACCCACGCAGGGTGCGACTACTCTGCCAACTACACGGGCACGACCCGTGACCCATTTCAATCCACGCACCCACGCAGGGTGCGACTTTGACATAAAATATACCTTCACCTTCGCTGGTAAACGATTTCAATCCACGCACCCACGCAGGGTGCGACTTTGAGCTATAACAATATTTTGCTTTATGATTCTGATTTCAATCCACGCACCCACGCAGGGTGCGACCCGGTCCGGTATCGATTGAGCCATCCATATAGTATTTCAATCCACGCACCCACGCAGGGTGCGACCGGGCCGGGCTTTCCGCTCCAATTTGCGTCCCTATATTTCAATCCACGCACCCACGCAGGGTGCGACGTATGGCAAACGGGTGGGAGCCACTACCGAACAAATTTCAATCCACGCACCCACGCAGGGTGCGACCCGTCTGCCATACCTACGATAAGTATCGTGGCGCATTTCAATCCACGCACCCACGCAGGGTGCGACTAATATCATTGTCTGCAGCGTATTGATTAGCGTATTTCAATCCACGCACCCACGCAGGGTGCGACGGTCTGTTAGCCAGATGCTGGGCATTGTTGGGGTATTTCAATCCACGCACCCACGCAGGGTGCGACTGCAGTGTATATGTGGGTGCCACTGGCCCGATCCGATTTCAATCCACGCACCCACGCAGGGTGCGACTGCCGTACTGGTATCGTTGCCACTTATTAAGTTGTAATTTCAATCCACGCACCCACGCAGGGTGCGACCCGTACTGGTATCGTTGCCACTTATTAAGTTGTAATTTCAATCCACGCACCCACGCAGGGTGCGACTTACCTGGTGTGCGAATATTCGGCGGGGAGATACAATTTCAATCCACGCACCCACGCAGGGTGCGACATAATGGCAATAAAAAAGGTTTTTATAAAGATTTAATTTCAATCCACGCACCCACGCAGGGTGCGACTAGTGTCAGGCCGGAGCAAACCGAAGAAGAATCGATTTCAATCCACGCACCCACGCAGGGTGCGACTTATATGTGGAGCAAGCAAGGGTTGACTACAAAAATTTCAATCCACGCACCCACGCAGGGTGCGACTAACCTTTCCATAACCGTTACGCTCTTTGATCCAATTTCAATCCACGCACCCACGCAGGGTGCGACTTTGCGCCACTCTTCCCATAACTGCTCATCCTCCGGATTTCAATCCACGCACCCACGCAGGGTGCGACCTTGCGCTCGATGCAAGCATCGACTACATTCTGAATTTCAATCCACGCACCCACGCAGGGTGCGACCCGATTTCTTGTATCTATTGGCCATGTAACAAATATTTCAATCCACGCACCCACGCAGGGTGCGACGCAGGTGCATCGGCAACGGTAAAGATAGTACCCCTATTTCAATCCACGCACCCACGCAGGGTGCGACGAGATTCCAAAGGCTGAAAAAGATGCTGCAGACATTATTTCAATCCACGCACCCACGCAGGGTGCGACATTGACAGCAGATGCCACCTTGACCTCTCTTTTAGATTTCAATCCACGCACCCACGCAGGGTGCGACAGGTCTCCGGCCATGGCCACCACTGAAGCAGCAATTTCAATCCACGCACCCACGCAGGGTGCGACACTGGCCACCGGGGCGGCAATCGGGCCCTTTGGGATTTCAATCCACGCACCCACGCAGGGTGCGACAGCCAGTTTACTAGCACCATGAACAATATGTCAAATTTCAATCCACGCACCCACGCAGGGTGCGACTAGATTAATTGAATTAGCATTAAATAATCAACTAATTTCAATCCACGCACCCACGCAGGGTGCGACTTTATAAAATAAATTAAAAAGGAGTTGATACCTATAATTTCAATCCACGCACCCACGCAGGGTGCGACAATTGGGAGACATAATGCTTTAACTTTGTTATTCTTAATTTCAATCCACGCACCCACGCAGGGTGCGACACTTGTTATAGGCCAGACCTTTATAATAAAAATATTTCAATCCACGCACCCACGCAGGGTGCGACGAAGTGATTGTAAGACCGGTGGTGGGTTAAGCATATTTCAATCCACGCACCCACGCAGGGTGCGACCATGCAGTAACAGGGGAGACCGATAGTAATGTGATTTCAATCCACGCACCCACGCAGGGTGCGACCTGAAAACATAAAAGCATGGTCCAAAATCACACTAATTTCAATCCACGCACCCACGCAGGGTGCGACTCTGGCACTAATTGCAGGTTGAGGGTGTCGTCTATATTTCAATCCACGCACCCACGCAGGGTGCGACGGCATCATCCCAACCATAGGCGGTATCGCATCGTTATTTCAATCCACGCACCCACGCAGGGTGCGACTGGCAGTAACATGGGGAGCAACTACCCTTAAAGTATTTCAATCCACGCACCCACGCAGGGTGCGACATCGAAGAACTTAAACATGTTGATCTTTTAATCATTTCAATCCACGCACCCACGCAGGGTGCGACACAATAGAGTTTGGTACGGGGACGCTTCTTGCTATTTCAATCCACGCACCCACGCAGGGTGCGACTATATGGCATGGTCAGATGGATCTGGGGCGGTGAATTTCAATCCACGCACCCACGCAGGGTGCGACTGAGGGGGCGCAGGTACATGGAACAGGAGTTGTATATTTCAATCCACGCACCCACGCAGGGTGCGACCTGGACAGCTGGAGCTTCCAAAACGGGCGGAGCCGATTTCAATCCACGCACCCACGCAGGGTGCGACCCTGGACAGCTGGAGCTTCCAAAACGGGCGGAGCCGATTTCAATCCACGCACCCACGCAGGGTGCGACGGTCAAGTATCGTATCTTCCCGATCATCGTTCGGTATTTCAATCCACGCACCCACGCAGGGTGCGACAGCAAAATTGAACAAAAATATGTTCATTACCTAAGACTTTTGTTCAATTTTTGTCCTATAATTATTAAATTACATCACAACCCATTATATATTTTTTTTTCATCCGAAGATTTTAACTATATTCACGGTGCGAAGGCTCTAACAAATTCATGTTCACTAAGTGTTCGCACTAAATTATTAGTGTACCCTCAACGTCATAGGACTCCTTTGCACCTATATGATCGACTTTATTTTTGTAATTCTTTCCCAGATAATAAAACCGCAAGCTATCTACATCTTTATCAATAATTTGTTCAAGTTTATGCTGCACCTCACGGCATTTAGCTGCATCTAGTATACACTCAAAGACTGAATTCTGTACACGTTGACCATAATTCAAGCATTGCTTCGCAACCTGACGCAAACGCTTCCTTCCAGCCGGTGTTTGTGTATTTACGTCATAGGTTATTAAGACTAACATTTTATCACCTACTTCCACATAAACGGCGGATACCCATCCAAATCGCCGCGAATAAATCTGGCCAAAAGCATCGCCTGGGCATACGGAACAAGTCCCCATGCTATTTTTTCTTGTAAAAATGGATGTGTAATTTTCTCCTGCTTCCTACTTTGCCAAGCTTTCAATATTGTTTTTCTTGTATCATCATCCATAATAACCGCACCATTTTCTTTTTGAGTAAAACCCTCTGCATTTACTTCTCTTTTGTTAATTAAAGAAATGACAAATCGATCTGCGTAAACCGAACGCAACTCCTCCATCATATCAAGAGCAAGTGAAATTCGCCCTGGTCTGTCTCGATGTAAAAATCCGACATAAGGATCAAGTCCAACTGTTTCTAGTGCAGCCGCAGCATCATGGGCCGAAAGCGTATAAACAAATGACAACATTGCATTAACATTATCAAGCGGTGGACGTTTATTCCTGTAATTAAAATAGAAAGAATCTTTTTGTTGAAGAATTAAATCTTCAAATACACTAAAATACTGCGATGCTGCTTCCCCTTCATAACCTCGTAGTTGTTCTAAATCTTCACTTTGCTGAATTAATTTCATAGAATTTACAAGAGTTTTAGAAACACCTTTCAACTTATCAACATCCAGTCGTGTTGCGTAGTCGCGAGTTGCACGTTCAATCACCCAACGAGCATTATAAACTTTTCCCAGAAGAAAGTTTCTGGCAATTTTGTTGCTTTCCTCCACATTATCCGAAAGCCTATATTGGGCCTTTCTTAGAGTTACATTACCTCTAACCTCGCCAACTACTCTGGAAAGAAATTTACCACTTTGTTTCATAAAACTTAAGGCAATATTACGTTTTGCACATGCACCCATTAATGCTGGACTTGCGCCAGTATAACCAAAAGCAACAATGCCTTCAAGATTATGTAATGGAATTCGCGAGAGTTCTTTTTCTTCTTTTAATATCACAACATTTTCTCCGTCAAGTGATAAATAGGTATTTGGCGAAGTGACATAAACTGTATTTAGCAACTTTCTCATTCATCCACCTCCAAAAGATTATTCTTGATATATCCTATAGCGGAGGGGTTTTTACATAACTTCGGCATACAAACCTCAACAAGCGAACAGGCTTTACAACTTTTCGGCAGTTTAACTTTAGGGGTATATCTTTTGTCATATAATTCGTGCATTTCTTTAAATATAGTTTTAACGTGCCCGCGCAAACCATCATCAAGTGCAACTTTAAGCCTGCGTTTTGTTTCTCCATAGAACAAAAATGCTTCGGGAATTTCACATAATAACATTTCCTCAAGACACATAGCCTGTGCACATAGCTGCAGAACGTCGGCTTCATTTTCTTTTGGTTTCCCGCGTTTATACTCTACCGGAACTGGCTTATAAGTTCCATCCCTACCGAATATATTCACCCCATCCGAATCTTTATGCAGTTCAACTACATCGCAAGTTCCAGTTGTGCCGAGTGTACGCGAGAATATTCTCATTCCCCGAGAAATTATCAGATCTCCACGCTTTTCCTTAATGGTGTTATCATGTGTTTTCTCATGAAGAATCTCGCCCTCAATTGTGCGAAGGTTATCCTGCCATTGCTGTTCTATATGTATTAATGCCCACTGGCGTTTACAAAATGCAAAGTGCTGTATCCCAGACAACAGCAAGAAATCGTCTTCTTTATATTCCATCATATCATTCTAATACACTGTACTTCTCTTGGAATTTCTTCTGTGTTAACACTTATACTATAATCAGAATATCTTCTAGCTGGTTTTTTTTCATCAATACGATTAATTGTTACAGTATCGAATAACTTATATGCTTGAGTATTTCCAAATTCACTTTCATGCTTAAATACAATCAATTCTCTAACATTCATTTTCCCTCTTGCCGCAGAATGATCGTGTTCAAACATGTTTATAATTGCTTCCCACAAAAGTTTTATATCTTCCTCCGAAAATCCTGTTACATTTTTTGCTAAATTGGCCGATATGTAACCTTCTGCTCTATAGAGAGCGTACGGTACGATGTGTTTTCTACCCATTTCCGTTTCTTTTTTCTTAAAGTCTGCTTCTGTTGTAATCGCAACTCTTGTTATAGTAATTTCCTGTTGAACTATTGGGTCAACACTTCTGGCAAATCCAATTTGCACAGGACCTCTAACTTGTCCACAGTTTAATTTTGCCTTTACAAAAGTCGTCATAACGGCACCAAATGTTCTTATATCAAAGAAGTTCGCACACATAAAATCCCGAATCTGACTATCCTTTTCGCCCTTGCTCTTTTGTGCTTCTTCCTCTTTGATACCCAAATATTCATAAGCTAACTTATCACTGGTGTTTAAGGGAATACCATCTTTGATATATATTTTGTAACCCTTACTGTCCCCTTTCACTGTTTCAACATAATTTCTGATTTTTCTTTTTAAGCATACATCCGTAACAATGCCATAGCCTGTTTCCGCATCTATTCTGGGCATATTCCCGGCATCAGGGTCCCCGTTCGGGTTTCCATTTTCAACTTCGAATATAATTACAAATTCATACCTGTTCTTAATTACATCGCTCATCATTATTTCTCCTCACTTTTTTTATTATTTTTCGGATAGAATGCATTTTTTTGATGGTAGTAGCCTAAAATGAATACGCCTTGTTCTTCTAACGATAAATTTGCTGGAAATGGATTCTTTTCCATATCTAGTTTGTCTAAAATATCGGCTATCCTTTTATCACTAGCATATCCGTAGTCTGCTTTGGAAATATGGTGTTGCGATAATCTTAACAACATTGGAAAAACTGACGCCGGTGTGGCACAAGCTGATGTAAAATACCGGTCTTTAATCGTTGTATTAATTCCTGGACTGGCATCTTGCTGTGCCTTTTCTAAAACTGCAAATAATCTTCCTAAGATATAAGTGCTGTTTTCGCTTTGCTCATTCAGGGCCATCGTTAATACCTCCTCGAATTTATTTGTGTTTCTTGATAAATACGCTTTGATTATTGACACCTTATAATAACTGATATCTTTTTCCGCTTTAATTCTTAGCATGATGGAATTATATAGGCTTGCAGGATATCGCGTACCGGTAATAATCGCCTTGAGTGTAGCGCCAGCCATTAACGGTGTAGCTACTTTATCCTTAGACGTTGGAGATACTGTTTCGTTTAACAATCTCCATATGGAAAAAGTATCAGGATCTGTAGGATATTGTTTCTCTATTTTTAAATCTTCGTAATGATTTCCTATTTTTTTCACAAATTCCCCAAAAGAGTTAGTAATATAAAATCTGACCGCTAATCTGGCTGCATTTGGAGATATCGCAAGGATATGGAAGTTTGTTTTTTCATCAAAAGCATCGGATAATTCACCGATGGGTTTCCCTTGGGCTATTTTCTCGAAAATAGATTTAATTTCCCTTGCCGCTACTTCATCATGAACTGAATTCTCTCCTTTACTTACTTCCAGGCCATTTATATATAAGGACATAAAATCCTGATAAATTTGTTTTGGACTTTCTGCCCAAAAAATAATGGTTGCATCGCCTAAATTTAGTTTATGAGAACTATCTGCTAAGAGGAAATGTAAAACTGTGGTATAGGCAAAAGTTGCATATTCACTTACCGGTGCATTCAAACCCTGCTCTTTTTCACGACCGTAAGACTCATAGGCGCGTTCATTAAAAGAAACCAGCGAACCGCCTACAGATTGTGCACCCCGAACCCCCTTGATACTTGGGTGTAATCGCGCAATGGAACTCTCTTTGCCAGTAACTAGGCATTGCATAACATTTGTATAATCTGAATTGCTCTTATGTTTTTCCCAAGCATGTCTGATTTCCCGGTTTTGATGAACATATTCTCCGCCATTAATTTTAAACACAAAATTTGCAACAGATATTTCATCTAAATATTCGATGAGCGCAGGATGTTCCTTTGCTTTATCAGCATCCCAATGACTCACAAAATTGATAATCGCCTGTGCTGTCACATGATCAACATCTTTTAATACTTTTATATGTAATTGCTTAAATGCTTCAAAACACGCTTTGGATCTTTCCGGTTTTCCTTTATTATCTATTCCAAATATATAGGTTGAATTTTCACATAGAAAATTTGATTTTATGCCGACTGATTTCTTTTCTTGTTCAGGCACTTCCATACTTTGCGGAACTTCTACTATTTTTTTTCCCCGCTGAGCACCTATCTTGAGAGGAATGATATTTAATAATTCACCTTCTAATGATAAATTAACAGCATATGAAACATTCGCCTTGCTGTAGCCCAATTTGGGTATGTTGCTATCCTCATCATTTGCCAGGATCTCATAATATTTAACTAAAGACTGTAAAATCATTTGACCACCTCGCAAGCTGACAAATCAATAATCCCGTCACACATAACTGCTCTAAAAAACATGGGTTTAATATCTTCCGGATCCGTAAAATCCATATCATAGAGCATATACCCAAGTTCTGTTTCTCCTATCAAGCCGGATTTGGGCACGTCATCCTCAACCAATCTAAAATTTGCCGGAAATTCTCTGCAGCCAAAACAAGGATTATGATAACATTGGCCTTTTCTCATCCTCCTAAGCGCGATATTATAGTGTTTTTCGATTGTATCCGTTTCTCCGGCCTTATCAGTTAATTCAAAGTGCGCTTCAATGATATAATGAACATTTTTAAGCACAATTGACGCTCTTTGTTGTCTATCTTCATTCGTATTGATGTATAAGGGTTTAGCGCCACCGCCGATAACCGAATCAACGGATCTTGCCGATATTTTGGAGCTGACTTCGTTTCTTCTAATATTGGTAAATTCAATCGGATTGTAGACATGTATCTTGTCTATGCGCCAGATAATCGCGGGTTTCCAGTAAATCGAATCTATAATGCCCCGTGCTGCAGATGGCGTGATGACGTCATAGCTGACCCGCTCCACTTTCATTTCGGGTCGCGTCATCAGTGCATAATCGCCCCAAACTTCCAACTTAATTCCATATCCCACTCCCATCACCCCTTTGTTCTTATTTTAGTTATTAATAATATATCACTACCAATTTACTCCATATTGCAAGTTTGCCAATATATTGACTCAACATTTATATTTGACAAAGAAAATTATCAATGAAAAAATCCAGCTGTCATTTCTGTTGAAGTGTGGATTGAAATTTATTCTGGTTGTTAATCGAAAAAATTATGTCGAGCAGCTAATGGTAGATCATTGGCTGCTTGACGTTTTATACAAAAATTCCCACACCGGATTCTACGGTAAATTCAAGTCCTGTTTTACCATTGTACATATTGATATCCCGCAAAACATAAATCCCATCATTGATAATTTCCACCATACCTGCCCCGTTCATTTTCTCAAACTCATTTCCATAAATATTCACTGAATAGGGTTGTATCGCTCTTAAGATAGCCTTATATTCATTAATATAACGAAGCTTATTAATTAATCCTTCTGCTTTCTCATCAAATCCAATGATGATCGGCACTGTATTTTCATCAATCAATTTGAATTGACCGGCAATTTGCTTGAAGTTGAAATTAAAATTACAACCTTCCGCTCCTTTCTCCATTTCCTTAAATACGTTGTTGACATCCAGTCCTTCCTCCCCTTCGAAGTCATATAATTCTTTAAAGTATGTCTCTATGGCTTGGGGAGAGAGGATGTCTTCAAATCTTGTAATTATTGTTTTGGCTACTTCAATCGGTCGTTTTATTGAACTCGGCATATTTTTGGTAAAAATGCTTTCCGGCTCAAAAACATTGACGACACCGACATCTAATTTATTCTCCCTGTTACATCTCCCTGCAGCTTGCACAATTGAATCGATTCCGGCCATTGATCGATAAACCAAAGGGAAATCAACATCAACTCCAGCCTCAATTAATTGCGTGGAAACAACTTTACAAAGCTGTCCATTTCTTAATCTTCGCTTTATTTCATCCAATACTTCGCTCCGATGTTTGGGACACATCCTTGTTGATAAATGAAATACCCCCTCTCCATTTAACTTTGCATAGATTTCTATAGCGTGTTTCTTGCTGTTAACGATGCATAAAGCCTGATTGCTGCTGTTTAAGTCCGCTGCAATTTGTGCTGCTTCCATTTTCCCTCTATTGATTATTCTGGTGCGTCTGAAAAATTCGTATAACGAATTCGTGTTTTCACATATTTCATTGACTTTTATTTCTTGGGGGAATCTGTCCTTCAATGATGGTTGGGTAGCGCTGCATAATACACAGGTTGATTGATAACTCATGACTAATTCTGAAACAGCCATAAGACAGGGCGTAAGAAATTGTGTGGGTAGCATCTGGGCTTCATCAAAAATAATGACGCTGTTGGCAATATTATGAAGCTTTCTGCATTTTGAAGACTTATTGGCAAACAAGGATTCGAAAAATTGAACATTCGTTGATACAACAATCGGTATATCCCAGTTCTCCGAAGATAATTTCAGTTTATTCAATATTAAATCTTCATCATCCTTAAAATCAAAATTGGAGTGATGTTCCAAGACATTCTCTTGGCCAAAAATATCTTTAAATATTTTCCCGGTTTGTTCGATTATGCTTGTATACGGAATCACATAAATAATTCTCTCCATACCATGCTCAAGGAGATGGTTAATGGCAAATGCAAGTGAGGAAATTGTTTTACCCCCGCCAGTTGGAACAGTAAGCGTATATAGACCTTTTTCACGTTTTGCTTTTTTGATGCAATAATTTAAAATTTCGGCTCTTTTTTTATTGATTTCCCTTTCAATATTTTTAAAATTACTGATATAAAGATTCAGTTTCTCGTTAAAAAGTTGATAATCATAATGAACGCTTCTATCAACTTTACCCATATTTATAAATTCTTCTGTATCTAGAAAATCGGAATCTATCAAGCATGAATAGATCATTCTGATGAAAAAAGACAGTGAAAATCCGCCTTTATTTAAAGGTTTTATATTGGGAGGCTTTCCATGTAAAAAATCAGTAATATTTATCTCTTTTTCAAAATTCGAGTAGTCGGGAAGTTGTTTTGCTCTTTTTAATCGGCCATTTAATGTTATTTCACTTGCAGTATCGCTCTTGCTGCCACCATCTGGTAGTCCACCATGATGACCCGCAATGCAATATGCTAACAATTTACCAATTATATAAATATTTTTATTTACTTCAATCGCCCCAGCTGTAGAATGATCAACCCTAATATTAGGATCATTAGTTAATTTTTTTTGAAATTCAGCAGAATACTTTCCTATGTCATGTAACATTCCACACATATAAGCATAATCACCATTATTAAAACTATTACCAAAATTTTTGGCTCTGTTAGCAGTATTTTCTGAATGTTCTTTTATACTTTGAGTTTCTAAATCATCTTCTCTCGTATGTGCTATATACATATATCTTTTACTCTTGCCCTTTCATAAGAATTACGCCGAGTGTATTCTGCGGTCAATTATCTAAAAGTTGTTTCCGGCAGTTTTTATAATGATTGTCATTACCTCGCCCTAGTAAATGTATAGGTCATCTTCTTTCCTAATCACTCCTCGTTTATTCCCGCAAATTCCCAAAGATTGGCAATACATGTGTTAATCCCTGCAGGATATGATTATATTGTATCGGCAGAGTTATCTCCCGATCAGCTGCAAGTATTACACTTATCCTCATATTTCTATATTTCCTCCCCATTTTTTCCATGCAATGACATTTTACACCTTTTCTTTCCAGTCATCAATTTTATCGGGTTTATGTTCAAATGTTATAGCATACCTGTGAAACATTGATCTAAACCTCATTCTAATTACTGCCTCCTGCAGCGGTGAATCTCTTCGATGTGACCACCTGCACGCTGCAAGCAGCTGAAATTCATTTTGCCATTTATTATTCGTGTTGGATGAAATCACCGGCACGTTCTTGCTCTGACACCAGCCGAAGTAATTTCCATTGTTCATTTTATATACCGATCATTTTCCATTCGATATTTTTACATCAGCTTGATTCTTCTGGATAAATAATTTCAAAATTGTGTTCCCGAGGGGCTAATATGGTCTATGTGTGTTTCGGGGACACATGATTTTGAATATTTTTGGAGCAATTCATTGAAGGAGATTTTTTGTGAAAGGTACAGTTTTTAAATTTGTCAGGGATTTGATTTAAAATTTGAGAATATCTTAATAATTAGAAATACGGTATCATTGAGATAATATCTATAAAAGGGGAATACTATGCAGCTTACGGTATTAATGGATAATAACACTATAATTGACAGATATCTCTTCGCTGAACCCGGACTCTCCTTCCTTATTGAAGATAAAGGAAAGAAATTTCTCTTCGATACCGGTTATTCTGATCTATTTATCAAAAACGCGACTAAGATGGGTATCGACCTTCTGGATACAGATTCTATCATCATCTCACACGGACACCTCGATCACACCGGAGGTCTTGAACCACTGGTAAAGCTATATACTGAGGCCAAAACAGAAGGCCTGGACCATAAGAAACCCGAACTTCTAGCCCATCCCCTGGCTTTCGTCAGCAAGTGGATAACAGATTTCATCGATATTGGTTCCCTACTGGACGAATCCAGAATCCGTGGTTATTTTGATCTCCACCTGAGCAGCGGCCCCGTTTTCCTTACCGAAAATCTGGTTTTCCTGGGTGAGATCAAAAGGATCAATAATTTTGAAGGCCAGACACCTATTGGCAGTACCATAATAGATAGAAAAGAAGCAGCCGATTATCTACGGGATGATACTGCCCTGGCCTACCGGACAGCTCAAGGCCTGATTATCATTACCGGATGTTCCCACGCTGGTATCTGCAATATCATAGAACAGGCTAAAAGGGTGTTAAAAGAAGATCGAGTCATAGACATCATAGGAGGCCTTCACCTGCTGGACCCATCAGCCGAACAACTGGATGGGACCCTCGATTATCTGAAGCGGCTGCAGCCTGCCGCTGTTCATGCCTGCCACTGTACCGATCTGTCTTCAAAGATCGCCATTTCTAAAGTCGTAAATCTTATAGAGGTAGGAGTCGGGTTGAGATTTGCTTATTGAGCAATAGAACCCAAAAGTACGTAAATCTAGTAATCCGATTGCGGATGTAATAGAGTAAGTCAGGGTTGACAGGCCCCGATATATGGGTCTGTCCATCGGTAAAGCCAGTATAACTTGAAAAATAGCCAACTATAGTGCCGTCAATAGACGGTGTTAGCTGCCTATTTAATTTCTATGGAAAAACAGAAAATACCGCCGTTTTACCGGCGGTAGAATTGTCTGGGCATGGTGTATATAAAGTTAGTGTAAGCATTAGTCATAATTCCAAGTTTTTATTGGATTTCTAATTATACACTTACATTATATACTTAGATCAAAAAATTTTCTATACCGCTTCCTGTTTTACTACTTCCCAGCACCCGAATCCCTGATTATTTTTAAAACCCAGACCAGCTTCATAGGCTACCTTTATTAGTTCCGGACAGCCTTTAAGCCAGTAAATGCCCGCATATCCTTTAACAACCGTTCCTCGATAGTTGAGTATTTTTTCAAATTTCTTCTCCTGGCTGCCGTTGGGAATAATCTTAATTTCCTTGTTATCTGGCCGGTAACCATGCACCACCTCATATTTGGTGAGCAGATTATTCTTGGCTATTTCTGCAAACTGGGATTGCCAGGGGGAGTAATAGTTGGTGTATTTTTTTTCTTCGCGCATGCTGGTAGTACATCCTACCAGTGGTGAAAGCATTTTTATCTGTACTTTCTTTCCGAACTCAATACATTCGTGCATATCTATCCGCTCGATTTGCACTTCATTATTGCCCAGAAATACTAGATCTGATCTTTCCAGTTTGTCAGCCAGATCAAGAATGAATTCATCAACGACAGAGGATATAATGAGCTTTGCTGGAGGAAACAAGGTGATTCTCCCGGTCTCCTTATTAAATTTAAACTTCCCCATCAGACGTGAGAACGTAAAGAGATTGAACTTCCCATTACATATTCCTTTACCTTCCTGGTGAAGAAATTTACTGTAATCCCTATCTAGTTGATTTTTATACATAAACCCTTGCAGGATGTGATTATATTGTACTGGAAGTACGATCTCCTGGTCAGAATTAAATACTACACTAATTCGCATATTGTACATATCCCTTCCACTTATTACCTACACCAAGTATTATTATAATTCTACTACCCCAGAATGCCTATAGATAGCTTCTTTTACCGTCAAATTCTTTCATATTTTGCATGTTTGCAACAGATATTGAGCGCTATGGTGTTTTTGCCAAATTAGAATTTTATTATAATTATTGTTAAAAGTCATTGATAATAGTGAGTTTATTTAATATTGGAGTTTCTTTGGGGCACTGTCCGTTTTTGTCAAATAATAATGGCTAACCTGTTTGCAGAAGTAGTTTTTCTATTATTATTTGAGTCTATTCGATTTTAATATTATACTTGGTTTTACTAGACTTACGGTTAGGCCATATAATTCTAAAAGCCTTAACCTGTTACAGGGGATATATAATGCTTATCTACAAGGACGCAGTGCTGAGGCGCAAACTTTTAAAAATTTCCATCCCGGCTATGAGTGAGATGGTACTTTACATGATTATAGGGGTAGTGGATACCATGGTGGTGGGAAGACTGGGAGCGGCTCCACTGGCCGCCGTAGGACTGGGAGCAGAGGTCTTTTTTGCCATTATTCTCCTGGTAGTGGCCCTGAGCATCGGTGTATCTGTACTGGTGGCTCAGGCCTGGGGAGCCGGGAAAAAAGAGTATGCAGCTCAGGTAGCTGGTAAAGGTATTGCTCTGGGTGTTGGGGCTGGGCTGCTGACCGCAATATTAGGCCTGCTTTTTTCAGATAATCTATTAAGCTTGTTTCCGCTTGAGAAGAGTGTATACATTCAGGCTCTCGCTTATTTACAAGTTGCCTTCTGGATTTCCCCCCTGGCTATTGTATATTATATGGTTAATTCTATATTTCGTGGGATGGGGCGTACGGACCTGCCTATGAAAATTGCAGTTGTAACCAATGTTATCAATTGCCTGGGAGATTATATTCTGGTGTATGGCAAACTGGGAATGCCAGCTCTGGGTGTAGCAGGGGCCGCCTGGGCCACCAGCATCGCTCACATCACAGGTTTTTTACTGGCACTGTATATTCTTTTTTCAGGTCGGAGCAGTTTAAGAATTGAAGTGAAATATATCTTTACCGGTCGTTTCGATATAGTTAAGAGTATTATCCGGCTGGGCCTTCCCGGTCTGCTGGAAGATTTTTTCCGTAAATCAGCTGATATTATTGCTATGTTTTTTATCGTTTTTCTGGGTACGCTGGCTTTTGCCTCCCACGAGGTAGCCTTGATTGTTGAATCAGTATCCTTTATGCCCGGAATAGGGGTGGCAATCGCTGCCTCGGTTATGGTAGGTCATGCAATAGGTGCACGAGATAAAGAGCAGGCACTCCTGGTCAGCCGTGGCTGCCTGGAACTGGGAATGACTGCCATGGGTTTTCTGGGCCTTATTTTTGCCTTCTTCCCTTACTTCATCGCTTCTTTATTCACCAATGACCCGGCTATAATATCAACTGCCGGATTTCTTATTCGCCTGGCAGCATTTGAACAGTTAACTATCGCAGCAACTTCAATTATGGAAGGGATTATCAAAGGTTCTGGGGATACCAGAACTCCCCTGCTGATCACCAGTTTTTTTACCTGGTTTATTCGTCTGCCAGCTCTGTATGTTATGACTCACATCCTGGTCCTGCCGATAACATATATATGGGGATTATTTGTCACTGACTGGCTGCTGCGGGCAGCAGTCTTTGCTAGCCTGTACAAAAAACGTCAATGGTTGGAGAAGTCTTTATCTAATCCACTTATCGGTGAACCCGATGTATTTTGATTTACAAATTATAATCAATTACTGCAGCTTTCAAATCACTACTGTGCGTTAGAGATTTTACTATTAACTACGTCAAAATAAACACAAATACTATTCATCTCGGTTGCTTATTATCGGCTGATAATAAAGATAAGGGTTGAATTGTTAAGGAAAAACAAATAGATGATAAAACGGGGACGATATCTAGCTATAAGGAGTAGATCCATCCCCGCTTATTTATCTATTCTTATTACGGGCGAAGAATTTTTCCACCCGTTTCTTTGGCTCATCGGCAGTAAAACAGCGGCCCCAGAGCTCATTCTCCAGAGCCAGACCTGACTGGGTTACGTAACTAGCTCCCTGTGCTACTGCCTTTTTGGCATAACGAATGTTATCCGGGCCATTTTGGGCAATCTTCCGTGCCAATTCATACACCTGATCCTGAAACTCGGCCTGAGGATATACACCGCTGACCAGCCCAAGGCGGTAAGCCTCTGCTGCGCCGATAGGCTCCCCGGTTAGTATAATCTTCATGGCATCACTTCTTCCAATCAGCCAGGGAAGACGCTGGCATCCACCCCACCCGGGGAAGGTTCCCCATAGGACCTCCTGTTGCCCAAACATAGCATTCTCAGAAGCTAACCGGATGTCACAGGCCAGGGCAAATTCCATTCCTCCGCCGAAAGCAATACCATTTACAGCCGCTATCACCGGTACGCTGCAATAAGCGATCTTATCACATACGATCTGTCCGGCCCGGGACCCTGCTTGAGCGGAGGACTGATTCAGGGTTAAAAATAGGCTGATATCGGCACCAGCGATAAATGCCTGGTCTCCAGCCCCGGTTAAAATAGCAACAATCACCGAAGGATCTTTTTCCAATTCGTCAAAGGCCTGGCCAATTTCGGCTACTGTTTCCATGTTTAATGAATTCATAGCCTCGGGACGATTTACAGTTACCGTTGCGATACCTCCATCTATTTTCAGAAGTACCTGATCCATACAATTCTCTCCTCCTTAATCGATCAATGTTCTTCTAAATTATTAATGGTTGATTTATCACCGTCTTTGATCATCTTTCTCTGGGTATGGATTATGTGCATGGGATTCAGCAGAGATTTAATGATCTGCCCCCGTCTCAAAGGGCAAGTGGGGCGAAGGTACCCTCTCTGTCTAACCGGATGCAGGCCTCCGCTCACCTACACATATACAAATCTTTCTATCAGCTGATACCAGGCTGACAATGAACATTGATTTAGTATTCGAATATCTCATCAGGGGCTTCTAATACTGATGTATCGCCTATTTTAACCAGCTCTGCTACGTGCCACACATTGGGAACCGCATTGTTCAGGTAGTAACGGGCTGATAAGACTTTGCCCAGATAGAAATTATAATCGTGGTGATCTTTACCTAACTCATCGATTCGTTTCCTGGCAATAACCGCCTGTTCCATCAGCAGGTAACCACAGTACAATTGGGCTGTGGCGGTCAAGATTCGCCTTGCGTAAACCCCCAGCAGGCCAAGCTTTCCGGATTGGACATATCCGGCAATCATCATCTGTATTCCCTTGTAAGTTTTCAGGGCTTTTTCCAGGTGTCCCATCTCTTTATCTAATCCCAAGGGATATTGCCCGTCAGGAGTGTGTCCCTTTTCCTTATATTCAGCAATAAAATCTTCAATTTCTTTCAGAGTATCAGCAAATATTACTCCTTTACCCTGCATCCACTTGCGGCCAATAAGATCCATGGACTGGATAAAGTTAGTACCTTCCCATATGGACCATATTTTGCAGTCCCGGGCTGAATTAGCAGCCGGATAGTCTTCACAATAACCATAACCACCATAGGATTGTAAAGATTCAGCAATCAAACCCCAGGCTTCATCACTGGGATAAGCTTTACACAAGGGAGTCAGCATATCCAGTTTATTCTGGGCCCATTTTCTGCGCGCCTTATCAGGGGCAAATTCCCTGACATCTTCGTAGTAATAGCACTTGGCCAACAGTGCCCGGCATGCTTCAGTAGTAGCCTTATTTAAGAGATACATGCGTTTTACATCTTCATGTTTATTGATGGTTACGCGGCCTGATTTGGGATTGGTCAGCAGCCGACCCTGAGTACGCTCTTTACCGTATTCTTTTGCTGCCCAGTAGGCATTGGCGGCTACTGCTGTGGCCAGACGCCCGGTATCCAGACGTGCCTCATTCATCATGTTAAACATCTGCATTATTCCTTGACCGACCCCATTTTCATCAGGAGGATTTCCAATCAAATAGCCACGGCAGTTATTGTTTTCACCAACTACCAGTTGACAGGTAGATTGACCTTTCAAACCCATTTTGTGTTCTATTCCGATACACTGCACGTCATTGTCAGTAAAGCTGCCGTCTTCATTTATCCAGTATTTGGGCATGACAAAAAGGGATAATCCTTTGGTTCCCGGTGCCGCACCATCGACCCTGGCCAGGAATAAGTGTATTATATTCTCTACATCATCCCGGTCACCAACGGTTATGAATATCTTCTGTCCTTTGATTTTGTAGATTGCCGGGTCATCAGTGGGAAAAGCCTTAGAAAGCATGTCCCCCACGTCGCTTCCTGCGCTGGGCTCAGTCAAGCACATGGTCCCGCCCCAGATACCGCTCAGCAGGTTGCGCAGGAATTTTTCTTTTATTAAGTCATTGGCATACAGCTGAATAACATTAGCTACTGCTCCTGCACAGCCCACGTAAGGCATTAAGGCTGGATTGGCTGCGGACAGTATTTCCCACAGAAGGCCAAAAACCGTAAGAGGAAGGCCTCCTTCCGTTTGTTTATCAAAATTACTGGCACCCCAACCTTGATCTTGCAAAAAGCGATGGGCCTGATGGAATGAAGGGGGGATAAAAACCTTTCCATCTTCCCAACGAACTCCGATATTTTCACCATCTTCCGCTGTAGGCGCTATGACTTCGTCCGCAACTTTTTTCACCTGGTCAATAATGGTGTCCAGGTCATCTTTACTATAATAGTCTTTATACCGGTCATAGCTCAGGACATCATCAATGGGCAGCCATTCTTTCAGGATGAATTTGGCATCTCTTGTGCTATAGGCATATTTATATGACATTTTTTCACTCTTCCTTTCCTTATAAAATTTAGCATAACTCGAAAATTCCGGCGGCTCCCTGGCCGCCGCCAATACACATACTGACCATACCGTATTTGACCTGCCGTCTTTCCATTTCATTCATAAGGGTAACTGTCAATTTGCTGCCGGTAGATCCCATGGGATGTCCCATGGCAATAGCTCCGCCGTTGACATTTACAATATCCGGATCAAGGCCCAATTCCCTTACGCAGTAAAGTGATTGGGATGCAAATGCTTCATTTAACTCGATAAGTCCAATATCCTTTAGTTCAAGCCCAGCGTACTTTAATGCTTTGGGAATAGCAAATATCGGTCCAATTCCCATTTCATCTGGAGCGCATCCATGAACAGCGAAGTTTACGAATTTCAGGCGGGGCTTAAGGCCTAATTCTTTGGCTTTGTCGGCTGACATAACCATTACCGCTGATGCTCCATCAGTAGTCTGGGATGAATTACCTGCGGTCACCGTTCCACCGGCTACGAATGCAGGTTTAAGCTTGGCTAATCCTTCAATAGTGACATCATATCGTATGCCCTCTTCATAGTCATATATGATTTCCTGGGTAACAGGTTTTCCGTCAACACCTAATGTAGTGATCTTTACAGGAACCGGAACGATTTCCTCTTTAAATTTTCCGCCTTTCATAGCAGCAGCACATTTCTGGTGACTGGCAACGGCAAAAGCATCTTGATCTTCCCGGCTGACATTATATCTTTTGGCGACATTTTCTGCCGTCTGACCCATAGAGGTGTAAACATTACCTAATACCTTATCTTCGGCAATCTCCGGATGTACTCTGATAATTCCTCCCATGGGAATTAAACTCATGTGTTCAATCCCACCGGTTAACACCACGTCACAACGACCGCTCATAATGGCTTCCGCCCCAAAAGCTATAGCCTGCAGCCCCGACGAACAAAAACGATTAATAGTTACCGCAGGAACGCTTTCCGGAATACCGGCATACAAGGCTGTGATCCTGGCGGTGTTCATGCCGCAAACCTGCTCAGGGGTTGCGCATCCCCATATTACGTCATCTATCATCTCAGATGAAAAACCTGGGCCTAATCTTTTTATGGCTTCTTCCATACATAATTTCCCTAAAAATTCCGGTCTGGTATCTCTTAAGGTGCCCCGGGGAGCTTTTCCTCCCGCTGTACGGACTCCTGAAACTATTACGGCTTCTCTCAATCTAATTACCTCCCCGATAATATATTTTAAATATCGATGTGCCTAATTACGAAGTGGTTTACCTGTTTTCAGCATGTGCATGATCCTGTCCTGGGTCTTCTGCATACCACAGAGGCTGATAAAGACTTCTCTTTCCAGATCCTCCAGGTATTCTTCAGTAATCATGGCCCCTGCTATAACATTGCCCCCGGCCATTACATCTACAATTCTGCAGGCAATATGCCAATCATGGTCGCTGATAACTCCGGCCTGCCACATCTGTCTGGTTCCAACTTTTAAGAGTGATAGTGCATTTTGCCCAAAGGCCGGGAATGGTTTCTTAACCGGAGGTGTATATCCATCTTCAATCATATCAAGTACTCGTTTTTTAGCATCTGCAATCAGGTAATCCAGATTTAAGGTTATACCATCAGCAGGTCGAAGGTATCCCAGGTTGACTGCTTCTTTTGCACTGGTGGCGACCTTCGCCATGGCAATGTTCTGGAAATAATGCATGATAACATCAACAGGTGGAGCTGTAGTATTTTTCATTTTAGCCCGGGTATTCAAAACAGCTTCTTTGATTCCTCCCCCGGCAGGAATCAGCCCTACACCAACTTCTACTAAACCGATGTAACTTTCCCCGGCAGCTTGCACAGCGGAGCTCTGTATCGTCATTTCGCAGCCGCCACCTAAAACCATGCCATTGATGGCCATTACCACCGGTTTCTCAGAATATTTATTGGCACGGTAAACAGCCTGGGTCTTGGCTAGCAGGCGGTCAACAAGATCCCAGTTCTTTTCGCTGGCGACTTTAACAACTATTGATAAATCGGCTCCTACACAGAAATTACGTCCAGATCCAGCAATCACCATTCCTTCCCAGTTTTTAGCCAGTTCCTGCTGCGCTAACTCCATAAAGTCAATTACTTCAGGGCTTATAGCAGCTGTCCTGGTATGCAGCTGCAAGCATAATACACCGTCTCCGATGTCATAGAGAGTGGCTGCATCACTGGTCTTAACCACTTTATTTTGTTCTTTTAGTTCTTTAAGGATAATAACTTCCGGTTTGTGTTCGATGGGGACATATTTCTTATCAGGGATGGAGTAATAATAATCAATTCCTGCTTCTGTCTTATAGAAGGACTTGATTCCATCTGCCAGCATTTCCTTTATCCAGGTCGGTATGGACGCGCCTTCATTTTCCATACGGGTGATATATTTTTCCAGGTCCAGTCCGCTCCATAATTCGAACGGGCCTTTATCATTGTTATAGCCCCAGCACATAGCCCGGTCCATATTGAGAATATCATCGGATACTTCAGGAATCTTTGAGGCGGCATACAGGAACAGGCCGGTAACATGTTTCCATACAAACTCGGCCGCTTTATCATGGCCTTCAAAGAATGCTTCCAATTTCCCGCTTAATGTTTTGGTTTTCCTGGCTGCATCCAGACTATCAAATTGTGCCTTTCCTATAGAAACATATTCGAAGGTATTTACATCCAGGACTTTTTTCTCTTTGCCAAATTTCTTGTAAAATCCACCTTTGGTTTTGGCTCCCAGCATTCCCTTGTCAAGCATCTGCTGTGGAAATGGCGGCATGGTATACATGGCCTTTTCAGCCGGATCGCTAACATTATGCAGTACTTCTGCCGTGGATAGTACCGCAATGTCCACCCCAACCATGTCGAAGAGTCCGAAGGTACCGACTTTGGGACGACCGATAGCACTCCCGGTCAAAGCGTCTACTTCTGGTATAGTAAGTCCCAGTTCCAGCATCAAGTTGCAGCATGACGGTCCTGCCCAGTTCCCCAGCCGGTTGGCAATAAAGGCTGGAGTATCCTTGGCATAAACGATTCCCTTACCCAGTACTTTTTCTCCAAAGTCAGCCATAAATTCAACGACTTCAGGAAGTGTATCGTTGCCCGGAATCAACTCCAATAACTTCATATATCTTACCGGATTAAAAAAGTGGGTTCCCATCCAGTATTTTTTAAATTCCAACGGCATGTCTTCGACTATATTATTAATGGAAATACTGGATGTATTACTGGTTACAAAAGTTCCAGGCTTAATAAAAGGAGCAATTTGGTTTAATACTGACTTTTTGATTTTAATATTCTCAGGAACCACCTCAACCACCCAGTCACATTCACCAAGCCAGTCCAGGTTGTCTTCCATGTTTCCCACTGTGATCAAGTATGCTTCTTCCTTGTTCATAAGTGCGGCTGGCTTTGCTTTAATCAGTAAAGCTTTGTTCGCTTCAGCAATCCTGTTTCTAAAGGCAGAACTATCCACAGTCAGGCCCTGGGCATTTTCTTTCTCATTCAGTTCTCTCGGAACAATATCCAACAGATAACTTGGAATGCCAGCGTTAGCTAATTGAGCCGCAATGCCGCCGCCCATTGTTCCTGATCCCAGTATAGCGACTTTCCTAATCTTCCTCTTCATTTCATCATTACCTCCAATTTGCTGAACTTTTGAAATTTTATTTGCCATTCAATAAGCATCCGCTGCTTAAAAAATCTGAAAAAGAATCTCATCACATATCAGTCTATTTAAGCTATTTCTACATATTTCATTCCTCTCCTTGAATAGTACAATGGGTTAATCCAGAATCCGCATCTTTTTAGCCTGGAAAGTCAGCTCATCACGGAAGTCCGGATGGGCAATAGCAATAAGATTCTGGGCCCGAACTTTAGCACTCATCCCCTTTATAAGTGCTACACCGAATTCGGTAACTATATATTCCACTTCACATCTGTTTCCGGTGACTATTGATCCCGGGGACATGGCGCTTACGATACGAGACTTTTTCTCTCCATCTTTATTCGAATAGGTTGAGTAAAGAGCAATAAACGATTTTCCTCCCCTGGAATTCCAGCAGCCCTGAACAAAATCAATAAATCCACCCATGCCTGAATACTGTACTGTACCCACTGTTTCTGCATTGACCTGGCCGGATAAATCAGCTTCAATGGCAGTATTGATTGAAACCATTTTGTCATTCATACCTATAACCGTCGGGTCATTGACCCATTCGCTGGAGTGGATTTCGGTCATTGGGTTGTCATGAATGAACTTATAAAGCTTATTGGTCCCCAGGGCAAAACAGCCTATCCATTTCCCAGGTTTAAGAGTTTTTTTCTGGCCAGTGATCACCCCTTGAAGATAAAGTTCCAGCATCGCATCCGAAAACATCTCGGTATGAATCCCCAGGTCGTGCTTGTTTTCCAGGAAATGCCCTACCGCATTGGGAATTCCACCTATACCCAGCTGTAAAGTAGACCCGTTTTCAATCATTTCAGCAATAGTTCCGCCAATGATTTCGTCTTCCTTGGTCATGGGAATATCCGGTAATTCTACCATCGGCTGATTGAATTCTATTACTGATGACACCTCGGAAATATGGAGGTGATTATCCCCCCAGGTGCGGGGCATGTTTTCATTGACCTGAACAATTACGTTACGGGTGGTTGGCATTTTAGCTATTGCATAACAGTAATCAGCATTGGCACCCATACTGAAGTAACCATGCTGATCCATCGGTGAGACTACCGCCATCACAACGTCAATATTCAAATGGCGGCGGATAATCTCCGGGCACTGTCCCAGACGGCCTGGAACTTTAGTGATCCAACCGTGCTGAACCCCTGGTCGAACCGCCGGCCCCAGGAAAACGCTGTGTACATGCAAGTTTGGGTTATGGTCTGGTTTGTAAAGATCTAAGGGGAAAAGCTCGATCCCACTGTATATACTTACATCCTCCAGGTCACTTCGGGCATTCAATGCTTTCAGCAGTGGTATCGGGATTCCGTTACTCAGTGGAGTGATGATACGGTCGCCTTTCTTAACCAGCTGTACTGCCTCCACAGGGTTACTGAGTTTGGATCTATACTCCTCCTGAACATTCATAAATAAGGCCTCCTTTCTTGTCTATCACAATTGCTATTCGCAATAATAATGCCAAAAGAATATTTAAGGCCTAAAAATTGTGTTCAAAGTTACATTAATGAATTTATAGATCCTTATTCTCCCCATCAATTCGGCCAAATCTTTCTTGCCGAAATAGTTCAACTGATGTATGCAGTTGTGAAAATTATGCTTGTTATATATATAAGTAGTGGGACATTCCTGTCTTTCCGTGAGATTTATAAGTAACAGTTGAGATTGTTATGTCTCAGTACCATGACGATAAAGAAGTGGGAATATCGTGTATTTTAATAAGTCTGAAGAAAAAGTCTGTTCCATAGAAGCCTGATAAATGGAAATAGTTTTGTGAACATTTTCCTAAGATCAATATTTGTAATATATTAGTAAATTGTCATACAATAAATATAATATAAATAATAATTAATTATATAAAAGTAGTTGCTTGAATCGGCCCAAACCCTATAAAGAGGATAATTCCAATGATTTACGGTTGGAAATTTAATTAAAATGGTTTATTTATTCGCACCTGCATCTAGTAATATATCCTTCCAGATAAGCTGTCACTCTAAGACTATTCCGGAATAAAACTATGGTAAAGAATAATACTGCGCATCTGCTTGTTGTTTGGAATCAAATAGTCCCATTATTTGAGGTCTGTATTTTTTTCAAGCGGACTAAGGATTGCAGAATGGGAGCGCTAAAACAAGTTCAATAATAACGATATGCTGGTTGGCTCTATCGCATCAGATTTTACTGTTAGGAAAAAGGATTTGTCGGCAGTTAGTATGGATGATATGGAGGAAATAAATGGCATATTATATTGAATATCTTGAGAAGGAGCATAATCAAAGAAACAATGAGGAAATAATGTCCCGGCAGTTTATGAAAAACATGCCGCTGTACATGTTTTCAATTCAGGGAAATACATTCACCTATGCCAATCCCGCCACATTGAATACGTTGGGATATAGTATGGAGGAACTCAGAAGTAAGAACTGGTGGGATATTGTTCATCCCGATTACCAGGAAATGATGATAGAACGCAATAAACGTCGTTTAAACCGGGAGCCGGTACCGGATCAATATGAAATTATTGTAACAGATAAAAACCACAAGCAACACTGGGTGGAAATTTTGAATACTAATATTGAAGTGAACGGCATCGCTTCTACGATTTCTGCAGCCATGGATATTAGTGAACGCAAACATATGGAGATCGAATTACAGAAAACCCAAAATGATCTGGAACAGAGAGTCATTCAGCGAACCTCCCAATTACATCAGACTAATCAAGAAATCTCCATTACCAACAAAATATTAAAGAGCATCATTACCAACATGTCAGACGGGGTCTTGATTATTGACATTTACGGTAATGTAGAGCACATGAACCCCACCGCACGTGATATTCTCAAAGAAGGCTTAGAATATTTGAAATTTTGTGCTCAGAATAAGGACAAATCTATATTGTGGAGAATGTTAAACCGGGGGCAGCCTTTTCGAGATGAAGAAATCATGCTCAACACTAAAAAAGGTAATATTCATTTCTTAGCTTCAGGTGCCCCAATTCATAATGAACAGGGAGAAATTCATCGGGGCGTTATTATTGTTCGTCCCATCAAAGAAGTTCACAAACTTATCAATCGCTTTACAGGTGCTAAAGCAAAGTTCTGTTTTGAGGATATTATTTACGAGAGTAAAAAGATGAAAGAACTAATCGTAATGGCAAAAAGGGCCGCATCTAAAGAGAGCAATGTATTGCTGGAAGGTGAAAGCGGAACGGGAAAAGAATTGTTTGCTCAGGCTATTCATAACAGCAGCAAATGCTTTAAAGGTCCCTTTGTAGCGCTGAACTGTGGTGCTCTTCCAAGAGATTTGATCGCCAGTGAACTTTTCGGTTATGCGGAAGGGGCTTTTACTGGTGCCAAAAAAGGTGGTAATCCAGGCAAATTTGAACTGGCTTCGGGGGGCACTATTTTTCTGGATGAAATAGGAGACATGCCGTTAGAAGAACAGACCAACCTCTTAAGGGTCATTCAAGAAAAAAGTATTACTCGCGTCGGGGGCAATAGGCTCATTCCTGTTCATGTTCGAATCATTTGTGCCAGTAATAAGAATCTTCGTGAAGAAGTGGAAAAAGGAACGTTCCGGCAGGATCTTTTCTATCGATTACATGTATTAGCTATTAAGATCCCTCCCCTGCGAGAGCGGCCGGAGGACATCCCCGTCCTATTTAGATACTTTCTTATCAATACTTATGGGTTTGACCAGCAATATATCGACATGATTGATCCCTTGATCTATGAGCGTTTTTGTCACTTTCAGTGGCCCGGCAACGTTCGTGAGCTTCAGAATGTCACAGAACGAATGGTTAACACGACTAACGGTCAGTATCTTCGTTTGGAACACCTTCCAACAGAGTTCAATAATAATTCTAAACCACCTGTTCTTCAAATACATTCGACTGCCTCATCAGACGTAAAAGGAAATAAGAAGATACGTCAATTAGTGGCCCAAGTAGAGCGAGAAGAAATTATCAAGTTGCTGGATAAACATAACGGCAATGTCTCACAAGTAGCAAGAGAGATGGGCTTCAACCGTCGTACCATACACCGCAAAATTAAGACCTATGGCATTACCCGTTTATGGGGTAGACGAGAATAAGCATTTCCTACCAAGTATTACGAAATAAATACAGCGCCTTGTATTTTTTTCCGTTGTTTTATCAAAAAGGCCATCCCTTTTGGGACAGCCTCTCTTATGTTGAGGTTATTATTTGAATAGTTGTGCTTTCGAGTTAATAGATAAATAGTAATTTCGGGCCTGACCCCAATTAGTCTCCGCTGATCATACCGCCCAGGATACCACCTATGCCTCTGCTTTCCCCGCCGCTGTTTCCGGCCTTGAATCCGGCTGCAGCTGAGATACGGTCAGCCAGCCTGGATAAGGGCAGGCTCTGCAGGTAAACGATTCCCGGTCCGGTTAAGGTGGCCAGGAAAAGTCCTTCCCCGCCAAACAGGGCATTCTTAAATCCGCCTACGAATTGTATATCATAGTTTATTGAGGCATCCATTCCGCATAAACAGCCGGTATCCAATTTTATCATTTCACCCGGGCGCAGTTCTTTTCTTACTATGGTTCCCCCGGCATGGATAAAGGCCAACCCGTCTCCTTTTAATCTCTGTAGAATAAATCCTTCCCCACCGAACAGTCCAGCCCCAATTTTGCGGGTAAACGCTATTTCTATATCTACGCCATTGGCAGAACACAGGTAGGAGTCTTTCTGAGCTATGAACTGTCCCCCGTGAGCGGTCAGGTTAATGGGGATTATTTTCCCGGGATAAGGGGCACCAAATGCTACATGCTGTTTCCCCTGAGAGTTGTTAAAAAAGGTGGTAATAAAAAAGCTCTCCCCGGTGACTGCCCTTTTTAAACCTTTAAAAATTGCTGTACCGACACCAGCACCGGCACCCGCACCAGTTCCGGTTTCCATTACTATCCCCTGTTCCATGTACATCATGGCACCAGCTTCAGCTCTCACACCTTCACCAGGGTCCAGTTCAATTTCTACCATCTGCAGATCATCACCAAATATCTGATAATCAATTATATCTGCTGCCATTGTTTATCCCCTTTCGGTTTTTTATTAAAATACTTTTTCCTATATATTACTTTATACATGTAAAAATTCCTGCCTTTATGAGCAGAGTTTTTAGCCGGTGCTGCTCCGAGCTATAAATTAAGTTTTTTTGGCATTTTATTACAGGAAATTACCAGGTAAAGGCAGAAATTGTATTGATATTATATTATTTCAAGGAGGCTATCAATGAAATTTAAAGCACTTAAAATGCTTGGCAATTTTTCTTTGATCTTGATCAACATCTTTCTAATAATTAAATATCTTGAGCTGATAATTGGGTTTTATGATCCGTTTATGCTGGAACACCTGCTTAACCTCTTCTGGGGCCAATTCGGAGCTGGAGTCATATTTGCTATTTCTGAAGGTTTTCAGGTGGGCATGCCGGCAGTACCTGTGTTAGCTGGTATTGGGCTGTTTATGGCATGGGTAATCGGTATGGAAATAAATAAAGTGAAAAAACCGGCCTACTGGAGTATCAGCCTGATCATCCTGATCATAGTTAATATGATAATTTTCCCCTTAGTAGTTGAATTTCCCGTTAATCTTTAAGTAATCCGCTGCAAGACAAGCGTCCTGCTATGTGCTATCATGCTGGATATACTGCTTGGATATAGGGAGAGAATATCTATGAACAATCAGGAAGGCATACTTTGCGAGCGCAGAACATATTCTAACGATTCCAGTACCCATCACCACGACTTTGCCCAGCTTATTCTGCCCCTGGAGGGTACTCTTACCATCGAAACCAATTATCATAATTTGAAATTGGATGCTGATCACTTGTTTTTTATCCCCCCAGCGTTAGACCATACTTTTTGTGCCCGGGAGCGCAATGAATTTCTGGTGCTGGATATCCCTGTTTTCACCTTTCCAGAAGTATATCAACCAGATCTCAATAACGAACTTTTTACAGAGCTGGACGATAAATTGAGAGCCATCCGTTTATTGATGGTATATGAATCTCAACCAGGCAAAAACCACAGCCGTGGACTAACTGACTTGATTCGTTATACTTCTGGTCTGCTGTTTCCTGCTGCTGTACCAACATCTATAGATTATATCCACCAGCATTACTTTGAAAAAATAAGTCTGGATCAGCTGGCTTTACTGGAGCATTTTAATACTACTTATTACTGTGAATGGTTTAATAAAAAAATGGGGGTCACCCCCATCACTTACATTCAAAATATTCGCCTGAAAAAGGCCCAGGAATTGTTACAAGAGACTGACCTGTCGGTGATGGAAATTGCCCACCTGGTTGGTTATGAGCAGCAGTCCTCACTCACCCGGCTTTTCAGAAAACATTTAGGACAATCCCCCCGAGCTTATAGGAATACTTAACCCGGCTATAATAACCCGAATATCGGCTAAAAAATCACTTGTGATTTCGATTATAATAAACTTTAGTATTTAAGTTAAAGAAGGAGTCACTATGCAGCGCGGGATTTTATTAATTTTACTGGCGGCCATACTCTGGGGAACGACCGGTATTTCTGCCCGATACATAAACGATATTTATCCGCTGTCTCCCTTGACTATCGGAGCCTGGCGGCTCCTGTTTGCTTCACCCCTTCTCATCTTGCTCTCCTTTCTAAGCAAGGGTAATAAAGAACCTTTGCAGAAAGAACATTTGGGTATTTTTCTGATATATGGTGTGACTGTAGCCACCTACCAATTGAGTTTTTTCTCGGCCGTTACTTTTGCCATGGTTTCAACCGCCACTCTGATTGCGATATGTACCTCTCCAGTGTTTGTAGCCATTTTATCGAAATTATTTTTAAAAGAAAGCTTAAACGCTAAAGTTTTTATTGCCCTGGTCTTGAGCATCAGCGGTACTATATTAATCATGGATATATACCAGCTTGATTTTTCTCTCGATTCCAACAGTTCGCTGGGTTACCTGCTGGCACTCGGTGCCGGTTTATCTTATGCCATTTATGCAGTAGCAGGAAAGTCCCTGCTGACTCATTACTCGCCGCTGCGGATAGTATCTATAACGTTTTCCCTGGGAGCATTATTTATGCTGCCATTTATACCAGTACCAGCTGATCTTCCGCTGGCAGTATGGGGCATCCTCTTATTCCTGGGAGTTGTACCTACTGCTCTGGCTTATATTATTTACACTACCGGTTTAAAAAGCACTACCGCTACCAGTGCCGCTATAGCATCTCTATTCGAACCGATGACTGCCACTTTTTTGGCTTTGACCTTCATTGGTGAGCGTCTCAATTTGATGCAGTCTATTGGTGCAGTTCTGTTATTTTCCGCCCTGTCCATTATAAGTATAAAGAAAACATCCTGAGCATTTTGACTAAAACCATTTCCTGCGGCGGAAGTAACTGAACATAAGAAGTGCAGTGACCAGCATAAATCCCAGAATAGTAATATAACCGTAAGGCCAGTTTAATTCCGGCATATTTAAGGGACCTGCCTGAGGGTTAAAGTTCATCCCATAGATCCCGGTAATGAATGTAAGCGGTATAAATATGGTTGCTATCAGGGTTAATACCTTCATTACCTCATTCATCTGGTTGTTCACCAGTGAAAGGTAGGATTCCAGTATGCTGCTGGAAATCTCACGATAACTGGCGATAATACTCAAGAGCTGAATGGTGTGATCATAGGAATCACGCAGGTATACTTTCACCTGCTCATCTATCAAACTGGTTTCGTCTTTGAGCATGGTATTAACTACTTCCTGGGCCTCCCAGATATATTTTTCCATCATAATTAATTGTATTTTTAAATTATGTACTTCTTCTATAACATTGTCACCTTGTCTGGTAAACACCGATTCCTCTAAAAGGTCAATATGGTCTCTCACTCTGGTCAAACCCGGGAAATATCGATCTATCAGGGCATCACATATACTATAACATAAATAATCCGCACCCTGACTGCGTATCATTCCTTTGCTGCTTCGCAGACGGGTCCGTATTAATTCAAAAGCATCTTCTTCATTTTCTGCCAGCGTTAATATAGTATTATCTGCAGAAAATATGCTAACCTGCCAGGCAGTATGGGTATTGTCTTGTAATAAGTACATGACTATAAAATAATAATTATCATAAAAATCAATTTTAGAGCGCTGCCCGCTATTTAGAACGTCCTCCAGGGACAGGGGATGAAGATTAAAACGCTTTCCCAGAGAATCCAGCATAGCCGCTGAGGGGTGTCCATCTATATTTATCCAGGTTATCACACCCTCCTCTTCTCCCACCCCTAATTCCTCTAAATTATTGATGGTTTTTTCGAAGAAATAATCAGGTGAAAACTTAATGATGTGAATATTGTTCCGAAGTTCCTCATCTTCTACGTGATTAACCAGTGTTCCAGGTTCCGTGCCCGGGGGATGGTAATAATTTGAACTCGGGTGATAAAAGGATTTTGCTTTAGACATCTACCCTGCTTCCCTTCTTATAAGTTCATTGGAGGTTTTTCATAATTATACCAAAGATATCTGGCGGGGAGTGTTCTGTTTGCAGCTTGACGTTCCCTACTTCCCATATTTGGTACAAATAATAGAATATAAGCAAGGTTTGAAATGCCTCTAGCAAGTATCTGGGAGGGGCCAACAGGTGGTGAATTTACAGAAGCTTCCTCACTACTTTACATATACGATAGGTTCGAACTGCAGGGGGGCCCGACTCGGCCAGCAGTTCTCGGGCTGCTTTTTCTAATCCCTGTTCCTTGATTTTACGGTCGGATAAATACATGGCCAGAAGTCCTTCCACTACTGTTTTGGCAAAGGCACTTGCGGGCAGGCAGCCGATTGAACGGTGTGACTGGCGCACAAAAAGCTTCAGACGCTTCATCATCTCTTCGCTGCTATCATAGTAGAAGGTAAAGTTCAAATCACCGCCCAGAATGTCTTCCCGACGGTCTATAAAATAGTCCAGGAGTATATGCAGTCCGCATATCCAGGGAAAGTAAGCCTTAACAGTGTTCTCGACTTCCTCCTGCCCCAGGTTTTTCCTGCTAGCCAAACCCATCAGAGCAAAAACTGCCAGGGTTGATCCACAAGCGGCAGCGTATTCCTGCCAGAAAAGACAGTTGTGCCTGGTATTTGCGGATGTTGCCCAATCTTTCAGGGTATCCTCTCTGATTTCTATCATAAGGTGTTTGTTAACCTGCAGGTTTGCATACAGATCTACCAGAGCCAGCACATGATCCTCTACCCTTTCCCATGATGGGAGTTCTGCTATATGAATTCTGCATTCATGAACCAGTTTTTCTAAATATCCATTATCATTTTTATATGGATAATATTTATAGTAGTCGGCCGGTTCCTTTCCCGGACTCAAAGCATCAATCAATGAGCAATGCAGCTGTTCAAAAGCTCTTCCATCAGTACATCCAGCCCGATCACAAAGATTATCCAGATAATCGCAGATGGTCTGAAAAGCGACTATAAGTTTCAGTAGTTCCCGGCGTTTTTCGGGATAGGGCACGGCAAAAACCGCTCCCCCCTGGCAGTGAAAATCTTTGGTCTTCAGACTCAAGAGGGCCTGGCGCTTCAGTTCACTACTGGGGCCAAGTTCCGCTTCTTGTTGCCAGTATTTGAGCAGTTTTCTTACTTCGGGCAGTATCCCGCTGATATAAGTGTACAGGATGCTGCTCTGCCCCTTTACCTTTCTGCTGCTCATCCGGTATATTAATTCATTGCCGGTACTATCAAGTGTTCCCACTCAGCAGCCTCCCTTCCGAAAGAGACTATATTTTCAGTGGGCCGATAGTGTCTTTCCATTAAATAAATAGCAGTATCTTTGAGGGCCTGTCGAGCAGGACTCACCGGTAGTTCGTCAATCATATCCAGAGCCTGATGTAAAAAAACCTGGGATCGCCTGATGCTTTCTTCCAGGGCGCCACACTCGGATAGTAATTCAACTATCTCTGGCAGTCTTTCGATACTGCTCTTTCCATTTTCCAATAGCTTACGCAGTTTTATTCCCTGCTCATGGTCTCTTAGTGCCAGTATTACCGGCAGAGTGATGTTACCCTGGGTAAGATCGTTTCCTACCGGCTTACCAAGATTAACTTCATCGTCCGTAAAATCGAGAACATCATCGATCAATTGATACGCATAACCCAGATTAAGCCCAAATTTTTCAAGTATCCAAACTTCTTCCGGTTCGGCTTCTGCCGCCAGTGCTCCTACCCGACAGGAAGATGCAAACAGGCAGGCTGTTTTGCGGTAGGTCTTTTCGCAATACTCTTCCTCACTGATATTTAAATCACAGTTTAAGGATAGCTGTTTTATTTCTCCGGTACACATAACCTGTATGGTGGAAGTTATGTTATCCATCACTTCTTTCAGGCTGTGCTGATTAATCAGGTTGAAAGCCGCGGCAAACAGGTAATCCCCGGTAAGCACACTGGTCTGGTTTCCCCAGCGGTTGTTGACGCTTTCCCTGCCCCGCCTGCTGGCCGCTTTATCTATCACATCATCGTGAACCAGAGAAGCCATATGAATAAGCTCCACCGCCGCCGCTATATCGATTATTTTATTCTCATCATGAGGCTTGATCGATGCGGATAAAAAAACCAGACGAGGGCGCAGCATCTTTCCGCTGCTCTGCAAAAGGTAACTTAATATATCATCAATCTCATCATAGCCTGTCTTTAATACTTCCTTCATTCGGATGCTTATGGCTTTTTCAGGAAATACAACCGGGCTGTCATTTTTGTCAATGTTGATAATCAACACTCCTTTGTGGGGATTCTCATATTAGTTTTACCTCCCGGTTTACACAATATACCACTGGGATGGATTTGATCGCAGGCAAAAAAACAGCGGCATTATTCTACCGCTGCTTCTTCTATATTCGCAAATATCTCGGGGCTACAATAACCAGGCATAGTCCTGGCGGGTAAGCGTCCACATAAACGGTGCTTCTTTGATCTGATAAACCAACAAATACCGTTGTCCCAGCAAAAGCTTTCGGTATTTTCCTGCCGGAAGCAGAGTATCCGTCAGCCATGGATTCCTTTCCGGGAACTGTTCCAGCGACCTGGCCTTTTCCTGAAAGGCTTCAATTAACTTCAGGGCTGCTTGCTCACTGACCTGGGCTAGAAACCGTGCATGGGATACCAGCATTTGCGTGGCCTCATCTGAAATGACTACGATATGCCGCTTATTTTGGCTGTCCATCCAGTACCTCACGGATGGCAGATTTCATCATAGCAGAGACCTCGTCAATGGAATGACCCGTCTTTCCGTTCAGCCTGCCTTCCTCGGCAGCAATCAGATTTTCGCGCAGCCGCAGCATGCTTTCCCTTCTCACAAAACTTTCTATATCCATTACCACGAGATCTCCCTCGCCGTTTTTCGTAAGATAAACCGGTTCTCCTGAGCGCTTGCACAACTCAGATATTTCATTGTAGTTTGTAGTTTTTGCGGATTGCTGCAGAGGGTTTAATGTTCATTATGCAAATCGCCTCTCTTTATAGCAAGATTATATCTTTATTATATGCTTATAGTACTACCTATAAGCCGTTTTGTCTCTAACATGCTGTTATCTCCTTACTGGGCCGCCCCTCAGGCTAATGACAAAAGCGATCTGCAAAAGCGCTGCATGTCTCCCCAGCAGTCTATTGTTCAACCCTTAACTAAAGGAGTTCTATCTATCAAGTAGCCAGCAGTTTCTTTTTGACCTGCTCATGAGCCATCTGTTCTATGTAATCATCCAGCCTGCGGTTTAACTCGATCCCCCGTCGCGCAGCCATAGTCTTCAAATAATAATCTGCAGCTCCTGGATTTTTAGGCAGCAGCGGCCCATGCAAATAGGTCCCAATAAGATTTTTGTATTTTATGCCTTCTTGCTTATCTTCCCCATTGTTCCCATAGCCTTTGATAACCGTACCGAAAGGCCGTAAAGAGTCATCTTCAAAGTAGGTCCTTCCACCATGATTTTCAAATCCTACCACACTTATTTCCTCTCCATCTATACAGGCTTTTATTAAGACATTGCCTATCAAGCGATTCTTCGCTCCCCGGGTGATGAAATCAAAAAATTTCAAACCCTCCATAACCTGCCCATCAACAGCTATATAAGATATTCCCAAGAGCTGATAAGCTCCGCAAATGCACAGAACCGGCATGCCATCCTCAATATGGGCCATGAATTCATCCGAACGTCCCACCAGATCACGGTATACCAGCCCCTGTTCCCGGTCTGAACCTCCACCCAGGAAGATCATATCGATGCTGGCATAATCTATTTTTTCTCCTAGACGGATATTTTTTATTCTGCAGTCGTGGCCGTGCCAGCGCATCCTCTGCTGCAGGCACAGCAGGTTACCTCTATCTCCATAAAGGTTTAGCAGATCCGGATACATATGTGCAATTACAAAACCAGCCATGTCTTTCATCTCCCAGAAGCAGGATCATTTTATCTATACCAAGAACCTAATATTTTTTGCACTTCCTTGAGCAAAGCCAGGTTCGATAAAGAACCCAATAATGCTGCCTGGGCAGCAAATTATTGTAGTATTTCTCCCCTGCGGTAGTATATAAGTCATTGTTTAACCACAGTCCTGCATATGAATACCGTAATCAGAGAACTAATACAGGCCAATCCAGAAACGAGACTTATAAGCATAGGGATAAATGTCAGCCACCAGTCCAGGGGGTATAATAACATGCTGGCCATGGCAATAATAAAAATCGTCCCACTTATTATAGCTGGAAGAAACCTGATGGTCTTTTTTTCATGTCGGGCTGCAGCCAGCGAAAAAATAATAAAAACCAAAATTGTGATAGCTGCTGCGGGATACACCATATAACATCACCCCTTAACCTCTACTGCTTGGCTGGCAGCTCGATCAACTCTTCAGTGCCAACCCGAAAGCCGGTAATTATGGGTTCCATGGCTATAATATCCTGCTTGCTTAAGTCACTGGAATCAAAAACGATTTCTCCATCAACCCCTATTGAATCGCTAGCGGCTACCTTTTTTTTAACCTCTACTCTGGTATCCCCGCTTATTATCCTCCCGTTTATATCTGCAGTTAGCAGCGGTTCTAAAAAAGAAATATATGTGTCTTGATCTGAATCATTGCAGAGATTAATAGTAAAAGACAGCTTCTGCTCATCAAATTTATCTGGATCTACAGATCCCATGGCTGAAGTCATGCTGCTTATCTGCAGACCTTTGCTGCTCTGCTGTGATTCTGCACAACCGGCGGTAAAAACCAGCAGTAATATAACTGCTGTAGCATAAACTAATGATCTTCGATGTTTTCTCATGGACTCCCCTTTCACGCCTGAAGCTGTCGTTGTCCAGTCACTTCTGAATTTTCATCCTTCTGGAGTTTCTTCAATATTTTCTGGCACTCGAATAAGGCCGTATAGGTGGATAGGATATAGTTTACTTCCCCCGCTCCGCCAACTGCTAATTCAATTCCCTCGGCCAGATTACTTTTTATATTAATGATACTGGAATCTATTCCGCTGTATTTGATTCTTACCGCTATATCTCCGCTCCTCTGACCCGAACATACTACATAGCTGATCCGAGCCTTTTCACCGGCCAGCATCTCCACATCCGCGTCCCAGATCCAGGATATGTCACGGCCGTCTGCAGCATTATCATTTAATGCTATGAAGAGGTTCTTGCTTTTTGCATCGTAAAGTAATGTTGACAGGGTTTGGTTGAGACCAGTTGGGTTCTTGACCAGTATCAGAACAGTTCGCTTACCGTTAATAATAAAGTTTTCCATACGTCCGGCCCGTGGGCGGTACCCTGCTATGGCGCTCTGGATGATGCTGTCTTCTATTCCTACCAGTCGTGCTGCTGACACTGCCGCCAGAATATTATACGCATTATAGAACCCTTGATACGGGCTTTGAATTACCAGATCATTTACATTCATTTCTATAAAGGGGTTCATCTTAAGCTTATGGCCAGTGAAATTCAAATCAGGATTATGGTTATCACACTGCGGACATCTGAACTGTCCCAACTGAGCATAATGATACCTTTGATAATCAAGTTCATGACCACAGAAGACACAGTATCTGCCTTCTCGGCTTTCCATGCTTTCCAGGGCATCATAAATGGTATCCTCAAATCCATAGTACCAGCAGTGCAAGCCGGTATCATTATGGAAATGACTCACCAGCGGATCATCACCATTTAAAACCAGTTCAATATCGCTGTTTCGCACTCCGTCTTTTATAAGATTGATGGTATGATCTAGTTCCCCATACCTGTCCAGCTGATCCCTGAAGAAGTTCGTAATTATCACTACCCTGGGCCGGGCTTCTTTAATAAGCAGGGGAACAAAGGCTTCATCAACTTCCAGCAGGGCATAATCAAATTTCTGCCTGCCCAATAAATCAGATGCCTCAATAAAAGCAGTGGTAATACCGGTCAGCATATTGGCCCCGGCGGTATTGTGAACCAACGAATAACCCTTTTCTCTTAGAATGGAGGCTATCATGTTGGTAGTAGTAGTTTTACCATTGGTACCAGTCACGATAAATATCTCTTCCCGGATGTTGGCGGCCAGGGTTTTTAGAATTTCGGGATATATTTTTCTGGCTACTCGGCCCGGAAAATCGGTACCCTGGTTCCCCAGCATACGGCTTAAGAATATTATTATTTTTCCTGCAGTTATAGCAAGTATTTTTCTCAATCTCTCACACTTCCATATTTGCATATTAGGTTCATTTGAGCATTTAGCTAATAATTAATTTACCACAGATACCAGACTAATAAAAGTCGGCAAGATGCCAGGCCGATGACAGGAGCCCACAGGACTACAATTTGGGCTCGCTTTACTCGAAACAATATGGTAGCGAAGATCAAGGCATGAAAAAAGCCCGTGATTGAGGCGTACCTGAGTACGTTGATTGAGCGGGCTTTTTGAAATAACGCTGAGATTCGTTTCTTTATTATTCGTGAGCCATGAGCGAACTTTAACTGTGATCCCCGAAAGAAGGGGGTTTTTGTCATCGGCCTGACGGCCTGTTAACGCAGGCCGCAGGCTGCTTTCCCCCATCTTATGGAGCAATACGAGAAATAAACTCCTGCATTTTGGTCCGTCTGGGGGGGCTGCTGACCAGCAATTCTTCATAAACCCTTTCCAGTTTGAGAGCCATATTGCTAGAGGAAAGACTATTTGCTTTCTTATAGGCATTCTTTTTATAGTAACTGTACAATTTTTTATCAGATAAAATTCCGGTTATAGCTCTGGCGAACTCTTCTTTATTACATTCAGTTAGAATTCCGTCTATACCGTTATCTACCATATCCTGTACCCCGTAGGCCCTCACCGCTACTACGGGAAGACCTGCAGCCATAGCCTCGATAAGTACCAAACCCTGTGTTTCAGTCATGGAAGAAAAGACAAACAGGTCGGCAGAATAATAAATATCTACCAGAGTATCAAAAGGCTGGGCACCGGTAAATATTACATCCACATCTAATTCCATTCCCAGGTCTATCACCAGCTGTTTTAATTCACTTTCCAACGGGCCTTGAGCGGTTAAAACCAGTGTAGTATTAGGCATCTCCATTTTAACCAGAGTAAAAGCTTCGATCAAATACTCCAGGTTCTTCTCTCGGGTCAAACGGCCTACAAAGAGCAGGATTTTGTTTCCCCGCGGTATTTCATAGTTATTTCTTAACCAGTTTTCTCTTGGTCCCTGGAATTTGTGCAGTGGTACCCCGGTGGGAATTATCGTAATCGGAGTACTTATTTCGTAACTATACAGCAATCTCTGTATTTCCTTACTGGGTACTACTATATGGTCACACCTGTTGCAGAAGTTGTTGCTGAAGCGCAGTGCCATCTCCTTGACCATTTCCTGTGCTACTGGCACATAATGGGCATACTGGTCATATAGTGTGTGATAGGTGAATATCAATGGTACATGCTGACGGTTAGCCCAGTGCATACCCACTCGTCCCATGGTAAAGGGCGAATGAACATGAATAATATCCAGATCTAATTTTTTCAGCAGCATATGCATACCAGGATAAACCGGTATAGCAAGAGCAAAGTCAGGATTCGTAGGAGAGGTCATGGAGTAATAACGGTATACATCTGGTTCTTCATCCTCATAGTCGGGATAGCTGGGTGCAAAGATAAACACTTCATGCCCCAGTTTATTCAATTCTTCTTTGAAAGTAGCAATAGACGTAACTACACCGCTGGTATACGGCTTATAGCTGTCTGTAAATATTCCGATTTTCATGGTGCAATAAGCCTCCTTAATCATCAAATAGCTTTGTTATAGTGCTGCAGCATACTGAATTAGCCGCAAGGTTCTGCATATCTATCCAGGAAGCAATAAACAGATATTATAGAACTATTTTCCTCGTCTCTCAATCTCTGCATATATCTAATATACACCAAATTTGATAGTAATGTTGCAAATCAATGCAGCATCATCTTTTTGTCCTGTTCGCATTTGGAACATAAAGCAGTGTCCACTCGGCTCTGTAATCGTTCGGCTTCAATTGAACTTCCACAGGATTCGCATTTACCATATTCTCCTGCAGCACATTTTTCCAGAGCTTCGTTCACTTTTCCCAGCTCAATTTCCAGCAGTTCCATCAGGCCGATATTCTTTTCCCTTTCATACATGTCAACCACCACATCATCGGGATTGTGATTAAAAATCGATAATTCTGTGCTGGCTTCCATTAGCTGTTCCCTTTTTTCTGCAATCATCTTTTGTATTTCTTGCTTACGTATGTGCAAGCTGGCTTGGTAAACCATTTGTTAACACCTCAATTCAAATAAAGTATTAACAAACCCTGTCCCCTAATATAATTGTAACCTAGTTTGAACAATCTTTACTATTTCAGCTATAAAATCCCCAATTACCGGGATATTAAGGGTTATTATCTCCTGCAGTACATATATAACTATACCGGCCAAAATGGTAAATCCTATAGCCATTCCAAAACCTCGATAGACGCCCGCCCAAAAGTTGGTCAAAAACAGTCTTCTGGGATTATGGAGCATTTCCAGGTACTCGGATACCCCCAGCTTTTCCATGTTATAGGATATTTCGTCTATTTTTAACTGGATATAACTTAATCTTTCGTTAATATGTTCTTTCTCATGATCCTGTTCATTATGCATTATTTCCTTTTTATCATCCTGCTTCACATTCTCCCCACCTAATATTTATTATTCCATATATATGAAATTACATACCGCATTAGGTCAGTTACTTTATTACTTAGTTATTTAGGGCTTGTATGGGTGCAGGAATTCTCCCTTTGCGGTTAATGAATAAAGTAGAAAGATTTTTGTTTACCGACATCACCGGCGCCCTGCCCAGCAATCCGCCAAATTCAACATAATCACCCTCTTGCTTGCCCGGGGCGGGTATGATTCTTACTGCCGTGGTTTTACGATTTATCATACCAATAGCTGCTTCATCTGCAATTATGGCAGACAATGTTTCAGCCGGGGTGTCTCCAGGAACAGCAATCATATCTAATCCCACCGAACACACGCAGGTCATGGCTTCCAATTTGTCTATGGACAAAGCTCCAGCTGCTGCTGCCTCTATCATACCTGCATCCTCACTGACAGGTATAAAAGCTCCTGAGAGTCCGCCAACATAGGAAGAAGCCATGGCTCCTCCCTTTTTGACCGCATCATTGAGCAGAGCCAGGGCTGCTGTGCTGCCATGAGTGCCCACTCTTTCCAAACCCATGGCTTCCAGAATTTCTGCTACACTGTCCCCTACTGCTGGAGTGGGTGCTAAAGACAGATCAACTATGCCAAAAGGCACTCCCAGTCTGCTGGACGCCACGCGTCCTACTAGTTCTCCACTGCGGGTAATCTTAAATGCAGTATTCTTAATCCGATTAGCCAGTTCTCCCAGATCGCAATCAGGGTTATTCTTAACCACGTTACCAACTACTCCCGGGCCGCTGATTCCTATATTTAATACCAATTCCGGTTCGCCCGGCCCATGAAATGCTCCAGCCATAAAGGGATTATCATCAACTGCATTGCAAAACACCACCAGTTTGCAACAGCCCAGACCATCTCTATCCGCTGTTAGTTGGGCGGTAGTCTTGATTATTTTACCCATATCGTAGACTGCATCCATGTTGATGCCTGCCTTGGTAGTACCTACATTTACGGAAGAACACACATGCTCGGTTGAGGCCAGGGTCTCAGGTATCGCTTTGATCAGTTCCCGGGCTCCCCGGGTATAACCTTTGTGAACCAGAGCTGAAAAACCTCCTAAAAAGTTGACTCCAACTTCTAGAGCTGCCTGGTCCAGGTAGTGACCGATCTTGATTATCTGATCTGCAGAGAAGCCGTCCACCAGCATAGCAATAGGTGTTACAGAAATCCGCTTGTTAATGATGGGGATACCGTAATCTTTTTCTATATCTTGCCCAACTTTAACCAGATCCCGGGCCGAGAGGCAAATTTTATCGTATATGTTCCGGCCGGTTTTTTCTGCATCTGCATCCCGGCAGTCCAGTATGTTTATACCCATAGTTATGGTCCGGATGTCAAGCTTTTCAACTTCCACCATACGCCAGGTCTCTAAAATTTCTTCGTTACTTATGTTGAAAGGCACTCGCAAAACCTCCTCGATAATGGGGACACGGGACAGGGGGACAGGTTCCTTGTCCCAATTTATTTCTAGCTGGGACAAGAAACCTGTCCCCCTGTCCCTTCAAAACCTTCTTAAATCCGGTGCATAAACTTAAATATATCTTCATGCTGCAGGTTTACCTGCAGACCTAATTCTTTCCCTTTTCCGGCCAGCTGTTCTTTTAACTCGGCAAATTCAACCAGACTCTGGGAAACATCGACTACCATTACCATGGTAAAAAACTCCTTCAATATAGTCTGGCTGATATCCAGAATATTGACATTGTTGTTGGCCAGCACTCCGGAGATGCCATATATTATACCTACCCTATCATGGCCCAGCACGGTGATTATAGCTCTTTTGCCTTCTTCCACCTGCTTCCCTCCTATCCTTCCAGCCTGGATACAACATCACTGCATCTCTGGCAAAGCGTCGGATGAGCTGTATCAGTCCCAACCGAGGGTTCGATAATCCAGCACCGCTCGCACTTTTCACCTTCAGCAGCTTGTACGCTTACCCAGATACCGCTTACCTCTTCCAGAGCCAGTGAGTCTGATGTACGTTCATCCTCATCTTTCACATCTGCCCGCGAAACTATCAGTATTTTCTCCAATCCCTCAACTTCTTCCAGGAGTTTAAACTTATCAGGATCGGCATAAATAGTTACCCATGCACCAAGAGAATGCCCGATCACCTTCTTGATACGAGCTTCTTCCAATGCTTTGGTGACCACTTCTCTTACTATCAATACTTTATCTATTTTCTCTTCGATTTGTTCATTGGCGTTTTTTTCTTTGGCTTCTGGCCACTCCAACATTTGTACACTGATAGGATCTCCCTGTTTTTTGAGATGAGTCCAGATCTCCTCGCTGGTAAAGGCCAGAACGGGTGTGAGCATGACTACTACAGCATTGATCAGCTCATAAAGCACGGTTTGAGCGGCTCTCCTCTCAGGATCATCCGGGTGTGAACAGTACAGTTTGTCTTTCAATACATCAAAATAAATACTGCTCAGATCCAAGGTACAGAAGTTATGTACCGAATGAAAAACCACATGAAACTCATATTCTTCATAAGCCTTGCTTACTCTGCGCACCAGTTTATCAAGTTTGGTCAAGGCCCATTTATCCAGCTCAGTCAGCTTTTCATACTCAACCGTGTCTCTTCCTGGCTCAAAATCAAACAAGTTGCCCAGGATAAACCGGCAGGTATTCCTTATTTTACGATATGCCTCAGCGCTCTGCTTAATAATATTTTGAGATACTGCCACATCAGTCCGGTAGTCGGCAGATGAAACCCATAATCTAAGTATATCCGCCCCCATCTGCTCAATCATCTTTAACGGATCGACTACATTACCCATAGATTTTGACATTTTGCGGCCCTGTTCATCTACTAAAAAGCCGTGAGTCAATACCTGCCGATAGGGAGGAATACCGCGCACTGCTACCGAGGTGGATAGTGATGAATTAAACCATCCCCGATGCTGGTCACTGCCCTCCAAATACATATCGGCCGGCCAGCGCTGGTCATCACGGGTCTCCAGAACCGCCATATGGCTGGAACCTGAATCAAACCACACATCCATTATATCCGTCTCTTTACGGAATTTATCTCCTTCACAATTCGGGCACTGGTAGTTATCCGGCAGCAGGTTTTTGGCCTCTTCTTTAAACCAGATATCAGATCCATGCTCAGCGAAAAGCTTACTTACACGATCTATGGTATTTTCATTGATTATTGCTTCACCACAGGATTCACAGTAGAAAATAGGGATGGGAACACCCCAGGTTCTCTGTCGAGAGATGCACCAGTCTCCACGATCTCTTACCATGTTATAGATCCGTTCACGTCCCCAGGCTGGAATCCACTTAACCTGGTCGATACCTTTTAAGGCATCCTCGCGAAAACCATCGATAGATGCAAACCATTGTTCAGTAGCCCGGTAAATGATGGGCTCTTTACAGCGCCAGCAATAGGGGTACTGATGGTTAATACTGCCATGGTGAACCAGCAGACCCAGCTGATCAAGCTCGGCAACTATGCCTTTGTTAGCCTCATATACAAATTGGCCCGCAAACAAGCCGGCCTCATCTGTAAAATGACCGCTGTCATCCACCGGAGAAATCACATCTAAACCGTATTCTCTGCCTACATAAAAGTCATCTTCGCCGTGACCCGGAGCAGTATGAACGCATCCGGTTCCAGCTTCCAGAGTCACGTGTTCACCCAACATCAGCAGTGAATCACGGTCGAAAAACGGGTGCTGACAAGTCGCTCTCTCAAGTGCAGTTCCCTTAAACTCATTTAGTATTGTATATTTATCCCAGCCGACTTCCCGGGCCACATTTTCCAGTAATTCTTTGGCTACTACATATTTTTCGTTATCAACCTGCATTAACACATAATCATAATCGGGATGCAGACAAATACCCATATTAGCAGGAAGCGTCCAGGGAGTAGTGGTCCATATGATAACGAAAGCCTCCTGTGGTATTATTCCTTTCCCATCTTTAACCGGAAATTTCACATATATAGAATGAGAAGTCTTATCTCCATATTCAATTTCTGCTTCAGCTAAAGCAGTCTCACAATCTGCACACCAATATACCGGTTTCAAGCCTTTGTATATATACCCCTTTTTGGCCATTTCGCCAAATACCCTGACCTGTACCGACTCAAAGGAGGGATGCAGGGTAAGATATGGGTTTTCCCAGTTTCCCCGTACTCCCAGACGTTTAAATTCTTCCCTCTGAATATCCACATATTTAAGAGCATACTGTTTGCAATGGTTCCTGAACTCTATCACGTCCGTTTTATGCCGGTCGATCCCCAGAGCCTTAATAGCCTGCTGTTCGATAGGCAGACCATGAGTATCCCACCCCGGGACATAAGGCGCGTCAAAACCTGTCATAGACCGGTGTTTTACTATAATGTCTTTTAAAACCTTGTTCAAAGTATGTCCCAGGTGAATATCACCATTTGCATAAGGGGGTCCGTCATGCAGAATGAACATATCCCGGCCAGAATTTTTTTCCTGTACCTGGTCATATATCTGGTTGTCTTCCCAGAACTTCAGTATTTCGGGTTCCTTAGTAGGGAGATTCGCTCTCATAGGAAAATCCGTCCTGGGCAAATTAAGTGTTGCATCATACTTACCCTTTGCCATTTATTAACCACCTCACCAGTTTATTTCCAATTAACTAAAAAACACTTTCCATCCCCAAGGGACGAAAAGCATTTTCCGCGGTACCACCCTTGTAGTACCCGATTAAACCAGGCACCACTCCGAACTCTTAACGCGAGTGACGTCCAAACCTTATCTATCATTATTCGGCTTGAAAACTCCCGGGTGATCTTCAACCAAAACTCGCTGTCGGGCTTACACCGTCCCCAACTCGCTGATAGCGACCGCTTTCGTTTACTGTCCCGTTCACAGTAACTATTGGATAAAATTTTCTATACCATTAAAAATCCTTATTATTGTAGCATATCGCCGGCCTTCAGGACAACTCTTCCCTGTAATTATTGCCATATTCATCAAACTTTACTCATAGATGACAATGGGTACAGGGACACGGGGACAGGTTCCTGGTCCCAGCAAAAATAATATAAGCTGGGACAAGGAACCTGTCCCCGTGTCCCTGGAACCGTCCCCAATTGTCATCTTTCTATATTCTTTGGGCATAATTCTTCTAAAACGCATTCCTCGCACAAGGGTTTTCGAGCTTTACACACCCGACGCCCGTGCCAGATAAACAGGTGATGACTTTTGCTCCATAATTCTTGTGGTATCAATGCTTTTAGTTCTTTTTCAGTCCTATTGGCGTTTTTGGCAGCTACCAGCCCTAACCGGTTAGCCACCCGGTGCACATGGGTATCAACACCCAGGCCGGGTTGGTTAAAGCCGACTGCTAACATTACATTAGCGGTTTTTCTGCCTACTCCTGGTAGTTGCAGTAGTTCATTGAAGTCAGCCGGAACCTGCCCATTGTGTTCTTTGATAAGCATCTCAGCCATGGCCCTGATATTTTTAGCTTTTGACTTATGCAGGCCAACTCCCTTAATGAGCTCTTCTATTTCACTCAGGTTGAGAGCTGCAAAGTCTTCTGGGGTTTTATGCATTTGGAATAATTCAGCAGTGACCCGATTAACCTGCACATCGGTACTCTGGGCCGATAATATAACCGCCACCAGCAGCTCAAATCGGGAGTTGAATACCAGCATGGTCTGGGCATCCGGGTATTCAGCCATCAATATTTCTAATATTTCTTTTACATGTTTACTGCCGATTACTATTTCCCCCAAACACATTGAATAATCTTCATATTGATATGGTTAGCAAGCCCGAACGAATGCGTAATTCGAGGTACTTATGAGCAGTTGTGTCAGAAGAACCGTTCCGTGATACATTAAAGCACTTTGCTCAAAAAGGACTGAGTACGAGGATTCTGTGGATTATCAAATATTTGTGAAGGGGTTCCTTCTTCCATGAGTATTCCCTCATCCATAAAAAATACCCGGTGTCCGACTTCTCTGGCAAATCCCATTTCATGGGTTACCACGATCATGGTCATTCCTTCGTGGGCTAAATCTTTCATTACCTCTAATACTTCGCCTACCATTTCCGGGTCCAGTGAGGAGGTAGGTTCGTCAAAGAGCATGACCTTGGGCTGCATTGCCAGAGCTCTAGCTATAGCCACCCGCTGCTTCTGTCCGCCTGAAAGCTGAGCTGGAAAAACATGGTCTTTATCCCCCAGTCCTACTTTCCTCAGGAGTTTTATAGCGATGTCTTCCGCTTGCTCTTCACTCATCCCCTTTATCTTGATAGGTCCCAGGGTAACATTTTCCAGGGTAGTCTTGTGTGGAAAAAGGTTAAATAGTTGAAACACCATACCCATTTCCTGGCGTATCCGATTAATATCTGCGTTGGGAGCTGTTACTTCTTCGCCATCCAGGAATACCTGTCCTTGCTGAGCTTCTTCCAAACGGTTTATGCAGCGCAGGAAAGTGCTTTTACCGGACCCACTGGGGCCAATAACGCAAACCACTTCTTTCTGATCTATGTGACAGTCAATCCCTTTTAACACTTCCAGTTTGCCGAAGCTCTTGTGCAGGTTCTTTACTACAATCATTCAGTGGCCAGCCTCCTTTCCGTCCAATCGCCCAGCATAGATATAGCCTTGGTCATAATGAAATAAAATACACAGACTGCTCCCCATACCCATACTGCCTGGTAAGTACTGGCATAAAGCATTTTCCCGGTATGAGTCAGCTCATGGGCCGATATTGCGGAAACCAGCGAGGTGTCTTTAAGAAGCATAACAAACTCATTGATCAATGGCGGAATTACAATTTTAAACGCCTGGGGCAGTATTATATAGCGCATAGACTGCCCATGAGTCATCCCCAGAGAGCGGGCAGCTTCCATCTGTCCTTTGTCTACCGCCTGAATTCCTGCCCGCACTATTTCAGCCACATATGCACCACTGTTCAAGCCGCATGCAATAATAGCAGCCTGTACTGGCGTGGCATCAAAAATCAAGGGGATTATTCCGAAATAGAGCAGCAGTATCTGTACAAACAGAGGTGTTCCGCGGAAGAAATCGATGTAGGCTACAGCCACAAACTTTATCAGCTGATTATTGCTCATTTTCCCCAGAGCAGCGATAAGCCCCAGAACCATGCCAATCAGCAATGAGAAAAGGGTTATTTCCAGAGTCAGCACTGCCCCCATGGCAAAATTCCCCAGATTGTTGGCAACCACCTGAAAACCATGTATTTCATTGAGCCTGTCCAAAATAATTGTGCCAAAAATCCATTCAGTACTAGTAAAACCTAAGTTCATATTTCAGGTGTTCCTCCCCTGTGCCAATAGCAATGAAAGCGCGAGTAAGACCCGCGCTTTCAAGTTACCGTCTTATCCTCAACAAATCATCATCGCTGAACATACTCCGCTTATTTAAACCACTCGGCGTAAATTGCGTCATATGTTCCATCAGCTTTAATTTTGGCCAGACCTTCGTTCAACAGGGTAAGGGTTTCTGTATCTCCCTTTTGAACCGGCATTCCATAGTGGTCATCAGCCTGGAAAACTTCACCAACCATCTTAACTTTATCGGAAGCTTCGGTCTTAACATAGTAAGCGGTAACTGGCATGTCATTGACAACTGCGTCTGCTCCACCTTTTTGCAGTTCCATAAATGCTTCTCCAACATGGTCATAGGTTTTTACTTCGGTCGCTGGATCTTCAGTTTGAACTGCTACACAGGCATCCGCTCCGATAGTTCCGATCTGAGCAGCTAACACTTTGCCTTTCAGGTCGTCCATTGTTTCAATTCCTTCAGTATCAGCAGCTACTGCAATTATCAGACCTGCATCAAAATACGAATCTGAAAAATCGACTACCTCAGCTCTTTCATCAGTAATAGACATAGCTGATATAGCACAGTCAATTTGACCATTCTGCAGAGCAGGAATTAATGCTGTAAACTCCATACTCCTTATTTCGACTTCAGCGCCCATAGCTTCGCCGATGGCCTTAATAATATCCATATCGAATCCTATGTAGTCCCCGGTTTTTTCATCAACCATCTCAAATGGTGCATAGGCAGTTTCAGAACCCACAACCAGCTTGGTGATGGTATTTTCTTCGGCAGCCGGTTCCTGTTGAGCCGGTTCCTCTTCATTCCCTCCGCATCCTGCTACTGCCAGCATTCCGATAGCCAGCATAACAATCAGCAACAAACTCAAGAATTTTTTCAATACTCCCACTCCTTTTCCTCATTTCTTCCTGTTATAACTACATCTCATTATACATTCATATCCAGGCCTCGACAACAGTAAAAGAACCCGGCAGAAGCTTGTGAGAGCATTATAAATATCGATTTATTGGGATTGGTGGGTAATTTTACAAGTTAATAACACTTTACTCAACATTTATTGACTGTATAAAGCAGATTATATTTATACGTGTTTTTTGGATAACAACGGAGTATTAGGTCAGAAAATGCTGTTAAATATTGACCCGCTAGTGACCTTATCTCTGAAGAATTATCCGAAGTGCTATGGGTTATTAATCTTTGTTATGACCTGGATAAATAATGCTGCGGGTGTTGTATTGTCCGGATAATATTGTTAATGTAATATAGTTAGCCATTAATATCGATAGGCGGTACGGGAATGGGGTTATAATTATGCTCTATAAAATCAATAAACGTTCACAGGCAGAAATATCCATGCTTATAGTTGCATTCATCTGGGGCACCACTTTTGTAATGACTAAAAATGCTCTGGCAGATATTGGTCCTTTCCTTTTCCTGGGCATAAGGTTTATAACTGCGTTCATACTCTTAGCCATACTATCTTACAAAAACATTAAACAGATAGCTCGTTCCACTGTGTGGAGCGGAATTCTAATCGGATTCTTCCTCTTTATCGGTTATACCTTCCAGACGGTGGGGCTTCAGTATACATCATCCTCCAATGCTGGATTTATTACCGGCCTCAGCGTTGTACTGGTGCCGATCATCTATTCCATCGTAAACAGACGTCTGCTGGGAGGATCAGTCATCTTCACCGTATTGTTAGCTGCTGCTGGCCTTTACCTCATGTCGGTTCAACCTGGAACATTTCACCTGGGCCGGGGTGACCTGCTGGTTCTGGTTTGCGCTTTAGGTTTCGCTATGCATATCATATCAGTCGATCGTTATTCACATCGGCATAACCCGGCAGCCATAACTGCAATACAAATTTTATTTGTGGGTGTGGTTTGTTTGATCATAGGCCTGATTTTTGAACCACTCCCCCATAGTTTTCCAGCCAGTGTGACTGGCGCAATACTGGTTACCGCAGTTTTTGCCACCACTATGGCTTTTCTCCTGCAGAACGCTATGCAAAAATACAGCACCCCTACCCGTTTTGCTGTTATACTAACCATGGAACCGGTTTTTGCCGGCATGGCTGGCTATCTCTGGGGCGGAGATATCTTAACCGTACGCATCATGGCCGGTATGGCATTAATACTCGCAGCTATGCTTTTATCTATACTGGGAAAGAAGGAAGATGTAAGTAATATAGAGACCAAAGACCAGAATCCTGCACCCGTATTGGATTGAAATTTAATAGTTTTTGGCGTTAATCTATTGATTCATTGCTTTAAACTTATCTTAAACCACCCAGGTCGGGGGGGCAGTAAGGGCTCTGCCCCCCCGTTTAGCTTTTTTGCTAACTACCGGGAAAATAGTTCTTTTTTAAACTGGCTTCCAATTCTCCTCTTAGATCCGGGTGAGCAATAGCTATCAGTGCCCGGGCGCGTTCCCGTCGCGTCTTGTATTTTAGGTGCGCTACCCCATATTCGGTCACTACGTAATCAGCAAAAGTACGAGGCACGGTTATGGGACTTCCAGGTGGAAATTCAGGAACTATGGAAGATGATAATGTTCCATCCGGCAGCCGGCGGGAGGAGTTTACCAGGGTTATCCCTTTACCCCCATCAGACCAGTAGGCCCCCATCATGAAATCCAACTGTCCCCCGGATCCGCTGATCTGGGTATGGCCCATGCCTTCAGACACTATCTGCCCGCTGAAGTCAACCATAACCGCATTGTTTATGGCTATCATATTAGGATGCCGGGCGATAAAAGCTGGATCATTAGTATATTCAGCCGGATAAAATTCGCATGCCGGGTTTTCCCGGGCATATTCATAAAGACTCTGATCTCCGACACAGAAGGTGGCCAGCGTGACTCCTTTGTGGATGGGCTTCTTTTTATTGGTCACTATCCCTTTTTCCACCAGCTGGGCAAGCCCTATAGGGAGCATTTCAGTCACCACACCCAGGTCATGTCTTCCTTCCAATCCTGCTACTACTGCCTCAGTAATTCCACCTAAGCCCATTTGAATGGTATCCCCGTTATTTATTAATTCAAGGACATATTGACCGATGGATCTTTCTTTATCAGAAGGTTCCCCTCTCTGCATGCTGGGAATAGGGCTAGTATTTTCTACAAAGTAATCAAATTCTGATATGTGCATCCAATTATTACCGAAAATGATCGGCATTTGCTCATTGACCTCAGCAATTGCGATTCTTAAATTCCCCCTGGCCCTACCGTCCCGGATGGCCCTCATGGTATAGAAATTAGTCAGCCCTAGATTAACGAATCCCTGGTTATTAGGTGGTGTAACCATTACCATGTAAACGCTGGATCTTTCCGCCACCCTATCTCCGGCATCCAGGGTAGTCGCAGGAAGGAAATCAGACAGTTGGGCCTTATTCATTTTGCGGATGGTAGCCATTCCGAAGGCCGGGATATGATTGATATGCCCATCCAACTGCTTCATAAGGTCAGGATCATATAGTTTACAGGGTCTGACCTGTACAGTATCTAATATTTTTACGTTTTCCAGCTCTTCATGCCGGTTCAGAATGGCATGATACATATCTGCTGAGCAAGCGCCGATACCTAATGCCATACTAACAAAATCCCCTGATTTTATAGATTGCGCTGCTTCATCAAAGGAGACCAGTTTTTGGTTATATTCCTCTCTCCAATTCATTCTTTCTTCCTCCTTCACCTGATTTTACTGTGGTCCCATCCGGATCCCGCCATCAAGTCGAATACATTCCGCGTTCAGGTATCCATTCTCGATTATGTGCTGCACTAATCTAGCAAATTCATCTGGTTCCCCCAGTCGGGCCGGGAATGGAACTTGTTTGGCCAGCGACTGGCGGGCCGGCTCGGGAACCTCCTTGAGCATGGGAGTGTCAATGATCCCGGGTGCTATGGTACATACCCTTATCCCATGCCGGGCTAGATCCCTGGCAATGGGTAGGGTCATACCTGCTATGCCGGCCTTGGAGGCTGCATAAGAAGCCTGCCCGATTTGGCCATCATAGGCGGCTATGGAAGAGACATTAACGATCACACCTTTTTCTCCATCCTCCCCTTCGTTTTGGTCCATTTCCCAGGCTGCGTTGCTCAGCATATTAAATGCTCCCACCAGGTTGACTTCAATCGTCTTTTTAAAAACATTAAGATTAAGTGGACCCTTTTTCCCCAGCGTACGTCCAACTGTTCCCAATCCGGCATTGTTAACCAGGATATGGATAGCACCAAAGGTTTCCATAGTAGACATACATAGGGATTTAACATCATCAACTGAAGATATGTCAGTTTTCATACATATAGCATTGTTACCCAGCTGTTCAGCCAGCGCTTTACCCTTTTCTTCATTAAGATCTGCTATCACCACCCGGGCTCCGGCCTGATACAGACGGATTACCGTGGCTTCACCCATCCCGGATGCTCCACCGGTAACGATGGCGGTTTTACCATTTATAACCATTTTTCCACTCCTTTTCGAAAAACATATCCGGCAAACGCTTAGATAAACCGGGCTTTTTGCGCTTCGGATCTCAATTGGTCTCTAAAATTGGGATGGGCAATATTAATAAGGCGTCTAACCCTTTCCCACATGCTCTGGCCTTTCAACTGAGCTACCCCATATTCGGTTACGGCATAATGGATATCATAACGGGCAGTAGTTACAAACGATCCGGTTTTTAAATGAGGTACGATTTTTGATACCAGCCCTTCCTTGGTCATAGCAGTGGACTCGAAGGCCAGGATCGACTTACCATTTTTGGACCTGCTGGCTCCCAATACAAAATCGGCCTGCCCACCGGTATGGGTATATGGAATGTGTCCGATGGATTCTGAACATGCCTGGCCGGAGAGGTCCATTTCCATGGTGCTGTTTACTGATACCATATTGTCGATCCGGGCAATAACCTCGGGATTATTAACAAAATCAGTAGGATAGAATTGGACCATGGGGTTGTCATCCAGCCAGTCATATAGTTCACGACTGCCCAGGGCGAAGGTACAGCACATAAAATCAGGCATGAAGGTCTTCTTTCGGTTGGTAACGACCCCTTTCTCCCAGAGAACCCGCATACTATCTGCCACCATTTCGGTATGAATGCCCAAATCCTTTTTATCCTCTAATGCCAGAGCAGCGGCATTGGGTATCCCTCCTATGCCTAGCTGAATACAGGAACCATTCTCCACCAGTTCGGCTATATATTGACCTATAATCTTTTCATTTTCATTAGGGGGCACGTCCGGCAGGGTAGCCAAAGGGACGTTGTCTTCAATAATTGCAGTTACTTCACTTACATGCACAAAATTTCGTCCAAAAGTACGTGGCATATTTTCATTGACCTGAACCAGTACCACCTCAGCCTGCCGCGCCCAGGGAAGAGTATAGTCGCAAGATAAGCCCAGGCTGAAATAGCCATGACTGTCCATGGGAGCCGCCTGAAACATAACTACATTAAACTTCCGGCCCCAATCCGGCCACCTGGGTACATCTCCCAACCGGCCCGGGGTATAAACGTATTTGCCTTCCTGCAGGCCTTTGCGCTGGGCTATACAGTAACTATAGTCCAGTATAAAGGCTGGATCACGTTCGCTATTATGGAAAAGGGTTGGATATACATCTACTACCGTCAACAATTCACCCCTGGTGAATTGTTCTTTGCGGCGCGCCAGAGCATTTATCAAGGTTGGCGGCTGACCCACCGCAACTGGTACCGCTATAGAAGATCCATCTTTAATTAATGCCACCGCTTCATCAGCAGTAGTCAGTTTCTCTTTATACATAGCCCTGCTTTCCATTATCATCTCCTCCTTCATCTCCATTGAAAGAGATACCAAATATCTTCTTAAAGCATTTCAAAAACTACTGCCATAGCCGGCCCCCCACCAGCGCAAAGCGAGGCACAGCCTATCTTTTTATCTCTTTTCAATAATTCATACATAGCGGTAATAACCAGCCTTATGCCGGTTTGACCGGTAGGGTGCCCCAGGCCGATGCCAGATCCATTGGCATTGATCTTATCCATGCTGATATTTAGCTCCCGATTACAGGCTAGAAATTGCGCAGCAAATGCTTCATTGATCTCAAAGTAATCTACATCGCTCATCTCTAAACCGGCATATTTGAGTGCCCGGGGTATTGCATAAACAGGGCCAATTCCCATTATGTCCGGATGTACTCCGCAGGAAGCGGTAGATAGAATCCGGGCCATAGGTTTTACACCCCTGCTTTCTGCGGCCTCCCTGGCCATTACTACTACCGCGGCACCTCCATCATTTAGTCCCGAGGCATTCCCCGCAGTAACTGTACCTCCTTTTTTGAATACCGCCTGAAGCCTGGATAAACTTTCCAGGGTAACATCGGCTCGCGGGTGTTCATCGGTATCAAAAATCACTGTTTTCCCCTGCCTTTTCATCTCTACTGCAACAATTTCATCTTTGAATTTTCCATTGGCGATAGCGGTAATTGCTCTCTGATGGCTCAAGTAAGCCAATTGATCCTGTTCTTCGCGGCTTATCTGGTAGCGATCAGCCAGGTTTTCTGCTGTGACTCCCATGTGATAACCCATAATGGCACAATTCAGCCCGTCATAAATCAAACTGTCATAGGGTCCATCGTTACCGTGGAAAAGCCGATATCCCTGCCGGGCCTTTAAAAGATAATACGGCGCACTGCTGGTACTCTCGATTCCCCCTACCAGAGCAATATCGATTTTGCCCAGCATGATATCTTCACAGGCTATCTCCAGAGAACGCATAGCCGAAGCACACTGCTGGTTTATAGTTACAGCGGGGGCTTCCCAGGGAATGCCGATCTCTTTCTGGACCTGCCGGGCCGGGTTCCCTTTAGCCCCACCCTGCAGGCAGTGCCCTACCAGGACCTCCTCTATGTCTTCTGGTTCTAATCCGGCCTTCGATACCGCAGCCCTGCCAGCAAGCCCGCCCAAGTGAACAGCCGGAAAAGAACTCAAGCTGCCTCCGAAATCCCCGATCGCGGTCCTGACGCCACTGGCAATAACTATGTCTCTCACATCCTAACCTCCTTCATCATTATTAAGATGATCTTCTCCAGCGATAAACCCAGTAGGTTTACCGCCGTTTACCATCTGCTGATTGTATTTTGCAAATCATGTGCCACCTGGAAATGCCGGTTTAATGCTGGTTCATCGAGAAATAACATTAACGGTTTTTGCAAAACCAAAAACCACCCTTGAAGACAATGGCAGGGAGAGTTTGATGAAGTGCATATTTACTCTGTTCTTTAATTTGTTTTCTTGATGTCTGGAGGGAGAAATATTTCTCAATAATGAGATTTGCAGCAGCAGATAGTCCGCTTATATTTTTTATTATTTTTAGAAGTTGCAGCCTGGATTAGGCATATTTATTGGCGGTACCTATATAATTTAGTAAGTAAAACTAATCTTTTTATGCTAAACCCTCAACTGGCTGATTAAACGCATCGGCGGCCTGCTTCTGCCCCTACTTCTGTTGGTATGATAATCCGGAGGTATATATGAATTTTGATAACCTGGTAAAAAGGGTGTTATACAATAACCCATATATGGCGGCCCTGGTGGTGGATAAAGATGGAACCGTTATTTTTGTCAATGATGCTTATCTGAAGTTCTTGAAGCTGCCCCGATACCAGGTTATAGGCAAAGATATCAGAGACATCACTCCTAACACCCGTACTATAGAAGCTATCGATAAAGGAAAGGAAATCATGTGCTATGAATGGAAAGTAAATGATGGTTACGGTATCGCCTGCAGTGTTCCCTTATTCGAAGAAGGAGAAGTGGTTGGAGCTCTAGCCTACAGTATTTTCATGGATAGCTGGGATAATAAAATTAGAGAAAACGTGATATCCAGGCTTATAAACCCTACTCATAACACCCACCATACATATATGGCCAGATATGACCTGGATTCTTTGATTGGAGAAGATAAATGCTTTAAAGATATGAAGTACCTGGCCCGGGAAGTCTCTCAATTCGATGGCATCACTGTCTTGTTGACCGGTGAAAGTGGTACAGGCAAAGAACTCTTTGCCCAGGCCATACACAACCATAGCCGGAGAGCTCATTTACCATTTGTTAGAGTAAACTGTGCCGGTATTCCGGACAATCTTTTGGAGGCGGAACTATTTGGCTATGAGGCAGGTGCCTACACCGGAGCACAGAAAAAAGGTAAACCCGGGAAATTCGAAATAGCTGACCAGGGGACCATTTTTCTTGACGAGATAGGGGAAATGCCTCTGGCTATGCAGAGTAAGGTACTGATTTTCCTGCAGGAAAGAGAAATTGAAAGATTAGGCGGGAATCGACCCATAAGGGTAGATGTTAGAGTAATCGCTGCTACCAACCGTATGCTTGAACTCATGGTTGAAGATGGTGCCTTCAGGCAGGATCTATATTATCGGTTAAATGTGGTCCGCATAGATATACCACCGCTGCGTAATCGGAAGCAAGATATACCGTTACTGGTCAATCATTTTATGGAGAAAATCCGCACCAAATTAGGTCTTGACATAGATACTATTTCAGATGAAGCCCTGGATATGCTGCTAAAACATCATTGGTCGGGTAATGTCAGAGAATTGGAAAATGTTTTAGAAAGAGCAATAATCATGAGCAGTTTACGCAAGTCAGCGATAATTGATAAGAATTGCCTATCCCTAACTAACGATAGTAAAAAGACAACTACCAACCTGACTGACTTAAAAAGTATGATAAATGCCTATGAAAAGAAAATCATAGCCCAGATATTAAATGAAACCAGTAATGATAAAAACGAGGCTGCCAAATATTTGGGTATTAATCTTTCATCCTTATATAGGAAAACAAAAAAATACGGAATTGAATAATTTTCATATAAATCTTGCTTTTTAATTAGCTCCTTAACCATCTAAGAATTTCTTTTGTTTTTTATCTCCAACCCTTGACTTCTTACCATCGGTTTTTCCTAAAACTGATATTAAAGAGTCATTTCTGCAAAATGACTCTTTTGGTTTATGTTTGACATCCTCCTGCCTTATATAATCACCAGTTTTCATATTTAACAAAAACAGCCGGTATCGATTATAAATCCAACCCGGTTATCTCCTGATTTTCAGGCATCATCCCCTGCTGAAAGCTGGCATACATTTTGCTCATTACATAATTAATCTGTGGGAAAGGAGGCAATTCAAGCAAATATTAATGAAAGGAGTGTATAAGAATGGCCTTATCTTTTGATTATACCGAAGAGCAGACAGCGCTGCAGGCAATGCTTCACAAGTTTGTCGAAAATGAAATCATTCCTGTTCGGGCTCACTATGACGAAAGTGAAGAGTTCCCCCGCCAGGTATTAAAGAAAATGCAGGAACTGGGCTTGAACTGTTTAGTGGCACCAGAGAAATATAATGGCGTTTATTACGATTCTGTCACCCAGTGTATTATAGCCGAGGAATTGTGCCGTGGTTGTACCGGTATAGCTCTGGGAGTGCTGGCCAACTGCCTGGCCTCTGATCCGGTTGTGATAGCTGGAAATGAGGAACAGCAGGATTGGTGGTTTAATCGGGCCTGCCAGGAGGGAAAGTTTCAGGCTTTCTGTGTAACCGAACCTGGAGCAGGCTCTAACGTAGCCGGTATAACTACTACCGCAAAAAAGGACGGGGACTATTATGTTTTAAATGGTACCAAATGTTTTATAACCAATGGTGGAGTTGCCAGCCAGTTTACGGTGCTGGCCACATTGGACCGAAGTAAGGGACCAGCGGCTATGGCATTTTTTATTGTAGACTCCGAGCTGGAAGGAATATCTGTCGGTAAGGAAGAGCTTAAAATGGGTATCCGAGCATCAAACACGGTAGAGATCATTTTTGATAATGTCCGGGTCCATAAAAAATGGCTGCTTGGAAATGAAGGGGCTGGATTCAAAATAGCTATGAAAACTTTTGATGCATCCCGCCCCCTGGTTGGAGCTATCGCAGTAGGGCTGGCCCAGGGAGCTTATGAGTACGCCCGGGACTATGCGAGGCAGAGAATTGCTTTTGGAAAACCGATAGCTTCATACCAGGCCATACAGTTTATGTTAGCTGATATGCTGATGAAAATAGAGGCTGCTCGCTTGTTGGTGCAAAAAAGCTGCTGGTTATTTGACCATAGTATGCCCAATACCCAGGCTGCCTCTCTAGCCAAATGCTTTGGGGCTGATATATGCATGGAAGTAACTACTAATGCGGTGCAAATACTGGGCGGGTATGGTTATTCCAGAGAATACCCGGTGGAGAAAATGATGCGGGATGCTAAGATTCTGCAGATCTTTGAAGGTACGGCCCAGATCCAGCGCATGATTATTGCCGGTAATCTATTGAAAGAATAGAAGTGGATCCCCATAAGGGTACAGGAGGAGGTATTTATGGAATATAAACATCTGCTTTTTGAAAAGGTTGATGGGGTCGCTATAGCTACCCTGCATCGGCCCCAGGTCCTGAATGCTTTGAATGATAGAATGCTGCAGGAGCTATCTGCGCTAATGGACGACATAGCTGCAGATAATGAAATTAAAGCTCTGGTAATCACCGGTGGCAGTAAGGTGTTTGCTGCCGGTGCAGACATTGGCTTCATGTCATCAGTGAGCCCCCTGGAAGCGGAGAAGTTCATTACCCTCGCTCATGAAGCTATCAACAAAATAGCAGACCTGGATAAGCCTGTTATTGCAGCAATTGCAGGATTGGCCCTGGGTGGAGGGTGTGAACTTGCACTCAGCTGTGATATTCGCATCGCAGCGAAAGGCTCCCGCATCGGTTTACCAGAAATAAACCTGGGCCTTTATCCGGGTGGAGGCGGTACTCAGCGATTAGCCCGCCTGGTAGGACCGGGCTGGGCCAAACACTTGCTTATGACCGGTAAACCTATAGATAGCGAAATGGCATTTCAAATCGGTTTGATCACCAAGATAGTTCCTGCCAACGATTTAATGGAGGAAGGCAAAAAATTGGCCGCTGAACTGGCATCCAAATCATCCATAGCCATGCGGTTGATGAAAAAATCTATCAATTATACAGAGAATGTTGATCTGCCTTCGGGTCTTTTATTTGAACAAAAGACTTGGGCTTTCTTGATGAGCACCGAAGATGCCCACGAAGGTCTAACTGCCTTTCTGGAAAAAAGGCCACCGGTTTTCAAGGGTAAATAGAGAAACAACAGAAAGGACTGGCGGTAAGCCAGTCCTTTCTGTTGTTGTTGGTAGTATGAAATTCTAGTTTATTATTCCCTGCTCTTTCAGCTTCCCTATTTCTGTTTCATTATAACCTGCCTCCAGCAGGATAGCTGTAGTATGCTGCCCTACCTCCGGGAATTGTACCTTTATTTCTCCCGGGGTAGATGATAATTTGATAGGGATGCCAGCCAAGAATAAGTCCTGCCCGCTGTCCTGGTAATTGGGCAGGTTAATCAGCATCTCTCGTCCCTTAACATGAGGATGTTTCGCCATTTCTTCTAATGTAAGTACCGGGGTAAGACAAATATCCAGGTCCCCAAAAATTTCCAGCCATTCCTCTCGGGTTTTATCTATAAATAACGCCTTAATATCATCTATCATGCCTTTCTGTTGTTCTTTTATCCATTGCAGCTGAATGTAGGCCGGACGGTCAATGCGGATGCAGAAATTACGCCAGAATTTATCCTCGATGGCTCCCAGACTGATGAATTTATTATCCCTGGTTTTATATATATTGTAACAGGCATATCCCCCGGTCAGCATTTCTGAGCCCCGATCCGGAAGTTCACCTTTCCCTGACCATTCACCCAGAGTATAAGATAATAAGCTGATGGCACCGTCAGTCATAGAGATGTCACAGAATTGCCCTTCGCCAGTCACTTCCCGTGCTCTCAAGGCCATAAGTATAGCAATTACCGAATAAAGGCTCCCTCCTCCAATATCGGCCATTTGAACAGCAGACATAGAAGGTTCATCAGAACTCCCGGTCAAACCAGTGATACCAGCTATGCTCAGGTAATTCAGATCATGCCCGGCAATGTACTTAAAAGGTCCGCTGTAACCATATCCGGTAATAGCGCAGTGAATAAGACCCTTATTGATTTTTTTAAGTTCATCGTAATCTAAACCCAGTTTTTTCATGACCCCGGGTCGAAACTGTTCGATCAATACATCGGTCTTTTCCAGCAGTTTTATAAATACTTCCCGGCCCTTTTCCGTCTTTAGATTTAAGCCCACACTTTTTTTATTGCGATTAACTGAGTAAAAACGGGCACTTTGCCTGCCTAGCAAGGGTTCTACCCATCGTCCCCATTCACCGTTTATTTCCTCTATTTTTATTACTTCCGCTCCAAAATCTGCCAGTATTTGTGAACAGAGAGGTCCAGGGAGATACATAGAAAGATCCAGCACCTTGATTCCTTGTAATGCTTGAAGCAAATGAATCCCTCCCTTTCATAACGTAAGAATTCTTAATATAAAATTCCCCTTTATGCCATGAATAAGGGGAATTTTATTGATCAATCTTTTATTCCACTATACTAAAAACTGGCCTGGCTATGGGACCATCTGAATAGGTGTCCCCGGGGAATACCCGTCCGGCGGTAGTAACTTGTTTCCCAATCAAGTTCATATCCATCTTTCTGGGGTTAATATCTATCAGATTTCCTAACAGCCAGGGACCCTCATCCAGCTCCACCAGCGCAACGGTATAAGGAATTTCATTGTCCCTTCCCAGCGGAGCAATATAGTGCGTACTAAAGCTCAGCAGTTTTCCCTTTCCGGTCAGCTCAACAATTTCTAAATCCAAGCCTTTGCACTCCTGGCAGGCCATTTTCGGCGGGCAGGTAATAGTGCCGCAATGAATGCATTTCAAACCCAGCAGTTTATTTTTTCTCAGGGCTTTATTATATTCTTTAAAAGGAAGTTTATAATCCATCATTCCATCCCCCTTTTCTTATACCCCGTCAGCGGTTAGAATCAGGTTGCAGATGCATCCGTCTCCACCCAGGGTATCTACCATACCAATCCTGGCTCCGTCAACCTGTACTCCATCCTCTGCCAGCTCGCCCCTTAACTGTCTGGTAATGTGATACAGCTGGGAGACGCCGGTAGCACCGATGGGATGCCCTTTAGCTTTGAGTCCGCCGGAAATATTTATAGGAATCTTACCACCGATAGCAGCAGCACCTTTTTCCCAGGCTTCCCCGGCTGTGCCAGGTTCAAAGAAGCCCAGACCTTCAGCCGCTATAAATGATGCTATACTAAAGCAGTCGTGAAGTTCACATACGTCAATATCTTCGGGCCTGAATCCGGTCATCTGGTATGACTGCTGGGCCGCCAGTTCCCTGGCCCTCAAGCGGGGCAGGTATTTGTATTGAGATGTCATTTTACCTGAAGTCGCTAACCCTATCCCACTGATATAGACCGGTTTTTTATTGGATATTTTCCGGGCTGCCTCTTCTGAACACAGCACTGCCGCAGCTGCACCATCAGAAAAGGGACAGCAGTCATGCAGATTTAATGGGGTGCAAACCGGCATGCTTTTCAATACATCATCCACACTTATTTCCTGCTTTATTTGTCCATGAGGATTTTCCATACCATATTTGTGGGACTGCACCGATACCGATGCCATTTGTTCCTTAAGTCTGGCCAGCGGCAGGTTGTATTGGGTGGCATAAAGACGGGTCAATAGAGCGAAAAAGCCCGGAAAGGTAAGCCCCGTTCCAAATTCATACTTACTATCGGTTCCCATACAGAAGGTTCGGGTAGCCAGGGAAGTACCCATAGCAGTCGCTTTCTCTACTCCGCCCACCAATACAATATCATAAAATCCGGAGGCCACCCACATAAAAGCCTCTCTTATAGCTATACTCCCAGAGGCACAGGCACCTTCGTATCTAACCGCAGGGATGTTCAAGCAGCCTATATCATCACACGCAAACTGGGATATCGTGGCCTGGCCCTCACAGAAGGTTCCCAGTACATTGCCGATATATGCTGACTGTATATCCTGGGGCGTCAAATTGGAATCCAGGATGGCTTCTACAGATGCTTCAGCCAGCATCTCCACCCCGGTTTTGGGGGAATTAAAACAAAACTGGGTATGACCAAGTCCTAAAACCACAACTTTTCTCATTATTTTACAACTCCTCCCTTGGTGGATTCTTAGCAATCCAAGTATTATTAAGAACATTCCATCTGGTATTTGAAATATTAAGAGTCATATAGGGGTTTTAATCAACTTCTCCCCAATCACAGCCCTAATCCCCGGCTGATGATCACCTTCATAATTTCTGAAGTGCCAGCGTAGATAGTCTGTACCCGGGCATCGGTAAACAGCCGGGATATTTCGTATTCCCTGCAGTATCCATACCCGCCAAACAGCTGCAGACAGCGGGTAGCAGTCCGGTTTGCCATTTCACAAATCCAGTATTTGGCCATACTTACTTCATGTACAATGTTGTTCCCCGATATATGCTGCAGTATCAGTTGATCAATAAATGTTCTTCCCAGCTGTATCTCGGCCGCAACTTCTGCCAGGGTGAACTGGGTATTCTGGAATTTGCTCAGTGTTTTTCCAAACAGGCTGCGTTCTTTTACATAATCCAGGGCTAATTCCAGGCAGCGCTCAGCCATTCCCTGGTTCATAATGGCCGCCATAAGTCTCTCTTGCTGCAGCTTCTGCATCAAGTACACAAAACCCTGGCCCTCTTTTCCCAGCAGGTTAGCTGAGGATATACGGCAGTTGTCAAAAAATAGCTCTGCCGTATCCTGGGCATGCATACCTATTTTGGGAATTTGCCGGCCTCTTTCAAAACCAGGAGTGTCTCTTTCAACTACGAAAAGACTCACCCCTTTGGAGCCTGCGGCGGGATCATTTTTGGCTGCTACAATGATCAGGTCAGCAAGTATGCCATTGGAAATAAATGTCTTAGATCCATTGATAATATAGTCATTTCCCTCTTTTACTGCTCTGGTCCTCATCGCCGCCAGGTCAGAACCCGCCCCTGGTTCGGTCATGGCCACGGCCAGGATGGTATCACCGCTGACACAGCCGGGCAGCCAGCGGGCTTTTTGCTCATCAGAAGCAAAAGCTGCAATATAGGGAGCAACGATGTCACTGTGCAGGAAGCTAAAAAAACTGGTTATGGATCTCCGGCAGAATTCCTCACAAATAATCACTGAATAAAGAAAATCAGCTCCCGCCCCACCGTATTCCTCCTCCACCCAGGGGCACAAAAACCCCTGCTGACCCATTTTCTGATATGCTTCCCGGGGTACTATGCCATCTGCCTCCCACTGCTCGTAGCAGGGAGCAATTTCATTCTCAACGTAGTCCCTAAAGGTCTTGCGGAATATTTCGTGTTCACTGTCAAAAGGTAAGCTGCGTTTCAATTGATCACTCCTCTCCTCACTTTTTCCGGTTGACTGTAACGGCTGGTCACTTATAAGTCTGCTGCGTACAAAGTAATACGAACCGGATCTTAATTGATCAACCTGATATCTTCTTAGGCAAAAATCATGCCATAATAAGAAAAGCCTATAATTCGGCTTTTTAGCAATACCCTGGACCCGGTCTGCCGACTGGTTTTATGCAAAAATCAAAAAAAAATGCCGCCATATTCCGAATTATTCTTTGTTTCCCTTTCTCCGATGCTCTTTCATCTTTACTCATAATGAGAATAGATTTGCAAAACTCAGAATATGAAACATCCTCCATCCATAGTTGAGAGTTGTTTTATATTTTCAAACATTATACCGGTAGCTTCATGGTGATTATCTGCCAATGACCAGCGGGGGGTTCAATGTGGTTGAATTTATCAGGTAATCTTTCCCAACCAGTAATTCTGCTTGTATATACGCGTATTTAATGTAGACAGCTGTCGCACATATTGGTAAAATAAGCTGGATTTATATAATGAATCTTGAAAAGAGGTATAAAGTTGCAAAAGCGCAAGCACATTAGCAAGATTGGCTTAGTTCTAGTTGTACTCGTAGTCTATCTGGTAACTTTTGCTATAGGAGCCCTGATAGGTAATCATCTACAAAATGGAACTATGGTTTCAACTATGCAGGGCATAATACCAGGGGGTCGGTTAAATATCCTGTTCATGGGTATTGACGCCAGGTCTAATGAAGAGAATTCTCGCAGTGATACCATGATTTTAGTGAGTATTGACAAACGGACTAAAAAGGCAGTTATGGTTTGGATTCCACGTGATACCAGGGTGGAAGTATCTCCAGGTTACTTTGATAAGATCAACAGCGTAAATGCTTTGCAAGGACCGGAAGCAGCGTGTAAAGTTGCTGGGGACGTGTTGGGAGTAGATGTTGAATATTACGTAGTGACCAACTTTGACGGTTTTGCTGAAATAGTAGACATTCTGGGGGGGGTGCATATAGATGTTGAATCCAATATGTATCATGCCGACCCGGATCCCAAGTTAAACATCAATCTTTCGAAAGGGATGCAGCTATTAAGCGGGGAAGACGCATTGAGATACGTCAGGTACCGGGGAGGACCAACCGCAGACATAGGCCGTACCCAACGGCAGGCAAAATTCATAAGAGCATTGATAAATGAGATGATCAGCACCAGTACTATTACCAAACTTCCTGAATTGGTGCCCAAATTGGTGGAAAATGTGCATACTAACATACCGGTTAAGGAAATGGGCACTCTGGCTAATACGGCCCGCAGCTTCTCAACGGAGAATATGATTACTCAAACTCTGCCGGGATATTCATTTACCGATTCCGGTACCGGCGCCAGCTACTGGCATGCAGATGAGGAAATAGCACCGGGTATGATTGATGCCTTGTTTGCGGGGGAATCTTTTGAAGTAATGAGCGACCCGCCCAATTGGACCGCTCCATCTGCTGCCCCTGTGGATCCGGCAGAAGAAATAATTGAACCGGAGGATACCACAGAAATAGAGAATCCAGAAGACTTAGTGGATCCTGCCTTAGACGAGGATAATCCTGCAGACACTAACGATGAATCCGAATCAAATATTGACGGGTCGGAGGAAGAGATTCCGATGGATGGATCAGAAGACGGTACAGAAACCGATAATACTGGCAGTGAAGGTTATGAAGAAACTGACCCCGAAAGCAGCAGCCCTGAAAACAGTTCTATCTGATGTGTTACAAATTTTCAAAGGAGACGGTTCTTGAAGAGGTCAATCGGAAGTTTTGCGTACAACTAGGGCTCAACTATCATTTTCAGACGATGGTTGAGCCTTTAGAATACCTTCCTATTTGACCCCCTTTAGCAGTTTGATTAGAGCAGTTTTTTCTATTCCTTTTATCTCAACCAATTTATTGCGTGATGTTTCTCCTTTCAGGAGGGTGATATTCTTTTTGGGTATCTTTAAGCAGGTGGACAAGAAGTTAATCAGAGCCTGGTTGGCTTCCCCATCTACGGGAGGCGCGGTAAGTTTTATTTTTAAAACCCCTTCCTGTTCGCCGACAATCTGGTTTTTGGATGACCGGGGCTGAACCTTGATCTCCAGCCTTAAACCACCCGGTATTTCAGTTATATTCAGCACTTCTACTCTTCTCCAACACTAACTTTCTCCAGATTTTCCATCAGGTCTTTCATGTCGGCTGCATAAAAGAAGTTGGAAATCTCATCGATCTTCTTCTGGTTCTTATCCATCATGTCTACCTGTCCGCTTATCTGAGCCTTTAATTCCGCATTAAATACATTCATGCGCTTGATGATTTCCTGGTAAATCATCAATAAATCTGCTATCTGCCTTTTAGATGCTTCCAGCATATTCTGGGCTTCCAGTTTGGCGTTTTTCTGAAACTCCTGAGCGGTTTGCTGTGCTAGTATCAGGCTGTTATTCATAGTCTCTTCTATACTGCGGTATTTTCTGATCTCGAATTCCAGTCTTTGTATCTCCTCTTTTAAACGGGAATTTTCACTGTAGAGATTCTCATAATCAACGGCAACCTGGTTCAAATAATTCTTGACTTCTTCTTCTTTCAAGCCACGAAAACCCCGACTGAATTGATGCTTCCTAATTTCCATTGCAGTAATCAACCCAAACCCTCCTTTATAGATAAGAGGACCTCAATCATCTACACCACATCCTTCAAAAAGTCGGTAAGGAAGTTAATCCTCCCGGGAACAAATTCAGCAGTCGCTGATAGCTTTCTTTCTGCTCCCATTTTCCAAGGTTTAAATCCCGTACCGCCTCCACGTAAATGGCAGTTACTTGAGATAAAAGGTTAGCATCATAATGCTGACCATCGATACGAATATGTTTTATCCCGGCTGAACTGAGAATGGGCAGATACGGCAGCAAACAAAGATGATAAGGATGATAAATATAGTTCCTGCACTGCAGGTCCGCTCGCACCTGATATAACTGTCCCACATTATCCCGTAGAGTATAGTCATCCTTGGCACAGAAGGCCTGGCATTCATCATCATAAACATGAGCTGACCTTATTATACAATAGTCACTGATCATACCGCACAATGGGCCGTGAACCGTAATTTCCACATCAGCTGCACATTTATCAATAGCCTTGAGATTTGAGAACTGCAGTTCCTGTGAAGCAGCTAATCTCTCCAGTCCCTCAGCAAAATAAAAACTGCCCGCGGTGCTGTTGCTTACATTGAGTCCATATCCACCCCAAAGTCTTAAATCCATATCTTTAGCAATTTGAATGGCGCCAAAATCATTGGCCATCAGCGCATATATACCAGCCCGGTCAACCTGTTCCAAGGTACGTTTAAAATCTTCAGCATCCTGATTGTTCAAAATCCGAGGAGATTCCAATACCAGTTTTACATTGCCTTTTAAAGCTGTCTCTACCGCCTTGTTTATTCTTCCGGCCGTCCACCCATTTACCGGATGACGCATTTTTTCACATCCCAGAATAACATTATTTACTCCGGTATCGCAGAGGGCTTCCAGAGCTTTTAGGCTGCCTGCTTTAACGCTGATTTCTTCAATACTGCCTTCCGGTTTAAGCCCGGTCGGGCAATCATCCTGGGTTTGCTTTTTTAGCAGGCAAGAAGTGGTCACGAAAAATGGTTCTCTTTCCCCGCTCACTCCTATTGATTCCGGGCCCGGTGTGCCAGACAGATTCCCGCAGCAGAAATCCCTTATTCTTTTTTCCTGCAGTTTTTCCATTTCCTTATCATCCACCAAGTATGCAGCTGGGTCCTCTACTATTTTATCGAGAGCCCGCCGGTAAATCTTTATTAAATGAGACAGATATTCTGAGCTGCGCATGCGCCCTTCTATTTTGAAGGAGCTTACTCCTGCATTGACCATGTCCGATAAATAGGGATAAAGACACAGATCATTATTGGCCAGCAGATAACCCTGCTGTCTGGTCCCGGTACTGCTGTTCAGACTGTATTCCCAGCGGCAGGGCTTAATACATCTACCCCGATTGCCGCTCTCCGCAGCTAGAAAACTGCTCATATAGCACTGCCCGGCATGAGAAATACAAAGATCCCCATGGGCAAAATATTCAATCCCCAGGCGAGTGGCCTGTTTAATGGTTTTTATATCTTCCAGGGAAGTGTTTTTGGAAAGAATGACCCGGGCAAAACCTTTTTCTTCCAGGCGCTTTACCGCCGGCAGATTGGATACTCCCACCTGCACACTGGCATGCAATGGTATTTTAAAGTCCTGTTCATTACATATCCGGGCTGCCGCCATATCCTGAATAATCAGCGCATCTACTCCGGCAGCGGCAAGAAATGCAATATAATCTTGAAGTTCATCCAGCTCATGATCGAAATAAAGGTTGTTTATGGTAATATAGAATTTCTTGGCTTTCCCATGCAGGTATTTGACTGCTGATTCTATTTCCTTCTCGGTGAAATTCATGTCCGGCCTCAGACCGCGCATGTTAAACCTTTTCCCACCTGCATATACTGCATCAGCCCCGGCTTCTGCTACAGTAGTTAATACTTCCCAGCTTCCTGCCGGGGCCAGTAATTCCAGCTCGTATCCTTGCTTCATCTCTGGCTCCTTTATTAATATACTAAAAAATCAATAGAATTATTTGAATAATAAGTTTATTGAGAAGTCCCAGGGCAAAAACTGCCAGTAAGGGCGAAAAGTCTATCCCATAACCCATAGGCAGAAGTCTCCTGAAGGGTGCCATAACTGGCTCAGTAACATCATATACAAATTTAATAATTGGATTATAGGGATCGTGCTTGATAAAGGATAAAATGCACCTGCCGATAATTAAATAAATCAGCACCTGAAAAGCTATATTTATAACTTGTATCAACTGATATGCAAACAACGAAATTTACCTCCCTATTTAATCTGACCGAGTTCAATAGACCTCAGATAGGCTTTTTCAACCGCATCGAAAAAGGCTTTGCGCAGTCCGTTTTCTTCCAGCTGCCTGACCCCGGCAATGGTGGTGCCAGCAGGTGAACAAACCTGTTCCCTCAGGGAGGCCGGATGATCCTGACTCTGTTCTATCATCTCTATACTCCCCCGGAAGGTATCCAGCACCAGTCTTTTAGACAGGGCCGCATCCAATCCGATATTAATACCGGCGTTTATAAATGCTTCAAGTACCAGGTAGGCATAGGCAGGACCACTGCCAGAAACCGCAGTAACTGCATCCATATATTTTTCATCTAAAATCAAGGCATTTCCCATACTCGCCAGTAAATCACGCACCTGTTCCAAGTCCTGATCCACAGTCCGACTGCCTCCCGCAACAGCACATACCCCACTCCCGACCAAACAGGGGGTATTGGGCATAACGCGAACTACCGGCACAAAAGATTGCACCGCCTTTTCTAGATCCACAGTTTTGATTCCAGCCGCTATAGAAACCAGCAGAGTCCCCTCACTCCAATTGCCCTGTACCTGTTCCAACACCTGCCATACCTGTTGGGGTTTAACAGCCAGAACTACCAGACTAGATTTTTTCACCAGCTCCTGCAGTTCTTCTGCAGCTGCATTAAACTCATTGCTGAACAATTCCATTCTGCCCTGGTCGATATCAGTACAATAAACTGTGGTAAACAGCTGACTTTGCTCATTTTCAATACCTTGCAGGAGCGCATAGGCCATCTTACCACAGCCAATAATACCTAGTACAGGGGCCACTATTGATCCCCCCCGAAAGGCTTGCCAAACCTGTTCCTCAGCATCAAGGTGCGAGCATCTTTAGAAATTTCAACATTGCTGGGGGCAAACATAAACACATGTCTTCCTAGCTGCTGGCTGTTTCCTTCCAGGGCATATGTAGCTCCACTGATAAAATCAAATATTTTCCGGGTGGTTTCTTCGGGAGTGTTTTCAAAGTTTAGAATAATTTGTTTTCTGTTTTTCAAGTGATCTGTAAGCAGTTCAACTTCCTCAAAACTCTGAGGTTCACAAACGATCACCCTTAAATTTTTATTGGTATGAATGCTAACTACATTTGCTGCTCCCCGTGGATCCGCGTTGGAACCAATAGGCATTTCCATTATTTCCTCCGTGATCTCTTCTTCTTCTGCTATGCCCAACCAGACCATAAAATCATGCATTTTACTCATGGTGCTCCTCCTCCACTCTGTCTGTTAAAATTTTTGTTGAGTTATTCCTTAAAAAGAGCTGTACCAATCCTAACTATGTTTGCCCCTTCTTCGATAGCAACTTCAAAATCATCCGACATACCCATTGACAAGTATTTGAGTTCAACATTGGCATATGAATTTTTTTCAAATCTTTTCTTCATATCAGCTAGTTCCCGAAATATCGGTCTGCTCAATTCTGCATCATCAGTCAGTGGGGCCATAGTCATAAAACCGTAAATGCGCAGTGTCTTAAACTGAGCCGCTTGTTCAAGAATTGCCTCCACTTCATTGCTGGCAAAGCCGGCTTTCTGTTTTTCCCCAGCTATGTTGACTTCTAAGAGAGCCGGCACTTCAAGTCCAGCCTGCTGCCCTCTTTTATCCATCTCCTCGGCCAAGTTCCACCTGTCCAGTGAATGAATGAGTTGAACTCTGCCAACAATGTCCTTGACTTTGTTGGTCTGCAGACGACCAATCATATGCCAGTGAGCTTCAGGCAGGCTTTCTATCTTTCTCTGTAGTTCTTGTACCCGGTTTTCTCCAAAATGTCTTAGACCGAGATCATAAGCCTGCCTGACCATGTCGGTATCTACCGTCTTACTTACCGCCAGCAGAATAATATCCGATGCTTTTCGCCCACTCAGGGCTGCTGCTTTCTCTATTCGGGCTTTAATGCCCTCGATATTTTGCTCTAATCCCACTCTGGATCACCTTTTCATCCCAGTAATTCTAGAAATACTGATTGATATCCTTTTTATATAATATCGCTAAACTGCTTAATTATCTGCAATTATACCGTAAATAACTGCTATACCACCAGGAACCCTACCCCAAAAGTAGAACCCTTACCAAATTCGCTGTTAACAAACACCTCACCACCATGAGATTCAACAATATGTTTTACTATGGATAATCCCAGCCCGGTACCTCCATGCCTCCTGGATCTGGCCTTGTCCACCCGGTAAAATCTCTCGAATACCCGGGTCAGGCTCTCCTCGGGTATGCCCATACCAGTGTCGGTAAAGGTAGTCATGACTCGGCTTTCCTCTCTCTTGGACCTGATAACGATTTTGCCGTTAGGTGGAGTATATTTAATAGCGTTATCCAGCAGGTTGATCAAAACCTGCCCCAGCAGATCTTCATCTGCTTTAATATAGGGCAAGGACCTGGAATAAATGAATTCTACCTGAAGTTTTTTCTCGCTAATCTGAGGGCCCAGGATGTTCATGACATTGCGCATGGATTGGGCTATACAGACTGGTTTTAAACGGGATATTTTTTCATTGGATTCCAGGGACGAGAGGGTTAATAAGTCATCAATCAAACGACTTAAGCGTTCGCTTTCATCATCAATTATGGTCAAGAACCTTCTGCATATGGCACTGTTCTCCATGGCGCCATCCAGGAGTGTTTCAACAAACCCTTTGATAGAGGTTAAGGGGGTTCTCAATTCATGAGAAACATTGCCCACGAATTCGGACCTGACCTGGGCAAAATCCCGTATCTCTGTAACGTCGTAAAAAATCACCACTGCTCCCTGTACCATTCCATAAGAATCTTTTATGGGAGCACCATGAACCCGATACATCTGTCTGGTGGGAATCATCATGATTTCCTGAAAAATCTCTTTGCCCTTACTCAATACTTCATTTACCAGACTGGTTATGTCCTGATTGGCAGTAATATCCTGGAGTTGTCTATATAATAATACCTTTTGCCTTTGCATGAAAATGTTTTCTGCCGCCCGGTTAACCCTGATTACATATGAATTTTTATCGATAACCAGAACGCCTTCTGTCATAGTAGACAGGATAACCTGCATGATCATATTGTCATAGATTTGATGATCATTTTCCAAGAGCATCGCATATCCTCCAACTTTTAGCTATTCTTCCGCAAATCGGTACCCAACCCCGCGAACGGTTTCGATATAATCAGGATAGCTGAAATCATCACTCAGCTTCTGCCGTAAGTGGCGTATATGTACATCGACGGTACGAGTATCTCCTGAGAACTCATAACCCCATACTTTTGCCAGGAGCGCTTCCCGGGTATATACCTTGCCCGGATTAGAAAGCATCAGGGTCAATAACTCGAATTCCTTAGGGGTTAATTCTAGTTTCTTCTCCCCTAAAAAAACCTCATATTTCTCTGGTACTACAATAAGTTCTTTAAAAACGCATATCTTCTGACCTACTGCCTTTTCCGCTCTCAAGATTCTAAGAGCTCTCAATCGCGCGTTTACCCGGGCCAGCATTTCCCGCGGGCTGAAGGGTTTCTTAATATAATCATCAGCACCCATTTCCAGACCCAGAATGGTATCAAACTCTTCGCCTTTGGCGGTTAGCATTATTATGGGTATAGCCTTGTAAGCCTGATCCTGTTTGAGCAGTCGGCACACTTCCAGTCCATCCATGCGGGGGATCATAATATCCAGTATTATAAGGTCGGGCAGTTCTTCTCTTACCATATCCAGAGCTTTTAAACCATCATGTGCGACAACAACCTCATAACCTTCTTTTTCAAGATTAAATTTCACCAATTCTACAATATAAGCCTCATCATCTACTACAAGAATTTTAGCATTCGGCACAGATTTTCACCTCGGTATTCGTAAGCCAATCGCAGCCATCATACGACCGGTTTTACCGTCTTCTCTTCTATGGGAAAAGAACATATCGGTCCGACATGACGTACATAAGCCACAGTCTATTATTTTTATGGGGTTAATACCTGCTCCCATTAAGATATTCTGGTTAGTAAGCCTTAAATCCCAGTAAATTTTACTATTCCTGTACATTATATCATCAAATTCAGGAAAGGCTTTACTAACTTTTTCAGACAAATCAGGGTTAATTTGAAAACAGCAGCGACCAATACCGGGACCCAGAAAGATCTCCATATCGCCCGGATCACATCTGAAGCGTTCCACCATGGTTTGCAAGGTGTTCAAAACTATCCTGTCCATGGTGCCTTTCCAACCGCTGTGAGCTATAGCTACTGCTCTTTTAACGGGATCAAAAAAGAAAACCGGAATACAGTCAGCATAAAAGGTCGCCAGAATTATCCCGGGAGTCTCGGTGATCATAGCATCTATTCCAGGCAGGGAAGCGTCATAGTTCTCAGCTCCCCGCCCAGCCTGTTTCCCATTGATATATGCCACACTGCTGCCATGCACCTGCTGACAGCATACCATCCGGTCCATACCGATGCCGAAAACACTCATAAACTGCTGGCGGTTGCGTATTACTGATTCCTGCTTATCGCCCACATGCAGACCCATATTTAAAGAATGGAAGGGGGGATTGCTTTCTCCACCATGACGAGCTGAGAAGGCAATATTAACCCCCTGTTCTAACCAATCAGGAATGGTAATATATTGTATCTGCTGATGTTTTTCCCAAATCCATTTATCCATTTGTCGAACATCCTTTTTTAGCTTAAAATATGCTCAGGAGGTGAACAGGAATGAACTGTCCTTTCTGTAAAGAATATCTCGAAGACTCTCGCTGTAAAAACTGTGGTTATGATCTGAACAAATGCAGGTGGATATCCATTAAAAAGGTTTACCCACCCGATGACATAATTATTGAAAGTCTGCTTAAGGCCAGCGGTATCCCGGTAAGACTGCATCGCCGGGAGGTGTCGCAAATACCAGTAGGTATTGGTCCCATGGCAGAAACCGATATATATGTTCCTGAAATTATCGTCGCCGAAGCCACTTATTTAATAGATAGCAATTATACTGATCCAGAACCAGACTAGAAAAGCAGGTGTTACAATGCTTACCGTCAGCCAGATAGCTGAAAGATTCAATATCAGCAACCGTCAGGTCCATAACCTGGTGGAACATGGATATTTAAATGTCGCCCATCTCTATCGAAATAGTAACCACGGGGTAACCTATCTGTTTTCAGAAGAAGAGATAGCGAAACTTGATATTTATTCCCTGCTGGCTGAGGTTCAGGGAGGCCCTTCACGCGGAAAATCAGGGCCTGCTGCCAGGTTCAAACAGGTTATCGGGGCAGTCCGGCATTATGACCGTTTTTTGGAAACTGTATCCGATTATCCAGAGGATGTTTTTTTGCGATGCTGTTTTTATCTATTTCACCTGAATCATTATGCCAAAACCTATAACGAAAACAGCAGTCATCTTTACCGGCTGAAAAACCAGGTACTTGAAAAAATGTATCTGGAAAACTCATCTTTATTGTATGCCCGATATCTGACTGGTCCTGATCGATACCGGGTATGGCTCTGCGAAGATTGTAAGGATTCTGCTGAATCATCTGGCATGTCTTATGCTGCCTACATAAAAAACGAGTATTTCTGCCCCAAGTGCTCATTACACTCAGTTGATAAAGAATACTATTCGCTTATAGAATTCAGAGTAAGGCTGGCCGAGTATAAATTCACCTTTCATTTACCCCTGGCATCAGCTGAACGCTGGATGAAAAACCTGGCCGATCTTCCCCAGAATGCGCGCAAAACAGGCAGTTACAACGATCGGATGTATTTGTATGGACGCCCGGTCAGCCCGGTAGAAGAACAGGTTTTCCCGATTAATATGATCATTAATAAACTAGAGAATTACCTTAAGACAGGGAAATGCTGACCCTGTAAAGCTTCTTATTCAGTCCTTATCTAAATCATCCGAGCGTTTTTTTAATTGTTCAATCGTCTTGATAAAGCTGTTTACATCCGCAAACTGCCTGTATACGGAAGCAAATCTCACATAGGCAACATCATCTATTTCTTTGAGTTTGTCCATCACTTTTTCGCCAATGATCATACTGCTTACTTCCCGGTCGTATTCATCCCTCAAATACCGCTCTATTTCAGCAACCAGGATTTCGATTTTCTCCATACTGACAGATCTTTTCTCACAGGCCCGGGTTATCCCATTAAGCAGCTTTTCCCGATTGAACTGTTCCCGAGTGCCCCCTCGTTTAATAACCAGCAGCGGTTTTTCTTCCAGACGTTCATAGGTAGTAAAACGTCTCTTGCACAAGTTGCATTCTCTGCGTCTGCGTATTGATGAGCCATCTTCACTGGCTCTGGAGTCAACTACTCTGCTCTCCATTTCATTACAGTAAGGACATCGCATCATTATCACCCTACCTGACTGCTTCAAATTAGGTCACGTATGCCCTTATTATGACCAATACCCGGGTATAATGCAAGGTTTAGTATCGGTCATCATCCAGGTATTCTCTTCGATAATCGTCCAGATTACTTGCTGCCGGCACCTCCACTAGAATAACATCCCGTCCAATTCTCACAATTTTATTCCAGGGCACATTGACTTCCTCTCTGCGAGAAAAGAAGTTAAACCGCCGCGCCTGACCAGGCATAATAAGCGACAATACTCGCCCACTCTCCAAGTCCAGATCGATATCCATGATATTACCCAGTTTTTTCCCATCTAAAACATTGACTACATCCCGGTTCCTAAGGTCAGATATCTTTATCATCTTTCTCATCCCTCCCAGCACTGTGAATTTCGTCTACACTTTTAATATATGAAATATTTCAGAAAAGTTTCTTTTATATTTAGGACAGGCTGAGATATTAGTATTAGTGACTGTTGGGCATTATAACTGCTACTCCAACTAGCAGCCGATAATATTACTATTATTAGATTATTATTATATCTGCCTTAAGGCTGCATTCTCAATAAATACTATGTTTTTTAGTAAAGCATAAATATTTTCATATTTTTCTTAAGATATTGCTAACACATAACGATAATATAAAAGAACTTATTTTGGGCTGGACTCATTTTGAGAGGCCCATTACGGTACCGACTGATTGAAGTACCGTCATCAATATGTGTATAACAAGGAGGATCAAAGTTTATGATGAGGTCTCTCTATACTGCCAGTACGGGTATGTATGCCCAACAGTTAAATGTCGATACTCTGGCCCACAACATATCCAATGTTAATACTACTGGTTTTAAAAAACAAAGAGTCGAATTCCAGGATCTTCTCTATCAGCAGATAAGGAGACCGGTGGTAACCGATAATACTAATGAACCGGTAGGGATTTCGATTGGACTCGGAGTTAAACCATCGGCTACGCAAACTTCTTTCACCCAGGGTAATCTTCAAGCCACTTCTAATTCGCTGGATGTTGCTATCAGCGGATTAGCCTTCTTTAAACTGGAAGGCGGAGGAAACGATACCGAGCTGTATACCCGGGATGGGGCTCTCAAGATCGATAACGAAGGAAATTTATGCACTGCTGATGGTTATAAACTAGTAGGTGCAGATGCCCTGGATGCTGATGCTTATGACGTTCAAATTGCTAAAGATGGCACAGTAACCTATATGACCCCTGATAGCGATACTGCTCAAGAAGCCGGTCAACTAGAATTGGCAAAATTCGCAAATCCAGCTGGACTGGAGGCATTAGGAGGTAACCTCTATGCTGCCACTGCCAGTTCTGGTGAGCCAGAAGATTGGGATCCGGATAATGATGGTACTATATCTATCCAGGCAGGATACCTGGAGATGTCCAACGTTCAAATTGTGGAAGAAATGGTTGGGTTAATAACCGCCCAGCGAGCTTATGAAATGAACTCCAAGGTTATACAGTCATCTGACGAGATGCTGCAGACTGCTACCAGCCTGCGCAGATAAAAGTTTTCGTTAAGGAGCTTACGGATATGAAAATCGATACCAATATGATAAACCTGCAAACGGCTCAGACCAGTGCTTCCGCAGCCCAAGAGGCTTCTGAGATGACTAGTTTTGATCGGGCCCTAAACAGTGCTATCCAAAGCGATGACCAGAAAAAATTATATGAATCATGCCAGCAGCTAGAAAGTGTATTTATTAACAAGGTTCTGGATTCAATGAGAGCTTGTATCTCCCACAGTGATTTAATAGATCGCGGTTTTGCCACCGAGACTTATGAATCCATGCTGTATGATGAATATGCTAAAAACATGAGTAAAACTAGTTCGCTGGGCATAGCAGATATTCTATATAAACAGCTCAGCTCACAGTTGCCGGAAAAGGAATAACCTCTAACGAAAAAAAGCCTGTTGACATGATCAACAGGCTTTTTTAAATCTCTACCTCTGTATACTAGTGTTATCGAATTTACTGGCCGCTCCCTGACTCAGGCGATCAATAATTATGGCCAGGACCACAATGGCCCATCCAGCCTCAAATCCTGCCCCTACATCTATCCGGTTGGTGGCAACCAGCACTTTCTCGCCCAGACCTCCCGCTCCAATCATACTGGCAATCACCACCATCGCCAGAGCCATCATGGTAGTCTGGTTAACCCCTGCCAGTATAGATGGCATGGCCAGCGGTAAACGCACTTCCTTCATTAACTGCCATGGAGTAGCTCCAAATGCCAGGGCTGCTTCCTGCACTGAGTCGGAAACCTGCCTTATACCCAGATTAGTAAGTCTCTGCACCGGAGGCACCGCATAAATAACTGTGGCCACCACTCCGGGCACTTTACCCAGGCCAAACAGCATCAAGGCCGGGATAAGGTATACAAAGCTGGGCATAGTTTGCATAGCATCAAGAATAGGAGTAAATATGGTATTGACCCGGTTTGATACTGCCATAGCTATACCCGAAGGGATGCCGATGATTAAGGCCAGGAGGACTGATACAATAATTATTGAGAGGGTCTCCATGGCAATATCCCACAATCCCAGCACTCCTACCGTCATGAGCAGTACGGCGGGAAGAATGGTTTTACCTGTATGCCTGGTGATACGCCAGGATAGAAAGGTTATTCCAATCACCCATAACCACCAGGGTACAAATAAAAGCCCATGCTCAATCTGCACCATAATGGTGATCAACGAACTGCTGAAGCTATCAAAGGCGGGGCCGCAGGTATGCAGCAGCCATTTGACAAAATTACTGATATATGGAGCTATGTGGTATTCTAATGCTTCCGGGAACATGTTCTCACCTCCTGGTACCTGCCGCAGCCTTCTCACTGCGATCGCCTGATCGGACAGGCAGGGTTCTTACATTGCTGGTTTTACTTTCCTGTTCCATCATAAGCGTAATCTTTTGTTCGTCCTGAACAAAGCGCTGTACATATTCATCAGCAGGATGCATAATTATCTCCTGAGGAGTTCCTTCCTGTACAAACTCACCGCTTTTCATCACCGCCATCCGGTCGCCCAGACGAACTGCTTCACTCAGGTCATGAGTAACAAAGACCATCGTTTTGTGCAGCTGCTCCTGCAGTCGCAAGAGCTCCTCCTGCATTTCTCTGCGTATAAGGGGATCCAGACCGCTGAAAGGCTCATCCAAAAGAAGCAGCTCGGTCTCCTGTACCAGGGCCCTGGCAATACCAACTCTCTGCTGCATGCCACCTGAAAGCTGAGAGGGATAATGGGTTTCCCATCCCTTGAGCCCGACCTGTTCGATAGCCTGTTCCGCTTTCATTTCCCGGTCTTTCTGGTCTACACCACGCAGTTTGAGTCCAAATGACACATTTTCCAGAACCGTGCGGTGAGGCAGCAGACCATAATGCTGGAAAACCATGGCCGCTTTGGTACGGCGAAATTCAGTCAACTGCTGCTGATCCATTTCCGAAACATTATCACCATTCATCATTATGCTGCCGGAACTAGGATCGATCAGCCTGGGCAAACATCTTATCAAGGTAGATTTACCACTTCCGGAAAGACCCATAATTACGAAAACCTCTCCCCGCTTGATTTTAAAAGAGACATCCCGTACGGCCACAACGCCACCCGCAGCTTCCAGCTTTTTTACCGCTGCAGCATCATATACATTGCATTCTGCATTATCTTTTGTAAACACCTTCCACAGGTTTTTAACCTCCAGAAGATACGTTTCGGAAATATTATTCAATTTATTCCACCCCTTCGAGTGCTGCTTCCACATTCTTGGCAACGTCTTCAGGTACCCATGATTTCCATACCTCCGGGTAGGTCTGCAAAAAGTAGATGGCCGCTTTTTCTACATCCCCGTCATTATCCATCATAAAGGCCAGGAAATCATTGTTCTGCCCCAGAGTCGTATCGTAATTAGTGAAAAATTCGATTAGCTCTGGTGAAGTGTTTTCCATTTCACTGTTTACTCCTATCAGTACCTTGGCTGCCGGATAAGCACAGGCATAACTGCCTTCTGCCGACCACAGGGATTCATCATAAGCCGGTTCCTCCAGGAGAGTCATATCAAGTTTGCCCATTACCCATGTAGGCTCCCAGTAATACCCGACCCATGGTTCCCCTTTCTCATACGCGGTAGCCATGGATGTAGCCAGAGCAGTGTCTGAACCGGTACTAAATAGATTAAAGGTATCATTTAAACCGTAAGCTTCAAATTTATATTCATTTATCTCGGTACACTTCCAACCCGGAGGACTGTTGTGAAAACGCCCCTTGGTAGGAACTTCAGGGTCTTTAAAGAGTTCCTGGTACTTCGGCAGGTCACTGACTGATTTAAGATCCGGGGTCATTGCTTCGATACCTCTTTCCGGATCTCCTGCAATCATATAGGTTGGAACATACCATCCCTGGGGTGCATCGGGAAAATTGGAACCCAAATCTTTAACAGTCCCCTCTTCCAGAGCAGTATTCCAGGCATCCATGATATTGTCGGCCCATACTTCCATATAGATGTCTATATCACCATGCTGCAGTCCCTGCAGAGCTGGAAGTGTTTCGCAGAAAACATATTCGCATTCCGGATAATCATATCCATTCTCGACAATAAAACCTGCGATGCGGTTGTGCACCTTAATGCTGTCCCAACTACAATCAGCCATAACCAATACCGGTTTCTCAACAGTGGTATTATTGCCCTCCTGTTCTTCACTGCCCGCTCCACCGCATCCGGCAACCAGCAGACAAAAAGACAGCACGACAATAAAGGAAATCACCCCTACTCTCGAGTTCCTCAGCGGTTTTCTAATTTTTTGCATGAAAACTTATCCTCCTTGCTGGCAGGCAACGCAAGGCTTGAAAGAAAGGCTATAAAGAATATCTCTGGTTACATACGTATACAATGTAAATCCGCGAAATAATACAGCATTAACTTCTACAGATTTACTTACGTGTATAATTACACAAAACTTTGACTGATAGCCCGTTTCGCCTACGGGGTTAGCTGTCGGACTCGGACTCGGGTCAGCCCTATCCTGGAATCTCTATGATAGTACCAGGAATTCGCCCCAAATTTGGTTCCCCCGCGCCTTATGATAAAAGACCTCGGCGCCTACCTTAATTTATTTTTGCATTAGGTATAATGATATTATAACTTTTGGATATAGTCAAAGCTTGTATTTATGGGTATTACGTCTCAATATTGTCAGGATGCATGAGAAGACCAATTATAAGGATTATTATTAATAATGCACCGGAATAGTCAACATAAGTCTTCATTAAGTTATATATCCTCTCGCTACCATGCTCCTGGCCAGATAAATATCTCGCTTTTTACCTGCTCAGCCCCTGAAAACAGAAATTCACCCACACACCTTTTCTTTCACATGGCATTTGATCATAATATAGATAATTGCAACCTTTTTGTTTCTCAAGGGTATATTAATTAGGTAATAAAAAGGAAACTGGCTATGGACATTTCGATCAATCTTATCCGCAGATGCAAAAACATGGAACGAGATGCTTTTGATATACTGTTGAGCTCTTATGAAGGTCAATTGTATAGACTGTGTTTCAGCTATGCCCGCAATCACGAAAGCAGCATGGATATCATGCAGGAGGTATTTATAAAAGTTTTTCGTTCAATAAATACTTTTGATGAATCAAGATCTTTTTGGCCCTGGTTAAAAAGAATTGCTATTAACAGCTGTCTGAATTATGAACGTGATCAGCAAAAGCATGTTCATGCTGCTCTGGATAATTTAGATCTTGATAAACCTGACTTGATCAATATTATTGATTCACGAACTGATATAGAAAGTGATACAGCTGTAAAAGATATGAAGAGAATCCTGGAACAAGTAATTGCAGAACTGCCTGATTCCTATAGAATGGTTTTAACCCTGAGATATGTAGAGGACATGACTTATAAGGAAATGGCGTCCAATCTGGAACAGCCTGTGGGCACAGTAAAAAGCAATCTGTGCCGGGCAAGAAACATGCTAAAAAGAAAGTTAGAAAGCTCAGGTCTGCTGGAGGTGTAAGAATGTGTGACCTAAATAAAGAATTACTGCATGAATACATGGACGGGGAATTGAATGTACTGGAAGCTAAGCTTCTGGAAGAGCATCTTAAAATTTGCCCTGAATGCAGACGGGAATTAAACCAGTTAAAGATATTGGACTGGGATTTTCGTTTTCATAACTATGCCGATATACCTCATCAAAAATTAGCTGATTTAAGAATAAATACTTTTGATCACTGTTTTGCAGAATTGCTGTCCTCGCAGGATAATGCTTCTCTGGTGGATGTATATAAAATTCAGACCTCATCAATGAAACTGGCGGTTAATTATATGCAGTTCCTGCCTGGAGCCAGTCTAATAAGAACTGCGGGAAGCACTACCAGAAACTATGTGGGTAAAAAACTGGATATACGTAAAATAATGTCGCTGAAAAGGTAGGTACCTGGATGTATATTATTCTGGCTTTACTGCTGGTGATCATAATTTTAATATTGATGATTTTGGTCACTCCTGTTAAATACACCATAAACGCTCAATATCAGGACGAATTGAAGTATTCTTTTAAGGTTTGGTCAGGCCTCCTGTTTAAATTTGAGTTAGATCCTCCAGCGGGCAAAAACGTGCTGCAGTTTAAATTTTTAGGTATATCTTGGCCGGTGCGAAATCGACCAAGGTCGAGGAAGGAAACTAGCCCTAAAAGAAATCCAAATAGCAATTTTTCGGGATTTAGAATTTTGCGGAGTTTTTTGGAAAATAGACTTCACATCACCATCTGGAAACTGTTTAAGAATCTCCTGGCAGCATTTAAGCCAGATGATATTAATATAAATGGCAGCTATGGCTTCTATGAACCCGATATTACTGCCTGGGTCCTACCCTGCTGTTATTTTTTGAACGGGATGAATGAAGCTTACACCGTAAACTTGAATCCAGTATGGGATCAGGAATATTTGGAAATATCCCTGCTGATAGCTGGCTCCATTATTCCTGCATTATTACTTTGGTATTTAATTAAGTTTATTCTGCAAGCTTCAACCTGGCGGTTCCTGTCAGCAGTCAGGAAAAACAAAAAACCTGCTAAACAACCTGCAGTGCAACCTTTTTAAATGGCAGCGGGTATATAAAATAAGGTGCTTTAAATAATCATAGAATGGAGGAAAAGCTATGGATTTGACTCAAAACATCAATGCTTTATTTGAACAACTGGAAAAATTTTTTAAGACTGAAACCGTATTCGGTGAAGCAATTCAAGTAGGCAGCATTACTCTCATCCCGGTAATCAGCGTTGCTTTTGGTGCTGGTGGTGGTGGTGGTTCAGGGAAGGACCCCAAGGGTATGGATGGAACTGGTGGAGGTTCAGGAGCAGGGGGTAGAATTTCTCCCAGTGCATTGATAGTCATTAAAGATGATGAAGTAAGTGTGATGCCTTTAACCAATCGAGGTTCCATAGACAAAATCGTGGAAATGCTTCCAGAAATGATGGGCAAGATATCATGTCAGAAAAACCAGGAATAGTGTACTACAAAGATTTACCTCCAGGCTCCTCAAGCATAGTTGCTTGAGGAGCTTCTTCGTTTCTTTTCCACACACCCGTGGGTTCTGCAGTCATCTCTAAGAGCCATTCCTAAATTCATCCCATATTGGAATGTAATGGAAAACCCAAAATAATTCGATATCCACAAAAGTGACAAAATTGTATACGCCTCCTGGTATATACTAAACTGGATGGCATTACCAGAGCCTGAACGATATGATGATTTTCGCACCTTATAAAAAAACCTGTTCCGGATAAAATATTAGAATTCCACTCTAAAGGGTAAGTGGAAAAAGAAAGGGGGTGGGCAGGTGAATACCAAACCCCTGCCCACCAATATAAGAGGTACAATTTACCATTGTTAGCATTTAGACTGTGGGATAACCGTATTTTTGGTAGCCCACTGTAATTAGAAAAGGTTCTGTCAATAATTTTGTGCTTTGCTCCTTCGCCATCCCGTTCATCGTAGATGAGC